>CAYQZB010000018.1:0-42496 GCA_964421915.1 uncultured Lachnospiraceae bacterium
CTTTCCATGGCTTCGATCTTATTCTTCATCCGGAAACCAAGCCTTTTCTATCTGTTTTGCGTTTTCTGTGTGAAGCTTACTGCTTTTAATACCTGTTTTTAATGTGGTACTTAGCGTTTTCACACTGCGCTTAGGTACATTATATCATTTCAGATCCTGCTTCGCAATTCTGTTTCCGTATTTTTAGGCATATCATCTGATTTTCCTATTCTTCATGCTTCTTTTTGTCCTGTACATCCGTTCATCCGCCCTGCGAAAGACAGTCATGCAGTCGATGTCCGTTTCGGGATCGTAATCTGCCAATCCATAAGCAACAAAGATATGTTCACTGGACAGCTCCCGAACATCCGAAGCGTTCTTCATATCCTCATATATCCGCTCCATGATATCATTGCGGCACTGATAATCCAATCCGGTCAATATAACAACAAATTCATCACCGCCTATCCGGAATACCGGACTGCTTTTAAAATAGTCGCAAATATATTTGCAACAATTCTGGATATAACGGTCGCCCATTTCATGTCCCAAAGAATCATTGATCAGCTTTAAATTATTGATATCAAAATACACGACTGCAAATTCCCTGTATTCTCCGCTGTTAAATTTCTTCCGAAACTCTTTCATATAATGCTCATATGCGGTACGGTTCTTAACTTTGGTAAGCGGATCCTGCCCCATCAGTCTTGACTGCAGCTTATTAAGCTCCGTGACCTGCACATTCCTCTTGTACAGCACGATGGAAGAAGCGAAGCTTTGTTCAAATTGATAAAATGCCGTCGATAAAAACCAACTCAGTCTATCCGCAAAGACCATATAGCCGCACACAAAGGAGTCAAAATATATGGGAAGGAAGGTATATAGGTGATTCTTATAATCATCCCCCAATGCGGGAAGCAGATCCCGCGTCTTGATCCGACCATAGGTTCCCGGTATTCTGTTCATTTTGCTGACCGCAACATCCATTTCCTCCGCATAGGTATAACGGGGGATATCACGAATATCCTTCTCCGCGATCTGGGACAGCCTTGCGTCAAACATACAAAAAAATGTATCTCCCTCACATCCGGACTGCTCTGCAAATTCTTTTCTGAGACTTGACTTCAGATCATCATAAGAAACCGCTTCCACAATCGTGGTTGAAAGCCGGTTTCTTCTTCCCTCCATATTATCCGCAAAAATATTTTTCCGGGGTATATCCCTTACATACATCTTACGGCTTTCGTCTTCGTTGTTACAATTTTTACATCCGCAGCTTTCCCCCGGACAAAAACTGCACATAAGCTTATTATCCCCGGGCATTTCCTTCCCCTGAAGCGCATTATATAATATTTCCGCCGACCGTTTCCCTACTTCTTCATAATTCTGGTTTACGCTTGCTATGGACGGGTAAAACAGCTTCCCCTCCTCCGAATGATCAAAACCGGTAAGTATGACATCTTCCGGCGTTTTTATCCCATATTCCTCCAGGACATAACTGACAGCTTCCGCCAATATATCATTAGCGCAGATAAATGCATCGGGGAGCCCTCCTTCGGCTCTGCATAACTTTTCCACATATTTTATCACATGCGCGGATTCCCAATCCGAATAAAATACATCTTCATCCCTAAACGACAGTCCATGCTCCGCGAAAGAATCCCTGACAGCCCTCAATCGTTCATTGGAATCATCATTATCCTTAGAGCCTGCAATATAGCGGGCATTTTTCACCCCATGGGTTTCCATGATATGGGAACAAAGCTCCTTCATCCCCATATAATTATCAACACCTACAAAATAAAAGCCATCATACTTTGCACCGATACATACCACCGGAAGTCCGCTCTCTCTCGCCTTTTTCACGATCAAATCAATGGATTCCCTAAAGTTCAGACCGGGATAAAATATGATAACCGCATCAAAAAGAGAGAGATCCGGCAATTCATAGATACTGCTTAAGCTCTTTTGCAGGACATCCGACATATCGTAAGCGGTATAGCACAAAAACACATAATAATCCACAACGCCCTCCGGAGCGCCCGCATAGATCCCCTCTATGCACCGGTATAGATTCTCACTATTCCAGCCATTTGCAAATACTGCGACTTTTTTCTTCAACCTGAGCCTCCCTGTCAGAGCAGCCTGCTGCCCCTCTATTCTTCCTCATAAGGATGGATCGTTTCGATCGTACCGTCCTCGGAAATGTTCAATTTGGTATATTTTACACATCTTTCATGCGTAATCCCGCCGGACAACTCACAATCGTGATAGAACAAATACCACTCACCGTCAATGCATACGACCGAGTGATGCGTTGTCCAGCCCAATACCGGCTCCATGATCCTCCCCTTGTAGGTAAACGGACCATACGGGCTGTCACCCTCCGCATAGCAGATATAATGTGTCGTCCCCGTGGAATAAGAAAAATAATATTTACCGTTGTATTTATATGTCCAGGGATCTTCAAAATACCGTCTGTCCTCGTCTCCCGCTTTTAACGGCTCTCCGTTTTCATCAAGGATCTGGATATGCTTCGGCTCCGTAACAAACTTATCCATGGTTTCTGCAAATTCGGCAACCATAGGTCCGATCGCCGGATCATCGCCCTCCGGTCTTCTTGCATCCGGATCAAATGTACCGGACTGCCACATTTCCAGCTGACCGCCCCAAAGCCCGCCGTAATAGCAGTAGATCTTCCCATCCTCATCCTTGAGCACGCACGGATCGATGCTGTAGCTGCCCTGGATATAATCATCCTGCGGCTGAAACGGTCCTACGGGCGTATCCGCTACAGCCACACCAATACGGAATATTCCGTCATGATCCTTTGCAGGAAACACAAGATAATACTTTCCGTTTACCTCTACCGCATCGGGAGCCCACATCTGGTTCTTTACCCATGGGATATCATCCTGATGAAGCGCAAGACCGTTATCAACACATATGCTGTCCAGATTATCCATAGAAAGGACATGATAATCTTCCATGATATACTGATCTCCGTCATCATCATCCGGGCAGTCATGGGCAACATCATGGGATGGATAGATATAGATCTTCCCATCAAATACATGCGCAGACGGATCTGCCGTATAAATATGATTTACCAGCGGTTTTCTTTCATTAGCTCTTCTTTTCATTGATTTTCCTCCATCATTTTATTCTTATATAAGTCATATAATCTTTTTGCGACATCCTTTTTATTTTGCGGGTGAAGCTCATTATACTGACCCAGATCATAGATCTCTGCAAGATATACGTCTTTCATTCTCTTTACGGCTTCATGCTGCGCTTTTCTGACCCCATCAAAGGGATCGTCGACATAGTCCGGTCCTTCTCCCAGAAAATATGCTATCTCAATCAGGAAAAACGGTATCTCTTCCCCAAACAGTCCTCTCCACTCCTCCACCATGGCTTCAAGCATATCTGCGTAGTATTCCGGATAACCGCAGTTAGATTCTCCCTGATAAAATAAAACAGCCTTAAATGATATGTCCTTTATAGATGCGATCATCGAATGAAATAACGCCGTCGGATGCCAGATAAAGAATGTTTCCCCCTCCAGCCGTTCACAGGCATATCCTTTTCTCAACTGCCATTCTCCCTCCAGACTCACCTGTTCATCACCGGCTTTGATATAATACGGCATATCCGGTACTGCTCCGCCGATGTTGCTGTCCATGCACAGCCTGACAGAAATAACATTTTCCCCGACCTTTAACGCGCCTTTTTTCAGCGCATACCTTCTGGGCGGATATTTGTACTCGGTAGCGCCGGTCAATTCCCCGTTCAGATATGTCTTATCAGAATCAACCAATGTTCCCAGCGCGAGAACGCCCTCCTTAAGAGCCATGCTTTCCGGGATGGAAACCGTCTTCTGAAGCCAGAGCGAACCCAGATACTTCTCGTATTTTGTTCCCTTAAAAAATCCGGGCAATGTGATGGTATCGTCACATCCCTCCCACTTATCCAGCCAGCCGTTCTTAAGACCGGGATCATTGTTCTCCAGCTCCTCATACCATGCCGCAATCCTGTTACGGTCGTCTTCCTGCACTCCGGCGACATATTCCTGATCTTTATCTTCCTTCAGCATCTTATCATAGCAGAAAATACACCCCATATTTTTATTCCCGTCGCATGTACACTTTAAATCATGGGATGCTTTGATTTTTTCGGCAGTGGCCCGGATATTATCCTCACTCATAAATGCTTCTACCGGCGCACCTCCAACCGCAGTATGCACAAGACCGACCGGTATATGCTTCTCCATGCGGTACATCTTGGCAAAGAAATAACCGACCGCGCTGAAATCCTTTGCCGTTTCAGGAGTAACGCAGATCCATTCTCCGCTTTCCAAAGGCTTTGCTTCCCCGGAAAAATCAAAGACCTTTTCCACCTGAAACATCCTGATGTCCGGATCCGTCGCAACGTCTATTTCATCCCCGTAAAGATCTCTTGTCCGCTCCAACGGAAGCTCCATGTTGGACTGTCCTCCCAAAAGAAAGACATCGCCAAACACAATATTCTTCAGCCTGAAGGTATCTCCTCCCGATCCGCTGATCACCATTTCAAACGGTCCATAAGCTTCCTCCTGATCACAGGGCGGTATCTCTATGGTCCAGCAGCCATTCACGTCTGCCTTTGCGGTATATTGCTTTCCCAGAAACAGAATGCTGACGCTTTCCTCAGCCTCCGCCAGACCTGATATGATATTTTTCCTTCCTTTCTGAAGGATCATGTTGTCACTGTAGATTGAAGATAATTTCATATTCATTCTCCATATAATATAATGTTCAGACGATCATTTCGTCTGCAAAAGATATTCCATCAGCAATTCTTCATAGGATGGATTCCTCTTGATATCCACGATAACCAGATATACCTCATCACTAAAGGAAGTAATGCCTGCCTGTTCTTCCGCTTCCTCAGGAAGCTTTACCGCAACCGCTTTCCCATCCCGCAGATAGATATCATCCTCCGATATCTGATGCTTTCTGACATACTCATCCAGATCCGCATATGCATCCATCGCGGCATATTGACCGATCACCGCCCCGTCAATCAGCATATAATCAAAATCTCCCGCGGCAATATTGACATATAGATTGGAATCCGCCGCCTGATACTTTTCCAGATCCTCGTCAGAAAATGTGATCCACAGATCCTCTGAAAGAACTACTTCGTCCTTCCCGGCTCTTCCGCCGATCACTTCAAGAAACCCTTCCGTAAGATACTGTTTCCCCTCGTCTGAGACCTGACATCCCACAAGGGCGCCTGTATAAAGGACATTCTTCCTTGCAAGCAACGCATCATACAAAAACCAGATAACGCAAAAGATAACAAATACGGCGATCACGGTTGGCATCAGATAATAATCTTTAAAGTACCGCCTCTTCTGCGTCCTGTCCATGGCTGATATTTTTTCTTTTTCATCTGACAGCCTTCTTCTCAGGCTGTTTTCGCCATCTTGATCTTTTTTATTCAATCCTGCATCTTTGCTGTCCATTTCCTTACCTGTCCCCCGACGCGGCGGCCGCATGATTATGATATCCTGTCTTCCTCCTGCGATGCGTCATGAAAGATCTTTTCCCCGGCTCCCTCAGCATCCTCCTGATCTCCCATTTTATCCTCGATCTTCCGGAATGCCTTTACACATACCAGCGTATTAAAATAAAATGCAGTACATGTCCCAAACAAAAGCACCAGCGGAAACCATCTTGAATACCAGATCGCCGCAATGACCGTCCCAACCTCAATCAGAGCGATCAGCACAAATTTAAAAAATTGAAGGAACGAAAGGATAAAAGCCGCCTTCATCGCCTCCTTCACAGTCACCTTGAATCTGGCAATAAAAGGAAAAACCGACATACATATGCAGAGGACAATCATGGAAAAGACAAAAACAGCCGCAACATAATAATGCGATATATCATTTCCCTTTTCTCTGATATAATACCAGTCCATCACACAAAAAATGATTGCCGGAATCAGCATGCACCAGATCGCGGTCGCCTGCTTAAAATTGTCCTTAAAAGCCCGAAAATACGGCACTATGACTCCGGAACCCTCATCACGCAGGATCCTCATGGCGATCGTGTATTTGGCTGTGGTTGCCGCGCCTATCGTCACAACAGGGATACAACAGATAATCCATAACGTATTCAAAACAATAAAATCCGCTATCTTTCCGATCAGGATCATGACCGGACTGTCAAACCGAAATAAACCCAAAGCTGCATACCTCTTTTCTATCATTCATGAAACAACCGTTATCCGAGACGTATCAAGCACCTGCTTCAAACCGGCAGGATGCTCTCATAAGCTCTCCCGGATCGTCTGCCCATTGACCAGAATCGTGTATTCCCCTTTATAACCATTCAGAGCAAGCCTTCCGCAGTCATCCGTCACGGCTTCATAATTCGTTGTCCATTCTTCATTGACCATATGATGCAGTTTTTTATAAACAGGCTTTAAGCTGCTATCTCTTCTAAGCAAGCCTGAGGGCGCCCCCAGCCATGCCCCATCGCAAAAATCCCACCAGGTCACTGCCTCAACCGCCGGAGAAGCGAACAGGATCCGATACATTTCTTCCATCTCTTCACATTGTCTTGCTTCGCCTTCCTCCGTACTGGGCCAGTCCTTCACCTGCCAATCATTCAGATCCTCTATCTCCTTCGGAATCAAAGACCCCGACACTATGGTATTCTCTGTAAAATGTATCGGTATCCCAAATCTTGAAAATCTGTCAATCACCTCAAGCAGCTTTTCTTTCCCCCAGCAGCCCTGATGCTGATGGGACTGGATACCAATCACATCGATCCTTACACCGGTCTCCAGACATTCCTCGATCACCTTTTCATACTGATCCGTAACATTAAAATCATTTAGAATAAGCTTTGCGCCGGTTTTGCAGGATGCCGCTTCATCAAAAAGCGCTTTGATCAGCGGGATGCGTCCATATTTTTTGCAGATCCTTGTGACTGCATTATCGTATTTATCAAATTTCGGCATAATGACAGTCTCATTGATCACATCCCATGCATCGATCAGACCATCAAAATCCGTTACTTCCCTATGAACCCGCTCAATCTGCTTATTCAGGATCACTTCATCATCATACTTCAAAAGCCAGTCCGCGCAGACCGTATGCCAGCATAACGGATGCCCTTTTACAGAGGCATGATGGTCTTTTAAAAGCTTTGCGGCATTAATACACTCCTCTTTTAATGTAATCCCTTCCTCCCGCTCAAAGATCCCCCAATACATCGGGAGGGTAAAGAAATTAAATACCGCTAGCGCTTTTTCCATTCTGTCTTTAAAAAACGCCTTCTCTTCGGATGATTTCGCAGTGATATAAGCAACTACGTCAAACCCGTTGATCCCTATCTTGAAATCACGTCCGGTCTGCTTTACGATAACCGGCGTATTTCTCATCAATTCTCCTGCTTCATCCCTGATTTCGATTCGTTTTGATGCTTGTCTGTGTCTGATATCATACATATCAATATTCATGCCTTTCCGTAATCTGCGGATCAGAAATCCGCATAATTCCAAAAATCCACTCCAACGCAGAAACGTCGGAGTGGAAGATAATCATTATCTGAACAAATTTATCCCTTTACGCCGCCAATGGTAAGACCGGTTACAAAATACCTTTGCAGGAACGGATACAAACATATAATAGGCAGCATGGTGATAACCGTTGCGGCTGATCTGACGCTTACCGGCGTTACGGCTGAAACACTGCCGCCCTGAGCAGCAGCTCCGCCGGTTGCGCTTCCGCTTTGCTGCATAACGGATGACAACAATTTCATCAACTCATACTGAAGCGTTGTATACTCAGGCTTCATACGGTTATAAATCATTGCGTCAAACCATGAGTTCCACTGATATACCGCAACAAACAGAGCAACCGTTGCATAAACAGGCTTGCAAAGCGGGGAAATGATCTTGATAAAGATCGTCATATAACCCGCGCCATCAAGCTGTGCGGATTCTTCCAGCTCATCCGGAAGCCCTTCCATATAAGTTCTGATTACCATTACGTTAAATGCGCTTACCATACCGGGGATAACATATACCCAAAATGAACTCGTCAGATGCAGCGCTTTAAAAAGCACCATCGTCGGGATAAGTCCGCCATTCACATACATCGTTATAACCCAGAAGAGCGAAAGTCCTGATCTGAACATAAAGTGTTTACGCGAGATTATGTATGCAAGCAGCGCATTGGCTACCAGAGCAAACAATGTACCGATAACAGTTCTCAAAACCGTTATCAACGCACCCTGGACAAAGCCCTGTATTCCCAAAACCGTCTCATAACTCTTCATCGAGAATACTCTCGGCCAAAGATGGATTCCGCCTTTTACGGCATCCAGACCGTCATTAAACGAAATAGCAACTGTGTTCAGTACGGGGTAAAGCGTAACTATGGAAAAGAGTACCATGAAAATTGCGATACAGATACCAAAAAACGTATCCCCGGGGCTTTCCCTTCTATAGGAGCTTCCCAGCAGCATCTTTTTTATTTTTCTGAGCTTTTCCGATGACTCCTCCGCATGTGATTCATGAACTCTGCTGCCATCCCTTTTATTCATGTTGGTATAATTTAATTTGATCTCGTTTTTATCTTTCTTATCTTTCATTATACTAACCCTCCATGTCGCAGCTCTGCTGCGACTTACAATAGATTTGAAAAACGCTGTTTTTGCGTTTTTCAGTGTGAAACTTAATATATCTTAGGCAGTGTTCTTTACTGCCTTAGATATATTTTTCAATCTACCCCCTTAGAACAGATGCTCTTCGCCGGTCTTCTTAGCGACATAGTTGGCAATTATAATGAGAATAATCGCAACAACGCTCTTGAAAATACCGGCCGCAGTACCCAATGAATAATCGGACTGGCTGACACCCCAGTTCAACACATAGATATCAATTGTTTCAGATACCTTACGCACCAGACCGTTACCTAATAAGTATTGAACTTCAAACCCGGCATTCAGTACATTACCTATATTCATTACCAGCAGGATCATGATCGTAGGCCGGATTCCGGGCAGCGTAATATGCTTGATCTTTGCCCATCTTCCCGCACCGTCCATCTCAGCCGCTTCATAGAGCGAGGGATCGATGGATACGATAGCCGCAAGATATATGATTGCATTCCAACCTGTTTCTTTCCATACATTTGCGAAAGCAACGATCGGCCAAAAATAACCTTCATGCGCAAAAAAGTTAATCGGTGTCTTTATAATATTCCAGTTCACGAGCAATTCATTGATGATACCGGTATTGGATAATGAATCATGGATGATACCTGTTACGATGATCCATGAAAGGAAATGCGGTAAATATGAAATCGTCTGAACCAGCTTCTTTCCAAATCTATTTCTGACTTCATTCAAGAGGATGGCAAAAACGATTGCCATGACAAATGTACAAACAAGATTAATAACACCCATTGCCAGGGTATTTCTGATAACCCGGATAAACTCCGCATCCTGAAAAAGGAATTTAAACTTATCTAATCCGACAAACGTAGAATGTAAAAGGCCTGTTTTGATTTTGTAATTCTGGAAAGCCATGATCCATCCGCCCAGCGGCAGATAATAAAACACGATGCCATAAATGACATATACAGCCATAAAACCCAGCAGAATCCCCTGTCGCTCAATTTCCTTTTTAGAAAGCTTTTCCTTCATTGTTTTTTTCGACGATACGTTCTTTTTCTTTGATTTGAGGTCCATATCTTATTTTCAGCCTCCTTTTTTATTAGCGGCAACCTCGATCCTATGATCGGGTTGCCGCATCATAATTACATATTCTTTTCAAGCATCAGCGATTATTGATTCGCAACTGAGGCTCTTCTTTCAAGCTCTTCCTGCATCTCTGCGATGAAGTCTTCCGGCTTGCATGCTTCGTATGCTGCCATATAGTCATCCCATGTAGAATCGAAATTAGCTGCCATTACGACCTTCGGAAGCCACTCATGCTTGATCTGACCCATCTTTGTCCAAGCAACGCCGCCTGCGGTCTCTGTAGTCATAGCATTGGAGTAGGAATACATCGGATACCAGGGACCGGTCTCTTTTTCTACGGAACCGATCATATCAGGATAACCATGCGCGCCATATGCTTCAAAGCAAGCTACCAGAGGATCTGCAAGACCTGCAAAGAACTCAGATGCCTGCTCCTGAGGCTGCATTGCGTTCTTGCCGTCACGGCTTGTTCCAAGCCACTGAGGAAGGTAGGAATATACACATCTGTGTGCTGCCTGATATGCTGTATCAGCCCACTGGTCTCTCATTTCCGGAGTTTTGTAATACATACCGTCATCATCTACAAGATAGTCAACGCCTTCAATACCCCAGAATCTCAGATCATGGATCTCCTGATCAAGAATGTCATTCAGGAACTGGAATGCTCTGTCAGGATCTGCGCAGCTTGTTGTTACACCAACACCTGAGGAGTTATTAAGCGTATCCCCATATACATGCCACATCTGATCCTTGCCTGCTTCAAGCGTAAGTCCAAGAGGAACATAATTGCAGCCGATATCATCAAGATTCTGCTGGATAAAGATATCATTGATCGTATAAGCGAAATCCCAATACTGATCGCACATACCAAGAACGCGTCCTGTAGAAAGCTTTGCAATATACTCATCATATGTCTGTGTTGCAAATTCCGTATCAATATAGCCCTTGTTGTACTCTTCGTTAAGAATGGAGAAATATTCTTTTGCTTCCGGAATCGTATTGTAGTCAACGATCTTCATGTTATCCACATCAACGATAACGGATCCGTCATTCGGATATCCTGCCAAAAACTCAGGTGCGTTTTCAATACAGAAATATCTCCAGTCCTCGCAAAGCATTGTGTACGGAATAACCGGTGTTCCGTCTTCCATCTCCGGATTAGCGTCTGCGTATCTCTCAAGAAGGTCGAAATACTGATCTAATGTCTCGATCTCAGGATAATTATCCCACTCAAGCACGCGGCACTGGATCCAGAAAGCTTCATCATTATGGCCTGTTTCCATGGACTCACCGTATGTATTGCAGAATACGTTTGCCCAGTAGATGTGGCCGTCTGCCTGACGGAAGTTCTCCCACTCTGCATCAGAATAAAGCTCTTTGATATTGGGATATTTCTCAATATAATCATCCCATGGAACAAGCACGTCTGCATCATAAAGCTGCATCATGCCGTCGCCGCCGTCGATAAAGTCAGGCAGATCGCCGGAAGCAAGGATGGAACCAACTGCTTCAGCTGCCGTCTGACCGGTAAGCCATGTCTCCTTAACTCTTACACCTGTCTTCTCAGCAATGATCTGCTGAATCTCATTGCCGTCATTGATCTCGGATCCGGGCATTGCGATAAACATCGTATAATCAATGATCTGATCCTCCGCAAATGTCTCTCCCGTATCAAGTCCCATTGGTCCGTCGCTTGATGTTCCGCCGCCTGTGGGTGTATTATTACATCCTGCGAGCGTTGCGATCCCAAGCATGCATGCCATCGAAAGCGCTAAAACTCTTTTAAACTTCATACATTAACCTCCCTATTTTTTGTCGTTATACGACTTACTTTAATATATAGTATAATTTTATATGTTAAATATAACAACCCGACAAACTATTAAAAAAAAACCGATAAAATCCATATATCTTTTTTGTTCCGGATTTTATCGGGTTATAATCATTGTATACTGTTATTCCGCCGGTATTTTGAAGGCGTACACCCCTTTAGCTCAATAAATTTACGGATAAAATAATCGCAGTCTTTATATCCCACATCCTCCGCTATTTTGATCACTTTTTTGTCAGTATTGAGAAGCTGTGACGCCGCATGGTTGATCCTGATCTGTGTCAGATAGTCCTTAAATGAAATATTGTTATGGGTCTTCTTAAAAATCTGTCCGAGATAGGAACTGTTAATATAATACTTGTCGCCAAGACTCTTTAATGTGATATTCTCATCAAAATGCTCCTGAATATCCTTTTCTATACTGAAGATCAACCCTCTTGATACATTTCTCCGGAGGCTTAATAAATATTCTGAATATTCATAAGCAAATCTTTTCATATGCCGGCTTCCACCCCGGGTAATGGATTCATCAAATGAATTTTCAGCGATATAATGAAGCACCTCTTCCTGATTCACATTATCATCCTGCTCCGACGCAATATGGATCAACTGGAACAGCAGATAGTTGATATTCAGGTTTTTTGCATTCTCCTTTTCACCGATCCCCCGTAATTCTTCAAACAGCGCGTCAATGGCGCTGTCCATAGCAGCTTTATCGCCGCTGTTAATGGCTGAGACTACATTATCAATACTGGACTTGCAAAGAAACACTGCATTCTGCTCTCCGTCGAGCTGCGCATCTTCTTCATATATATACAGTTTCTTTTTATTGTGAAATCCTCCTACGCTGTTCAGTATACAGCAGGAGCTGTAGGATTTCGCGATCGATCGGATATCCGGCACTTTTTTTCCGCAGGTCATCTTGATCTGTCTCCGCATGATATTTTCGACCTTTTGAATCATCGCATTAAAATATTCCTTTTCAGAAAGGTCACGCCTCGTAGCCATATTATCACAATAAATAAACCCCACGTCATAACTGCTGTCATCATATGACACATCAAAAACAAAATGATTGATATTATCCTTCTGGGATTCACAACAGGTCTGATAAAGCTGATGCTGCAATTCCCTTAAGTCAGAATCATCCTCCTCATCATACCCCCCCCAGAGATCACTTCTATATTGACATATCTGATATCGCCGGAAAGCTGTAAATGCTTTTTAACATATTCAAGATTGTCCTCATCATACTTGCCCTTAAGCAGCGCAATCACATTTCTCGCCAGATATGCATCCTCCATCTTTTTTTGTCTGTCATCATGAACATCCTTTTCTATTTTAAGCTTAGAAACTTTTCTGAGCAGGGAAAGAATGTTTTCCTTTTGGACCGGCTTAAGGATATAATCCATGCTGTCACTTCTGATTGCTTTTTGCGCATATCTGATATCGTCATATCCGGTAAGAATGGCAAATTTCGCGTTTGATATCTTTTCCACCCGAATACGTTCCAAAAGCTCCAGTCCCGTCATCACGGGCATCTGGATATCGGAAATGATCAGGTCAACCTCGTTTTCTTTCAGATAATCATACGCCTCCTTCCCATTGGGCATCAACGCAGCGATCTCATAACCCTCGGCTTCCCAGTCGATCAGCACCTGCAGTCCCTGCAAAATAAACGGTTCATCATCCACAAGCAATACCTTTAACACGCTCCATCTCCCTCCATCCTGTCTAATTTATCAAGCGGCAATTTTATCTCTACGATCATGCCTACGCCCTCTTCACTTTCAATCCGGATCTCAGCCTCATCGGAAGAGATCATTTTCAGCCTCAGACACGCATTTAATATGCCGATATGTTTTTTCCCTTTTAACGTCTCGATGGAAACATTATTGATATTCTTAAGCATCTCCCCGACTTCTTCCTCGCCCATGCCGCCGCCGGTATCCTCTACTTCAATAAACAGGGAGTCATCCTTACGATAGACCCTGACAAAGATCCAGCCCGGGCCCTGTTTCGGCTCAATGCCGTGAACACAGGCATTTTCAACAAAGGTCACCACCGTAAGCTTCGGGATCAGATAGTCTGCACAGTCCTCATTCATGTCAATCTCATATTTCAGCCTTTCGCTGAAGCGATAGCTTTGCAGCCCAAGATATGCTTCTATCGATTCCATCTCTTTCTTTATGGGAACAAAGTCCTGTCCCCATTCTACATTCTGTCTCTGCATAAGCGCCAGCTTCCCCACCATGACCGAGGTCTCCGTCTCGCCCTTCAGCAGGGAATGCATGCGTATGCTTTCCAAAGCGTTAAAAAGAAAATGCGGGTTGATCTGGCTTTGCAGCGCCAGGAGCTCGGCATTCTTTCTCGCAATATCATTTTCCTGCTCCTTCAGTTTGTTTTTATAGACCATATTGATAAGATGATTGTTGGCATCCGCCATTTCGTTATATTTTCGCATCATTCCGGCGATCTCATCTGTTCCGTCAATATCTTCAATACGTTTAAAAACATTACCGGAGCTCTTGGCAAACGCTTTTTCAAGCTCTAAGATCCTCATGATGATACTCTGATTGATCAGTCTGATGGCAAAAAACGGGAATAAAACCGAAAAGAGGATCATCACCAAGATGATTTTCTGTTGATCCTTCAAAATCATAGTGAGGATATCGCTGTCATTTAATATCACGATCTCAAAGGTAGTATTTTTAAGGTTTACATAAGTCACATAAGTCTCTCTGTTCTGCGTATCGATCTCATCCACATATATAATGTCATCTCCCATATTGGTAAATATAACGTAATTCTCATATCGTATATACATCGGATATCTGTTGCTGAGCTCCTTCATATCTCTCTGAAAACCCGCGGGATCATTTTCCACCACCGCTATCTTCTCACAGCCGTTTCTGTAATAGGTCAGTCTTTTTATGTAATAGATCCCTCGTTTTTGAATCAGGGAATTACTGATGATATCTTCATCATAATATACATATAATCCCTCTTCCTCTCCGGAATCCGTAAACATCTTATACCAGACAGAATCCCTGCCCCCGGACAGCTTTTTAAAGTAGCTGCTGTCCAAGATAGTGTCATTATCAGCGTACACGCAGATATTATCACTGTTTAATCCTGAAAGGGAAGATAGGAACGAATCGTTTATCAGTTCAAAATATTGATCATAATATTCATAGTAAGATTCATATTCAGTGTTTAAGAAGGAATCAATCTTTCTGTTCATATTGATGGAATTAACATACATCTGATTAGATGTCATGAGATTATAAAGGCTGTTCTTATATAAGGAAGCTACATAGTTCATATCAGATTGATTCTCACTGACTTCTTTGTCATATACAAAGTTAAGTATCAAAATATCCGTAACGACCAACGGAATAAAAACACAGAAAAAATACAAAACCATAAACTTTTTATTCAGCTTTAACTTATTTAATTCTTTATATATCTTTCGGGAAATCAAATTGAAACATTTCTTCATCAGCCATCCACCATTGTTACCCATCAAACAGTACAAGGCCTCAGCGTAAGCACGGAGGCCCTGTAACATATTCTTTTACACAAGAAGTTATTTTATAAATTCGCTTACGGTCTTTTCAATTCCTTCCGCATCCAGTCCAAAGTGGTGTAAAAGCTGCGAAGCGGTTCCTGACTCTCCAAAGACATCCTGAATACCGATTTTCTTTATGACCGCGGCACCTGTTTCAGCAAGCACATCTGCAACCGCGCTGCCCAGACCGCCGATCACGGAATGTTCTTCTACCGTAACCACCTTGCCGGTTTTCTTTGCGGACTCAAGGATGATATCCCGATCCAGCGGCTTAATCGTATGAATGTTGATAATCTCGGCATCAATCCCCTTTTCCTTCAGCAGATCCGCCGCAGCCATTGCTTCCGCGACGCAGACGCCGGTTGCCACGATCGTAACATCCTTTCCTCTTCTTAAATATACGCCTTTACCGATCTCAAACTTATAATCCGGATTGTCGTTAATAACAGGCACTGCGCTTCTGCCGAATCTCAGATATACAGGACCGACATATTCCACAGCCGCCTTAACCGCCGCCTTTGCCTCAACATCATCAGAAGGGACAATAACAACCATACCCGGAATCGTTCTCATAAGGGCAATATCTTCATTGCATTGATGCGTCGCGCCGTCCTCTCCTACCGTAATACCCGCATGGGTAGCGCCGATCTTTACATTAAGATGCGGATATCCGATGGAATTTCTTACCTGCTCATAAGAGCGTCCGGCTGCAAACATCGCAAAGGAGCTGCAAAACGGAATCAGTCCGGTTGTCGCCATCCCGGCAGCGATGCTTGTCATATTCGCTTCCGCGATACCGCAGTCAATATGCCTCTCCGGAAATTTTTTCTTGAATGTCCCTGTTTTTGTCGCGCCGGCAAGATCCGCATCAAGAACATAGATCTTATCGTTGGACTCTCCCACTTCAACAAGCGCGTTTCCGTAGCTTTCCCTGGTAGCTATCTTTACTGTATCAGACATACTGTTCACCTACCTTCTTCAAATCTTCCATGGCCTGCGCGTACTGCTCATCATTAGGCGCTGTTCCGTGCCATGAAGCCTGATTCTCCATAAAGGAAACACCCTTGCCCTTTACCGTCTTTGCAATAATAGCCGTAGGCATACCCTTCGTATTTTTCGCCTCATCAAATGCAGCCCTGATCTCGTCAAAGCTGTGCCCGTCGATCTCTACCGTATGGAAGTTAAATGCCTTAAATTTATCGGCAATAGGATACGGCGAACATACTTCGTCAATTTTACCGTCAATCTGCAGACCGTTATTGTCAACGACCAAAACAAGATTATCCAGTTTTCTGAAGCCGGCAAACATGGCAGCCTCCCAGATCTGGCCTTCCTGAAGCTCGCCATCTCCGCATAAAGCATATACCCTGTAATCTTTTTTCGTGAGCTTGGCGCTCAGCGCCATGCCGACTGCTGCGGAAAATCCCTGCCCTAATGAACCGGAAGACATATCAACCCCGGGCGTTTCCTGCATACAGGGATGCCCCTGTAGTCTGGAACCAAGTTTACGAAGGGTCGTAAGCTCCTCTGTCGGGAAAAACCCTCTATTAGCCAGCGTTGCATATAATCCCGGCGCGACGTGCCCCTTGGACAGGACAAAGCGGTCTCTGTTCTCCATCCTCGGATCAGCAGGATCAATATTCATCTCTTCAAAATAGAGATATGTAAAAATATCTGCAGCGGAAAGCGATCCACCCGGATGACCGGCTTTTGCGCTATGCACCGCTGTAACGATACCCTTACGAATTTCATTTGCGGTTTTTTGGAGTTCTATATTAGTCATCTCTCTCTCCTAATTTCGTTTATTTTCTTTTTTAAGACACATCCATTATGCAAACGGATTCTCTGTCGGATAACGGACGCCTGCCGGCTGGTTGTAACCGATCTCGTCAACCTCTACTCCGACATACTTAAACACTTCGTAAAGCGCCTTTGCGTAATGTCCGAAGGCTACTGCGCCATGATGCGGGAAATTCTTTTCAATCAGGACATGCCTGTAGAAACGTCCCATTTCCGGAATGGCAAATACACCGATAGAGCCAAAGGATTTCGTCGCAACCGGCAGTACCTCGCCATTCGCGATATATGCACGAAGGATATTGTCCGCGGTTGACTGAAGCCTGAAGAACGTGATCTTTCCGGGCGCGATATCTCCCTCCAATGTTCCCTGAGTTACTTCCACCGGAAGGTTTCTTGCCATGATCTTTTGATATTTCATCTCACAGAAAGAAAGCTTCTTCGTGTTTGTGTTGCCGCAATGGAATCCCATAAAGGTATCTTTGTGCGTATAAGGGAACTTGTTTTCAATGGATTCCTTATACATATCATCAGGAACAGAGTTATTGATATCAAGAAGCGTAACAACATCCTCGGAAATACAGTATCCAATATACTCTGAGAGACATCCGTAGATATCCACCTCACAGGATACCGGGATACCCATACCTGCCAGACGGCTGTTTACATAGCAGGGAACAAACCCAAACTGTGTCTGGAAAGCAGGCCAGCACTTACCGGCAATCGCAACATACTTTCTGTAACCCTTATGGGCATCGATCCAGTCAAGAAGTGTCAGCTCATACTGCGCAAGCTTCGGGAGAATGGTCGGTTTGCAATTGCCTGAGCCAAGCTCTTCTTCCATTTCCTTAATCTTATCCGGAATACGGGGATCATTCTCATGCTTATTAAATGCCTCGAAAAGATCAAGCTCTGAGTTTTCCTCAATCTCAACGCCAAGATTATAAAGCTGCTTGATAGGAGCGTTGCAGGCAAGGAAGTTAAGAGGTCTTGGTCCAAAGCTGATAATCTTAAGGTTTGCAAGAGCATCTACAGCGCGTGCGATGGGAACAAATTCATGTATCATATCCGCACATTCAGCAGCAGTGCCTACCGGATATTCCGGAATATAAGCCTTTATATTACGAAGCT
Organism: uncultured Lachnospiraceae bacterium; assembly: GCA_964421915.1. GTDB lineage: Bacteria > Bacillota > Clostridia > Lachnospirales > Lachnospiraceae > NK4A136. Next base: position 18,074 of record CAYQZB010000018.1, read on the forward strand.
TTAAATTGTAGCTCGCATTTAACATACCACAGTATGCATCGCCGCGTCCGTCCAAAAGATCTGCCTGGGATTCTTCTGCTGCCGCCACAAACATCTTCGGGCCTTCAAAATGCTTTGCCAGCAATGTTTCAGAGATCTCCGGACCGAAATTGCCAAGATAAATGCACAGCGCGTTACAGCCTGCCTTCTTAACATCCTCAAGAGCCTGAACCATATGGATCTCACTTTCCACGATACAAACAGGGCACTCGTAGATATCGTCAGCATCATACTTAGCTTTGTAAGCATCCACCAATGCTTTTCTTCTGTTTACGGAAAGGCTCTCCGGGAAACAGTCACGGGATACCGCTACGATACCAATCTTAACTTTTGGAGCATTACTCATTTTTACTTCCTCCTTCTTGCGGGACTACCGCATCTTTATTTTTTATTTAATTTTTTATTACATTGAATTTACTCATTGATATTCAGATTCTTACCGGTCAATCCGATAAATGAGCCTTCCGCAAGGCCTCCCTCAGAATGTCCGATCAGCCATTTATTCTTTGCCGTGATCAGGCTGTCTTCCCATCCGTCATGCGTCTTATCCAGCGGAAGATTCGTCCCCTTCGGAAGAACGATCCCCACCTTGAAGCCTTTTCCCCCGACTCCGCACGGCGCATAATGAAGGGTTGTTGCGTACAATTCAACAGCTGTACCTGCCGGAACGGCAAATGCCTCAACCTTCGCAGTATCATACTTGAACTCCGGCGATACATCCTCCAGCTTACCCAGCATAAGAACCGCATCCGTCGCCGCAACATTGATTTCCGAATCCCTGTGATATTCAAGCGCGTTCAACAGCTCATTATGCCCATTGCAGTAACCGATCTGAATAGGCATTTCTCCATATGCCTTTACGCTGAGCTCCTCAAAGACCGGAAGCTCCTCCAAAACATCCACGCTCGGTTCATAATCGCATCCCTCCGGCAAAGGGGTCTTTTCGTTCAATGCTTTTACAAGGTCGGAAAAATCAATATTCTTTACAATCTTCCCATACCTCGAAAATCTTTCGTCTGTCACGTCATAAATCGTCATGCTCTTACTCCTTTCTTACTGATACTGATATCTTATTATTGAATCTTTTGAAACAGCTCTTTACATGCAGGATAGATCTCCTTAAATTGCGCGTATCTTTCCTCATACTTCTTTACCAGCTCCGGATCCGGCTCGATCGTATCTACAATTTTAACAATTTTTTCCGCCGCGTCTTCCACACTTGCAAACTCCCCATTGGCAACAGCCGCCAGCATAGCGCCTCCCAACGCCGGTCCTTCCTCTGACTCGATCACATCCACCTTGACATTTAAGATATTGGCGATCATCTTTTTCCACAAGGGGCTCTTAGCTCCGCCGCCGCAGATCTTTGTCCGCTTGATCTCGATCCCAAGCGCCCTCGCTACTTCAAAAGAATCGCGAAGCGCAAAAGCGACTCCCTCCAGGACTGCCTGGGTCATATCCGCTCTCGTGGAATCCATGGTAAGACCGATAAAGGTTCCCCTCGCCATCGGATCATTGATCGGTGAACGCTCACCCATAAGATAAGGAAGAAAATAAACATGATTTTCGCCAAGTTTTTCTATCTTCTTCTGTTCCTCTGCATAATCCGTTGTTCCGATGATCTCATCCATCCACCACTTATTACAGCTTGCAGCGGAAAGCATGCAGCCCATAAGGTGATAGTGTCCGTCCGCATGCGCAAAAGCATGTAAAGCATTGAATTTATCAACGCCAAAATTCTCAGAAGAAATAAAGATCGTTCCGCTTGTTCCCAGAGAAATATTACAGTTGCCATCTCCTACCGTACCGGTTCCGACTGCCGCAGCCGCATTATCGCCGGCGCCAGCCACTACCTTACAGCTTTCCGGGATGCCAAGCTCCTTTGCAATCTCCGGAAGCACTGTTCCCACAGTTTCATAGCTTTCAAAGATCTTTGCCAGCTGACTCTCTTTGACGCCGCAGATCTCACACATTTCCTTTGACCAGCATCTGTTCTTTACATCAAATATAAGCATACCGGACGCATCCGACACGTCAGTGCAGTGAACGCCGGAAAGCTTATACGCAATATAATCCTTAGGAAGCATGATCTTACGGATCCTCGCAAAATTCTCCGGTTCGTTATCTTTTACCCAGAGAATCTTTGGCGCCGTAAATCCGGTAAAGGAAATATTTGCTGTATATTCGGAAAGCTTTTCTTTTCCGATCACATTATTCAGATAATCACATTCCTTCGTGGTACGTCCATCGTTCCAAAGGATCGCGGGACGGATCACCTCATCATTCTCATCAAGGATCACAAGTCCATGCATCTGACCGCCAAAGCTGATCCCCGCAACCTGACTTTTATCGACATCCTTAATCAGTTCTTTAATGCCAGCCATGACCTGCTGATACCAGTCCTCCGGCTTTTGCTCCGACCAGCCCGGCTGCGGAAAGTAAAGCGGATACTCTTTTGATACGATATTCTCGATCTTTCCGTCATGAGCCATCAGCAGCAATTTTACCGCAGACGTTCCCAAATCCACACCTATGTAGTACATATTGCCATCCTCCCCATATTTATATATCTTTTTATTACCATTTTTTATATGGACACCGCGTTTTTTTGATTGCAGCCCGTATCTCAACATAACATCCGCAGGCCAAACAGGTTCCTGCATTTAGTTTATCACATTCCCGGCAAATTGAAAACCTGTTTTCCATCAGTTCGTCAGATGCCCGTTCCGATTTATCAAATATCTCGATATATTGTCCTATCATTTTATGATAGCTTTCTTCGCCCAATTCCCGGATCAGACACCTTTTACATATTTTCTGTTCCATAAGATCCATAAAATCAAACTTCTGCTTCTATATGCAGCACACTGCAGGCAGGGATCACATAGGTCAGCTTATCCTGCTCTGCCCTGACCGCGTCAAAGGGAACTGTCTTAACACAATCTTTGTTCTCAAAGGTATTGTGATCGCCCATGCTGCCTGTAACGATCTCAGCTTTGACTCCCTTGATCTCTCTGCCAAGAAGACTGCTTTCTATCTCGTAATCCTCAGATATGGAAAGATTCGTAATCGTAATATGTATCCTGCCATCCCCGGCAACCGATGCCGACTCTGAGAGATTAGGCACCATGTACTGTTCCTCGATGCCGATCTGCTTCGTATCTATGCTGCTTTCAAGCAGCTCATTATCCTGATGCGCACTGTACATCTTAAATACATGATACGTCGGCGTTTTCAGCATCTGCTCGCCTTCCGTAAGGATGACTGCCTGAAGGACGTTTACAACCTGCGCGATATTAGCCATATGAACCCTTCTGCAGTGTTTATTGAAGAGATTCAGATTGATGCCGGCAACAAGCGCGTCCCGCATGGTATTCTGCTGATACAAAAATCCCGGATTCGTACCCTCCTCTACATCATACCATGTTCCCCATTCATCTACAATAAGTCCTATCCTTTCCTCCGGATCGTAACGATCCATAATCGCGGAATGTTTGGTAAGCAGCTCGTCCATAAAAAGTGTCTTATTAAGGGTCATATACCACTCTTTTTCATTAAAGCCCGTAGCGGCGCCTTTTTTGCTCCAATCATAGGGAAGCGTATAATAATGAAGGGAAAGTCCGTTCATATATCCGTAATTCTGCGGAAATTGCCCCTCTCCCTGAAAGCACTTATTCAAAAGAACCTCCGTCCAATTATAATTCTTATCAGACGGACCAACAGCAATCTTCTTGATCTTTTTTTCCGGGTTATAATTTCTTACAAAGGTCTGGTAGTGTCTGAACAGATCTGCGTAATATTCGGGCAGCATATTACCGCCGCAGCCCCAGCTTTCATTGCCAACGCCAAAATAATCTACTGTCCACGGCTCTTCACGCCCGTTTTTCTTCCTAAGATCCGCCATAGGGGATACGCCGGAAAAGGTCATGTACTCTACCCATTCGCTCATCTCACGGACGGTTCCGCTTCCCACATTTCCATTAACATATGTTTTGCAGCCCAGCTGTTCGCAAAGCTCCATAAACTCATGCGTGCCAAAGCTGTTATCCTCAACGACGCCGCCCCAGTTTGTATTGATCATCTTTTTTCTCAAAGCCTTGTCGCCGATACCATCCATCCAATGATACTCATCCGCAAAACAGCCGCCGGGCCATCTGAGCACGGGAAGCTTCATTTCCTTTAATGCCTCGACAACATCTGTTCTCATACCATTTTTATTAGGAATATCCGAATGTTCTCCAACATAGATCCCTTCATAGATACATCTTCCGAGATGTTCGGAAAAATGCCCCTGTGTTTCCGGATTGATATGCCCCATCTTCTTATCCGGGTTGACGATATGCTTGTACCTGCTCATTCCATGACCTCCTGATTGTCCCTATTTGATACCCATGCCATCATTATACATCATTATGGCGCAATCATCCATAGAAAAATGTCTACTTTTTTATATTAAGTATAATTACATTGCCTTAAATCAAAATCAACCGGTATAAATTATTATCTATAATTTGTAATGTGTTTTACTATAATTTGTCGGTTTCATTTACTTCTGAAAAATGAAATGATGGAACAGAACAAAAAGTGAAGTTTTTGCAGGCATCTGAAAATATTGGAAAAAGAAAAACCTATAAGGAGATAACAGAGATATGCTTAAAATCGTTAAGACAGAAAACGGTCTTGTCCGGGGACTTTCCGGCAACAACGCGCGGATCACGGCATTTAAGGGGATACCGTTTGCCGCTCCGCCGATTGGAAAAAACAGATGGAGGGCGCCGCAGCCATGTGAGGATTGGAGCGGCATAAGGGATGCTTATTCTTTTGGGCCAATCTCCGTTCAGGATACCCCCGGTCTCGGCACAGACCTCTACAGCCGCGAATGGCATGTGGATCCTGACATAGACATGAACGAGGACTGCCTTTATCTGAATGTATGGACAGGCGCAGACAGCGATCAGGACAAGCTGCCGGTGCTTGTATGGATCTTTGGCGGCGGATTCCAATGGGGATATACCGCAGAAATGGAATTCAACGGCGAAAACATTGCCAAGAGAGGCGTCGTCGTTGTCAGCATCAACTACCGTCTTGCGGTCCTCGGCTTTCTTTCACACCCTGAAATAACAAAGGAGAACCCTGACACCCCTGCCAACTTCGGTCTTCTTGATCAGCTTGCGGGACTTGAGTGGGTTAAAAGAAATATCGGTGCATTTGGCGGGGATCCTGACAATATTACCCTTGCAGGGCAGTCCGCAGGCGGTGCCAGCGTCCTTTCCCATATCACGAGCAGACAGTCCAAGGATCTTATACAGAAAGCAGTCATTATGAGCGGTATGATCCGTCCACCATATGAACCCGATACTTTTATCGTCCCCCAGCCGCTTGCTTATGGGGAAGAACTCGGCAGAGAGTTTTTTGCTTCTCTGGGTGTCTCTTCCTTGGAAGAAGCCAGACAGATCGACGCTTTTGTGTTAAGAGATTCCTATCAGAAATTTGTCCGTAATCATCCGAGATTCGCTCCTGTGTTGGACGGATATCTCATTGAGGAGGATCCGTTTAGCCGCTTCCTTGAAGGGAAACATAATCACATTCCTCTCATGGCGGGCAATACAGGAGATGAATTTAAGACTTACATCAAAGCGGACAGCGAAGAGGAACTGACTAAAAAGGCGGAACAATATTTTGGCGAGGATGCGGAATACTTCCTTTCCACAAAGGAGGCAAAGGCTAAAGATGCCTATGGATATGCCCGCTGCAATTCCATTGAATATTCTGTAAAAAGCGGTTTTTCCGGGACACGCGCCAATACCTACTACTATTGTTTTGAACCGGATATTCCGGGGGAAGATAATCCCGGCACATTCCACTCCGTTGATCTTTGGTTCTTTTTTGAAACGCTTGCCGGATCATACAGACCATTTACCGGAAGGCATTATGATCTTGCCAGACAGATGTGCAATTATCTTTCCAATTTTATAAAAAGCGGCGATCCAAACGGCAATGACGCAGACGGCTCACCCATGGAGCAATGGCTTCCTTATACAAAAGACGCTAAGAATGAAATGCATTTTACAAAATCAGGCTCTAAGGCTTCCGTACAAAACGATGCCTTTGGCGATTTTATGATCGACCATGTCACAAAGAAAAACAAAACGGGCAAGAAGCAGGCTTTCAATCCCTATCTCCCGTCATGGGAATACATTCCCGACGGAGAGCCTTATGTATTCGGCGAACGCGTATATGTCTACGGCTCCCATGACCGGTTCCGCGGCCACGCATTCTGTCTGAATGATTATGTCTGCTGGTCCGCCCCTGTCAACGATCTGGCTGATTGGCGGTATGAAGGCGTTATCTATACAAGGCAGGATGATCCCGAAAATAAGAACAACGATATGTGTCTTTACGCGCCGGATGTGGTAAAGGGCGCTGACGGCAGATATTATCTGTACTATGTGCTTGATCGGATCTCCATCGTGTCCGTTGCCGTATGCGATACGCCCGCCGGAAAATATGAATTTCTCGGATATGTACATTACAAGGACGGAACAAGACTTGGAGAAAAGGAAACCGATGAACCGCAGTTTGATCCGGGCGTGATCCTTGTGGATAATAAAGTTTACCTTTATACAGGTTTCTGTGGCATCGGAGATAAATCAAGAAGCGGGGCGATGCTTACCGTACTGGATCAGGATATGCTCACTGTTTTGGAAGCGCCGAAAATTGTTGTCCCGGGAAGCTCCTACAGTCAGGGTACGGAATACGAAAATCACGCATTCTTTGAAGCGTCCTCCATACGTTGCTTTGACGGGAAATATTATTTCATTTATTCGTCGGAGGTCATGCATGAATTATGCTATGCCGTTTCCGATTCCCCGAAAGGTCCTTTTCGGTACGGCGGCGTGATCGTCAGCAACGCAGATCTGCATATCGATTCCTACAAGCCTGCCGATAAGCCTGCTGCATTTGCCGGCAATAATCATGGAAGCCTTGTGGAAATTGACGGTCAGCGATACATATTTTATCATCGTCAGACATTAAACATATGGTACTCCAGACAAGGCTGCGCCGAACCGGTGACCTTTCATGAAGACGGAAGCATCTCCCAAAGCGAGATCACTTCCTGCGGTTTAAATCAGGGAGCGCTGAATGACTGGGATGAATATCCGGCTTATATCGCCTGCAATATGTTTACGGAAGAAAACGAAATTTATGTAGGCGGAGCAAATGTTCCATGGATCACCCAGGAAGGGAAGGATGGTGATGAATATCCCGGATATGTAGCACATATCACAGACGGCGCAACGATCGGTTTTAAATACTTTGACTGCCATGGCGTGAACGGGATCGTAATAAACGCCCGTGGTTACGCAACCGGCTTCTTTGAGGTGAAGACCCGGATCGACGGACCTGTTCTCGCAACCCTTAAGATGAACCACTCAACCGTCTGGGAAGCTTACCGTTCTGACTGCGCAATACCGGACGGAATCAACGCCCTGTATCTTACCTACCGCGGAGGCGGCACGGCGGAGCTGGGATCCTTCCGGTTTCTGCACTGATGATTTTTGGAAGTATTGATGGTTTTTTGGAAGCGCTGATTTTATCAGCGCTTCTTTGACGCTTCCATCCGGAAGCTTTCTTTTGCGCCCAGATAAGATGTATCCGGACTGCCGCCTTTTCTCTCCAGACAGATCCTTTCCAGCACATTTTCACAACCGGCGGCGTAAAAACGAATCCTGTTTTCTCCCTTCGCGCAGGTCACAGGAACCCTGACCTTACGAACATGGTTCATGACCTCCTGTGCCCATTGCAGAGACACACCTGCCATATATCCGTTTTCCAGAACGCTTTTTTTCCGCATCCCCTGTCGGTTAAGTTCATAACAGATACTGATATCTCCTCCGAATTTTGCCGGATTCGCCGGTTCAAGCTCAAAGATCAGATCGTATTCTCCCTCTTCCCATATATAAAATGCATATTCAAGCCACAGAGCATCCTCCGCCGAAAAATCCTTTTGGATGGGAAATGCCGCCATTGCGCTTCCATTCCTTCCCAGATCCTTTAATTTCAAAAAGCTGCCTGCCTGACCTTCCTTCTTGGCGCTGTAATGAACCGCTTCCATATATACGGCTCCCTGCGCTTCCACAAAGACAGGTACGTCCCATTCCGGCTTAGGCAATAAGGGCGGCGCTTTTACAATGATCTCAACATCCGCATTCCCATAGACAACATGAATGGCTCCATCCGTCCTCTCTTTTGCCATCTGCTCCGATTCATATTGCTTCGGATTAATTTTCTCCGTGTCATAAGAAAGGGTAATTACCTCAAGAGGATTTTGTCCGCTGAGCGTTCCCCGGTCTTTTGAGATCCGTAACCAGTCAGAGCTGCACTCTACAGAGTACTCCACTTCGCGGCTGCTTGCAAGAGCCAGATAAAAAGCTGCCTGCCTGATGTCATGATGAAGAAAATCATTGACAAACAGTTTCTTTCCGGTCCACTCTTCTCCGGTAGTTGTTCCTTCCTTTCCGCATACGCCCACAACGATCCGTTCATCCTCAACGGGAAATACAGTTTCCAGTACAGGATTGTGTGATTCCTCCGAATTCCAATTTTCAAATCCGATATGTCTTGCCTCCGCAAGTCCATCCCATTTACCGTTTAACAGAGCATGAAATTCCTGTTTCAGACAGGCATCCCTTTTAAGGCACTCCTCCATAAGCCTTCCGCATTCATTGGCAGCGACAGCGCCCTTTCCCGCAAGATAATGGTTAAAGCTCCGATAGAGCCACATACACAGAAGATTCATGGATGCCGCCACATTATAATATACCAGTTCATAAAATGCCGGCATCTGCTCCCTGGTACAGCGATCCATCAATTCCTGACATTCCGCCATCAATGTTTTCGCCCGTTTCAGCATTTGCTCTGCTTCCCGGTTTTTATTTACCGCATATATTTTTTCATTCAGATGCTCCGGTCTGCGGTTATGGTTCAGGTGACTGTATTCCGTAATGATCTTCTCAAGCATTTCCCGATCCTGCTTAGAAAAAACATGGGCAAACTGCCGGTCGATCCATTCTTTTGTATATTTACGTGTTTCATTGGGATGCCGGATCCCGTAATGTTCATAATCATAAGCCAGATCCATAAAATAATTCAGCGGGAACTCCTGAAACGCCAGATCGCCTACATTAACGATCCAGAGTTTTCGAATACCCGTTTCATACGCGTTGGTCATCTGTTCCCAGACACAGGGAAGATAGGTGGAATTGACCCATTCATAGGATACCGGCTCGCCATGATAATCAAAATGATAATACATCCCGTATCCGCCTTCGTGCTCCCGCATCTTTCCCCATGGCCGGCTTCTCAGGTATCCGTGATTATCATCACAAAGCAGCAATATCACATCCCTTAATTCATCATCCTCCAACAGCCCCGCAGTCTTTTCATCTCCATAAAAATACGGCTCAACCTCTTTATAAAGCGCCAGCATCCTGGGCACCTTTTTCAGATCGGGATCGACACATTCCCTTATCAGGGCATGCTGCTCTCTGATAACATCCTGAAGCAGCCGGATATTATCTTCCAGAGAGGCTTCTTTGCCCATAATGGCGGAATCCCTTTCTCCCCTCATCCCGATGGTGATCACATTTTCCAAATGCCCGTTCCGTTTCAGACCGTCTCTCCAAAAACGCAGGATCCCTTCCCTGTTTGTCTGAAAATCCCATGCATCACCATAAGGAGAAGCTTTTCCCCTAAGGTGACTGTATTCTTCTCCGTGACGCAGACATGGCTCGTGGTGGGATAACCCCATAACAATACCATATTCATCCGCCAATTCCGCATTCTTTAACCCCGGTCCGTCTTCCGCAAAGGATGCGGACCACATGGCGGGCCAAAAATAATTCCCCTTCAGCCGCAAAAGCACCTCAAACAGACCGTCATACATGTCCGCGTTAAAACCGCCAAACCGTTTATTACACCAGGTGCCAAAGGCAGGCCATTCATCATTTATGAAAAACCCTCTGTATTCCACGGATGGTTCTTTTGAAATACACTGCGCTTCCTGCTCCAAGATGATTTCCGTTCTTTTCGGCGGCTGTACTTCAGACCAGTTTACAAAGGGTGAGACGCCAAGCAGCTCTGAGATATGAAAAAGGCCATAGATCGCCCCTCTTTTGTCACTGCCGGCTATGATAAGACTCCACGGGACATTGCCAAACGGAGCTTCCACCAAAAAAAATCCATACGCCTCCCGTCTGCTGTGCAGCTCCTCCGTACAGATCTTTTGATGCTTTTCCAAATAGGAAAGAATGGCGCTCTGTCCCAGAACGCCATATATCACACAAGGTTCGGATTCCTGTTCCCACTTTTCGCGGTCATCTGCAAGCTCTCTGCGCCTTGCCTGTTTTCCACAGATCTTATGCAGATCTTCCATGACTTTATCAGCGATCTTGTTTAATCCTGAAACAGTTGTTGATTCATAAATAAAGTCTATGATCTTACTCTGATCCGCGATAATATATCTTCCGCACTTGGTATCTTTACTGTCCATAATAAGCGTTTGCCCCATGCTTTCTGAAATAATGCTTATCCTGAAGCTCACGCGGCGCAGGCGTCACATCCGGGTTGATCGTCTCCGCCCGGTATGCCATTTTGGCAACCTCCTCCAAAACAACCGCATTATGAACTGCATCAAAGGCATCTTTCCCCCAGGCAAAAGGTCCATGCTTCTCACATAGAACAGCCGGAACTTCCATGGGATCTTTTTTCATGCGTACAAACTCATCAACGATCAGACGACCCGTATTGGTCTCATAAGCTTCTTCGATCTCCTCTTTCGTCAGACACCTAAGACAGGGCACGTCACCATATATATAATCTGCATGGGTCGTTCCATAACACGGGATGCTCCTTCCCGCCTGCGCCCAGCTGGTAGCATAGGAAGAATGTGTATGTACGATGCCTCCTATTTTCGGGAACGCTTTGTAAAGCTCCAGATGGGTCGGAGTATCGGAGGAAGGTTTATACCTTCCCTCGACCTGATTGCCCTTTAGATCCATTACAACCATATCCTCCGGCGTAAGCTTATCATACTCCACACCGCTTGGTTTGATAACAAAAAGACCTTCTGCTGCATCAATACCGCTTACATTGCCCCATGTAAATGTAACAAGTCCATACTTAGGCAGCAGCCTGTTGGCGTCACATACCTGCTTTTTCAGTTCCTCTAACATATGACTTCCTCCTGTTTTATCATGTTTCTCTATTCAGACTCCATCGTCTCCACAGCAGCGCGCTCCATGGAAAGGCCTGCCGTATATAATGTCATAAATTTATTAAATCCTTCCACGTCCTTGGGATCCGGCTCCACACTGCTTCCCGTCTGGCCGGCAAAAATCCTGTGATCCAAAAAGTCCTGCAGGTTTTCCTTATTCCCTTTTCTTGTCTTATCATACATATAACCGGCAAGAAGAGCGATCCCCCAAGCGCCGCCTTCCCCTGCCGTCTCCATAACCGATACGGGAGTATTCATGGCTGCCGCCGCGATCTTCTGTCCTACCCCTTTTGTTTTAAAGAAGCCGCCGTGTCCATACATACGATCCACTTTTACGTCCTCTTTCCTAAACATAAGGTCAAGCCCAATCTTTAACGTGGCAAGGGAAGAATAAAGATGCGTGCGCATAAAGTCGGAAAGATGCAATTCAGATCCCGCCTTTCTGACAAACAAGGGCGCTCCCTTATCAAACCCCGTTACAGGCTCTCCCGAAAAGTAATTGTAGGAGATCATGCCGCCGCAATCGGCATCCCCTTCCATCGCTTTATTGAAAAGCGTCGTGAAAAGCTTATTTTGATCAGCCTCAATGCCCATACTCTCCGCAAATTCAGCAAACAGCCCGACCCATGCATTCAGATCGGAGGTACAGTTATTGCAATGAACCATGCCTACCAGCGCGCCATCCGGCGTTGTAACAAGATCGATCTCCGGATAAACACCGGCAAGCTCTTTTTCCAAAACGATCATGGCAAATACACTCGTACCGGCAGACAGATTGCCGGTTCTCTTACCCACACTGTTGGTCGCTGCCATACCCGTACCCGCATCGCCCTCCGGCGGACACATGGGGATTCCGGCTTCCAATTTCCCACTGACATCCAGCAATGCAGCGCCCTCCTGTGTCAGGCTGCCGGCTTCTTCTCCTGCCGTCATGACCTGTGGCAGGATATCCTCTAATTGCCAACCCAGGTTTTCACCGGCAATCAACTGATGAAAACGATCGATCATCTTTTTGTCATAATTCCCTGTCTGAATATCGATCGGGAACATTCCTGACGCATCCCCCACTCCAAGAACCTTTTTACCGGTCAGTTTATAATGTACATAACCTGCAAGGGTAGTAAGGAAAGCAATATCCTTTACATGCGCTTCCTGATTCAGGATCGCCTGATAAAGATGGGCGATGCTCCACCTCTGGGGTATATTATAGTGAAACTCCTCAGTCAATTTGACCGACGCCTCTTCCGTCATGGTATTTCTCCATGTCCTGAACGGCACAAGAAGTTTATCGTCCTTATCCAAGGCAATATAACCATGCATCATGGCAGAAAATCCGATAGAACCAAGCTTTGTGATCTCCACATCATATTGCTTTTTTACATCCGCAAGAAGATCCTGATAACATGCCTGAAGCCCCTTCCAGACCAGATCAATATCATACGTCCAAACGCCATCCACATATTGATTCTCCCATTGATAGCTGCCTGAAGCAAGCGGCGTCCCATTTTCATCGATCAGTACCGCCTTGATCCTGGTAGAACCAAATTCCACCCCCAGTGATGTCCTGCCTTCCAAAATAATCTCTCTTGTCTCCATACAATACCTCCATTCTAATTTATTTCTTGTATTTCCCCACTCTTTTCTTTGCGCTCATCCCATCAAGCTCTGCTTCGCAGTTCTGTTTTTTGGACTTTGCCGCTGATGGTCTTCGGAAGCTCCGCAGCAAACTCAATCACACGAATCCACTTATATTCCGCAAGTCTTTTATTTGTAAAATCCCTGATCTCCAATTCCAGCTCTTTAGAAGGCTCATAACCTCCCGCCAACACAATGATCGCCTTGATCGCCTGTCCGCGGTGCGCGTCAGGGATACCGATCACACTGCACTCCGCCACCGCCTTATGCTCCATCAGGACATGTTCGATCTCATAAGGTCCAACTCTGTAGCCGCCTGTCTTTATGATATCGTCAAATCTTCCATGAAACCAGTAATTTCCGCTTTCATCCTGATATGCGGCATCTCCGGTATGATATACGCCATCCTTCCACACATGCTGATATTGCTCCTCATTGTCAAGATATCTGTAAAATATACCCGGCTGCTTTCCATTTTCCGGCGGAACGACGACCACTTCGCCGATCTCCCCGACGGGAACAGGCTCATTATTCTTGCTTCTCAGCTCAATATGATACAACGGCGACGGTACGCCCATAGAACCGGCCACAGGATCAGCGCCATAGAAATTGCCGATCAGCAGTGTAGTTTCCGTCTGTCCGTAACCTTCGCAGATCGGAAGTCCCGTTCGCTCCGTAAACCGCCGGATGATCTCAGGCGCAAGCTTCTCTCCCGCTGTGGATGCATGCTTCAGACCCGGCATATCAGATATGCCTTTCCTTACAAGATAACGATAGATCGTCGGCGGTGCGCAAAATGATGTGACACCGTACTGATTGATGATGGCAACGATCTGCTTAGGATCAAAATTATCAAAGTCATATACCATGACTGCGCTGCCCACAAGCCACTGTCCATAGATCTTCCCCCATGACGCCTTTGCCCAGCCGGTCTCCGCTACGGTAAAATGCAGTCCGTCATCCTCCGCCTGCTGCCAATATCTTGCCGTCACAATATGCGCCAGCGGATAAGAAAAATCATGGATCACTCCCTTGGGATATCCCGTCGTTCCGGAGGTAAAATACATCAGCATAGGATCCGTTACCTTCGTTTCATGGCGCACGAGATCCGTATCCGCATTTTTCATCTCCGCAGTCAGGTTGCGGAATCCCTCGATCTCTGACTGGACACTCCACAGAAGACAGTCTGTCCCCGTCTCTTTCAACGCCTCTTTGATCTTTTCCGGAACCTCATCCTGCGGTGTGCAGATGATGGCGTCGACATTGGAAGCATGGATCCGGTATACAAAATCATGCACCGTCAGCATATGCGTTACCGGCACCATCATGATCCCTAATTTATGTAATGCTATGGCTGTAAACCAATATTCGTAATGACGCTTCAGCACAACGATGACTTTATCACCGCGTTTTAAGCCCGACTGTTCCAATACATTGGCTATCTGGTTGCTGTATCTTCTGACATCGGAAAATGTAAACACTTCTTCCGCCCCCTCCGTATTGCACCAGACTAGCGCGCGTTTTTCCGGAGACTCCTCTGCGATGGCATCCACAACATCATACCCAAAGTTAAACTGATCAGGATACTGTAGCTTTATCTCTTTCAGGCTGCCGTCTTCCCCCAAAACTTCCTGACAAAATTGACGATATATGCTCATAGCACACTGTAACCTCTTTCCTGTTTTCTCCCATATCGCAGTTCTGCTGCGGTTCAAAGCCGGTAAAAAAAGCCATTTTTCAACCTAGGCTTCTGTGATGGCAAAGGAAAACTCAGCCGACACGCACATCCTGTCGCCGACCATGACCTTTCCCTCCGCAAAGTAAAAAGGATGCTTCGCCCTTTTAATACTGCACCTTGTTTCTATCATATCTCCGGGTTTTACCGGCGAACGGAACTTCACATTATTCAGTCCGGTATATACCGGAAGCTTCCCTTCCACCATAGCGTCCTTCATCAATACGCAGGCGGACTGCGCCATAATCTCACATAAGATCACGCCCGGCACGATGGGATTTCCCGGGAAATGCCCCTGTAAAAAGAACTCATCGCCTCTCACTTTATAGTGACCTACCGCCGTACCGTCCACTTCCTCCACATCATCCAAAAGCAGCATATGATCGCGATGCGGAAGGATCTCCATGATCTGCTCTCTATTCATAACATGTTCCTTTCTGTCAATTAATAATTAAGAAATCGCTGATGAAAGCGTTTCCTTAGAATATTATATTTTACGGAATGCAAGACATGCGTTATGTCCGCCAAATCCCAGCGAGTTGGATAATGCAATATCAATATCAGCTTTTACGGCAGTGTTGGGCACATAATTCAGATCACATTCCTCATCCGGCTCATTCAGATTGATCGTCGGCGGAACGATCCCCTCCTGCAGCGCAAAGATACATGCCAAAGCTTCTACTGCGCCGGCCGCTCCAAGCATATGTCCTGTCATTGACTTAGTTGAGCTGATATATGCTTTGCGTGCTGCCTCCTCGCCAAGCGCCTTCTTGATCGCTATCGTCTCGCATACGTCATTCATATGAGTGCCTGTTCCGTGGGCATTGACATAAACAGTCTCCCCATCTTGATATCCTGCCTCCTTCATGGCATCCTTCATTGCCTGCGCGCCGCCTCTTGCATCCGGATGAGGTGCAGTGATATGATGCGCGTCACAGGTCGCACCATAGCCGCAGACCTCGCCATAGATCTTTGCCCCTCGCTGTTTTGCATGCTCGTATTCTTCCAAAACAAAGGCAACTGCGCCTTCTCCCATAACAAAACCGCCCCTCCGCTTATCAAACGGAAGCGATGCCGCATCAGCATCCTCCGAAAGAGACAATGCCTGCATATTGGAAAATCCTGCAACCGCCGTTGCGCAGATCGTTGATTCCGATCCTCCGGTAATGACCGCATCCGCATATCCGTGACGGATCAGGCGCAGCGCCTCGCCTATGGCATTGGAACCGGAAGCGCATGCTGTCACGGCAGGCATAGCTTCACCGCGGCAGTCGTGACGGATCGCGATCATACCGGAAGCCATATTCGTAATCAGCATCGGGATAAACAGCGGGGAAACCCTTCTGGGACCTTTTTCCATTAGTTTTGCATGCTCCACTTCAAAGGTATTGATCCCGCCGATGCCGCTTCCAAAATAAACGGCAAATCTTTCCGGCTCAACCTTTCCCATGATCCCGCTTTCCTCCACCGCCTGCTGCGCCGCGCCGACAGCCAGCTGCGCGTAACGGTCTGTACGGAGGACCTCATTTTTTTCCAGATAAAGAAGCGGATCAAAATCTTTTACTTCTGCCGCCAGCTTTGCCTTATAATTCGTAGTATCAAATTGCGTAATGGGCGCAATGCCATTCTTTCCGGCTTTCATGCTCTCCCATGTCTCGCTGACGCTGTTTCCGATGGGAGTGATCGCTCCCATTCCCGTAATCACTGCTCTCCTAAGTTCGCTCATACCATATTCCTCGCCTTCTTCTATTTTGTTTGTCCGATTTATCAGTCCAATATACTACATTGCAATACCACCGTCGATCCGCAGCACTTCTCCGGTTACATACTTTGCTCCGGCCAGATAAGCGACAGCCTCAGCCACATCCTCCGGCTCTCCCATCTTCCCCAATGGGATCATCTGAAGCAGCGGATTGTCCGCCAGATCATCCGTCATATCCGTCTTGATAAATCCCGGTGCAATAGCATTGCAGCGGATCCCCTTCGGCGCCAGTTCCTTTGCCACGGACTTCGTCAGTCCTACAAGTCCTGCCTTAGAAGCTGCATAATTGCTCTGTCCGGGATTGCCGATCAATCCGGATACCGAAGAAATATTGATAATACAGCCTTCCTTGTTACGCAGGAAAGTACCGGTGCAGTGGCGTATCATATGAAACGCGCCTTTTAAATTCGTATCCAGCACCGCATCAAAATCATCTTCCTTCATCATGGCGATCAGCTTATCCCTTGTGATCCCGGCGTTATTGACCAGGATATGAAATGTCCCGAAATCCTGCTTAATCTGTTCTACCGTATCCTTCACGGCTTCAAACTCCGCAACATTGCACTGATAAGGTCTTGCCATCACACCGTACTCTGTTTTGCATTTCTCGCATACCTTTTCCGCCGCTGCGGTATTGCCCGCATAGATCACCGCAATATCCGCCCCCAGAGAAGCCAGTTTATATGCTACCGCTTCACCGATCCCACGGGAAGCCCCTGTTATGATCGCAACTTTTCCCTTCATACTAATAACCTTGCCTTTCCACAGCCTGCTGCTAAAAAGCGAACAAGTTCGCTTTTGCGTGTGATAATCTCTGATTTTCAACCCAATTCATTAAGCAATGTTTCCATCTCCGCCACCGCATATACCTTCACGCCGTCGTCGATCTTTTTGATCATGTTGGAAAGCGTCTTTCCCGGTCCGATCTCAATAAATGTATCGATTCCCTCAGCAATCATGCCACGGATGATCATTTCCCATTCTACCGGGGAGCAGATCTGTTTGGATAATAAGTCCACCACATCCTCCGTATAAGGCTTCGCCGTCATATTGGAATAAAGGGTGAGCTCTCCCTTTTTTATCTCCGCCTTTTTCAGTTCTTCCGCAAAAGCCGCGGATGCTTCCTTCATAAAAGGAGAATGAAATGCGCCCTTTACCTTCAGCACGATAGCGCGTCCGCCGGCATCTTTAACACACTGGGAAAACTCCTGCTGGCGTTCGCTCAGTCCGGAAACCGTAACCTGTCCGGGGCAGTTATAATTCACGGGATAGATCCCCTCAAACTGACTGCATATCTCCTTTACCTTATCCGTCGGCAGCTTTACGACCGCCGCCATAAACGTTTCATGCTGCTCCGCCGCCTGCTGCATCAGCTCGCCGCGGCGGATGACCAGCCGAAATCCTGTCTGACAGTCAAAGATCCCCGCTGCCGTCGCTGCACTGACTTCACCTAAAGAGAATCCGGCTGCCATCTCCGGTCTGATCCCCTTTTCCAAAAGAACCGCCTCCGCCGCCAGTTCCATAGCAAACAGGCAGGGCTGCGTATTCTTTGTCTCTTTCAATTCTTCCTCCGTCCCCTGAAAGCACTGCGCCATCGTTCCGGGCCGGATCTCTTCACATGTCTGAAAAACATTTTTGGCAGCATCATACTGTTCATATAGGTCTTTTCCCATCCCCGGATACTGATCTCCCTGACCGGAAAAAACAAATGCTATTCTACCCATGACGCTGCCCTCCTTAAAATCGGTTCTGCTTCTTCTATCACTTCTCTGACTATCTCAGCGGCAGGCTGCTCTTTCTTTACCATAGCCGCGATCTGTCCCGCAAGGAAGCATCCCTTTTCATTATCACCTTCCTGCACAGCCAGTCTGAGAGCCCCTGTTCCCAACGCTTCCAACTCCTCATCCGGCATCCCGCCGTATTCTGCTTTGGAATAATCCCTGGCAAACGGGGTACGGAGACTGCGCACGGGATGTCCCAGTCTCTTTCCTGTCACCATGGTACACAGATCGGTGGCCTTGATTATTTTTTCCTTATAGGACGGGTGGATGGTACACTCCTCAGCGCTTAAAAAGCGTGTACCCATCTGTACGCCGCACGCGCCAAGCATCAGCGCCGCCGCCACGCCCCTGCCGTCAGCAATACCGCCCGCAGCGATCACCGGCAGATCGGTAGCGTCACATATCTGCGGAACCAAGACCATCGTGGTCAGCTCCCCAACATGTCCGCCACTTTCCCCGCCTTCCGCAATCAACGCCGTCACGCCCATCCTTGTCAGCCTTTTTGCCATGGCTACGGAGGCAACGACAGGGATCACCTTGATCCCGGCTTCTTTCCAGTTTTCTATGTACTTAC
Source organism: uncultured Lachnospiraceae bacterium (assembly GCA_964421915.1). Taxonomy (GTDB): domain Bacteria; phylum Bacillota; class Clostridia; order Lachnospirales; family Lachnospiraceae; genus NK4A136. Next base: position 36,875 of record CAYQZB010000018.1, read on the forward strand.
CGGGATTGCCGGCTCCGGTTGTGACAACATCAGCTTTTTCTTCTACCACGACCTCGGCAACCTCATCTGCAAAGGGGCTCATCAGCATGATATTCACTCCGATCGGTTTGGAAGTCATAGATTTTGCTATGCGGAGCTGCTCCCTGACATATTCTCCGGGCGCATTGCCCGCAGCTATGATTCCAAGACCGCCGCCCTCTGATACCGCAGCCGCAAGCCTGCCGTCAGCGATCCACGCCATCCCGCCTTGAAAAACCGGATAGCGGATACCTAATATTTCACAAATTTTTGATTTGATCATGGTAAAACCTTGCCTTTCCTATCTGATTTTCGATGTCAAATTAGCAATTCTTTGCGCCCTTTGGCAGCAAAAAGATTGTTTCAACAATTAGATACTTTTCACACTTATGATGTCTTGCTCTGAATAAACTTATCAAGATCATCCACTGTCTCCACCTTCTGATCCAGCTCGATCTCCATACCGATCTCATCTTCTAAGCTCATCAGCAGCTCTACGGTATCCAGTGAATCGATCCCAAGATCCACAAATTTACTTTCCGGCTTCACGCTTGCCACATCACAACCTGTTCTTTCAGCTACGATCTTTGCGATTTTGTCAAAATACATTTTTACATTCCTCCAATATTTGTTTTTGGCAGTCTTACCGATCTGCGCCTGCTGCGCATTCTTATCAGCTCTTCCACCTTTTTCCATTCTATGATGCCTCGGTTCATAGATCGTTCCATTAGCGTTCCATCAGCGTTCCATATTTTGTAAAACACAAAAAAAGACGTTCGTCCCAGCCTGTCAGACGATCGTCTTTTTCCAATCGTTATAAAAATGCCGGGCATTAAAAATGCCTTGTTACCTCAAACCTCTCCAGCTCCACATCCTCATCATCCTCCCGGATGCCCGCTTTCTGCTTCGCAATGGCAACCTGATCAGCGACCGTATCCACGCCCTCCAGATTCGGAAGCAGCAGACCTCTCTTATTTCCTTTGGTCACAATTACCCCATACCGCTTCACATCCAGATCAGCAGCAGAAGCGATCTTCTCTGCCTCTCCAAGTACATCCACGCTAAGCGTCAGATATTTTAATTCTTCCGGCGTGATCGGCGTAAAACGAGGATCTCTGGAAGACGCGCTGACCGCATTTTCAACGATTTCCTCCGCAATACTGCCATAGACCGGGGAGATCGTCCCAATACATCCGCGCAGCTTCCCCTGCTTCTTGATCGAGACAAAAACTCCGGCACGCTGCTCATACATTTCCTTACTCAGCTCCTCCGGAACCGCAGGTCTTTTTCCCGTACGGACATATGCTTCCACCGTACTGTGAGCCAGACTGACATACGCATCCTCTTTTGCGCGCTGCTCCGCCAGCTTTTCCATCAGAATAGTTTCAAACTGATCCGCAAAATCACATCTGCCATCCTGCCCCTGCGCTTCATAGGTACAGATTCCATAACCCACGCCAAAGGGATCTTCATAGGAAAGGCGCTCTGACGCAACCGCCGTCCGGTCCAATGCGCCCGCCATAATCGTAAAGGAGCGGTGTCCACACTCACCCGCGCTGTTTAGAAAATCCTCCGAAAACCCGAAAAGCTCCCCAAATGCCGCCCTGCCCATCACATCCATGATACGGCGGTCATACTCCGGTCCTTCCTTTTGATACCCATAGGGTCCGTCTTCCTTTAAGCGGTGGGACAGATCTCCGCTTCCGATCACTACGGTGTTTCTGCCAAGAATGGCAGCCGCTTCTTTGATGCATTTTCCCAACTCATAATGCTTCAATAAGGGCTCTCCGGACAAGCCTATCCGCACAAGCCGGTAGTCCTTCCAATACTGATTGACAAAATATAACGGCACCATCGTCCCATGATCCAGCCGCTTATCCCGCTCTCCCATGGTTCCTGTCGGAAGATGATGTGCCTCCGCCAGCCTGCACAATTCCCGCACAAATTCCACATCATAAGATAGTTCCATTTTGACCTCTGCCGCATGAAACTGTGAGAAATCACCGACTGCGCCATCTCCAGGTGAAATATGAAAATAATCCGCATACATCACCTGATGCGGCGAAATCAACACAATCGTATCCGGCTGATACGCCCCGATCTTCTCTGCCGCCTTATGATAAGCCTCCACCGTCTTCTGTATCTTCTTTTCTTCCCCCCTGCCAATCTCCGGTACGATCAACGGCGGATGAGGAAGCATGACCGCTGCTGCTATTCCCATAATAACTATCCCTTCCTTTCCGTAACCTGCGAATTCATACTGCCGCAGGTACAAATTCGCCTACTGCTTTATCCAGATGATATTCTGTGCACTCCAAATGCTGCTATGTTCGTTAATATAAGAATCAAGCGCATCACCGCCATAATAAATTGTCATATCGCTACAACCATAAAATGCATCTTCACCAATGCTTGTTACGCCGTCTGGTATCACGATTTCCGTCAAACCGCTACAGTTCCCAAAGGCATACATGCCAATACTCGTTATGCTGTCCGGCAGCGTGATTTCTGTCAAACCCCTGCAACTGAAAAATGCTTCCTTACCAATGCTTGTTACACTGTCCGGCAGCGTAATTTCTGTCAAACCGGCGCAATACCAAAACGCCTCATTGCCAATGCTTGTTATGCCGTCCGGCAAGGAAATACTCGTCAGACCATCGCAGCCATTAAATGCATATTTACCAATACTCGTTACACTGTCCGGTATCACAAGTTCCGTTAAACCATGGCAATTCATAAACGCAGAATCACCAATGCCTGTTATTCCATCCGGCAGCGTTAGCTCCGTTAAATTTCTACAGTCATAAAATGTGCCATGACCAATTTTTATTATGCCATCCGGCAGTGTGATCTCCTTCAGATTCCCGCAGTCATAAAATGCCTTGTCGCCAATATTTATCAGGGAATCCGGCAGTGTGATTTCCATTAAATTGCTGCATCCCATAAATGCGCCATTACCAATACTCGTTACACCATCCGGTATTGTGATTTTCGTCAGACCATTGCAGTCTGCAAATGTGCTATCGCTGATTCTCGTAACAGAGTCCGGTATCGTAATTTCCGTTAAATAATTACAACCCTGAAATGCCCACCCGCCGATTCTCGTAACAGAGTCCGGTATCGTGATCTCCGTCACACCACAGCCAGCAAATGCATATTCCCCAATGCTCGTAACAGAGTCCGGTATCACAATATCCCGTAAACTGCCGCAGCCCGAAAATGTTCTCTCCTCAATTATAGTGATGGAATCCGGCAATGTAATCTCTCTCAGACTGCTGCAGCCTGAAAATGCAAAACCGCCAATCCGGGTCACGGAATCCGGCAGCGTGATCTCTCTTAAACTGCTGCAGTCATAAAATGTCCTCTCGTCAATTACGATTAGGGAATCCGGCAGGGTAACCATACCCATACTGCTGCAACCCTCAAATGCACTTTCTCCAATACCGATGACACTGTCCGGCACCTCGATCTGCTCCAGACTGCTGCAGTCATAAAATGTCCTCTCGTCAATGTATGTCAAGGAAGATGGCAAGACAATCTCCGTCATACCGGCACAGTCCTTAAACGCCGCGCCGCCTATGCTCGTTACGCCATCATCTATGATGACGCAGCCGATCTGGCTCCGCAGGCTGTCCCATGGCGCGCTACCCGCGGAATGTATGTACTCATCCATTTTCCCTGTTCCGCTGATAACAAGGACTTCATCTTTGTAATACCACTCCAAAAATTCACCGCATACACCGTTTTCTTCCGGTTCTTCCATGGTTGTCCGTATCAGATTCTGTACATAGGTAGGATACTGCTGCCCGACCGCTGCCTGACTGCCCGCCGCCTGATTGGCTGATGCCGCTGCCAGCTGCGCCTCCCTCTGATATTTTGCATAGGCATCCATCAGATAGTGTACACCTATGAAAACCCCTGCTACGGCTATCACCGCTATGATTGTAATCAATGTAATAACTTTATCTTTTTTCATCCTGCGGTCCTTATATTTATAACCCTTTAACTATTATTTTACCTATTACTCTTATCTGTTACCCTTCTCTAAACCCCTGCTTTACCTTCCGCATTAAAAAGTGACGGCTTTTTCTTACTGCCTGACCCAGACGATATTCTGCGCGCTCCAATCGCTGCTATTACTTTTGATATAGGAATCAAGCGCATCGCCGCTATAATAAATGGTCATATCGCTACAGTTACTAAATGCCCAGCCACCAATGCTTGTTACGGATGCCGGTATCGTGAGTTCCGTCAGACCACTACAGCCGGCAAATGCCATATAGCCAATGCTTGTTACATTATCCGGTATCACGATTTCCGTCAGATTGTAACAACCTTTAAATGCCCAGCTGTCAATACTCGTTACGCCATCCGGTATTGTGATTTCCCTCAAACCGCTGCAACTGGCAAATGCACCCTCACCAATGCTTGTTACACTGTCCGGTATCGTGATTTCCCTCAAACCGCTGCAACCGTTAAATGTACTATCGCCAATGCTTGTTACGCTGTCCGGTATCGTGATTTCCCTCAAACCGCTGCAACCGGCAAATGCATAGACAATGCCCGTTACGCCGTCCGGTATCGTGATTTCCGTCAGGCTGCTACAATAATAAAATGCACCCGTACCAATGCTCGTTACACTGTCCGGTATTGTGATTTCCCTCAAACCGCTACAATTCCTAAATGCATACTTGCCAATGCTTGTTACGCCATCTGGTATCGTGAGTTCCCTCAACCTCTCGCAATAACCAAATGCATGCTCCCCGATACTCGTTACACCGTCCGGTATCGTGAGTTCCGTCAGACCACTGCAGCCGTCAAATGTAAAACCACTGATGCTTGTTATGTCGTCCGGTATCGTGATCTTTGTCAAACCGCTGCAACCGGAAAATGCACTCTCACCAATGCTCGTTACACTGTCCGGTATCGTGATCTTCGTTAAACCGCTGCAACCGGAAAATGCACTCTCACCAATGCTCGTTACACTATCCAGTATTGTAAGTTTTGTCAAACTACTGCAGTTGAAAAATGTGTAATCTTCAATGCTCGTTATATTATCCGACAGCGTGATTTCCGTCAGACCGGTGCAGTTGATAAATGCACTATTGCCAATGCGCGTTACTCTGTCCGGTATCGTGATTTTTGTCAGACCACTACAGCCGGAAAATGCATACTTGCCAATGCTCGTTACACTGTCCGGTATCGTGATTTTTGTCAGACCACTACAGCCGGAAAATGCATACTTGCCAATGCTCGTTACACTATCCGGCAGTGTGATTTCTGTCAAACCGGTGCAATACCAAAACGCAGAATTGCCAATGCTTGTTATTCCGTCAGGTAATGAAATGTTCGTCAGACCATCGCAACTACTAAACACCTCCTTACCGATGCTCGTTACACTGTCCGGTATCGTGATCTTCGTCAAACCGCTGCAGCCGGTAAATGCACCCTCACCAATGCTCGTTATACTATCCGGTATTGTAAGTTCTGTCAAACTACTGCATTTGAAAAATGTGTAATCTTCAATGCGCGTTACACTATCCGGCAGCGTGATTTCTGTCAAACCGGTGCAATACCAAAACGCAGAATTGCCAATGCTTGTTA
>CAYQZB010000018.1:42596-50917 GCA_964421915.1 uncultured Lachnospiraceae bacterium
GACCATCGCAACTACTAAACACCTCCTTACCGATGCTCGTTACACTGTCCGGTATTGTGATTTCCGTCAAACCGCTACAACCGGCAAATGCACCCTCACCAATGCGTGTTACATTGTCTGGCATTGTTATCTCCGTCAGACCGGTGCAATCTTTAAATACATTACATCCGATATTTAGCAAAGAATCCGATAACTTGATCTCCGTTAAATTGTGGCAATTCTCAAACGCGCTATCGCCGATTCTCGTAACAGAGTCCGGTATTGTGATCCCTGTCAACCATTCACAATCAGAAAATGCACCATCACCAATGCTCGTTACACCGTCCAGTATCGTAATTTCCGTTAAATAATTACAACCCTGAAATGCCCACCCGTCAATTCTCGTAACAGAGTCCGGTATCGTGATCTCCGTCACACCACAGCCGGCAAATGCATATTCCCCAATGCTCGTAACAGAGTCCGGTATCACAATATCCCGTAAACTGCCGCAGCCCGAAAATGTTCTCTCCTCAATTATAGTGATGGAATCCGGCAATGTAATCTCTCTCAGGCTGCTGCAGCCCCTAAATGCCCATCTGTCAATACTCGTTACGGAATCCGGCAATTTGATCTCTCTCAATCCGCTGCAACCATAAAATGCACTCTTGCCAATACTGATTACACCATCCGGCACCTCGATCTGCATCAGACTGCCACAATACTCAAATGCACTTTCTCCAATACCGATCACTCCATCCGGCACCTCGATCTGCACCAGACTGCTGCAACAGGAAAATGCGCTATCTTCAATATATTTCAGCGACGACGGCAGAAAGCTCTCCATCACGCTGCCACAATCCTTAAACGCCGCGCCGCCAATACTCGTTACGCCTTCGTCTATAATGACACAGCCTATCTGATTTCGCAGACCATACCATGGCGCGCTGCCCGCGGAATATATATATTCATCCATTTCCCCCGTTCCGCTGATGACAAGGACTTCATCTTTGTAATACCACTCCAGAAATTCACCGCATACGCCGCTTTCTTCCGGATCTTCCATGGCAGCCCGCATCAGCTTCTGCACATAGGAAGGATACTGCTGTCCGACTGCCGCCTGATTACCCGACGCCGCTGCCAGCTGCTCCTCCCTCTGATATTTCGCATAGGCATCCGCCAGATAATGCGCGCCAACGAAAATCCCTGCTATGGCTGCCACCGCTATGATTGTAATCAATGTTGCAACTTTATTATTTTTCATCCTTTATATATTATCCTTTCTCCAAAACCGCTATCCTGATTATCCCTGTATCAATACCCACGTTATATTTTGACTGCTCCAATCATTCTTATGGCTGTTGATATAGGAATCAAGCGAAGCGTCATTATAGTAAATCGTCATATCGTTACAATTATCAAATGCAGAAGCGGCGATGGTAACTGAAGAAGCCAGTATAGTGATCTTCGTCAAGCCGTCGCAATTTTTAAATGTGTATCTGCCGACACTTGTTACTCCGTCCGGTATCGTGAGTTCCGTCAGTCCTCTGCAGCCATAAAATGCCCCGTTATAAATGCTCGTTACACTGTCCGGTATCGTAAGTTCCGTCAAAGCAAAACAATTCTCAAATGCGCTTACACCAATGCTTGTTACATTTTCCGGTATCGTAAATTCCGTCAAACTCCCGCAGCCGGAAAATGCATACCTCCCGATAACCGTTACACTGTCCGGTATCGTGATTTCCGTTAAACCACTGCAGCCGCAAAATACAACATCGCCTATACTTGTTACGGATTCCGGTATCGCGATCTTCGTCAGACCGCTGCAGCCGCAAAATGCGTAACTACCGATGCTTGTTACGGATTCCGGTATTGTGATTTTTGTCAGACCGCTGCAGTCATAAAATGCATAATCACTAATACTTGTTACGCTCTCAGGAATAGTGATCTCTGTCAACCAGCCGCAGCCCGCAAGCGCGCCTGTGCCAATACATTCTATGGCGCTGTCCGGTATCACTATTTCTGTCAGTCCATCGCAATACGCAAATGCCCAAGCGCCAATACTTGTAACAGAATCAGGCAGCGTGATTTCTATCAGACCGCTGCAATACTCAAACGCATATTTACCAATGCTGCTCAAAGAATCAGGCAGCGTGATTTCCACCAGATTGCTGCAGCCGAAAAAGGCATCATCGCCAATACTCGTTACAGATTTCGGCAATGTAATGTCCGTCAAACCGCAAAAGGAAAATGCTTTATTACCGATACTCGTTACACTATCCGGCAATGTAATGTCCGTCAGACCGCTGCAGCGCATAAATACTGCGCAGCCAATGTCCGTTATGCCGTCCGGCAGCGTAACTTTCGTTAAATTTCTGCAATAGGAAAATGCTTCGTCGCCAATGACCGTCACACTGTCCGGCAGCATAACTTCCGTCAGACCGCTGCAATTCTCAAATGCGCTCTCACCAATGCTCGTTATGCCGTCCGGCAGCGTAAGCTCCGTCAGACCGCTGCAATACTCAAATGCGCTCGCGCCAATGCTCGTTATGCCGTCCGGCAGCGTAACTTCCGTCAGACCGCTGCAAAACTCAAATGTTCTCGCACTGATACTCGTTACGCCGTCCGGTATCGTGATCTCCGTCAGGCTTTTACAGTTATAAAATACTCCATCGCCGATCCTCTTTATATTATCCGGCAGCTTGATCCCTCTCAATTCGCCGCAATCACTAAATGCCCAGTTTCCAATATCTGTTACACTTTCCGGTATCACTATATTCCACAAAATGCCACAACCCTCAAATGCCTTCTCGCCTATGCTTGTTACGCCGTCCGGTATCTCGATCTTCCTTAAACCGCTGCAGTCTTTAAAGGCACTGCTTCCAATATTTGTCAGAGAAGCCGGTAAAATGATCTGTGTTAAGCTGCTGCAACCCTCAAATGCGCTCCCGCCAATACCGATGACACTGTCCGGCACCTCGATCTGCGCCAGACTGCTGCAGCCGGAAAATACACTCTCCCCAATGTCTGTTATACCATCCGGCACCTCGATCTGCGTCAGGCTGACGCAGCCCGAAAATGCGCTATCTTCAATATATGCCAGAGACGACGGCAGGAAGATCTCCGTCATGCCGTCACAGTCCTTAAACGCCGCGCCGCCTATGCTCGTTATTCCTTCATCTATAATAACGCAGCCCATCTGACTCCGCAGGCTGTCCCATGGCGCGCTGCCCGCGGAATGTATATACTCATCCATTTTTCCCATTCCGCTGATAACAAGGACTTGGTCTTTGTAATACCATTTCAGATCTTCACCACATACGCCGTTTTCTTCCGGCTCTTCCATGGTTGTCCGTATCAGCTTCTGCACATAGGAAGGATACTGCTGCCCGACTGCCGCCTGATTACCCGACGCCGCTGCCAGCTGCGCCTCCCTCTGATATTTCGCATAGGCATCCGCCAGATAATGCACGCCGAAGAAAAGTCCTGCTATGGCTGCCACCGCTACGATTGTAATCAATGTAATAACTTTTTCCTTTTTCATCCTGCGCTCCTATTTCTATTACTGCTTTACCCAGACGATATTCTGCGCGCTCCAATCGCTGCTATTGCTGTTGATATAATCATCAAGCGCATCGCCGCTATAATATATGGTCATATCGCTGCAGCCCTTAAATACATTTTCACCAATACTCGTTACGGATGCCGGTATTGTAAGTTCTGTCAAACTACTGCATGATTCAAATGCCTCTTTGCCAATCTGTGTTACAGAATCCGGTATCGTGATTTTCGTTAAACTTTTACAGTAGGAAAATGCATACTCACCGATACTCGTTACGCCGTCCGGTATCGTGATTTCCGTCACACTGCAGCCGCAAAACGCCCTATCGCGTATGCTCGTTACACTATCCGGTATCGTAAGTTCCGTCACACTGCAGCAACGCCAAAATGCCCCCTCGCCAATGCTCGTTACCTTGTCCGGTATCATAATTTCCGTCAGATAAATGCAGCCATAAAATGCATTATCACCAATAGTCGTTACAGAATCCGGTATCGTGATTTCCGTCAGACTTTCGCAAGACGCAAATGCATCATTACCAATGCTTGTTACACCGTCCGGTATCGTGATTTTGGTTAAATTGCTGCAGTGGGAAAAAAACATACTTCAATGCTTGTTAGCGAATCAGGCAGCGTAATTTCCGTTAATCTGCTGCAGTCGGAAAATGCAGCACCATCGATGCTCGTTACGCTATCCGGTATTGTGATTTTCGTTAAATTGGCACAACTATAAAACGCGCTTCCGCCAATGCGCGTTACCCCATCCGGTATCGTAATTTCCGTTAAATAATTACAACCCTGAAATGCCCTCCCGCCGATCCTTGTTACACTGTCCGGTATCGTGATCTCCGTCAAACCGCTGCCGGCAAATGCATATTCCCCAATGCTCGTTACGCCGTCCGGTATCACAATATCCTTTAAACTGCTGCAACCGCAAAATACCAAGTCGTCAATTATGGTCACGGAATCCGGCAGCTTGATTTCTCTCAATCCGCTACATCCATTAAATGCACTCTTGCCAATACCGATGACACCATCCGGCAGCTCAATCTGCGTCACACTTCCACAATACTCAAATGCACTTTCTCCAATACCGATCACACCATCCGGCACCTCGATCTGCTCCAGACTGCTGCAGCCCGAAAATGCTCTCTCGTCAATGTAGGTCAGGGACGACGGCAGGAAGATCTCCGTCATACAGTTACAGTACTCAAACGCCGCGCCGCCTATACTCGTTACGCCTTCATCTATAATGACGCAGCCTACCCGACTCCGCGGGCTGTCCCATGGCGCGCCGCTCGCGGAATGTATGTACTCATCCATTTTTCCCGTTCCGCTGATCACAAGGACTTCATCTTTGTAATACCACTCCAAAAATTCACCGCATACGCCGTTTTCTTCCGGATCTTCCATGGTAGTCCGCATGAGCTTCTGCACATAGGAAGGATACTGCTGCCCGACCGCCGCCTGATTGGCTGACTGCGTTGCCTTCTGCTGATTTCCATAGGCATCCATCAGATAATGCACACCAAGGAAAAGCCCTGCCATGGCTATTACCGCTATGATTGTGATCAATGTAATAACTTTATCTTTTTTCATCCTGCATCCTCTCCTATATCTATTACCTTTTACTGCTTGATCCAGACGATATTCCACCTGCCCCAATCACTGCTATGACTGTTAATATAGGAATCAAGTGTATCACCGCTATAATAAATGGTCATATCGCTGCAGCTCATAAATGCATCATCACCGATGCTCGTTACACTATCCGGTATCGTGATTTCCGTCAGACCCTTACAGCAACTAAATGCATTCTCGCCAATGCTCGTTACGCCGTCCGGTATTGTTATTTCCGTTAAACTGCTGCAACTACAAAATGCACCCTCACAAATGCTTGTTACGGATGCCGGTATTGTGATTTCCCTCAAACCGCTGCAACCGGCAAATGCATAACCGCCAATGCTTGTTACGCTGTCCGGTATCGTAATTTCCGTTAAACTGCTGCAACCACAAAATGCATTCTCGCCTATGCTTGTTACGCTGTCCGGTATCGTAACCTTTCTCAAATATTCACAGTCCATAAATGCTCCCTCGCCAATTTCGGTTACTCCATCCGGTATCGTGATTTCCATCAGCCAAGAACAACTTGCAAGCGCGCCACTGCCTATACTTGCTACAGCAGAATCCGGTATCTTAAATTCCGTTAAATCAGGACAATAGGCAAATGCCCCTGAGCCAATGTACATTACGCTGTCCGGTATCTCAACTTCCGTCAGACCACTACAGCAACAAAATGCCTGATCGCCAATATTTATCAAGGAATCTGGCAGTGTAATTTCAGTTAAACCGCTGCAGCTACGAAACGCGCCGTTGCCAATGCTTGTTACGCTGTCCGCTATCGTAAGTTCTGTCAGGCTGCCACATTCATTAAACGCATAATTACCAATGTACATTACGCCCTCTAGTATTGTGATTTTTGTTAAGTTTTCGCAAAATGTAAATGCATAATTACCAATACTTATTATACTGCCCGGTATCGTAATTTCCGTCAGACTGTCGCAGCAAGAAAACGCGCACTCCCCAATGCTGGTTACGCTGTCCGGTATTGTGATTTTCGTCAGACCACTGCAGCAACAAAATGCCTGATCGCCAATATGCGTAACATTATCTGGTATTGTAACTTCCGTCAATCTGTTGCAGCCAAAAAATGCATTTTTTCCGATGTTTATCAATGAAGCCGACAACATGATCTCTGTTAAGTCCCTGCAATCCTCAAATGCGCTTTCGCCAATACCTATTACGCTATCCGGAATCGTGATCTTCGTCAAACCACTGCACTCCCTAAATGCATTATTTCCGATGTTTGTCAATGAAGCCGACAGCGTGATCTTTGTTAAGCCGCTGCAATTCGCAAATGCGCTTTCGCCAATACCTGTTACGCTATCCGGAATCGTGATCTTCGTCAAACCACTGCACTCCCTAAATACATTATTTCCGATGTTTTTCAATGAAGCCGACAGCGTAATCTCTGTTAAGTCAGTGCAATTCGCAAATGCGCTTTCACCAATACCTGTTACACTATCCGGAAGCTTGATCTGCTCCAGACTGCTGCAGCCCGAAAATGCGCTCTCGTCAATGTATGCCAGAGACGACGGCAGGAAAACCTCCGTCATACCGTCACAGTCCTTAAACGCCGCACCGCCAATGCTCGTTACTCCTTCATCTATGATGACACAGCCAATCTGACTCCGCAGGCTGTCCCATGGCGCGCTGCCCGCGGAATGTATATATTCATCCATTTTTCCTGTTCCGCTGATAACAAGGACTTGATCTTTGTAATACCATTTCAGAAATTCCCCACATACGCCATTTTCTTCCGGATATTCCATGGTAATCCGTATGAGCCTCTGCACATAGGAAGAATACAGTTGCCCAGCCGCTGCCTGATTGGCTGATGCCGCTTGATTGGCTGACGCCGCTGCCAGCTGCGCCTCTCTCTGATATTTTGCATAGACATCCGCCAGATAATGCACGCCGAAGAAAGCCCCTGCCACGGCTATCACCGCTATGATTGTGACCAATGTTACAAGTTTATTATTTTTCATTCTGAATCCCCTACATCCATTACTGCTTAACCCAGACAATATTCCGCGCACTCCAAAAATTATCATTTTCATCAATATAAAAATCAAGCACATCAGCGCTGTAATAAATGGTCATATCACTGCAATCATCAAATGCATGCCCGTTAATAATCGTTACGCCCGTTATCGTAAATTCCTTTAAGCTCCAGCAATGATAAAATGCATAGTTTCCAATACTCGTTACGCTATCCGGTATCGTGAGCTCCGTTAAATTGTAACAGCCCTCGAATACCCGATCCTTAATAATCGTTACCCCATCCGGTATTGTAAGCTCCGTCAGACTCGTGCAATAGCAAAATGCTTCCTCACCAATACTCGTTACACTGTCCGGTATCGTAAGTTTCGTCAGACCACTGCAATAGCAAAATGCTTCCTTACCAATACTTGTTATGCCCTCCGGTATCGTGATTTCCGTCAGACTGCTGCAACTGTAAAATGCCCAATTACCAATACTCGTTACACTATCCGGTATTATGATTTCCGTCAAACTCTCACAAGACTTAAATGCTCTATCACCAATACTCGTTACGTTATCCGGTATTGTAATTTCATTCAGGGCAAAGCAGCCACAAAATGCACTCTCACCAATACTCGTCACGGATGCCGGTATTGTGATTTTCGTCAGACTCCAGCAATTATAAATTGCTCTATCACTAATGCTCGTAACTCCGTCCGGTATCGTGAGTTCCGTCAAACCGCCGCAGCCATAAAATGCGCTACTGCCAATACTCGTTATGCTGTCCGGTATCATAATTTCTGTTAAATGATAACAGTCTTTAAATGTATTATCACTGATTCTCTGGACTCCGTCCGGTATCGTGAGTTCCGTCAAACGGCTGCAGCCCTCAAATGCGCTATTACCAATACCTGTTACTCCGTCCGGTATCATGATTTCCGTCAGGTTCTCGCAATGGCTAAATGCGTTATCACCGATGCTGATTATGGTATCCGGCAATGTAATTTTCGTTAAATTGCCACAATTCTCAAACGCGCTGTTGCTGATTCTCGTAACAGAGTCCGGTATTGTGATCTCTGTCAACCCTTCACAATCAGAAAATGCGCCATTACCAATTCCGGTTACGCTATCCGGTATCATGATTTCCGTCAGGTTCTCGCAATGGCTAAATGCGTTATCACCGA
>CAYQZB010000018.1:51017-59626 GCA_964421915.1 uncultured Lachnospiraceae bacterium
TGCCACAATTCTCAAACGCGCTGTTGCTGATTCTCGTAACAGAGTCCGGTATTGTAATTTCCGTCAAACTGCCGCAGCCGGAAAATGCATATTCACCAATGCTTGTTACGCTGTCCGGCACCTCAATCTGCATCAGACTCCCACAGTCTAAAAATGCCTGCTTTCCAATATTTATCAAAGAATCCGGCAACAAAATCTTTCTCAAATCTCTGCAATTCTCAAATGCGCTTTCTCCAATACCTGTTACGCCATCCGGCACCTCGATCTGTATCAGACTCTTGCAGTCGGAAAATACACTCTCCCCAATGTCTGTTATACCATCCGGCAGCTCGATCTGCGTCAGTCTGCTGCAACCCGAAAATGCGCTCTCGTCAATGTATGCCAGAGACGACGGCAGGAAGATCTCCGTGACGCTGCTACATCCCTTAAACGCCGCGCCGCCTATGCTCGTTACGCCATCATCTATAATGACGCAGCCCATCTGGCTCCGCAGGCTGTCCCATGGCGCGCTGCCCGCGGAATGCATGTACTCATCCATTTTCCCCGTTCCGCTGATAACAAGGACTTGGTCTTTGTAATACCATTTCAGATCTTCCCCGCATACGCCGTTTTCTTCCGGTTCTTCCATGGTAGCCCGTATCAGATTCTGCACATAGGAAGGATACTGCTGCCCACCCGCCGCCTGCATTGTTGCCTGATTGGCTGACGCCGCTGCCAGCTGCGCCTCTCTCTGATATTTTGCATAGGCATCTGCCAGATAATGCACGCCGGAGAAAACCCCTGCCACAGCTATCACTGCTATGATTGTTATCAATATTACAATTTTATCTTTTTTCATCCTGCGCTCCTATAACTATTACCTATTACTTTTATCTGTTACCTTTATCTATTATCTTTCCCCAAGCCTCTTTTTTACCTTCCACATTTTAAAACAACAATTCATCTTACTGCTTAACCCAGACAATATTCTGCGCGCTCCAATCGCTGCTATTGCTGTTGATATAGGAATCAAGTGCATTGCCGCTATAATAAATGGTCATATCGCTGCAGCCGCCAAATGCATAATTACCAATACTTGTTACGCTTTTTGGTATCGTGATTTCCGTCAGACCACTACAGTTATAAAACACCGAGTTGCCTATATACGTTACGCTGTCCGGTATCATAATTTCTATTAAATTGCCGCAATCCTCAAATGTGCAATCACTAATGCTTGTTATACTGTCCGGCAGCGTAATTTCCGTTAAACCGTTGCAGTCGTAAAATGCCCAACTGTCAATACTCGTTACACTATCCGGTATCGTGATTTCCGTCAAACTATCGCACCTCTCAAAAGCCCACTCACCAATGCTTGTTACGCTATCCGGTATTATAATCTCTCTTAAATTACCGCAATCCTCAAATGCACGTTCACTGATGCTTGTTATGCTGTCCGGCAGCGTAATTTCCATCAGCCCTGTGCAACGCTGAAATACGCCATTGCCTATGCTCGTTACACTGTTTGGCATTATGATTTCTGTCAAACTCTTGCAATCGCAAAATGCCTCATGACCAATGCTTGTTACATTATCAGGTATCGTGATTTCATCCAGCTTGACACAGCCCTTAAATGTCGCATCCTCAATCCTTTTTACCCCATCAGGTATTGTTATTTTCAACAAACCGCTGCAATTCAAAAATGCACTGCTGCCAATGACTATTACATTGTCCGGTATTATAATTTCCGTTAAACTGCTGCATTCACAAAATGCTTCATCCCCAATATGCGTTACGCTGTCCGGTATCGTAACGTCCATTAAACTGCTGCAATACTTAAATGCACCATTGTCGATATATGCTAATCCATCCGGTAGAACAACTCTTCTTAAACTGCTGCAATTTTCAAATATATATGGACCGATTTCTTCCAAAGAAGACGATATCTCAATCCACGTCAGGCTGTTGCAGCCGGAAAATGCTCTCTTATCAATGCTTGTGACTGAATCCGGTATCGTAATCTTTTTCAAACTGCTGCATCTCAAAAATGCGCTCTCTCCTATGTCTGTCATGGAAGACGGCAGAAAAATTTCCGTCATGTTGTCACAATCCACAAATGCTCTGTCGCCAATGCTTGTTACGCCTTCATCAATGATGACACAGCCTATCTGATTCCTTAAACTGTCATACCATGGCGCACTGCTTACAGAATATATATATTGATCCATTTCACCCGTACCGGTAATAAATAAGACTCTATCTTTATAATACCATTTCAGATCTTCCCCGCATACACCGCTTTCTTTCGGCGATTTCATGACAGTCTGTATCTGATTCTGCACATAGGTGGGGGACTGCTGTCCGCCTGCTGCCTGTTCAACCGGCTGCGTAACGGCGGCATCTTCCGCCTGTTCAGCCGACGCTGCCGGCTGCGCCTCCCGCTGATATCCTGTATAAGCATCCATCAGGTAATGCACGCCGAAGAAAACCCCTGCCACGGTTATCACTGCTATGATTGTTATCAACATAATAATTTTATCTTTTTTCATCCTGCGCCCCCTATATTTATAACCTTTTAACTATTATTTTACCTATTACTCTTATCTGTTACCTTCCGCATTGAAAAGTGACGGCTTTTTCTTACTGCTTAACCCAGACGATATTATGCGCGCTCCAAAAGTCGTTATTTCTATCAATATAAGAATCAAGCGCATCGCCGTTATAATAAATGGTCATATCACTACAACCGCCAAATGCCCGCATGCCAATCCATGTTACAGAATCCGGTAGCGTGATTTCTGTCAAACTCTCGCAATCGTAAAATGCGGAATCTCCAATGCTCGTTACACTATCCGGTATCGTGATTTCTGTCAAACTCTCGCAATTGCAAAATGCGGAATCTCCAATGCCGGTCACGCTATCCGGTATTGTAATCTCTGTCAGATTGAAACAATAATTAAATACACCATCACCAATGACCGTTATAGAATCCGGCAGATCGATCTTTGTTAAATTAATGCAATTGGAAAATGCCCAATCACCGATACTCATTACGGTATCCGGTATCGTGATCTCCGTCAGACCTCCGCAGCATTGAAACGCCCTATTCCCAATGCTCGTTACGCTGCTTGGTATCGTAATTTCTGCCAGACTCTCGCAAAACATAAATGCACTATCACCAATACTCGTTACGCCTTCATCAATGATGACACTGCTTATCTGATTCCCTAAGCTGTCATACCATGGCGCGCTGCTTTCAGAATATATATATTGATCCATTTCACCCGTACCGGTGATAAATAAGACTCCATCTTTATAATACCATTTCAGATCTTCCCCGCATACACCGCTTTCTTTCGGCGATTTCATGACAATCTGTATCTGATTCTGCACATAGGTGGGGGACTGCTGTCCGCCCGTCGTCTGATTGTCCGACACCGTCTGATTGTCCGACTGCATTGCCGCCTGAGCAACCGGCTGCGTTACTGTCTGCTCAACCGGCTGCATTGCTGTCTACTCAACCGGCTGCGTTGCTGTCTGCTCAACCGGCTGCGTTTCAATCTGCTGATTTACATAAGCATCTTTCAAATGATTCACACCCCAAAAAGCCGCTGCTATGGTTATCACTGCTATGATTGTGCTCAATGTGATAATTATTTTATCCCTTTTCATCCCCAAATTCCCCCGTGTCCACTTTATATAACATGCAAATATCCAAACTCTGTTGTCTACCTAAAAAGTGCGCCCTTGGCTGCACTTTTTATCTGTTAAATCCATACGAGTCTGTTCTTGTCCAAAAAGTTCCCTTATCTTTTTCCTCATATCATATTAATTACTCAACGCGCATTTCTATTGCCTGATGTTCAATATTATAAAATGTCTCCTTATAAGTCGTAAGATTTGTTTTTACAGAAACCTCCGCGTTCCAAACGCCATTATCTTCATATATATTAATATCAATATCAACATCATACATTTTATGCCAATTGGTTTTAAATACCCGAATCTTTGGCGCAATATTGATTTCTTCCGTATTTATCCAAAAAGTATATTCATACATCCCATATTTCATCCCGCTGTTTTTGAAAGCCACACCGGAATCCATAAAGGCTTTTCCATACGTTACTTTTTCATTCTTTGTCTCTTCATATGTACATTCTATCCGCTCCACCGGATATTCTTCTCCGTTGATCGTTACTGATATATCTCCCCTCAGCCTATACATCAAGAAATTGATTAACATTATGATCCCAAGCAGCACAACAATGCCTGTGATTCCAATCACGATAATCGTTTTCTTCTTCATATCAGTTTCCTTCTTCATATCAGTTTCCTTCTTCATATCAGTTTCCTTCCAATCCTTGATCAACCTTTGTAATTACTTCATTCCTGATTTCATTATATTGCCCAAAAATTATAATTGCAACATGAAAGATTTTTTATGCCCTATTCCGCTATAATTGTTTCCCACAACGCAAATTGCGAAGCAATTTGTAATAAGCGTAGCTTATTTTGAACGCTGTCTTTGCGTTCATTTTACCACATAATATTCCTGCAGATATCCCGCAAACATGTCTTCCGACATAGCGCCCAATTTGGTACTGATCAGATTTCCATTGGCATCGATAAAAAGCGTCATCGGTATTGCAGTCACCCCATACGCCTGATACGCTTCATAGGATGTATCAAAGCAGACCGGAAAAGAATACCCATTCTCCCCGATGAACTGCTTCGTACCGGCTACCGTTTCCGAATAGCCATCCGTCATATTGACCATTAAGAATGTGATCTCATCCTGATACGCGGCGTAAGCATTGTCAAATGCCGGCAGCTCCGATTTGCAGGGTCCGCACCAGGTTGCCCAAAAATTAACTACAATCGGCTTCCCATAATAATCTGAGAGACTGACCTGATTGCCTTCCCAATCCTGCACCGTAAAATCTGCTGCCGGTACGGTTCCCGCCACCGGTACCTGTATCGATTCCCCCAGATCGTCTTTTTCCGTACCCTGATCATCCGTTTTCTGATCGTTTGTTTCCTGATCGTCTCGTTTCTGATCGTCCGTTCCCTGATCATCCGTTTCCTGATCGTCCCGTTCCGGATTGTCCGTTTCCTGATCGTCAGCCGTCTCTCCATTATACTCTGTCGTTTCCGTGTTGTAATCCGAGGTAAGTATCTGATATCCCGCAACCGCAGCTGCCATCACTACAATAAATACCACTGAAAGCATGATCGTTTTTTTCATAAAAATGCATATCTCCTTATCTCAAATAATATCAATTTTATTTTTCAATCTGATCCTCTCATGTCAAACCAATTTTACCGCAATGACACGCGCATCATGGAATTGAGCACACCAAATGCCGTCAGGATTCCCACCAGAATTAAAAAGCAGCCGCAGATCCGGTTGATCCACCGGTAATTTTTTTTGATCTTTTGAAAAATCACATTTAGCTGCTCCATCAGAACTGCAGCAAACAGAAACGGGATCCCCAGTCCCAGAGAATATGTCAGAAGCAATAGACCGCCCCTAAGCGCATCTGCTGAAGAAGACGCCATCATAATCGCAGACCCTAAGAATGCTCCCACGCATGGCGTCAGATTGACAGAGTATATCATGCCAAATAACAGCGCCGACAAGATACCGGTGATCTCATGCTCCCCCTGAATCCCCTTGAAAAACGGCAGCGGAATCACTTCCAGAAAACTAAGTCCAAAAAGAATCATGACAACACCGGATACGATATTGACGATCGTCCGGTATTTAACCAGAAAAAACCCGAGGCTTCCCGCAAATACCCCCAGACTTGTAAATACGATGGTAAAACCAAATACAAAAGCGCATGCCCTGATGAGCACATGCTTTTTCTTATCCGCGCCGCCTGCAAAATAGGAAATATAGACCGGCAGCATTGGCAGCATGCAGGGTGATATAAAAGAAATCATTCCTTCCAAAAAAGTAATAACAAACTGCATATCAGCGGCTCCCAATTATAATACTTTTATGCAGATTATAACATATCATTTTCTATATGGAAATCTTATAAAAGAGAATATTTATCCTGATACAGCATAAGCTGTTCCCTGTAAAATTCACTGTTTTCCTTTGTGAGTCTTGCATACCGGTGAAGCGCATATTTATCCGTCCCCACCGCGATCTCCTCTTTGGCGATGTTGGAACAGTGCCTCGCGATCCGCTCCAAAGAATTTACAATATCGGTCAGCGCCATCCCTGATTCTATGGAGCATTTTCCCATTTCCAGCCGCCTGTTATGATTTTTTCTGATTTTTACCTTCAAAGATGAAATCACCTCAGCCAGCGGATCGATCCTGTCCGCCATCTCCTTATCTTCATGAACAAGGCAGCTCACCACGTCCTCCACGATCTCATAAGCCGCGTGAAAAATCAGCGCCTGCTCGGAGGATGCTTTCTTAGAAAATTTATTTTTCTTTTTATTCATCTTTTGCTGCGCATAAGCAATGCTTTTCAGATAATCTGAGATCCGCTCCAATTCGGTAATGCATTTTCCGAACTTATTAATCAGCTTACTGTCTTTCTCCGACAGCTGCTTAGACGCAAGCTTCGTCAGGTAGCTATCCAGCTCATCCTCCTTGCCATCCACAATATCTTCTATTTCAATGATGCGATCGATATCCTTCTTATTATATTTGTCGGCAGATTGCACGGAAAGAGCCATTGCCTCCTCCACAAGCTTTGCCATCTCACAGAGCGCACTTTTACATTGCGCCACCGCAAATGCGGGACGCTCCAGAAACCGCTCATCCAGCGGAGCGCTTTCCGGTCTCGCTGCTTCATTTTCTGTTTCCTCTTTGGTAACAGGCAGCGCGATATAGGTCAGCTTTTCAATAAATCGTGCCAGAGGGAGCAAAAGCAGAGTTGCGCTGATATTGAATAAACTGTGGATCAGCGCGATCGAACCGCTGCCTGCCGCATTTTTCAGGAAGTCAAAATGCAGAAAATAATTCATAGTATAAAATATGATCATAAAGCTGACCGTTCCGATCAGATTGAAGTAAAGATGTACCAGAGAGGCGCGCCTTGCATTTCTGCCCGCACCCACGCCGGAAAGAAGCGCCGTGAAACAGGTGCCGATGTTCTGCCCCAGAATAATCGGAATCGCAGCGCCGATACTGACTGCCCCGGTCGCACATATCGCCTGCAATATACCTACCGATGCCGAGGAGCTCTGAAGCACCGCTGTCAGCACCGCTCCCACGACCATACCCAATATGGGATTTTCAAATACCGTAAAAAGCTTTGTAAATTCCGGCACATCAGCCAGCGGTTTGACGGAATCGCTCATTGTCTCCATCCCAAACATCAAAACCGCAAACCCAAGCAGGATCGTTCCGATATCGTTTTTTTTATCATTTTTCAGAAAAATCAGAAAAACAACGCCGACTGCGGCAAGAACAGGCGTAAAAGAAGACGGCTTTAACAGACTTAGAAAAAAATTACCGCCTTCAATGCCTGTCAGACTAAGCACCCATGAAGTGATCGTCGTACCGATATTCGCTCCCATGATGACACCCACCGCCTGTGACAGCTTCATGATCCCGGAATTAACAAATCCCACCACCATCACCGTCGTCGCGGAAGACGACTGGATGACTGCCGTTACGACTGCGCCTAAGGCAACTGCCTTAACGGGATGATTGGTCATATGCTCTAAGATCTGCTCCAGCCGTCCCCCGGCAAGCTTGGAAAGCGCATCCCCCATAGTCTTCATCCCATACAGGAATAATGCCAGACCGCCTATCAATGTGAGTAAAGCGAAAAAATCCATATCAATACCATGCCTTTCTTCCATCGGCTCAATCGCAAAAAGAGCTTTTGACAATATATGCCAAAAACTCCCCTCGCTTTTAACCACTCACAGACGGCAGATTGCCAAGATTGTTGCTTTCTGTACCATCCGGCAGGGATTTCAGATATTCCGTATCACCACGATGCGCAATACCCACACCGTTGATCTCACCGGCCTTTGCCATAGCAACGCCTTCTTCCTTAGAAACCTTCTGTCCGTCGGAAAGCTGATAACCGACGATCTTACCGCTGCTCTTTACCAGACCCACGATATCTTTCGCATCACCGGAGGACCGGGGAATCTCATCCAGCGCGTTACGAGCCAGCGCTGCGCCAAATTCACTATCTTTCATTCTATTAATAACCATACCTTTCCGTAACCTGCGGATCCTATGTGCTTTAACGCCATACCGCAGACACAATATTTGTATAACGAATAAATCATTTGTGAAATATATGATTTTCACTGATTAAAAATAGTATTTACAACGACAGAAACAGATATGTTGGTAATTTTTGAAAGTAAAAGACAGATTTTTAAGTTCTATAACATAATCATACGGGAACCGGATCAGATACTCCATATTTTTTTAAGATCTCAATATATTCTTCACCCAGAATACTGGGCGGCATATTTTTACGTTTCAGATAGCCGATCGTCATAGTATCTTCCGTATCTAAGGGAACAGACACGTAATATCCGCCGTTTAAATCCTCACAGATAATACCGGAACAGAGTGTATAACCGTTCATTCCCGTCATAAGATTGAGCATGGTCGCCCTGTCATCCACCTTGATGATCTGC
>CAYQZB010000019.1:0-55962 GCA_964421915.1 uncultured Lachnospiraceae bacterium
ACGATCTCAAATACCTCCATGCCGGTCTCCACTTTGGTGGCATGATCCCGCATAGCCGCCGCACATCCCGCGATCTCATCAGTAGTTTCCGCCTTGGCGCTCTTTGTCGAAAGCGCAGAGAGGAACGCCGCATTCTGTGTCGGCGTCGTCTCACCGCTCATAATCTCATTCATCACCGTGTACGCTTCGTCATAGCTTAAGTCTTCCTTGTTTACGATCTTTACAATTGCTTCCTTGATCATTTTCTTTTCCTCCTCTTAATTTTATTATGGAAACTCAGATAATTGCGAAACTCTTATCAGACTCTTTCCTATTGTGCATCATTGACAATTCAACGCAGACACGCTTGCGCTCCGTGAAAAACGCAGCGGCACTGCCGGCAGTTTTTCAAAGGTCTGCTTATGAATTTGTCAATGCTGCACAATAATATTTACGTTATTGAGAGTTTCGCAAATATCTATTATAATGATAAATTTAAAATTTTTACAAATCACTTGCTTTATATTCTTTGTTCCACAATTCTGTCCACGAGGTTTACATAACTCTTTCACAAATACCTTTTAATAGTCCAGCTTGATAAAGTTATCCAGCATCCTTTTCCCGTCCGGCGTCATGATGGATTCCGGATGAAACTGCACGCCGTAGATCGGATACTCCCTGTGCTGCACCGCCATCACCTCGTTATCCTCCGTTACCGCAGTCACTCTCAGACAGTCTGGGAGCGTGCTTTCGTCCGCCGCCAGAGAATGATACCGTGCCACCGGCGCCTTCTCCGGGCATCCGGCAAACAGCGGGCAGTCCTTCTCGAATCTCACCTCCGACTGCTTCCCGTGCATCAGCCGTTTTGCATAGGTGATCGTCGCCCCATAGGCCATGCAGATCGCCTGATGTCCAAGGCAGACTCCAAGGATCGGTATCTCCTTTCCCAAAATCTTGGCTGCCTCCAGTATGATACCGGCATGTTCCGGTCTTCCCGGTCCCGGTGACAGGATGATACGATCCGGCTTCAGCTTGCGGATCTCGTCGATGGTCATTTCATCATTCCGGATTACCCGGATATCCGGATCAATCTCCCCGATCAACTGATACAGGTTATAAGAAAAACTGTCATAGTTATCAATCAGCAGGATCATACATTTACCTCCTTCGCCAGCTCCAATGCCCTGACTACCGCCTTGGCTTTATTGATGCATTCCTCATATTCCTTTTCCGGCGCCGAATCCGCAACGATACCCGCGCCGCTTCGGATAAACACTCTTCCGTTTTTCTTATATGCAATACGGATGGCAATGCAGGTATCCATATTTCCCGTAAAATCAATATAGCCGATCGCCCCGCCGTAAATTCCGCGTTTATTATTCTCCAGTTCTCCGATCAGCTGACAGGCGCGGATCTTCGGCGCGCCGGAAAGCGTTCCTGCCGGAAGGACTGCCCCGATGGCGTCCAGCGCGTCATACCCTTCCCTGATCTCTCCCCGGACCGTGGAGCCGATATGCATCACATGGGAATACCGCTCGATGCTGTGCAGCTTTTCCACCTGTACGCTGCCGAATCTGCTGACCCTGCCAAGATCATTTCTTCCCAGATCGACTAACATATTGTGCTCCGCAAGCTCCTTCTCATCCGCAAGCAGCTCCTTCTCCAGCGCTTTATCCTCCGCTTCATTTTTTCCTCTGGGTCTGGTGCCGGCAAGGGGGAATGTATGCAGAACGCCGTCTTCCAGTTTTACCAGCGTCTCAGGCGACGCGCCTGCCACCTCCACATCCGTTCCGGAAAAATAGAACATATACGGAGACGGATTCATCGTTCGGAGAATACGGTAGGTATTCAGCAGGCTTCCCTCAAAGGGCGCGCTTAACCGGTTAGATAATACGATCTGAAAGATATCCCCCTCATGGATATAACGCTTTGCCTTCTCCACCATATCACAATAGGTCTTTCTGTCAAACAGGGGCTTCACCTCATCCAGAAGATGTCCGCCCGCTTCCTCCTTCTTTTCCCCATTCTGCAGAAGCCCGCAAAGCTGCTTTAGCTCCATCACCGCCTTGTTGTAGCCGGTTTCCGGGTCCTCCAGCGGCATATTGACGATCAGGATAATCTTCTGACGGATATGATCAAATGCAATCACCTTATCAAACAGCATCAGATCCAGATCCTTAAACGCCTCCTCATCCTGCACCTCCACTGCTGCCGCAGGTTCCTGATAACGGATATAATCATAAGAAAAATATCCCACCAGCCCGCCGGTAAATGACGGAAGATAATCAAACCGGGGACTCTTATACTCCGCAAGCAGATCCCGTAGTACCTGCGCCGGATCGTCTGTCTTCAGACGGATATTGCCTGCTGTCATCTCTCCGCCGGTACAGGTGATCTCCATCTTGGGATCGTAACCTAAGAAGGTATAACGTCCCCATTTTTCCTGCTCCGCCACCGACTCTAACATATAACAATGTGACGATACTTTCTTTAAAATCTTCATTGCTTCAATCGTAGTACAGATATCCGACAGGATCTCACAGCTGACCGGCAGAACCTTATATTCACCTGTTGCGGCAATTCTTTTTACCTCTTCTAATTCGGGCTTAATTTCCATAACAAACTCCTCCTTCCTTACCTATAAATAAAAAATAATTGCAAACAAAAACGTCCCTCACAGAATAAAATACTCTGTCAGGGACGAAAATATCAAACTTTCGCGGTGCCACCTTGATTCATAGCGTATACCATGCACTCTACAGGATACGTGATATACTTAAAAGCATCACTATGCTTGACAATATATATGCTTAACGGTATATATAATATCCCCGGCAGTTAACGTATGCCTCACGTTGCAGAATACTTTGCATTTTATTGCATTTGACTGCACCCTCGGCGGTCCATTTGACAACTTGTTTCTCATCCGGCTCCCAGCATCCCGGACTCTCTGTACAGGCATCATCGCCGTTATCTCCGCTTCACAGGTTTTGCTATTAAATTGGTTATATGCTACCACAGATCTTAATGTCTGTCAAGAGCCGTACTCTATAAAAAGAACCGGACGACACTATCTCGCCCGGCTCTTTTTATTCTACTCTTTTTTGTCCGGAAATGCTTACCGCAGTACCTGGCTCCAATCGCTGATGCCGATCACGCCCTTTGCCCACTCCATGTAAGCAGCTTCCTGAGGGGTTCCAAATGAATTATATACGGCTGCGGCCTGACCTGTCATGGTATAATCCAGACCCGGACCGTGATTGTCCCCTAAGAAGATGATCTGCGACAAGCCATTTCTCCTTGCCGACTCATAAGCAGCAGCAATTGCCGCACCCTGCACAGCATCACCCTGTGTATTTACCAGTCCTTCCTCACTGTCAATCATGTAACGTCTGCTGCCGTCAGGAGCTAAGAACTGCGGCTGTGACAGATAGTTGACTACTACACTGAGGTTTTCAAATGTGATCATCCTGTTGCTGTTGATCTGCGCTCTCTCATAAGAACCGGTTGCCCAGAATTTCGCATTGGTCAGTGGAACGGGATGAGCGTGTATGGAAACACCCCAGTCAATATTGCCGCCTGCTGAAATAATAGCATTAAACTTATCGCAGAAATCCTTACCATCAATATAATTATATCTGTCAACGGCACGATCCCTGTCCCAGCACTGGTCAAGACAGATCAGCACTTCCGCGCCCGCATTCTGGCTCTTGATCGCATTATACATAACACGGAATGCATCCGCATACTGATCTACATAATAATCCCATGAAACGCCGTTCTGCCACTGTATATAATTCCACTTACGCACATTTACTTCATTTCCGATGATGAATACGTCTGCGCTGCCGTTCTTCGCCAGCCAGCTTACTTCGCTTGTCAATGCGTTGACACCCGCCTGATCGGTTGCGTTAAACATGAAAATGTTGAACCGCTCATCAACCGGATGCGGATCCCCTGCATAACCGGAGCGTCCCAGCGGATGCGTAATTGTAGGATTGCCGGTATTGTTTAACAGGGCAATCGTCTTTGCCAGATATGTAATGGGATAACCATTGTTAGCGCCGCCCTGCATCGGGTAATTGTTAAACTGATACTCATGGGTAGGTCCCTGTAAGCCATGGAATGCCGCAGGTCTGGATACATTCTTATCTGCCAGCACTTCAGGATTTGTAATAAACTGAGGGTTGCCTACGATCGTAGGAACGCCGCCTTTCATTGTAACAAAAGCAAATTTTTCATACAGTCTTGCTGCTGTATAAGGGAATGTAACCACCGGATCGGCAGTCATCGCTATGCTTGCGATAGGCGCGCGTCCCGCCGGGATCGCATCCTCAAAAACAGCCAGCTCATATACATACAGCTTACCGTCATCAGAAGCAGGCAGGCTTGTAAAATGCGCTGAAAACTGGATCGTCGATCTGTCCAGCAGTCTTGCGCCGGGGCCTGCAGCAACTGTTCCCGCGCTGGGTGTAACAGACGCTGTCGCGCCTGCATACGGCAATCTGCCTTCTGCCCTGCCAAAATTAACATAATGCTGATATAATGTATTAGCGTCTGCTCCGAATACCGCTACAACATCCGGATTGCTCTGCGCATAATATTCAGCATCAAAAACGGTTCCGTCCGGCATCGTCTGAGGCGCAGCGCTGACAACCATGCAGTTTCCAATCAGCATCACAGCCACCAGTAATGCGGACAACAATGATCTTCTCATTCTCCCTTTTCTCATTACGGATTATCCTCCTTTTTTTACCAAAATCTTCTTTATCAGAATCCATTTTATCTTAACATTATTTATTTGTTCAGTCAATTACTTTCATTGTTCAATTTCATTTAGATTTCATTCGAAAATTTCAGGTTGCAATTGCGCTGTCAGATAACGCCGGTCAGAAAGATTTCTTTAATTTACGTAACATTTCGACGAGAAAACCACTTATCAAGCCTCTCTCTGGAAAGCAGCGAATTAATCACCAACGCCAGAAAAACGCCGACCCCCGTATCAACCGCGCGCCAGACGGCATAATCCAGATGCCGTGCCGGTGTATCAAATAAAATGACGCAGAGCACCACACCTCCCGCCTGCACCCCGCCGGGCCATCCACAGAGCACGCTGACAGAAACCAATATGATGATTCCGATAAATACAAGGGGCAGCCTTATCCAGTCATTTCCTTCCGAAAAAATCAGAAACTCGATCCAGTACAGACCGATCCCGATCATACCCCCTATGATCGTCCCGAACAAACGGTTGCCTGCGCTTTTTCGGGAGGTCTCCATATCCGTTCCCATGCCGACGATCGCCCCGATACAGGCAAAGGTCGGATTATGATCCGGAATAAAGATATAGATCAAAGCAGCAAGAGCCGCCGCCAAAGCAGTCTTGATACTGCGAAGTCCCAATCCGGGAATCGGCGCCCGTACCGGCCGATGCTGCTGTTTCTGCGCTGTCTGTTCCTCTTTTTCCATAGATTCCTTTCCGAAAGTTAGTTTCCTAAAAAATCTTTTGCAGATTTTGCTATGGCATTATCAATATCATTACGTTCCGCTGTTTCCGCCAGGAGCTCTTTAAACTTATCATCGCTATTTGGATCATTACATATTCTATTCAACATCCAAACCGTATGCATTGCAGGTGAACGCTTTATAGATTGATAGAGTATATCCTCATATCCTTTTTTATAATATTTTTCAACAAAATGTACAATTGCTCCAGGCACTCCAAAATCAGCTAATGGATGACGTTCCATAAGTTTTATTAAAGGTTCAACCGCATTTAGCCCTAAGTCCGATTCTTCAATTTTTTCTATACATTCTTCTTCAATCCATTCAAATTCGTCACTGTCTATATTATCTTCCATTTTCTTAATTAATTCCTCTAACATATATCTATCCTCCGCAACTACTGATTTAGCAGTGTAATTATAGTCTGTTTTCAGTTTGACAGTTATTTTTTACGTTTCTTAGTCTGGACTTTCCTGGCCGGGGCTTTCTCCGCTATAACTTTCTCCGCCGTGGTTTTCTCGTCCATATTTTTTTCCGCATCCTGCATCATTAAGAACAACATATATTCATTGACGCTCATTCTCCTCCTTCTGGCGTTTTTGTTCAATGCCGCTATGACTTCTCTATTGACAAGCCCATCCTTATCACTGCGGAGGATCGTCTCAACCCGTATCTTATTATCATATTCCACAAAACCGGCGCTGATCACACCGGTGGGAATTGCAACGACGCACACCCCCAGAAGCGCGATCAGAATCGCCATGATCTTTCCGCCGATGGTAATCGGATAGATATCGCCGTATCCTACTGTCAGAATCGTGGACATCGCCCACCAGATTCCGGAAAATGCATTTTCATAAACATCCGGCTGCGCCTCATGCTCAAATCCATACATACATAATGATGCCGCCAACATCAACATCAGGATCATGGAAATGGAAGAAAGCAGCTGCTTCTTCTTATCCATCAGGACATCCGCAACCACATTGTAGGTATCCGAGTTCGTATTGAGCTGGAACAGTCTCAGAATCCTTGTGACACGTATGATCCGCAGCGCAATCATACCATTAGAATATATTGGTCCAAAATAGGAAACGATGGTCAACAGCTCCACAAGTCCATAAAAGGAAAAAATAAACCGGAGCGCTGCCTGCTGTTTGTTCAGATCGGGATAAAGCAGATCACTGGTCCATACCCGAAGCAAATATTCTATGATAAAAACGACGATCGTAAAGAACTCAATCGCTTCCATCACATCCGCGTACATACTCAGTTCAGCAAACGTCAACATAAACGTAACGCTGATACTTAACAGGATCATAAAGACAATAAAATAATCAAAGGCTCTGCTCCAAAAATCCACCCTTGTACCGATCTGGATAATCTCAAATGTTCTTTTTTTAATTTTTCTAACCGATCCCTTTGATTTCATGTTCCATATTCCTTAATTTTTGAATTGTAACAGCGCTGCAATCCAAATCATGACCCCAAATAAGCCATACCGGTACTATAAACACTGCATTATAAAAAGCAAAACTGTGCCTGCCGTTCCGTAGTAGAATCACTTCCCACAAATATGGTAAAGCTTCCCGGCTCCGCCGTATAATCCATATTGATATCATGAAAACGCAGCATCTCCTCCGTCACGGTAAAGCAGACTTCCTTTTCCTCTCCGGGTTCTAACCATACCTTCGAAAATCCCTTTAATTCCCTGACCGGACGGACAACGCTGGCTTTATCGTCGCGCACATACATCTGGACTACCTCCGCTCCTTTGACGCTTCCGGTATTTTTTACACTGACGGACACCAGAAGCTTTTCTCCCGTATGCAGCGCGATACAGTTATTATCTGCGCTGCCGGATGCTGTCTCCGTCTGTCCTGCTGACACCTGCTGTGTCTCCCCGTTTTGACTCCCTGTCACGCTCCTCGCTGTCTGTCCGTTTTGATTTGTTCCCACCACACGAAGCAGAATATCCCCATACGCAAAGGTCGTATAGGAAAGTCCGTAGCCAAACGGGTACAGCGGCGCGTTCGGCGCGTCGATATATCGGGACTGAAACCGGTTATCCGGCATCGATGGCTCCATGTGCCTTCCTGTATGGAATTCCGCATAGAAGACAGGCGTCTGTCCCACACAGTACGGGAAGCTCATGGGAAGCCTGCCGCTTGGCGAAACATCTCCATACAGCGTTGCGGCAATGGCATTGCCGCCTTCCGTTCCCGGCATCCACGCAAGCATGACAGCCTTAGATAATGCTTTTACTTCCCTGAGATCCAGAGGTCTTCCATGAAACAGTACCACAATGATATTGTCATTCACCGCAGCAATCTTTTTCAGGAGCTCCATCTGCAATCCGGGCAGCGTGATCTCGGCGCGGCTGCCGCCTTCGCCTGACTGCGTCGTATGCTCTCCCAGACAGAGTACTACTTTATCCGCCTGTTTTGCCTGTTCCAACGCCTGCCGCAGCATCTCCTCCGCAGAAACTTCCTGACCGGCGGCGTTATTCTTCTCCTTCGGATCAAATCCCGGAACAAATTCCTCTTCCGTCAAGATCTCACAGCCCTGAGAAAATGTCACCTGCCCTGCTTCCACAGCATGTTTCACTCTCTCTGACACGCCCTCCTTAACGCTGACCGCATCCTTCGCTTCCCCAAAGATGGACCAGAATCCCAGAATTTTTTTCTCATCAACATACGGGCCGATAAACGCAACCCGTTCTGTCTCCTTTAACGGAAGCATATGATCATTTTCCAGCAGGACAAATGTTTCTTCCGCCGCTTTTCTGGATTTACGGCGGTGTTCTTCACAGAGGATCCATCTCTTTTCCTGTTCTGCATCAGCATCCTTATAGGGATTTTCAAATAACCCCAATTTGTTCTTTAATTCCAGAACGCGCAGCGCTGCCTCATCCAAAAGAACCTCCGATACTTCGCCTGCTTCGATCGCCTCTTTCAGATAAGCGCAGTAGCAGTTCGTCATCATATCAATATCCGTTCCCGCTTTTAAGGCTAACACGGCTGCTTCCCTTTTATCCACCGCCAGATCATGTTTTGCAATCTCCTCAATCGCAGCCCAATCCGAGATCAGCACGCCCTGAAATCCCATCTCTTCACGGAGTACCTTACGCATCAGCCATTGATTTGCCGTCGAAGGAATCCTGTTCAATGTATTAAATGATGTCATTACCAGCAGCGCACCTGCTTTAATGGCCGCCTCATATGCCGGAAGATAATCGTCGCGAAGGGTCCGCTCCGAAAGCTCCACGTTATTATAATCACGCCCCGCAGTTGGTGCACCATATGCCGCAAAATGCTTCACACAAGCCGCAATCTTTCCCTCTGCCTTTGGGTCGTCTCCCTGATATCCCTCTACCTGCGCCTTCGCATAGACACTGTTCAGATATACGTCCTCACCGTTGGATTCTAGGACGCGCCCCCATCTTGCATCCCGCACAAGATCAACCATCGGTGAAAATGTTACGTGAATGCCCGCTACAGATGCCTCCCTTGCCGCTACCTCCGCACCTGTTCTGGCCACCTCTTCATTAAACGCCGCTCCCTGCGCCAGAGGAATCGGGAAAATGGTCTTGTATCCATTGATGATATCCGCCATAAACAACAGCGGGATATGATGGGGATGCTTTTCCATATGATTTTTCTGGATGCGTTTTACCGAATCCGCCCCTACCGCACCTAATACGCTTCCCAGTTCCTGTATTGACCTCTCGGAAAATCCCTGCTCCGCAGCCGGTCCCGTCGCTACGGCGCCGCCCTCAAAAAAGCTGCCATGCAGCTGGAGAAGCTGGTTGATCTTCTCCTCCAGAGTCATCTCTTTTAATAACGCTTCCAATTTTTCCCGTTCCATACCAATAACCATACCTTTCCGTAACCTGCGAACTTTAATGCACTTTAGTGCTATGTCGCAGGCACAACATTTGCAAAACGAATTTATTTATTTTAATCCTTCATGCCTATGAAATGCGGTTCAGAATTCCATCCACACCGATCCCCTGATGCGTTACATACATCCGGCAGATCTGTGCTGCCAATTCCTCGGAAATATGCACCTTCTGCGCAATTTTCTCCACCGGCATCCCCTTATCCACTTCCTTCATCACCATTTTGACCAATGCAGCCTTATCCTGTTCGGTTCCCTGCAGGGAGACAGCATTTTCTCCTGTAACGATATCCTTCCTGATGATATGTCGGCTTCCGTCCTCCTCCACCTCGATCACAGCCATTGTGATTGGCTGGGTAAAACGCCGTTTTCCGCAGCTGCCGGGATTTAACCATACCTGTCCGTCTGTTTCCTTCTCTTCATATTTATGGGAATGACCATAGATTACCAGATCCGCGTCATTCGGTTCCGCCATCTTTTTATTATGGATCATATAGATGCGGATTCCATATAATTCGATCTCCCGTGTCACGGGGATATCCTCCGCCCACTCCTTATCCGCATTGCCGCGCACCGCATAACATGGCGCTATATCCTCCAATTGCTTTATCACCTTATCCCGGTCAATATCTCCCGCGTGCAGGATGACGTCACACTCTTTTAAAATTTCCTTTACCTCTTCCCGAAGCAGTCCGTGGGTATCGGAAAGAACGCCTATTTTATGCATTTACCCCATTCCTTTTATTTCCATATATTCAACTACGCTCTGTTTATCGCCCCAAATTGATATCTTCAATCCTCTGGTAATATTATACAGCCTTCTTTTTATAATATAAAGAATTTTAAGATATCCCTTTGCCAAAAACCCCATATCCTCCGTACTTTCACAAAGGATATAGGGTTTCAACGCTGTATATCACATTATGGCAGCAAATACATCATATGCTCTTATGCCTTAGCTGCCATTGCCTCTTTAATCTGCGCTGTCAGCTGCGGCAGGATCTTATTCAGATCTCCGACTACGCCGTAATCAGCTACGTCAAAGATCGGAGCGGATTCATCCTTGTTGATCGCAATGATGATATCGGATTCTTCCATACCTGCAAGGTGCTGGATCGCTCCGGAGATACCGATTGCAAAATATACATTCGGACGAACCGTCTTACCGGTCTGACCAACCTGAAGATCCTTCGGCTTCCAGCCTGCATCTACAACAGCACGGGAACAGCTTACGGTTCCGCCGATCGCTTCTGCAAGATCCTCAAGAAGCTTGAAATTCTCAGGGCTTCCTACGCCACGACCGCCGGACACAAGGATCTTAGCATCCATGATATCCTCCACATCAGATACAGCCTTAACGATCTCCATGATCTCAACATATTTATGATCCGGTGTAAATCCGGGATTGTAATCAATCACCTCTGCCTTTCTGCCGGCTTCCTTCGGTGCCTTCTGCATAACGCCGGGACGAACGGTAGCCATCTGCGGCCGGAAATCCGGGCAGGCAATCGTAGCGATGGTATTACCGCCGAATGCAGGACGTGTCATCAACAGCTGGTTATGAAGCTGCTCCTTACCGGGAACCGGATTGATGGGGAAATCACCGATATCAAGCTGTGTACAGTCTGCCGTCAGACCTGTATGAATCCTTGCTGATACACGGGGACCAAGGTCACGGCCGATGGCTGTAGCGCCGATCAGGAAGATCTCCGGCTTATACTCGTTGATCACCGATGCTACTGCATGCGCATAGGGCTCAGTTCTGTAATCCTTCAGTTCCGGATCATCCACAACGATAACCTTATCTGCACCATACTCGCCAAGCTCATCCGCCAGTCCCTTCACACCGGAACCAACCAAAACTGCCGTTACCTCTGTTCCAAGATCCTTGGCAAGGTCTTTTCCTTTGCCAACCAACTCTAATGCAATTCCGCTGAGTACATTGTCTACCTGCTGCGCAAAGACAAATACTCCTTTATAATCTTGAATATTCATGTTATTAACCATTCCTTTCTCTTAATCTGCAGATGTTTATATTAGATGACATGCTTTTCTTTTAATTTACCAACAATGTAATCTACGGACTCGGTCACATCCAGATTCACCTTCTCGCCTGCTCCCTTTCTTACCTTATCGGAAGCCTTTGCAATCTGTGTCGGTGACCCCTTCAGACCAAGATTGGAATCCTCAACATCTTTGAGGTCCGCTCTTCCCCATACGGTAATGTCTGCATCATAAGCATCAAAGATTCCGCCCGGTGTCATATAACGGGGCTCATTCAACTCAGCCAGCGCTGTAATCAGACAAGGCATCTTAGCCTTTAATACATGATATCTGTCATCATACTGACGCTCAACAATCACGCTGTCACCGTCGATCTTGATATCCTGTGCATAAGAGATAACAGGAATGTTCAGATGCTCGGAAATCTGAGGTCCCACCTGCGCGGTATCGCCATCGATTGCCTGACGTCCTGTAATGATCAGGTCATACTCCAAGTTACGAAGCGCTCCGGCAAGCGTCTGGGAAGTTGCCCAGGTATCAGCTCCGCCAAGCACCCTGTCTGTCACAAGGATACCCTTGTCCGCACCCATTGCCATTGCTTCACGAAGAACTTCCTCTGCCTTGGGAAGACCCATGGTTACAACAGTTACTTCCGCGCCATACTGATCTTTTAATCTAAGAGCTGCCTCTAAGCCTGCTTTATCATCCGGATTCATGATCGCAAGCATTGCGCCACGATCCAGCGTACCATCGGGATTAAATTTTACGCCGCCCTTTGTATCGGGTACCTGTTTTACACAAACAACGATTTTCATTGTATTTTCTCCTTACTTTTTAATATTTTTTTACTTCAGCAGCGCCGCGGAGATAACCATTCTCTGAACCTCGCTGGTTCCTTCATAAATCTCCGTGATCTTAGCGTCACGCATCATACGCTCTACATCATACTCTCTTGTATAACCGTAACCACCGTGAAGCTGTACGGCCTTTGTGGTAACCTCCATCGCCATCTCTGCCGCATAAAGCTTAGCCATAGCCGCTTCCACACCGTAAGCTGTCTTGTGATCCTGTGTGTACTGATCCTTCGTCATAGCCGCCTTATATACCAGAAGCTGTGCAGCCTGTGCTTTAGTCGCCATATCAGCAAGCTGGAATTGTGTGTTCTGCTGCTGTGCAATCGTTCTGCCAAACTGCTTTCTTTCCTTGGTATATGCAATGGTTCTCTCCAGTGCACCCTCACCGATTCCAAGCGCCTGCGCAGCGATACCGATACGTCCGCCATCCAAGGTATGCATTGCGATACCAAAGCCCTTGCCCTGCTGTCCCAACATATTATCCTTCGGGATACGGCAGTCGGTAAAGATCAGCTCATATGTGGAAGAACCGCGGATACCCATCTTCTTCTCCTTTGTACCAAAGGTGAAGCCCGGCGTACCTTTCTCTACGATAAAGGATGAGATCTCCTTGATCTGTTTTCCTCTTTTCTCAATCACGCCCGTAACTGCAAAGATCACATATACGTCAGCTTCCTTACCGTTGGTGATGAATATCTTAGATCCGTTGATCACCCACTCATCTCCATCCAAAACAGCCTTCGTCTGCTGTCCCTGAGCATCCGTACCTGCGCCCGGCTCTGTCAGACCAAACGCTCCGATCTTGCGTCCGCTTGCAAGATCCGGCAGGTATTTCTGCTTCTGCTCATCCGTACCGTATGTAAGGATCGGATCGCAGCAAAGGGAAGTATGTGCAGATACGATAACGCCTGTTGTACCGCAGACCTTAGAAAGCTCCTCTACGCACATTGCATAGGTCAGGACGTCGCAGCCCTGTCCGCCGTATTCCTTGGGAATAGGGATACCCATGAAGCCTGCTTTCGCCATCTTCTCCACAGTTCCTCTTGGAAATTCTTCCGTCTCATCTACTTCCTGCGCCAAGGGTTTAACTTCTTTCTCAGCAAATTCCCTGAACAGCGTTCTCGCCATTTCATGCTTTTTGCTTAATGTAAAATCCATGATTTTTATTCCTCCATTTTTATACATTTCACTGTCTCAGACAGCATTTCTTTTATACTGCATTTAAACCGGAGATATTCCGAATTTTCTCAAAATAAGCTTTCGTTTTAAATCCATGCTTATTAAAATAATCATTGATTATTTAGAATAATCAAAGAATCCCGCGCCGGTCTTCTTGCCAAGCTTGCCGTCAGCAACCATCTTCTTAAGAAGCGGCTGCGGAGCATACTTCTCGTCTTTGGTCTCATTATAGAGAACTTCCATGATCGCAAGGCAGATATCCAGACCGATCAGATCACCTAAGTGAAGAGGCCCCATCGGATGGGATGCGCCAAGCTGCATCGCTACATCAATATCTTCTGCGGAAGCTGTACCCGCATCAAGAACGCCGACTGCTTCATTGATCATCGGAATCAGGATTCTGTTTACTACAAAGCCCGGAGCTTCCTTTACTTCAACAGGTGTCTTGCCGATCTCAACAGCGATGGCTTTGATCTTATCTACCATTTCCTGCGGTGTATTCTCAGCCTTGATAACCTCAACCAGCTTCATCCTGTCAGCAGGATTGAAGAAGTGCATACCGATCATCGGTCTGTCAAGTCCTTCGCCGATCTTGGTGATGGAAAGGGAGGATGTATTAGAAGCAAACATACAATCCTTCTTCACGATACCCATCAGCTCTTTGAAAATGCTCTGCTTGATCTCAAGCTTCTCCAACGCAACCTCAATGATCAGATCGCAGTCTGCACAGATATTGTTCAGACCTGTTGTAACTCTGCCCATGATCGCGTCAGCCTGTGCCTGTGTGATCTTCTCCTTGCCAACTAAGAAATTCATGTTTTTCTGGATCTTAGCCTTACCGCCTTCTGCGTATTCTTCTTTGATATCGCAAAGACATACCTCGTACCCCTCTGTCATTGCAAATGCCTGTGCAATACCGGAACCCATGGTTCCTGCGCCAATAACGCCTACCTTCATTCTGATTTCCTCCTTTAACAATTTTTAAACGGCTCTTTCACTTTTTCTTTGTTCTTATCTAAGAAAAATGCCATGCCGTATTTCTGATCTTCCGTCTCGAAGCAGTCGCCGAAAAGCTTCTCTTCAATCACAATCGCCTGATCGATATCTACCTGAAGTCCGTCGTTGATCGCCTTCTTGCAGTTACGTACTGCAATCGGCGCATTCTTCGCAATGCCCGCAGCCATCTTCTCCGCTGCAGGGAGCAACTCCTCAAGCGGATATACCGCATTCACAAGACCGATGCGGTACGCCTCGTCCGCCTTGATATTACGCGCCGTATAGATCATCTGCTTTGCCATGCCCGGGCTTACCAGTCTTGCAAGTCTCTGTGTACCGCCGAATCCCGGCGTGATGCCCAGTCCAACCTCAGGCTGCCCAAATACAGCATTCTCAGAGCAGATCCTGATATCGCAGCTCATCGCGATCTCACATCCGCCGCCCAGCGCAAATCCGTTAACTGCCGCAATCACAGGGATCGGGAAGTTCTCCAGCTTACGGAATACGTCATTGCCCTTCTTGCCGAATGCCTCTCCCTCTGCCTTGGTCAAAGTACTCATCTCACCGATATCCGCACCGGCAACAAAGGATTTCTCTCCTGCCCCTGTTAAAATCAGGCATCTTGTATTCGCAAGATCGACTGCATCCAAGGTCACGCTCAGCTCGTCCAATACCTTGGAATTCAGAGCGTTCAATGCTTTCTCACGATTGATCGTGATCGTTCCGACAGCGCCCTTTACTTCATATAGGATAAATTCCATGTTGGTGTCCCCACTTTCCTTAATAATCATTAACCTTCATATTTCTCAACAACTGTTGAGCAGCCCATACCGCCGCCGATACAAAGTGTAGCAAGACCGCGTTTTGCGTCGCGCTTCTGCATCTCATGAAGCAGCGTAACAAGGATACGGCAGCCGGAAGCTCCTACCGGGTGACCCAGCGCGATGGCGCCGCCGTTTACATTCAAGATATCCTTATTAAAGCCAAGTTCTCTTGCAACTGCGATAGACTGTGCCGCAAATGCTTCATTCGCCTCGATCAGATCAAAATCACTGATGCTGAGACCTGTCTTAGCAAGCACCTTCTTTGTGGACGCAACCGGTCCGATACCCATAATGGAAGGATCAACACCGCCAAGAGCGCCTGCTACCCATACAGCCATAGGCTTTACGCCAAGCTCCTTAGCCTTCTCCTCTGTCATCACTACAACTGCTGCCGCGCCGTCATTGATGCCGGAAGCATTACCTGCGGTAACCTTGCCGTCCTTATTGATCGGGCGAAGCTTTGCAAGCCCTTCCATGGAAGTTCCGGGACGGGGTCCTTCATCCGTATCTACAACAACAGTTTCTTTCTTTTTCTTTACTTCCACGGGAACAATCTCGTCTTTAAACCTGCCGGAAGACTGTGCGGCTGCGCACTTTGTCTGACTTGCCACAGCGAACTCGTCCAGTTCTTCCCTGGAGATGTTCCAACGCGCGTCGTTACAGATATTATCCGCCGTCTGGATCATATGGTAATCGTTAAATGCATCCCACAATGCGTCATTTACCATGGTATCCACCAGCGTTGCGTTGTTCATTCTATAACCGTAACGTCCCTGCATAGCAGCGTAAGGAGCCATTGACATATTCTCCATACCGCCGGCAACTACGATATCCGCATCACCGTTGTTGATCATCTGCGCTGCCATATTGACGCAGTTCAGACCTGATCCGCAGACTACATTTACCGTTACGGCTGTTGTTTCAATTGGAAGTCCAGCTTTAATGGATGCCTGACGTGCAACATTCTGTCCAAGTCCTGCCTGAATAACGCAGCCCATATAAACATGATCTACGGCGTCAGGCTTTACTCCTGCCCTGTTTAATGCTTCCTTGATTACGATTGCTCCCAGTTCCGGAGCCGGTGTGGTAGAAAGCGCTCCACCCATAGTGCCAATTGCAGTACGGCATGCACCTGCCAAAACAATTTTCTTTGACATCTCTTTTCCTCCATCTTTTTATTTTATGATTTCATTTTAAGCGGGGCGGTCATTTCCGCCGCCGACTGTTTCCATTTTATCATAGGAACTTTTCTTTTGCAATGAATTATATGCCACAGCTTATGCTTCCGGTTCGATCAGACCATACGTGCCGCCTTTTCTCTTATACACAACATTGACCTGCTCCGTCTCCGCATTGCAGAACACATAAAAGTTATGACCTAACAGCTCCATCTGTACGCATGCATCCTCAGGATACATCGGCTTGATATCAAACTTCTTGGTACGGATGATCTTCACTTCCTCCTCATCCATAAAATCTTTTTCCATATATTCCTGCTTGAAGAACGCGGCATTCTGCTGCTGGTCAACCAGCTTTGTCTTATACTTCTTCAACTGCCGTTCGATAATCTCCTCAACCAGATCGATCGAGATATACATATCGCTGCTTACCTGCTCGGAACGGATGATATTGCCCTTTACAGGAATCGTTACCTCTATTTTCTGCCTTTCCTTTTCAACGCTCAACGTCACGTGAACCTCCGTGGTCGGCGTAAAATACTTCTCCAGCTTTCCGATCTTATCCTCAACCGCGCTCCTTAATCCTTCCGTTACTTCAATGTTCTTTCCTACGATTATAAATTTCATAGCCTGTCCACCTTTCATAGGTTTTTGTATGATACCGACTGACATTTTTTGGATATCATGACGATAGTATAACATATTTAGGACAGGCTTTCAAGAAGTTCAAAAGTCGTAATTTTTCCTCTTTTTTCGACAGGATTCAGTGTGGATAATGTGGATAAATCAGTGTATAACTCACTTTTTAGTAGTTTCACGTCTCAGAAATTGTGGATAACTATCAAAAACGCCTAAACTCAACCAACCAAAGATTTTCTCAATGTATCATTACGTGAAACATCAACATTTACAGCATATTCCTTTGTAAATCCGTGTGCATCCTCCGGAAACTCCGGAGAAGCTGTGAATTAATCAGCATTTCCAAAAAAAGGAACTGAGAATCCAGTTCCTTTTTCCGCATATTATTATGATACTTATTCTTATCAACCGGAGCCGCATCAGAAGATACGCCTTACTGCCAGTACACTTCTATAACTTACATTGGAGATAATAATACCGGTTCTTTCATTACTTGCATGTACGATCTGACCGTTACCAATATAAATTCCCACATGACCGGAGTAGCATATGATATCGCCGGGCTGCGCGTTTGCAACACCGCCTTCCACCGCATAACCGCGGCTTCTGTCCGCTGTCGAAGAATGTGGAAGCGATACGCCAAACGCCGCATATACGCTCATGACAAATCCTGAACAGTCTGTACCATTGGTCAGGCTGGAACCGCCATACACATACGGATTGCCTACAAACTGGCATGCATACTGGGCAACCGACACTCCCATGGAATTGTCCCCAGTAATCGTCGGTACCGTATAAGTAGAATGGCTGCCGCTGCTGCCGGTCGTATTCCGGTTTGTCGCCGCCTGCGCCGCGCGCGCCGCCGCCTGTGCCGCCTCACGTTCCTGACGCTCTCTTTCCAGTCGAGCTTCTTCTTCTGCCTTAGACTCAGCCACAACAAAATCCGTTCTTAACTTGACATAGTCGGCAGAGACATAGCCTTCGCCCTCTTCTATGGAAACCTTGACCCAGCCGTCCAGCTCCTCTAAAACGCTCAGATCCTCTTCCATGGGAACAAGTCCCAGCACGGAAGATTCTATACTCGGTTCCGTACGCACCTTCAATGTAGTCGTATTAACTGTAGCCACTCTTGTGCCTACCTCTTTTGCAAGCTCTATTGCCGCTTCCCCTGTCACGCAATATTCCGCCTTGACATAACCGGTACATCTTCCTGATGTGATCTTATACCAGCCGTTTTCTTCTTCTATAAAGTTGCCGACAGAGTCATCATACAGCTTGCCGACGATCTCTCCTTCTTCACTGGGAATATCCCTTACATTGACATAATTGGTTACCTGTGCAATCACAAGATCGCTGAAATTCTCCGGATCAAGATCCTTGTTTTCCTGGGACACCACTTCGACCTTAGTCGAATCCATAGCTTCCCTCATCTCCACCGAACGCTCAGCGCCGACCTGAATCGACTTTGCAAGCGAATCAGCAACTGCGGAAGCGTTAATGTTATTCTGGGCTGCCGTCACACTGGCTGCCGCTGCCGAAACAACATCGCCGGCAACTATCTCCTCAGGAACGGTTTCATTATTGCTGACTTCCGTATCCATCAGCAGGACTTCTTCCACGCCTGCCTGCAAAAATCCATTTGCTGACGCGTTTCGCGCAATCGACTGAGAAATCTCAGCTGCCTGCGTCGGCTCTACATAGATCTCGCTGATATCCAGCCCCTCGTCCAGTGCAAGCGCCGCGCCGCATGCCGGCAGCGCGCTCCTTACGCTTGTCGCCTCTGCTTCACTATTTCCAAATCCGACAGCAAGCATTGCCGCCAAGGATACCGCCGTCAATGCAATTATTACTATCTTCTTTTTCACAAATATACATCCCCTAACTATAATTATTACAGCTTTAACTGCAATTATTACAAAATTATTACGTTATATGTGACAATATAACATTGAATGTAATATTTGTCAAGCTTTTCCCGCTTTATTAATAATCGAGCAGGGGAATGACCTTCTCCCATGCTCGCCGCGCGCCCCGCATGCTGCGTCTGCAGCAGACTTCCATATGCGGGTCTGCGCATAAAAAAGCAGCTGCATGAAACGCTCATGCAGCTGCTTTACTTCTTTCTGTAATTATGTAATTAGTATTTGCCGAAGTTATCTCCGAGGGAAATGATCTTCTCATTGTCGCTTGATGAGGAATCATAAGAATCAGAACCCGATGAAGAAGCTCCTTTATTACCAAGCTGGTAGATGGAAATCATATCTCTCATCCTGGAAGCCTGACCGGAAAGCTCCTCACTTGCCGCAGCACACTGCTCACTGGTAGCGGAGTTGGTCTGCACTACCTGTGAAACCTGTGTGATCGCCTGATCTACCTGAGCAACTGCCGTTGCCTGATAGTTGGAGGTCTGCGCAATATTGTTAATCAACACTTCACTCTGTTCAACAACATTGGTAATTACTTCCAATGCCTTTGCTGTCTCATCAGCAATTCTGGAGCCCAGATTAACCTTGCTGATAGAGCCTTCGATCATCTCCGCTGTCTCGGATGCAGCAGCCGCGCTCTTTGCAGCAAGACTTCTAACCTCTTCCGCTACTACCGCAAAGCCTTTTCCTGCCTCACCTGCTCTTGCAGCTTCCACAGCCGCATTCAGCGCAAGGATATTGGTCTGGAATGCAATATCGTCAATTACCTTGATGATCTTGGAAATGCTCTCGGAAGACTTATTGATCTCTTCCATAGCTACCATCATATCCTGCATCTTCGCATTTCCTTCTTTTACATCCTGAATAGCGTTGGCTACCAGTTTTGCAGCCTCATTCGCCTGGGAAGCATTCTGCTTGGTCTTTTCCGTGATCTCATCAATGGAAGCCGTGATCTGCTCGATCGCGCTTGCTTGCTCAGTGGTTCCCTGTGCAAGAGACTGGCTTGCGCTTGCCACCTGGGAAGCCCCTATCGTAACCTGATATCCCGCATCATTGATACTGCTCAGAACCCGATGATTCTCTTCTACCAGCTTCTTCAGGGAATGACCCAGCACGTCATCAGCAGACGCCGGATTAACGGTAACGGTAAGATTACCATTCGCCACTTCCTCTGCGATCTTGGACTGATATTTGGTATTATTGATAACATT
This sequence comes from uncultured Lachnospiraceae bacterium, assembly GCA_964421915.1. Lineage (GTDB taxonomy): Bacteria > Bacillota > Clostridia > Lachnospirales > Lachnospiraceae > NK4A136. The sequence continues at coordinate 20,195 of CAYQZB010000019.1, forward strand.
CTGATACTCATCCACCAATTCGCCAAATTCATCATTGTGATACTTGACTAATTCGATATCCACACGTCCGGCAGCGATCTCCTTTGCCGCCCTGGCCAGCTGCTCTACGGATTTATTGATGATCTTGATCAGCATAGCAGCAATGATAACGGTTATAATAACTGAAATGATCACAAATCCAAAGCTGATAATATTAGAGGTCCTGGCTCTGCTGTCAATTTTTTCTATATCATCTGCCGCAGTAGTTTCCAAGGTTTCAGACAGTATTTGTGCCTTTGCCTTATCTGCGCCGATCTCCTCCATCTTTGCCTCAACAACCTCGACCTGTTCATTCTGCATATCCCTTACAATTTTGTCGATACTGCTTACGGACATCATTCCAAAGATCACATTAATAAGTGTAAACACGATAGGAATAATAAATCCAATAATCATTTTTGTTTTCATCTTCATGTCTTTCATAATTACACCTCTCCTTCTTCATTTTGATTATTTGTCTGTTCCAAAGCTGATAGATCCTCATCATTTATCAGCTTATCAGGATCCAGCAGAAGCTTTACGGTATCCCCTACCTTTCCGATCCCGTAAACATATTTATTCTGCATCTTATCTGCCTTTCCGACTCTTGGCGGCGGCAGAATATTTTCCTCTTGAATCTCTACAACCTCGGCGATCTTTTCTATGATCAGTCCTACTACCGTAGATTTTACATTGATGACCATAATACAGGTTCTGTCATTATATTCAAGAGGTTCCTGCTTGAATCTGAGCCTTACATCAATTACCGGAATGATTTTTCCTCTCAGATTGATCAGTCCTTTGATGTAATCCTCTGTATCAGGAATCGCTGTGATTGCCTGAAAACATATGATCTCACTTACATACTGAATCTTCAGTGCAAAATGCTCACTTCCCAGCTTGAATGTCATGTACTTCCCTTTTTGCGCATCATGCTCATTGGAAGCATTACTTTCATCCTGCTCTGTCGGACTATTTAATCCAGTTATTGCATCCATATAAATTCATGCACCTCCTTTCGTAGTTTATTCAATCAATCCTACCGGATCAAGTATCAGCGCGATGCTTCCGTCTCCCAGCTGCGTACAGCCGGATAATCCTTTTACCTTCTTAATATAAGATGGAATCGGTTTTACAACAATTTCCTGTTTGCCGATCAGTCTGTCTACAAACAGACATACCGTCTTCCCTTCCACCTCAAAGATTAACATCATGCCATCCTCGACTGATTTTGTACATTTCTTCAGTCCATACCATTCTCCCAGCCGGAGAACCGGATAACATTCTCCACGGATCATGATAAACTCTTCGCCGTTTGGCTCATGAATCATCATATTCTCTCTTACGCTGACAAATTCCTTGATTACTCCTGTTTCTACTACGAAAGAAGAATTCTCTGTTTCCATTACGATACCGTCAATGATCGCCAGTGTCAAAGGAATCTTTAAAGTCATTGTAGTTCCAAAGCCTGCCGTACTTTCTATTTCCAATGTGCCGCCGATTGCCTGAATGTTCTGTACCACCACATCCATGCCGACGCCCCGGCCGGAATATTCCGTTACCTTCTCGTTGGTAGAAAAGCCCGGCAGCGTAATAAACTGGAATACTTCCCTATCTGTATACTCGCTGTCCGCCTTATTATCATCCAGCAGTTTCTGTTTTCTTGCTTTGGCAAGTATTTTTTCACGATCCAGACCTTTTCCGTTGTCTGCTACGCTGATCCATACCTTTCCGGCTTCGGTCTTTGCAGAAAGAGTAACCGTTGATTTCTCCTTTTTACCGCTCTCCGCAAGCTCCTCCTTGGTTTCAATGCCGTGGTCTACTGCGTTACGCACCAGATGCATCAACGGATCGGAGATATTCTCGATGATATTTTTATCTACCTCCGTATGTTCACCAATCATGACAAAGTCAATATCCTTATCCAGTTTTCTCGAAACGTCAAATACGATACGGTTCATCTTCTGGAACAGATTGGTCAACGGCACCATACGCATGGACATGATCACATTCTGCAGATCCGTAGAGATCTTTGCCATCTGTGCAGCCGCTTTGTTAAAGTTCGCAAGATTTAAACCGGGAACCTTCAAATCGGGATTCTGCAGTACCACGGATTCCGAAATCACCAGCTCGCCGATCAGATCCATCAGCTGATCCATCTTTGTAACATTAACGCTGATAAAGGCCGCCTTTTCATTCTTGTGCTTATCCTTAGCCAGCTTCTTATGCTTACCGGGTTCTTTAGACTGGATGACAAAGTCACCGGGCGCAATCTGCGGCTTTTGCGGTTTTGGAGCTTCCTCGGTCTGACCGCCCTCGTCTTCCGCTTTTTCCTCAGCCTTCTCCGCTTCAGGTTCCGGCACAGTCTGCGGCGGCGCTGTCGGGTCACCGAAATCAAAGCCCTGCAGAAATTCCTCCGCTTTACACTCATAGATATCCACCTGCTTGATATCATAACCGATACCAATCAGTTCCCTGAGCTCCTCCTCCGAAGACTGCGTCTGAACCAACATTCTGAAGCCTTCCTTCAAAATATTGTCGCCGCTTTCCTCATCGGAAAGAATGTCTTCCGGATAATACAGAAGATCCTCTGCGATCTCTTTCAGCGCATACACGATCTTATAGGCATGTATATTCGCCATGACCGTATCGGGTGAAAACGTAATGTAAACCTTAAAGAAATTGCTTGCCTCAGTGGCAACCGGCGCTATGTAAAACTGCTTTGGCTCTTCATGCACATTCTCCGGCACTTCCACATCCTCGCCTGCGCCATTTTTAATGGTCTCCAAAAAGCTGTTCAATCTCTTGAGTATCTTTGCAGGATCCCCATCTGCTGAACTTCCGTTGCGGATCTTATCCATCTCACCCGAAATGAAATCCGCTACTTCCAACACATGCTCCACCAGCTTCAGGTGCGGCACATGTTCGGGATGGGACTCTCTCAGAAAATAAAAGATATCTTCGAGTTTATGGGCAACCGCTGTGATATTATCAAACATCATGATACCGGAAGATCCCTTGATGGTATGCATCGTCCTGAAGATCTCATTGATACTGTCTTCATCAAAACAATCCGCATCCTTCTGTTCCAGAACGATTTCCTGCAATTGCTCCAAAAGCTGTTCGTTTTCAAAGAGATATATGTCCAACATTCCCTCTGTGTTAAATTCCTCAGCCATACTTTCTCCTTTCCCGTATATTTTATGATACTAATTTATGTCAGGTTTATATCAGGTCCAGCTTTTTCATCGCCTGTTCAAACCTGTCCTTATCAATAGGTTTGCCTGAATAAATAGTACATCCCAATTCAAATGCCATCTTCACGTTCTGCTCGTCGTTAAGTGCGGTGGTCATGATCACTTTAACCGCATCTTCCTCCGGAATGTTACGTTCTTTTTCCAGATTTCTGATTCCCATCAACGCCTGATAACCATCCATGACCGGCATCATAATATCCAGACACACCAAATCATAGGGTTCATCGTCTTCCAGAGCCATCATGAAGGCATCTACGGCTTCCATACCATCTACGGTAACGTCACATTCACCGTATTTGGATAAAAAGCTGACCATAAACTTTCTTGTAGCAAAATCATCCTCTGCCAATAAAATCTTCATGTTTCCTCTCCTCTACATTTTATTTAATACTGCATAAGTTTTCTTTGCAATATCCTGTAGCTTTTCCTGATACTCCACTGCTCCGATATCATAAGCGACCTTAGGCATCCCATATACGACACAGGTGGATTCATCCTGCCCTATGGTCCTTGCCCCTGCCTTGCGCATGGCAAGCAGTCCTTTTGCGCCATCACCTCCCATACCGGTAAGTATAATACCCAGTGCCTTAGATCCGGCAACCCTGGCTACAGAATCAAACAAAACATCCACCGACGGACAATGTCCGTTTACCCTCGGACCCGGCTTCACTTCCACCTGATATACGCCATTCACTTTTACCAGATGCATATGTTTGTCGCCGCCCGGCGCAATCAGCACATGCCCCGGAAGCACGCGGTCGCCTGTCTGCGCCTCCTTCACGTGCACCCTGCACTGATCATCCAGTCTCTTTGCGTACATCGCCGTAAACCCCGGCGGCATATGCTGTACGATGACTACCCCCGGAATATCTACGCCAAAATCCTTTACCACGGAAAAGATCGCTTCTGTCCCTCCGGTAGACGCCCCGATGGCTACGAGCAGATCATTCTTCTTTCCGGTAAGTCCCGGCTGCTCGTTCATAACCGTCTTCTGCTTGATCTGGCTGATCTTTGCAGTCGATGCAATCTTGATCTTGACCAGCAGCTCATTCTTGATAAAATCCTCCAGCTGCGCCCGCGACGTTACGCTGGGCTTTGCCACGAAATCAACGGCGCCCGCATTCAACGCGTCAAATACCTTATCACTGAGCGCGCTGATCACCACGACCGGAAGCGGATACTGCGGCATCAGCTTCTGAAGAAAATCTATGCCGTTCATCCTCGGCAGCTCCACATCCAGCGTCATTACATCCGGTTTCAGATGCAGGATAGCGTCCCGCGCCTCAAAGGGATCCTTTGCAACACCCACTACCTCAATGGCGGGATCCTTATTCAGATTCTGCACCAGCAGTTCCCTAAATACCATAGAATCTTCTACAATCAACACTCTAATAGGACGCATATATTAATCATTACCTTCCTTCTTTTCTAAATATAGACGGCTGTATCATCTGGAACGGCACCTGACTGCGGTCAACCGTCTCCGTCATGCCGATAAACAGATATCCGCCCGGCTCCAGACAATCATATACCTTCCGGAGCAGCTGATTTTTTGTATCTCCATCAAAGTATATCATAACATTTCGCAAAAATATAGTATGCATTTTCTTTTTAAACGGAAACGGCGACATCAGATTAAACTGACGGAACAAAACCTCGTCCTTTAATTCGTTTGTTACGGTATATGTCCCCTGTCCTGTTTTTTTAAAGAAATGCCTTATCCACTGCTCCGGCATATTTTTCAGCTGTTCTTCGTTGTACACGCCCGCCGTCGCCTGCTGCAGCGCCCGCGTGGAGAGATCCGTCGCCAGCACCTTCGTGTCCCACGACTGGTGATCCAGTCCGAAGAAGTCCCTGATGACCATCGCTATCATATATGGTTCCTCCCCCGTAGAAGCCGCGCCGCACCAGACCCGCAGATCTTTGGTTTTCTCCGCCTTTTGCTTCGCCCACGGAAGCGCCTTGTTTTTAAAAAATTCAAAATGCTCAAATTCCCTCATAAAATAGGTATAATTCGTTGTAAGCATATTGAGCAGATCTTTTTCTAATTTTCCGGATTTGTCCTTTTCCAGATCATCCATAAAGGCGGTATAGCTTCCCCAGCCTCCCGCTTTTATATAATTTTCAAGCCTGCCGTTCACGATGACTTTTTTCTGTCCCTGATCGATTCCGTAGCGCCGCTTTACATATGTAGTAATCCTTAAAAACTCTTCATCGGTCATCATCGCCCTAGTCCTCCGTTTTGAATCATATTTTCCAGGTATGCTTCTCTACCGGCTCCATACCGTTCATCGAAGCTGTCTGGCAACCTTACAAAATATATTAAAAACATCGGGATTAAATTTTTGTTCCTGCTCCTGTCTCATGATATCCAGCGCTTCCTCCCTGCTGTAGCTGTTCCGGAAGCTTCTGTCTTCGGTCAGGGCACAGAAGATACTTGACATGGCAACGATCTGCGCCGCCAATGGGATCTCATCACCCTTTTTCCCTTCGGGATATCCGCTTCCGTCCCAGTTCTCATGGTGATAATGCGTCAGATCCATGGAGATCTGCATAAACTCATTATTCACCCTAAGATCCTTTAAAAGCTTTGTCCCTATTCTGGTATGCTCGCGCATCACTGCCTGTTCTTCCTGATCCAGCACGCCTTTTTTCTGCAGGATATCCTGAGGCACGCCGATGTTGCCGATATCGCACAGCGGCGCCGCCAGCTCCACAACATCCACAAAACTGTCCGAAATCACATCATCAAACAACGGAGAGATCTGCATACTCTGCGCTAAGACACGGCAGTTGTGCCGCATCCTTTCTATGTAATCTTTTCCATGGCTGGAATATTCCGCAGCCACACCGGCAAGCGCATACAGCATATCCTTTCTTTCCTGCTCCATCTGCTTAAGCTGCTCCTTGACCGAGACCTGAAGCCGCCTGTTGGCCTCCCTGACCTGCAGGGTCGCTTCATACAGCTTCAGATGGACCTTGACTCTCGCACGCACCAGCTCCGGTATAAAGGGCTTTGTGATATAATCCCCGCCGCCCATGCTGAAGCCTTTTACGATATCTTCCGTGGCGTCAAATGCGGAGATGAATATAATGGGGATATCCCTTGTCTCTACCTTCGCCTTCAGCACGCTGCACAGCTCATATCCGTCCATCTCCGGCATGGAGATATCCGTCAGAACAAGATTGGGCAGTCCCTCCCGGATGCGTTCCAGCGCCTGCACGCCGTTTTCCGCAAGCATCGTACCGTAACCCATATCCTTTATGATCCCATCCAGGATCTCCCTGTTAATCTCTACGTCATCCACGATCAGAACAATTGCATTTCCCGTGTTTTTTTCATAACCCTTCAACGCATCACTCCTCCCGTATCTCTATCAGCGCTTTTAAAGCATCCATTCCTGCGGAGATCTTTTCATAATTCGCCTTCTGGATAGCCATTTTCAGCCGCAGCACCGCCCTGCTTACCTCCTGCGGGGCATCTGCCGTAAGCTGTCTGATAGTTTCCATAAACATTTCAGCCTTTTCCCAATTTTCCATCTCAACGGAGAGAATCAATTTGGACATATTTCTCTGGAGCACGTCAAGATTGGCAGAGGTTCCATAATGCGCGGCATCCTTGGCATCCTCCGACAAGCCGCCTCCCAGGATGCCTGCCGGTCTCGGCATGGTAATATTGACTGCCGGTTCCGCTCCTGTTTCTTCAGGATCCCTTTTGACCCATATGGAAAAAGAAAACATGGTCCCCGTTCCTTTTTCGCTCTGCACATCAATACTTCCTCCCATCAGCTCTACCAGCTGACGGCATATGCTGAGTCCCAGTCCGGTTCCTCCGTATTTACGCGACGTGGAAGCATCCACCTGGGAAAAGCTTTGAAATAATTTATCATGATCCTCCGGCGCAATACCAATGCCGGTATCTCCCACCAGAAAGAACAATTCCTGAGAATCCTTCATCTGGGAAGTCATAACGACCTCCAGCGTGATCTTTCCCACGCTGGTAAATTTCAAGGCATTAGACAAAAGGTTATTCAAGATCTGCACAATACGCAGTTCATCGCCGACGATATATTCCGGAACATTCGGCGAGACCGTCACAAAGAAATCCAGTCCCTTCTCCGTGATCCTTCCCTTATAGTTCGCCGTCACATAATCTATCATGCTGCGAAACTGAAACCGGCGCGGCTCCAATACAAATTTCCCCGCCTCCAGCTTGGAGAAATCCAGGATATTGTTAATGATCTTGTTCATCTCTTCGCAGCAGCGCTCAATCAGGTGAAGCTTTCCAAGCTTTTCCTTTTCAGTCTCCTCCGGCAGCAGCTCCCTGATATGTCCCAGGATGCCATTGACCGGCGTCCGCAGTTCATGGGTGACGTTGGCAACAAATTCTGATTTCACCCGCAGTGCCGCCTCCGCTTCCTGCTTTGCCTGCTCCAGATTCCGGCTTAAATATTCCTTTTCCAGAACATCGTTGGCTATGCATAGAAAAACGCCTGACCTCTGCTCCTGCACGATCTTGATATCCACAGGAAAACAGGTCTGGTTTTTGCGGTATGCCGTCATACGGTGGAGTTCATCAACTACGGGAAAGACAGCCTGCTGTCCATCCCCTTTCGAAGAAATACCCGGAATAATACTGCCCACAGATAACCCGCACATTCCATCCTCATATCCGAGTTTTTCACGTGCGGCGGCATTGTCATATGTAATCTCGCCCTTATCGTCAAATACCAGCACAATCTGCATGGTATTATCCAACAAAAGCACTCCCAAGTCTTCCCGAAGCATAATTTCCTCCATCTTATATAATGCAATAGTATCATTTTCTGCTAAAATAGTCAAGATTCTGCATACTGGAAAGCATTAACAATAAAAACGCTTTTTGTTCTATTGTTTGTTCCATCCATGGCATAAACTCTTGAAGCCTGTAGAAAAATATATTATGATACATTATAAATAAGACCAAACCACGGTTCAAAACTATGGAAGGCAGGGAAAACACCATGTATGACGTCATTATCATCGGCGCGGGTCCTGCGGGATTGTCCGCGGCAATCTACGCGATGCGCGCCAGATTAGATACACTGGTCTTGGAGCAGTCAGGTCCCGGCGGACAGGTCCTGACCACCTATGAGGTTGATAACTATCCCGCGCTGCCGGGCATCAACGGTTATGATCTTGGTATGAAAATGAAGGAACACGCCATTCATCTTGGCGCGCAGATCGTATCGGAGGAGGTCCGGGAAGTCGTCTGGGAAGAAGGAAGCAGACGCGTAAAAACAGATAAGTCGGAATATGAGACAAAAACGCTGATCATTGCTTCAGGCGCAGTCCATGCAAAGCTTGGTCTGGAAGACGAGGAGCGGTTATCGGGAATGGGCGTCTCCTATTGCGCCACCTGCGACGGGGCATTTTACCGGGATGGCGTGACGGCAGTTGTCGGCGGAGGCGACGTTGCTCTGGAAGATGCTATCTTCCTGGCAAGGCTGTGTAAAAAAGTCTATCTGATCCACCGCAGGCATGAACTCCGGGGAGCCAGATCCCTTCAGGAGACACTTCTGTCACTGCCCAATGTAGAAGTCCTGTGGGACAGCGTCGTGACTTCTATCCAAGGGGAAGAAGAAGTGGAGGGCATTGCTGTGGAGAATTGCCTGACCAAAGAAACCACCGAATATCCCGTTGACGGCATCTTTATCGCCGTGGGCATCCGACCGGTCTCCCAAATATTCGACGGGCTGGTGGATCTGAATGAAGCCGGATATATCATCGCCGGAGAAGACACGAAAACCAGCAGGGAAGGCATCTTTGCCGCCGGAGACGTGCGCGCCAAACCACTGCGCCAGATCGTGACAGCCGTTGCAGACGGCGCCAATGCAGTTTACGGGGTGCAGGAGTATCTGAGGAAGCACTGATTAAATCCATGCTCCCCTAGAACCTTCGGTGGATGCGCACAGATTTGCAGTGGAAAAGGAGACTCGCAGTATGAGCACAAAAAACAAAAAATACGCTTTAATTACCGGCGCAAGCCGAGGAATCGGAAAGGCGATCGCAAAAGAGCTGGCCGCGCAGGGATACGACCTTTATCTGACCTGCGAAAAAAATACTGCATCGTTACAGTCAGATGCAGATACGTTTTCCTCGGAATATGGGATACGCTGTGTCTGCTTTAGCGGCGATCTCTGCAAATCTTCTTATGTAGATGAGATCTTTCAGCAGATCACTTCTCTGGATGTACTCATCAACTGTGCCGGTATCGCGCACATCGGTCTGCTGCAGGATATGACCGACGACGAGTGGCATCATGTCATGCGTACCAATGTAGATTCCGTCTTTTATACCTGCCGGAAAGCGATCCCTCTGATGCTGGCGCGGGGCGGCGGCTGCATCATCAATATCTCTTCCGTCTGGGGCAATACCGGAGCCTCCATGGAAGCAGCCTATTCCGCTTCCAAGGGAGCTGTCAATGCATTGACCAGGGCGCTGGGAAAAGAGCTTGCGCCCAGCCATATCAGAGTCAACGCCATCGCCTGCGGCCTGATCGATACGGACATGAACAGCCATTTATCTTCCGGGGAACTACAGGAAATCATCTCCGAAATTCCAGCAGACCGCATCGGGAAACCTGAAGAAGTCGCCGCTTTTGTACTGCACCTGATCCATGCGCCGGAATACCTGACCGGACAGGTCATCACACTGGACGGCGGCTGGACATAACCCCTTGCTGTAGTTACAGTTAACTAAGATTCGGGTGTCAAAAGGAACCCTTAAAGAAATTATATGGCAAGATGCAAAAATAATAATTCTGTGCATATGCATTGGGAGGAAATTAGAAATTCTTAACATTCCTTCCAATACCCAGCAATTTCGGAACACGATGTTCCGAAAAGGGGCAACTGAGCCATGGATGGCGAATTGCCCCGTTTGCGTCCGTCTTCCACAACATAAATTAGGAATGTTTAGAATTTCTTATTTCCGTACAGCGGCATAGGCACAGAATATTATTTGTACAGCTTGCCACCTCAAAATTTATAAGGTTCCCTTTGACCCTCGAATCCTAATTACAGTCAGCTAAGAAAACGCGTTCATCAGCGATTTCCTAAAAGAGTAAATTCCCCTCTATTCCATATACTATCTCTATGGAACACGAGGGTTATCTGCAAAAGCTAATGCAATACGTTTATTTTTTCTTTCTGAGCGCCTTTGCGGGATTTCTATGGGAAGGGACGCTTACCCTGCTTCGGGACAATGTGGTCTGCAAGCGCGGATTTTTCTATGGACCATGGCTTCCCGTTTACGGCGTGGGCGGAGTTCTTTTTTATCTTCTGCTTCACCGCCTGAAAAAGCATTATGTCCTCTGCTTCTTTCTTTCCGCAGCCATCGGAACGGCGCTGGAGCTCGTTATCGGACTTCTGATCCGGCAGGTATATCATCTGAATTACTGGGATTATTCCGGTTTTACTTTTAATTATCTTGGATTGATCTGTCTGCTGTCCTCCATCGGCTTCGGTCTGGCAGGCGTCTTCTGGGTCGGTTATTTCAGCCGCTATGCCTTAGCATTGTGGAATAAGCTCCCCATAAAAAAACAAAAGACGCTGCTGCTCCTTCTGCTTCTTCTCTTTACCATCGACTGTATCATTGCAGTGCCTGCGCCCCATACCGGACGCGGCATCACGTACTAAGGAAACACCGATTAGATATGGGTTCACACTGCTTCGAAGCACAGCTCCCGCGCTTCCTGTCAGTCTTCGATCTCATATACCTCCCGTTCTGTCCTGACCGTCAGCTCATCCGTCTTCATCTCCAGTTCATTCAGATATTTTTTCATCTTCGGATATGTGGTCAGATCTTTATAGATAAAGTACACGGAAAACAGCATCAAAAAGCCTGCCAGCGTCGTAGAAAATCCTTCCGAGATCCCAAGGGCGGGCAATGCTTTATACACCGTCGCCGCGGTTCCCACCAGGCTGACAATCGTCCGAAGATAGGAAAGATGCGTCTGGTCAACGGCAAGACGGCTGTTGTAAAAGGAAAGATCCGTCCTGACCTTCGACAATTCCGTTCGTTCGATCGAAAGCTTATTCTGGTTGATCGCCATCGCCTCGTTTTTCCCCATATTCTCCGGAATCCTGCGCGGACCGGACGCTCCCTGTCCCCCCTCCTGCTCCTTCCTCACAGGCATAGCGTTCTCCTCCTCTACTCTGATTTGTGTATCTTATAACGGTCTGAAATCCGAAGCGGGATGCTTACAGATCGGGCAGATATAATCCTCCGGCAGGGTATCGCCCTCATAGACATAGCCGCATACCGTGCAGATAAAGCCCTTTTTCTTATTCAGGTCCGCCGGCGCCTGCTTGATATTCTTCTGATAGTAAGCATATGTTACCGAAGGATCTTCATTGAACAGCTTCGCATCCGTAACGTCTGCCAGAAACAGCGTATGTGTCCCCAGATCCGTCATGGACACCACCTTTGCCGAGAGCATGGCATTGGTCTGCTCTGCAATAAAAATCAAGCCATTCTCCGATCTCCCGTAAGAAATGCTCTCTAACTTATCCGCATCCCTGCCGCTCTGAAATCCCCAGTGCTTGTAGGTCTCAAATTTTGATTTTTCCGACAGGATGGAAACATTGAACAATCCGGTATTAACGATCATGTCATGTGTCAGATTGCTCTTATTAACTGCCACCGTGATGCGGTTCGGCTTCGTCGTCACCTGCGTCACCGTATTGACGATACAGCCGTTGTCCCTGCCGTCCTCCTTTGCCGTCAAAATAAATAATCCATACGTAAGTTGATACATTGCTTTGGAATCCATAATTCATACCCTCCATAAAAGTAATTAATAAACAATCTGATCTCTTCCGTTATTTTTACCAATATATAATTTATTATCAGCCCTTTTGATCCTTTCTTCGTAGGACTCCTCTTTATGCCCTGCCTCAACACCGAAGGTCATAGTGATCCTGATCTCATTATCTCCATATGTAAAATCATATTCCCTGATTGCTTTCTGCAGCTGTTCTACACGCGTCTTTGTCCCGTCATGATCCAGCTGATAGATCAGCAGGAATTCCTCGCCGCCCCACCGGCTGGCAAATCCGCAGTCCTTGATATTGTCCATGATCAGCTGCGAAATCTTGATCAATACATGATCCCCCGCGTCGTGTCCATAATTGTCATTGATCCTTTTAAACCAATCGACATCGCACATCACCACCGAATAGTCAATCTTATCATTCTCCATGGCTTTCAGCTTATTATTGCAGCTTCTTCTGTTAAAAAGCGTGGTCAGCGGATCGTTTTCAATCAGATTTTTCAGATCGCCCCGCATTTTTGACGCATACAGCCCGATCGTTCCAAGCTCGTCCCCCCGCTGCGCGATCTCATCATCCAGAGACGCCGTCAGATCCCCCTTGGCGATGATTGCCAGGAATTCATTGATGCCATTGATATCCGCAGTCATCCGTTTGGAGAACAGCCGGATCAACAACGCAGCGCACAACACGGCAAGCATCGAAAATACAACAAACCAAGCCAGAACAGAAAACACCTTGTCATCAACCTGCTGCCTGTTCTGTCCTGCAAATACCATGCCGATGACTTCCTGATTGCTGTTCAGCAGCGGCATATAATAACCGATATACTTCATGCCGTTTACATCCACATTACTGGAATAATAGTTCCTTCCTCCCAGAAAAACTTCCCTGACGACCTCCGGGCTTGCCTTGGTGCCTATCACTAATTTACCGTCTTCATTGACCACGGTCGTCATTACACGCGTATCATGCCAGAATATCGTCGTATCGATCCCTGAACGCTCCTTGACGCGGCTCATCATCGCGGATGTCGTGATATTCATATCGCCCTTATATAATATATCATCTTCATAATGATAATCTCCCGGAACCGTAAGTTCAAGGCAATCAAGCAAAACATTGGTCGTAGATTCCAGCTCCTCCTGAATGCTGACGGTGTAAGAACGATACAGCAGTATCATCCCAAAGGAAACGATCAGTATGGACAATATCAATATCGGCAGCAGACCGATAAATAATAATTTTTTCTGGATGCTGTTATTCTTTTTCAAACAGGGAATCCCCCTTTATTCTGTCGCAACCTTACTGAAGCTTCCTTGGGACATATCCAAAACAACCGCCTATAAAAACCGGATGGTCTTCCTCCCGTGTACGCTCCCGAAAACAACAACATATGGTTTCAAAAACATTTAATTCCACAATATTGAGCAACTTTATTATATGACGTTTCCTAAGAATATTCAAGTTATTTTAAAGTTGTATATAAAGCTTTATAAAGCGTTTAAAAAGCAGAACGTATCCCTCAGGCATTTTCCTGTCTCTGCGTAACTCCTATGGTCAGCTCAAAGTCCTCATTTACCTTTTTCAGATACCGCGCCCCATATCCTGCCGCAAGCAGCATGGGCGCATACGCGTCCCTGCCGCTGATATGATACATGTACGGATATGCCTCAAAATGCTGTTTGTAATCCCTGACAAACGCAAGGATTCCTTCCTGTATCTCCCTGATCCCCTCCGGATTCTTCTCCGGCTTCTGAAATCCCAGCTGCACCTTCCCCTGTCGATCCGGATAAAATCCTTGAAACGAAGGCTGCTCCGATGACGTCAGCAGTTCAAAATATACGTTATACATCTGTGCGGGATTGTGCTTTTTCCATAGCTCCCTGTTGTCTGAAGACGAATAAAGATAAGATACCAGCGAACCGTCCTGCAGCATCGTCTCGCTCATATAAGGCTCCGCATTATGTACCGTATTGGTGCCCGCCACGATTCCCGTCACCCGGCAGGGAATGTTCCATTCCTTCTCAAAAAGGACCTTAAGCGCCGCCGCGCCGCTTCCCGCCCAGCCGATATCAACCGCCGCCACGCTTCTGGCCTGTCCGACGGCATCCCGATACCATACTCCCGCAGCTTCCCGTTGTTTTTGATACAGCTTCAGCACAGTTTCCCAGTTGCTGCAGATAAAATCCGTAAATTCCCCCGCATTGGCATACGTCAGCTTATCCTCCGGCTTCATCGCCTTCCAATTCTTCCTCCGGCCCGCAATCAAGCTCTGCCTGTATTCCTGACGTCTTCTCTCAAGCCTTTCTTTTTTTTCAGCATCCTCCTCATCAATCTCTACCGCAAACGGCTGATAATATCCCTCCCTCAGATATTCCGGCACATGATCCGCAAGGCTGCCCGTCAATTCCTCCAGCTCCATATCTTTTAAAATATCCGCCAGCGCGATATTCTGTCCCACCTTATGATCGATCATTTTCCGCAGGTAATCATATTTCATATACTCCGCAGAAAGCTTGGCTGCCGCCAGCCTGGACCAATATACATACGCCGTCTCCTCACCCGGATACAGGATATCATATGCCTGTTTCAATATCTCGCCGTCTCTGGAAAGAAACAGAATCTTCTCTATGCCGTGCTCCCTGCAATAGCTGTGGATAAAAGCACAGTAACCCGTCACAAAAAGCCCGCCATAGATATAGCCGTACTCACCGTTCCTGCTGTATCTGCATAATCCGCCGTAAATGCGGTTATTGACAAGCCCCCTGTATGCTCCGCCGATCATAGGCGACATATCATAGCAGCGGTACAACAGCGTATTCCGGTTGACATTCGGATACAGAAACGGCGTAAATCCATGCTTTTTCGCCATTTCAAAATCGCTGCGCCTGTTATCCCCCACATGGGCGAAGGTCAGCCCGCTTTGCTTTTTACGCGCCTGTTGTCCTAAGCCGTCCGTCTCCTGCATATCCTGCGGTTTTTGCAGACAGTACTTCCTTACATAATCAAAAAGCCTGCCGTTTCCCTTGGCCTTCTGCACCTCGCAGGATACAAAGATCTTTTCGTACCCATCATACCCACAGCGTTTCAGCAGCTGCTCCAGCCCTTCTTCCGTAAGATACATATCCGAGGTAAGCACGATGCGCTGACCACATTCCCGCAGCTTCCGATATACCTGCTGCATATAGGGATTGGCATAGCAAAGGGACAATTCCGTCTCCATCTCAGCCTGCATCCCGAGCTTACTGTCCAGCCCCGTCATCTCTTCAAGCCGCTCCCATATCTCCGAAAGATTGACTTCAAAGCTGCCGCAGCGGTCAAACTTTTTGCCTCTCGCAAGGTATTCCGCTTCCATCCTGATACGTTTAAAATCCATATATCCCAGCTTCTGCCCCACGATATAAAACAGGTCTGTCGGTTCGGAGAACGGTCTGAAAACCAGCGTATCAAATATATCAAAGGAAACAATATCATATGCCTTCAGCTTCTCTGCCAGCTGATCCGGCGAAGGATGTCTGACCAGCACATTTTCCGGTGTTTTCAGAGGAAGCCTTTTTTCCTCATAAACGGGAATCGTAAGCGGCGCGCCCAGCCACCGGCAAAACAATAGATAATATGCCACATTCAGCCACAACAGATAGGCATAAGAAACCAGCCTTCCTATGCCCGTCCTGCCGTCGTGCACCCTGTGATAGCGCTGCGCTATCCCGACCTGCCTGTTCACCAGCAGGGCGTATAATCCTTCCCTCACAGATTCCTTCCTCCTATGTTTCTGCTGTATTTTCTTTCTTCAAACTGCACTATGACAATTGCCACTTTTTTCAGAGTCTCCTGCTTATTGAAATAGTAAAGTGATTAAAAGCATGGATTTTCTGAAAATTAATATAGATAAATAGACGATAAATTTGCTTTATAGAAAAATATGCTTTGCATGTATGGTAGCATGGAATGTGCGGAATTGCAAATATAACTTTTCAGTCAGCGGCAAAATTAATGCCAATCAAAGAGTTGTTTTACTAAACTCATATTTTCCCGGAACGACACATATCATAAACCAAACTGTATTTAAAGAGTGAAATATAATGAAAATAAAGAATACAAGCGCCTTGATTATCTCTATCCTTATTCCTATTGCCGTTGGATCATTATCAGCTCTTTTCAGCGGAAGAACATCGTTATATTCCCAAATAAACAAACCGCCGCTTAGTCCTCCTGGTTACATCTTTCCTATCGTTTGGTTCATTCTTTATTTTTTAATGGGAATTTCATCTTACATAATTTATGAGTCCAATAGTCTACAGAAAGAATATGCCTTAAAAACTTATGCCCTTCAATTATTTTTTAACTTTTGGTGGAGTATCATCTTTTTTAGATTTTCTTTGTACTTATTTGCTTTCCTTTGGCTGCTGGTAATGATTGCTTTAATAGCCCTGATGATTTATAAGTTTTATCAGATCAATCGGTTGTCTTCCTATCTGCAGATTCCATATCTGCTTTGGTGTTTGTTTGCTGCATATCTGAATTTTATGATCTACAGGCTGAACTGAAGTATTATGGTGAATCAAATATATCTCTGTATTTGATTCGCCACAAATGAAATAAGATTTTTAAGCCTTTCGTAATATTTATTTTTCTTTCTGAAATAATTAACCAGAACACATAATAGTTTCTCAGCCTCACATACTATTCATATACGAATTTATTCGTTTTACGACTTTTGTGCCTGTGGAAGCATACAACAAAAGCTTACGCTTTTTGTTGTCTAGAATACGCAGGAAATGAAAAGGCATGGGAATTTCTATGAAACACTTAAAACAATATACAATTATCGGAATCATTTTTGTATTGATCACGGGAACACTGGCACATTTTTTATATGATTGGAGCGGAAATAATCGTATTGTTGGGTATTTTACGCCAATTAATGAATCCATCTGGGAACATATGAAGCTGTTATTCTTCCCAATGTTGATTTACTCGCTTATAATGATTTTAAAATTCCGCAGAGAATACTCCTGTATTACTTCTGCTTTATGTTTCGGAATTTTAATGGGCGCGTTTCTAATCCCGCTTTTTTACTATGCTTATACCTATATCCTTGGTAACAATGTTTTTATTATGGATATCAGTATCTTCATTTTGAGTATTATGATCGCCTTTGGGTTCTCTTATAAACTCACGCTGTCCCGCCGGCTGGAATCTTACACATCTATACTAGGTATGTTAGTGAGTGTTCTTTTAATATGCTTTTTCTTTTTTACTTACAATCCCCCGGATGCTGCTATCTTTCAAGAGCCGGAGATTTCGGAAACCGGATAAACTCCGGACTCCACGCGCCATAAGGACTGTCCTGATTTTCTGCTGACTGCTATGATTTCAACTCGATATATTTCGTTTCTATATATTTTGTGAGCCATACTCCGTTCTGAGACAGGTAAAATTTCTTTCCGTCATGATACATCTCTTCAGCGCTGATTTTCAGTACAACCGGATTACCATGTCTTTTTCCAACCTTCACCGCCGTTTCTTCATCTTTTGATAAATGCACATATAACCGGTTCATTGGTTTTATCCCCTCTGCCATAATAGACTCCAGGAAACGCTCCGCAGTCCCATGATACAAAAGATGAGGAGGCTGCTTTTCTTCCAATTCAACATCAACCGAAATGGAATGACCCTGATTAGCGCGGATCAGCGTCTTATCTTCGTTAAAAGAATATCTCTGCTTATTATCTGTCCTGACAATCTCTTCCAAAATTCCCATATCTATTGTTCTTCCTGTATCATTAATACCAGCCAATAGTTCTTCCACATCAGCCCATCCATGCTCATCCAATGTAATGTGCGCCGCATCCGGCTTGTGTCTCAAAACCAGACTAATGAACACACTCAGCTTATTTAAATTTTCCATGATAGATACTCCCCTTAAATATATTGTGATTGATTTTTTATCACATCTATCTCCTTCTAAAGAGTATCGTAATATAAATGTCGCTGCATATCAATTATTTTTTTGCTTTCTAATTCTCTGAGTTTATAAGCATTGACACATATTGCCGGCTTCGCTGCTCATAAAGATAAATTATTCTCCATCTTCACATTTCTACATTTTCCTACATATAATATATAAATATCCCCCTAGGAAGAATTATGAAAAACAACTGTCAAAGTCTCTATATTTTATCAACTATAGCTTGTCAGCTTGCAGAATGTCTTAATGAGGAAGAATTGGAAATACTTTCGGCTGATCTGAATACTCTTGGAGAAATGCTTGAGTCTTTGTTAGCGCGTAAAGCCAAATGTGGGGATGACTAATGCCGATTGTATCTATGATTTCATAGTCATATTACAAATATTATGTTGAATGCGAGTCGTTCTTACCTATAATCTTTGCATTTTATATGTAGTAACTAATCCTGCCAAGAGTATGATCATTAATGACGTCAAACATATTCCAAACTTTGCAAGTGTCATTTCTCTGTCACTTTTTCTTTCCTCCCTTATCCCCTCCACATTGTTAATGCTTATATTTTATCAAAGAAAGACATCGTAATAGGGAGCCCACCCGTGACTCCCTTTACTTGGTTACAATAATTTCTTCGGCACCCGTCCAAAGAAAAATTGTAATAATATTATATGTTTTGATCAAAATATTATGTATAGGCAAAAGTAAAGGGAACTCACTCGTAGTTCCCTTACTTGAATAACTATAATGATACCCCACTCGTGAGTATCTTTCTTGTATCTTTATACTAGCATGAAAAATACAGCTTGTCCACCTTTATTTTAGAATTTGCGCAGATGCTTGACTTTTGATCCAATATGCGATATTCTCATTCCAGTGTATGTTAATCTAATACATGGATTTTGATTGGCAGAGCACCGGCGATTTCTTATTTGTATCTATGTTATCTTTTAAATCCGATTTTTAAAAGTTATTATTCGTTTGCTCTATTATTTTTCGTCAAAGTTGCAATCTATGATTTTTTGTCAAAGTTGCGGATTCTTTTTTGCAGCATGGATTCCCTGTTGAAAACATGAAATATTGGTTTGCGGTATCAAAGACCGCTTTATGACATGGAACACTTATTTATAACTTTGATTTCTAATTTATACCACCAATGAAAGGAACATATTGTATGAAAAAAAACATTAAAAAAAGTAATATATCCACTACATACACAGCCCAAAACAATATCAATCTGGATGACCTCCATGGAGCCATCCCCGTCCGTATGTCCAATGATTACCTTTTCCGGGCATTAATGCAGACCAACACCAATGTCTTAAAGTCCCTGATCTGCGCCCTGCTCCATCTGGATCCTGATGACGTTACCTCCGTTACGATCCTTAATCCGATCGAGCTGGGCAAGACCATTGATGAAAAAAATTATATCCTTGACATCAAAGTGGAATTAAACGGACGCACGATTCTGAATCTTGAGATGCAGGTCATCAATGAAGGAAATTGGCCGGAACGCTCCCTGTGCTATCTGTGCCGCGTCTTTGACAGCTTAAACCGCGGGGAGGATTATGAAGATGTCCGCCCTGCCATACAGATTGGGCTTCTGGACTTCACCCTCTTTGCGGACAGTCCCGAATTTTTCGCCAACTACTATCTTATGAATGAAAAAAGTCACCTGATATATAGTGACAAATTCCGTCTGTCTGTGTTAGACTTAACACAGATAGACCTTGCAACCAAGGAAGACCGAGATTATCAGATCGACCGCTGGGCCGCCGTGTTTAAAGCCACCACATGGGAGGAATTAAAGATGCTCGCAGAAAATAATCAGTACATTGAAGATGCAGTTGCCACCGTCTGCCAGCTTACGCAGGAGGAAAAGATCAGACAGCAGTGCGAAGCGCGCGAGGATTATTACCGCCGCACGGCAGGCAGAGAAAAACGCCTCAAACAAACCACCAAGGAGCGGGATGAGCTGAAGGAAGCGCTTGCCCAAAAGGAGGCGGAAATCGTAAAGAAGGATGATGAAATCGCTAAAAACCATGCCGACATCGCCAAGAAGGAGGCTGATATTGCTAAGAAAGATGACGAAATCGCTAAAAACCATACAGACATTGCCAAAAAAGAAGCGGAAATCGAACACCTCCGCAGTCTGCTTGCCAACCTCAATAACTCCGCAAAATAAAATAGTGCACCCGGTTTTCGCAACCGGGTGTTCCATTTAGTGACGGTAGATCTATTTTACCATGCAGATGATCTTGCCCAAGTGAAATATACAATAGGTGCAGAAATGACAAAACCCGCTTCCCTTAGATGGTCGATCCAGTTGTAAAAAGTTCCATACAGTACACCATTTAGTACACCATTTGCCTCGCCCCATCAATAATTGGAAAGACCGCTGTAACGACATTCCATGATGAGCCTGACCTAATCATCCTTGTTAATCCGTTTTGCGCTCATAATGATCACTCCTTTGATAGTGGGATAAAACGCTTGCCTCCAGCATGGATAGCAGCGTAAAATGCCAGCGTTTCCCAGCAACCATTATAAAGTTCTCGACGGAATGGTTAAAGTCTCCATTTTACTTAGCGCTTACGAAAGGCAAAGGATATGATGCTTACCTGCTTGCTTTAATGTCTTAAGTCTATCTATTATACTTAAATGCTAATTTCATAAAAATATATTCTTTAGTTAAAAAAAGACTTCTGATATAATACAGACTTTTCCATTGCTTCTCTCATTGAAAATCTATGAGTATCATAATACACAAAATTACACGTCACATTATCATATGCATAAGAAATATCTATTCCACTTTCTCTTGAAAATAATTTTGTCATTTCATACGAATTTTTTTTACATACCATTGACCATAGACTCTTAAATTGGGATTCATAAACTATCCCATTTATGCATAATTCATAGCATATCATGTCTATATCATTTTTCAAATACAAGTCTAATTGATCTCCTAATGGTTTAGTACAATCAAAGTCCATACTAATTCCCCTCTCCTTCTCACAAAATTCTTTTCACTATAAATTATAGATCAACAGCAAACTTTTTCTAATCATCCTATGAGAATTTATATATTCATGAAGCAATCACATTTAATTTTCATATGCAATATACTTGTTATTTTTTGTGCTTCACCTACTTTAGCGTTACTAGTATATATTCCAGCATAAACTCTCACTAATATAATCTTACTCATGCTTCCCCATCCATAAAAATCAGAGTTTATTTATTTTTCTGATAAATGCTCATAAGTCTATTGTATGCTTCTTCATCTTGGCATATCTTTAAATATTCTACTTCTCGTTGCCCTACAAGCATTTGAAGTTCCAAAGATTTTTCTGATGTATTAATCTTTGATCTTATAAAAGCAGCTAATAGTTCTGTTAATGGCTCTCCAATTGCCTCTTTAAAATTGAATCCCAAAATCTGCATTATATTGAATATCTCTTTCGATAAGATGGGTTTAATAGCGTTTATACCATCTTGGATTTTTCCTGAATCATCATTAGTACTTTGTTTTAAAACATCTTCCAATAATGGAATAATACTATTTGTTATGTAATCTATCTCATCTTGTGTTATTTTCTGCGTTATTATATTCTCTTCATATGCTTGCGAAATCTGAATAAGTCTATTTTTATCTGATATAAGTTCATTTATAATTTCTTCCAAATTATTTATAATTTCATCTTTATCTCCCTTATTCTTTACTGTTCTTATCTTATCAATAATTGCCTCTACACTTTTTCTTCCTGCTATTGTTGCCAGTTCAGTTCCTAATGCAATCATTTCGGGTGTCAATTCCATAATATAATCCCCCTTCTCTCAATATCTATTATCTCAACTTCTTAATCACAAAACAAACCAATCCAAATTGAACACTTCACAAAATATAGTAACTGTTAAAAACGAAACAACTGTTTTATAATCAATATTATCTATCCGATTTTGACGATACTCATAAATCATTCGCATATCCTTTATTTGTGACAAACAATATTTTACTTGTATATCATCTATAAACTCATCTAAAACATTTATAACAGCATCCGATAAATCTATTATATTTTCATTGAATTCTATGTTTTCAGCATTATAATGCTCTTGCTTTATTTCCTCAATTAGTTCAAATATACTAAATGATTCTTCTTCCTCAGGCTCACTGTGGGCTATTCCATTTTTAGCATCACAATAATACCAATGAGAATGTCCAGACAATGTATCTATTTTGGGAAAAGAAGTATTATCAATTATCTTTCCTTCTCTTGTATATCTGTATAATTCCTCATATGTCCCAAATACCGGAGCAGCGTAAACTAATAAAGCCCTATGGTGAAGTTTATGATCTAATCGTTCCAATATTTTTTGCTGCCTTTGATTTATCTCAAAAGAATAGTGCTTGTCATCGTATATCGCACCCCCGAATGTTCCGCTATGTATATATGGTCTTTTAGCTTGTATAAATAAATTTACGCTAAAATCAGGAAGCATTCTCTTCTTTTTCATTTTTCTCCATATATATCCCATATTATAATCATTTAAAACTACACCTCCTGGTATGAAACCACCAAATCTATTCCAGAACTCATATGTGTTAATATTAGCGGAATAATCAAAACCAATATATCCTTCAAAACATTGTCCTGGTGTCCATACATCACATCTACCATTCTCCAATTGATTATATAGCGGTTTCTCAAATTCTTTTTCTTCAAATTCTGCAAATCCCATAGTTTTATCCTCTAATCTTTTAATAAAATAATCTTTTTACACTTAGAAAATTTCCTTTATCAATTTTTCAGTTAGTTTCAATAATCCTATTGTATTCCAACACAGACATAGCACGAACCGCTCTGCCTTCAAATATATTAGCGACTGTATGTAGTAGTTATAAGCACGCTATTTCAAAAATAAATAAGCCAAAATGTCTAAATGTTCAAATCTTACGCGAAAAGAGGTGGTTTGACTTCCACCTCTTTTTAAACTCTACATTTGTTTGATAGGTTTTTATAACAAATATTTCTACTGTATATTAAAACATTGCATTACATTGATCAACGAGTTTTTCAAGTTGTGAAATTTCATCTTCTCGCCAAGATTCATAATATTTCAAATATTGAAGGCAATCATTAAAGCAGTCATAAGCCAATCTCCACTCCCCTCGATTAACCGCCTCTTGACCCGCGGCATATCTATTATCAAAATCTTTTCCTGTTACTATCATATATTTCCCTTTCTTTTTTATAAACTATATTGCAAATAAATTATATATAAAAAAATATATATTGTCAACGCAATAAAATATATTGTTTTATTTACATCTTTCACTCAAGTTTCATGAATTACAATAATTAATTATAAATAATTTTTAAAGTTTATTATAATTTCCTATAAATTATATTTCAAACACCTACAGTAATTCATCTAATTTCTGTAATTTATTATAAAAATTTACTTATGCATTAAACTTATTCCTTCTAACATTTGATAAGTTTCAAGCGCAAATTCATCTGTCATACCGCTAACATGGTCTATCAATAAATGCACTCGCAACCACCACTCTTTAATTGCATAATCATGTTGCTTTTCATCGAGTTTGCTTATTGCATATTTATATGCAGAGATATAGCGTCGTCCCAAACGATTGTATAATCGTCTCTCTACATCAATATTATCCGTCTTCTCCCCGTTTATCATTTTCAAAAACACTTCATTAGATAAACTCAAAACTCTCTCATAGTTTTTTAAAATACCGGTTATCACAGCATATCCTGTAAGTTCTATGCTTTCCGCTTCAAATGAAGGATATAAAATTCTCCTTGAAACGCTTTTTATTGTTTCAAGAACACGTCCCATTGGTTTATCAATACTTATCAACGAATCAGCAGTTCCATCAAAAATTTCCCTTTCATGTTCAAAAAAATTATCTACTGTTTCTTGCATTGCCTTTTGAGACCATGGAACTGATATATCTCTTCCAAATTGAATATCATTAGTATCCGGCAATTCTATTGGTATGTTCTCGTTTTTATATTCCCTTTTCCACTCTTTCTCAAATTCGTTAATAAACACATCAACTGTCAATATTCGTTTTTCTATACCATCTGCGATATCACTCATGCAATATGCAATATCGTCAGCAGCTTCCATTATATATGTAAATGGATAACGATGATGTAACTCTATTCCCGTTTCCGAACAAATCTTTTCCACTATCTCTTCTTCACTTCGAAAATATCCGGCTTTTTTCAAAATGCCGGAACCTTTTGCTTCACCGGCAGCTCGTGAATATTTAAGGGTACATAACAATGTCGCAAAAGTTAAGTTAAAACTATATTCATCATATTCTGTATGCAATTTTGTAATTGTTCTAAACCCTTGCGGATTTCCATCAAATTCCCGAAAATCACTCATCAATTTTTCCAGCAGTGGATCATCCGTACTTATTCCTTTGGGAAGTGCCTTTAATGCATCATTATTAGCCCAATCACGAATAGCAATTTCGCCAAAGTGCCCAAAAGGAGGATTCCCAATATCATGCAGCAAACACGCATTCTCCACTATAGCCACAACATCCGATATTTTGTCAGAATCAAGAAAACTATTTTCACTCAATTTGTATGCTATTCTATTTGCAAGGGTACGTCCCAAGTCAGATACCTCAAGCGAGTGAGTTAAACGAGTTCTTACACTTGCATTTGGTTCCAGAGAAAAAACCTGTGCCTTTTGCTGTAATCTGCGAAAAGAAGACGAGTATAAAATTCTTGATCTATCACTGTAAAACTGATCAATTGTAGCCTCACGCTCCATAGATGATTGCCGCATTCTATTAACACATAATAACTGATTATATTTAGGTTTTATCTCCATTTTATAACTCTCCTTTGTAAATTCAACAACTATCCTGTCAAAAAATAATAATAAATATCATCTCCTGATAAAAACGGAGCAATCATTACTTCTCCGCCATTCCAATTTTCTTCAATTACAATTCATTAGTATCATAATTGATTCTAAAGTTCAAAAGGTCGGTAATGAATTTTCCGCTCTCTCTTTTTTCATAAAGGAAATTTAATTTTTACCTTCAAAAAATCTGATCAACTATATTCCCACCAACAGGGATAATCTCTATTTCCACAGTTCCTTCTATTATCGTACCATCCGGAGCAATGGCAGTTGCTACAATCTCAAAGTTTCCAATCTCTTGAAAATAAACCCTTGCCTGCCATTCTGACGAATTTTTCTGTGTCATTATCACCGTATCTCCATTATGGACAGAATCAAGATACGCATCTATATAGACGGAATCTGTATCAAAATTTAGTGTTGCAGTTATATCAGTTTGAAAGCCTACTTCGACTCTCTTATAGTCAGAGTATAAATATATTTCATAAGCAGATGTTGTTGTATCTGTACCGGATATATCCGATGGGGATTCCGCTATAGGCTTGACGTTTGAAATAAGAATTCCGATGATTGTGGCAATAGTCCCGATAATCGTCGCAACAGCACTTATAATTGCCACGATAAGTGGTAATTTGGCTCTGTTGCTCCTAACCAATACATCTGTATTACATTTAATATCATCTAATTTTTCTCCTGTTTTCCCAGACGTTTCAGCAAGCGTTTGTACGCCTTTATTTATATCGGTCAACGTGGCAGGATCCTTTTTAGTATGATATTTTCTTCTGCTCATAAAATTTTCCTCATTAAGTTTTGGATTAAGTAAATATTAATTGCTTTATCCATCCAATCCCGACGAAGTAGATTTTAATCCCATATAATAGGGTGTGCTATATACTATAATATCGATAGCTTTTGAAAATGCACTCTTAGTGAGTTTTAGTATATTTATCCTTTTATACCGTCTATGCATTTTCTATATTAAGACTTTCCAAAGCTGGTCTATCCGTATATTCCGTAAAATTTTATAATTTGATTATACATTCGAATTTAAGAAAAGTAAAGAATTTTCAAATAGGTTTTTGTCACTTCTTGCAACGCCATCATACGACAAGCTTACGCACTGTGCCTTCTCCACCATTTTTAGTAACTCCAGATACGGAATCCGGCATTCCAGACGCGGAAGCCATTATTGATTAGCTTGATAAGTAAACGTCAAACCCTGCGCCTAACCTTAAAATAAACGCCGCTTTCTATGAGCGGCGTGGTTTCCTGCATTTTTCCGGAAGGCTTTCTGACCATGGCATTAGGCAGTCAAGCTCTGCAGGATATATTTTCCCTTTTCGTCACAGTGTTTAGATAACTCTGTGAGTATATATCTGAAGTAGTAATACGGACGAAGATTATTCAGCTTTATGGTCCCTGAAATACTATACACCAAGGCACTTGAATTGGCGCCATTTGCTGTGTTGTGGAACATCCGGTTTTTCTTCCCCAGACAGAATGTTATGATGGCGCCTCTGAAGCCGAATTATCAATTGGAACATCGGGATTATCAAGAAATACTTTTAAATATTTCTACTGATTGAGTCTGTATTTTAATCCGTCAGCTGTTTTTCCTTTGGGAAAAACGGCAGCATCGGCAAGAATCTCTTTTACCCACGCAAAATAATCCTCAACAAGCGGCATAATGAGGATTGGAAAAACCACTGATAACAGAAGCGATATTTATGGTGATATCCGGACGGAATCCATTTTCGCCGGGTGAAACAGGATTCATAGCTGGAAGTGGAACTTCCACAAATGCAACTTCGCTATTCATCATTTTCACACATGCTTTATTAGATGAAGTTGTTGCAAGCGCATAAGTTTCCTGACGGTTTTTTTGAGCCAATGATAGTAACATTTTTACCAAAGACACAAACTTTTTTACACTACCCATTTTGAAGCAATATACCAAAAAATATAGACAACATTATACGAAAAACCGAATAATAGAAATCAATAATGCAATAGCACAGATAATGTAAGAAACTACATTTTCCTTTTTGCTTGCCTTTTCATCAATTTTTGCAATCAATTCATTTTCCACACCATTAACATGTTCTGAACCTAATTCTATTTTCGATGACAGCGCCTTACATATAGTTTCAAGTTCTCTTATCTGCTTCTCCTTTTCGAGATTAGTTTGTCTCAATTCATTTACCAATTTGCTTAATTCTTCATCTTTGGTTGCCTGACGTGCTATTTCCTCATCTTGGCTTCTATCTTTTTCTTCGCACTTATCAATCCGTTTACCTAACTCTTCATCCTTGGCTGCCTGACGTGCTATTTCCTCATCTTGGCTTCTATCTTTTTCTTCACCCTTAGCAATTCGTTTGCCCAGTTCTTCGTCTTTGGCTGCCTGACGTGCTATTTCTTCATCTTGGCTTTTATCCTTTTTTGCTTTCTCATCAAACAATCTACCATGCTCAGTAATTCTCTTTTTATTTTCTCCAATCAAAGCATCATGTTCTATATCTTTTTCAGTATGCTTTTGTAGTAAATCATCCTGTTTCTTGTCATACTCTTCGTGCGCTTTAAATTTAGAGTCATATTCAGTGGTTTTCTCCTCATACCTTGTCAGTTTACTCTCATGTTCCTTAACACGATTAGTCAACTCACTTTGCTTTTTCATAATATCTTCTTGAGCTTTAAGCTGCTTAACAACTCCAATTATCTCTTGACGAGCAAATTCATCGAGTTCTTCTTCTGATGCCCCTTTTAATTTCATTTCCAATTCACGACACACGCTTCGATTCATCGCAATATTAGTAACACCTAAGCCAAAAAGGTATTTTGTCACCTCAGTTAGTTTCTGCTGATATTCAAAAGACAGTTCTTGTGCTTGCGCTGCAGAAATTTGCGCATCAGCTATATCGCTAGTAGCTTCCTGTAATGATTCTATTGCTTCTTTTTTATGAAAAAGTTTTGCTGATTTATTCTTTGCGGATCTAGTGCTCTCTTGTGCTTGTAATGCCTTTTTTGAGGCTTCATCAACATTCTTACGCAAAATTGACAATCTGCTAAATTGATCGTTAATAACCGAGGGCACTTGACTCTCGTTTATATTATCTATGCTTAATATCTCATTTTTACTCATATACATTTACTCCCATTTAAGTATATCATTCACTTCCTCTAGCAATCCTACATTTTTCTCCTCAATACATGTTATATAGGTTCCTATCTTTTTCAAATCAGACTTCATATCAGAATATGCCTTTGCATATGTCTTTGCAGTTTCTTCCATCAAGGTATAAGCTTCTTCTAATGTTTCTTCTACACTTTCCGCTGCAATCCACATTTCTGCTTGTTTAAAAAATGTCTTTCCATTCATAAGAAATATCTGCTCATTCATAGCAACAATGCGCTGATTTCTTAATTTACTACGCTTCATTCCCATACTTACATCTGAACCAACTGCGATTGCAAATCTACCAATTCCCACAAAGTTAACCTTTACAAGCATATTAGAAACAAATGCAGGTCCTACACCACCAGATTTTACAGCAGACTCAATAGCAGCATCTGCTAAATCTATTGCTGTCATTGTTCCTGTCGATATAGTCAACATTCTAATAACAGTTCTATTCTTAAATGGTAGCGTATTTTCCCAGCTTATATCTTTCAAGTCACTTATCTGTTTTACATTATTATCGCAGAGTTCCATATAAAATCTCCTTATAAAGTAAAACCCTCTTACAATGCATTCGTTAATAATTACAGGTACAGCTTGCTTACCTATATACTGCGCTACCCCGATCTCTGTCCTTAAGTCAAATTTCAAAGGAATCAGTTTACCATTTTCATCCCTTTTTCCCAATAATGTTCCATTAAATAACTTCGAAATCCATACTGAGAACTCTTTATAACCTTTGTCGTTTAATTTTCTAAAAATGGGTAAAGCTGATATTTCTTTCAATAACGAGACCAAAGGTCCCGGAAGTCCCGTTCCAACTTTTCCTTCCAAGATAGAGCTAGATGAGCCAGCCATATCACTCACCATATGAAAAATCCAATTAATCACACCAAATGTGACTTTTTCAGGAAAGTTTTTCCCAACTAAAATTAAGTCTCCCTCTTTTAATTCCACTATTTTAAAAACACCAGCTACATCTGTTCCGTACACTTTATGAGTAAACTGTGTTAAAAAAGAGAATATTAGCCCCATTGGAGTTGGGTGATGTGAAAAATCTCTTAAATGATGCTGTAAACCTCCTCCATATTCATTTGTCGCCTTATCCGCCGCAATAGGATATTTCTTTTCCAAAAAATCGACAGCACCGTATAAATCATCACCTTCATATCCTTTTTTCTGTGCTATCTTTACAACAAAGTTATTTGTTTTTTGGTTTCCCCATTCATTTGCTTTTTCAAGTGAAAAATCTTCAACAAAAATAATATCGATAATACCAGCCAATACACCACTAGCCACAGCTACCATATAATCAATACCATCTGCATGATTTGTCAATTTATTTATTTCTGAATTCAAACTATCAAGAACCTTTTGGTTTTCTGCAAGCTGTTCATCAATAGATGCAATTCCATCAACAATTCTTTTCCGACGATCGTCCATCTTTTCAGTAATATCTACAGGCGGTAACACTTCAAATTCCACTGCAAAATCTTCATATGTATTTTTCAAATTTACTATTGCACCCATATACAGTTCTCCTCTTGTAAGATTATTCACAAAATCTTTAATCTATTGAACTATGTAACGTCATTATTGTAACACAATTCTTCACACATTGCCATATGATAAGTTTCCCCATTTTTAAAACTCAAATGCGCCAGAATCCTCTATTTTAAAGTGTTCAAACAGATTTAGCTGCCGTGATTAAACTTTTTGGGAAAGAATTTGGGCAAAAATTTCTTAAGGGAACTTTTGCCCAAAGGATTGACTTTTGATCCAATATGCGATATTCTCATTTCAGTGTATTTTGTTTAGTGTCTGGGATTTCATTGGCAGATCGCCGGCGATTTCTTATTTTTAAAGACATACCCGTCGTGTGATGCGACTTTTGTTTGTTTATAATTGTTAAAGCTATTTCTATTATTATTGTTTTTGTATCTTCTTAAGTGTTTTTCTTTAGGAACTGTTTCTTATTCGTTCTATGATTTTTCAGCAAGAACAAGGAGTTTTAATTTACATGGTTGTCCCCAGTCTGTGAAATTAATCCCCGGCTTGCAAGATTGAACACAAGTTTACAAGATTAAACGCCAACCTGTAACATTAAATACCGGTTTACAAGATTAAGCACTGGTAAACACCAGTTTGCAGCAGGGGATACCGGCTTGCAACGAAGAACGCCGGTCTGTAATATCGTACAGCAACTTATAGCACCAATGAAAGGAGCATATTTATGAACGAAACCATGAAAAAAAGCAATGTTTCCACTACATACACAGATACCGTCAATCTGGATGACCTCCACGGAGCCATCCCCGTCCGTATGTCCAATGATTACCTTTTCCGAGCATTGATGCAGACCAACACCAATGTCTTAAAGTCCCTGATCTGCGCCCTGCTCCATCTGGATCCTGATGACGTTACCTCCGTCACGATCCTTAATCCGATCGAATTGGGCAAGACCATTGATGAAAAAAACTATATCCTCGACATCAAAGTGGATTTAAACGGACAAACTACCATCAATTTGGAGCTCCAGGTCATAAATGAAGGGAACTGGCCGGAACGCTCCCTGTGCTATCTGTGCCGCGTCTTTGACAGCTTAAACCGCGGGGAGGATTATGAAGATGTCCGCCCTGCCATACAGATTGGGCTTCTGGACTTCACCCTCTTTGCGGACAGTCCCGAATTTTTCGCCAACTACTATCTTATGAATGAAAAAAGTCACCTGATATATAGTGACAAATTCCGTCTGTCTGTGTTAGACTTAACACAGATAGACCTTGCAACCAAGGAAGACCGAGATTATCAGATCGACCGCTGGGCCGCCGTGTTTAAAGCCACCACATGGGAGGAATTAAAGATGCTCGCAGAAAATAATCAGTACATTGAAGATGCAGTTGCCACCGTCTGCCAGCTTACGCAGGAGGAAAAGATCAGACAGCAGTGCGAAGCGCGCGAGGATTATTACCGCCGCACGGCAGGCAGAGAAAAACGCCTCAAACAAACCACCAAGGAGCGGGATGAGCTGAAGGAAGCGCTTGCCCAAAAGGAGGCGGAAATCGTAAAGAAGGATGATGAAATCGCTAAAAACCATGCCGACATCGCCAAGAAGGAGGCTGATATTGCTAAGAGAGATGACGAAATCGCTAAGAATAAAGCAGAAATCGAACACCTCCTCAGTCTGCTTGCTAATCTCAATAACTCCGAAAAATAAAATGATGCGCCCGGTTTTCGCCACCGGGTGTTCCGTCTCATTTTCTCTCCGACATTTTGGGAACTTTTTTATTGACAATCACAATAATCCCGATGTTCCAATTGATAATTCGGCTTCAGAGCGTGCCATCAGAATGTTCTGTCTGGGGAAGAAAAACTAGATGTTCCACAACACAGCAAATGGCGCCAGTTCAAGTGCCTTGGTGTACAGCATTTCAGAGACCGCAAAGCTGAATAATCTTCGTCCGTATTACTACTTCAGATATATACTCACAGAGTTACCTAAACACTGTGACGAAAAAGGGAGTATAGATCCTGCAGAGCTTGACTACCTAATGCCATGGTCAGAAAGCCTTCCGAAAGAATGCAGGAAACCATGCCGCTCATAGAAAGCGGCGTTTATTTTAAGGTTAGGCGCATGGTTTGACGTTTACCTTTATATCAATACTGGCAACAATATTTTTACTAAAACAGATTATTAAATTAAATATAAACATGACAGGCAATCTCATAGATCTTCTATATCAAATAACTTTTACACACTTGTACCGCTCGAACTTCTCGGCAGATGACTTAAACTGGCTGCAATTCTCTGGCTTTTATTGGATTGGCTATTATCCAAATTCTCCAAAAATCGCTCTCGTATTTCTTCCAAACAAATTTTTTTAACCAATATCTAACCACAAATCAGTTTTCAAAAATTGATAATTGTCTATTTGATTCATACTCAGTATTAAAACATTGTTTCAAGATCATTTCGCTCCATTGTTCTAATTCAGGTTCTTGGCAAATTTCATCAATAGTTAAAAATTTTCCACTTTTACTTTTCCCTTTATTAAGTATAAGTTCCTGAGAATCTAAATGTAACTTAATTTCTTCATCAAGAGAAATCACAAAACAAACAGCCAAATGTTTTTTACTTCGCTCATTAGAAGGAGTATATATATAAAACGGTCTTATACCATTCAATGCAATCGCTATACCAATTTCCTCTTTAATTTCTCTTTTTAAAGTACTCTTGCATATGGAAATGAAATCATGAGATGTTACCTCTGTTGAATCTTCATACCTTGAATGACCACCAATATAAAGCAAAATCTTATCTCGTTCAGGTGAATCCAACGACACTGCACTTCTATTCTTTTTAATTACCAACACCTTGTCTTTTTCTATATTAGTGATTACGGCTATAGGTATAGGCTGTATATAATTAGAGTTTTCTTCAACTAAATTTCTTAAATCAAACTTAATCGTACTTAATACATCAGTTAATTTATCATCACTAAGTATTTGTTCGGATAGCAATATATCATTCAATATTTCATTTTTTTCAAAATAACCTATACGTTCCATTAATAAATCTTTTAATGTTTCAAGCGTTATCGTTGTAACCTCCTTTCCCACTTCATCTTGATTTTTGCAAGAAGTTTCAATTTTAAATACTTTATGAAAAAAGCTGCTTTTATTTGAAATCGTATCCTCAATCGCTTCCAAATATTCCCCAAGTACTTTTTGATTCATGATACTTCCTAACTTATCTGTCAACAGTGTAGCATACTCTCTTTCTATAGAAACATTTGGCAAAACACAAAAAGCAAACACAATATCTATACTTTTTACCAGTTCTTCCATAAGCAAAAAATTTTCTGTTACTTCTTTTTGATCTTCTTCCATCTTTTTGTTGCATACAAGCCACTGAAACCAACACAATGCATCAAAAATACCTCTGTCTAAAATTAAAACATCCACCTGATTTTTCTTATTTTCAAGTGTCCCTATGAGTCCTGCCAATGACATACAAGCAGTCCATAAATTAAACATTGGGCTTTGTTTATCACTAACAGGGCAAATACTTGCTCGCTCTTGTACAATACTAACTGAAAATCCATTGCGTTTTAGAAATAGTTCCAAAGAATTAATACAGGAGGTTTTTCCCGCTTTCGGCGAACCGCTAAACTCGATAACAATAGGGCGTTTTTGACGATGCTCTAGCTTTAATGCCAAAACTTCTTCTGCTAATTTTTGCAATTCTTTAATAAGCTCTTTTCTTTCATCAGCCATATATATAATACATTCCTTTCATATTTTATAAAAGATTAGAAATTTTTTCTTTACTAATTTTCTCAAATCTATCTATCAAATTACCGACTGAATATCCCAAAAAGCTTGATATAACTACACATAAATATACAAATTTCTCATTTAAAATATAATCCAAGTTTCCAGTTACAATAAACATTCCTGACAATAACATAAATACCATTACTATTGAAAAGGCAAGGGCAAAGAGAGGTCTAAAAAGAAAATATGTAACATTCCCAATACATTTTATTTCATCACCACTTATTTCAATCCTATTTGTCAAACAAGCCTTATATAATCTTCTAATATAATGAACGCTACATAGCATCCCACTAACTGCTATGGATATAACAAATGCCAGTTTCATAATTTGCTGTTTTCCCACTTCTCCCATTAAAGTACACGCAATTATAATTGCAAAAGTTCCTCCTGAAATTAAAATTATGAAATAATATATAAACAAAAAAACCAACATTTTCTTCGACAAACTGTATATTAAAGTATCACTCTTTTTCAAAACTCCATCCTTTAACTCAAAATTTTCAGCCAAAAACTATCTCCTCCTATACTTTTCTTTCCTTTTATCCTGTTTTAGTTCAAACCGTCCCTGTTTCTCTTCTTCCCATTGCTCTCGGCTCACAGCCTTGCGTTCAGTTTTAAACTGCTCCCACTGTAATTTCAAAGTGTTCTGCGATTTTGTATCTATTCCAGTATTATGCACCTGTTTCCATACTTCACGCTATACCCATTTAGAACTGTGACCAACTTCTTTTACATCAATTGCCACAGTTGGACTAAACCGCATTTGATAATAATTTTTCAGAACAAAATCATATTCTTTCTGTTCTGCACCAAAAGTAACTTTGAATACAGATAATATTACCTCCTAGATGTCTTATCCTGTAATCTTGCAATAATTTTTCCTTTTTCATTCTTATATTCCTCAATATAGCAATCCATTTTGTTCACTTAAAATCCTTCATTCATAATTTTTACTAACCTTTATTCTTAATAACTGTAGTGACCAGATCTATTACTCTTGCATGCGCTTAAAAACTGACTGTAATCTTTCCAATAACATCCTCTTTTCCTCCGTATATTTTCTATTAACATATGGAGCATTCACATCCGAACAATTTTGTCAGCAAAGGATAATATCCCATTAACCACCCTATGGTTACTCCATTTTTTCAATATTCTTTTACCTAAATATATTCTTTTCCAATATATTCTTCAGCACTTTTATATGCCTCTTGCAATTTTTCATATGCCGTTTTCTTATCTATATAATCATTTTTTACCCCAGCAGATTCCGGGAGCAATGCATACTCCATAATTCTTGCTGCATGTGTGTATATCTGTATAAATTTATCCATTGGAACTAGTATTTCAGTAACTTGGCATATAGCGGTTATCAGCGAAAACAACAATATTAAATTATGTTCATTTTCTCCATCGAGAACAGCATAATATACGGTAATAAACAAAGCCGCAGTCCCAAATATCTTAATTACATTTTTAAAAAAAGTATGTACCATAAAAAGCATTCTATATCCCGTGGCTTTTTGATAGTAAAAATATAATATATCATCATCTAAGATTGGGTTTTGATACATTCTTTTTATCCAAAACTTACCTGGATAAGTAGAAATCACTGTCGCTATACCATAGGGAAAAGCAATTACCACAACAGTTAATAAAAATATAATGATAGTTCCAATCATGCCATCCATATAATCATCTTATATGATGCTTATAGAAGCTAAACACCATAACTTCCTTTGTTTTTTCTTAAATATTATATTATGTAAAAATTATACACTAAAATTCTCAAAAAATCAACGATACAGAAAACAATGATGTATAAGGAATAGTAATCGAAAAATTTTGACGTTTTGCTCGGCTTTATCAACTGCTTAGGACTGTTTCTGTGGAATATGCCATTTTCATGCATAGAAGAAATGCTTTCAGAAAAATTTGATAGAATACCGGACAGGGCGGAAAGGGCGAGAGTGTAAATTATTGGACCTGTTGACAAATTAAAGAATTTAGGCCTTCTTTATGGTATAATTATTATATCAATTACAGGAGGTCATTTTTATGATGGGTAAACAGAACGGCCAGGTTCAGATAGTGATATTGGATATAGACTCAATGATCCCACAAGACCATCTTTTGAGACGGATTAAAAAGGACCTGTTGACAAACTCTATTTTTTAGCATTAAATGTTGCATATCTCTTTGCTGAATAGCTAAAAATGCTGATTAAACAGCATATTTATACTGCTTTAATCAGCCTTTTTAGGTTTAATGCC
>CAYQZB010000020.1:0-53836 GCA_964421915.1 uncultured Lachnospiraceae bacterium
TCCGTAGTCTGGAATCCGGCGAGCATATTAAACGTGTAAAGTTTTTTACGCGTATCTTCCTGACATATTTGAAGAAGTTTTATCCGGAATATGATCTGTCAAAGGAGCAGATCGACCTGATCGTCAATGCTTCCGCGCTTCATGATATCGGTAAGATCGCGATCCCGGACAGTATTTTATTAAAGCCTGCAAAGCTTACCAAGGATGAATTTGATGAAATGAAGAAGCATACGATCTATGGCTGTGAGATTTTGGAGAATTTTAAGCAGGAGGATAGTGAGTTCTATCGTTACTGCTATGATATCTGCCGTTATCACCATGAAAGATATGATGGAAACGGATATCCCGACAGAAAGGCAGGCGAAGAGATCCCGATCTGGGCGCAGGTGGTATCGATTGCCGACGTTTTTGACGCACTGATCAGCATGAGGGTATATAAGACGCCTTATGCGACGGATACGGCATTCCAGATGATTCTGGACGGCGAGTGCGGTGTCTTCTCTCCGAAGATCATAGACTGCTTCCAGATGGCAAAGAGCGTTCTGTTTGAAACATCCGAGAAATTTTCCTTTGCGGATTTTAATGAGATCGAGAACAGCTTGGAGCTGCCGAAACGATAAAGAAGTCTTATAATAAATAACAAAAATGTCTGACCTGGGTTATTGACCTGGGTCAGGCTTTTTTATGAAATGAAAGATTTTTATCATTTAAAAAATTTCTTGACATTTATATTTGCACATTTTATTATGGTGACACAATTGTATCGCTGATACAAATGTATCCCAATAAAATATAATTGTCAATATGTGATCATGCTACAGAAGATCCTGAAGAATATGCGGAGTTACCCCGGGACATTCAACAGAAAATCTGCTTTGCGGCGAATACCTTAAAATATTGCATAATGCCGCAGAATGGTGTGTACGCAAATAAAATGTTAAACAAAATTAAATTGACAGGAATAATGCTATGAACTTCTCAAAGAATTTATCAAAAGCCCCTATGGGCTGGAACAGCTGGGACTGCTACGGAGCGTCCGTGGACGAGGAAACCGTCAGAAAAAATGCCGGTTTCATGGCGAAGCATTTGAAGCAATACGGCTGGGAATATATTGTTGTGGACATTCAATGGAGCGCACCCGACGCGTCAAGCCATGAGTACGAGCCCTTTGCGGATCTGTGCATGGACGAGTTTTCCCGCCTTGTGCCTGCGGAAAAACGCTTCCCCTCGGCGGCGGGAGGAAAAGGCTTCGCGCCCCTTGCGGAGTATGTTCATTCTCTCGGACTTAAATTCGGCATACATATTATGCGGGGCATTCCCAGACAAGCGGTACACCAAAATACTCCCATAAAGGGTACGGACAAGACCGCCCGACAAATCGCAAAAACAAGCAGCATTTGTCATTGGAATACAGATATGTACGGCGTTGACCCTGCCAAGGAGGGCGCAAAGGAATATTATGACAGCCTTTTTGAATTGTATGCTTCATGGGGCGTGGACTTTATCAAGGTGGACGACATCTGTCGCGAATTGCCCCACGAGGAGACCGAGCTTGTGATGTTAAGCCAATCCCTGAAGGACTGCGGACGTGAAATGGTACTGAGCCTTTCCCCTGGACCCGCCCTTCTTGAAAAGGCGGAGCTTTACAAGCAGACTTCAAATATGTGGCGCATTACCGATGATTTCTGGGACAAGTGGGAGTTTCTTTACGCCATGTTCGAGCGGGCGGAAAAGTGGTGTACCCACACGGGCGCGGGACATTTTCCCGACGCGGATATGCTCCCCATAGGACCGATATTGCAGGACTATGACAAATCCAACCGAACAAAGTTCACCGAAAACGAGCAGATAACGATGATGACCTTTTGGAGCATTTTCCGTTCGCCCCTTATGATAGGCGGTGAGATGACGGGCTTTGACGATTTTACAATGGGACTTCTCACCAATGAAGCGATACTGAAAATGCACAGCAACTCCCGTCATTCTCATCAGGTGTGGAGAAAAAATATCGGCGGCTCCGAGTGTATTCTGTGGACTGCCGCTGACTGTGAGGGAGGACAGTACGCCGCAATTTTCAACGCGGGAGATACCGAGGTCGAAATTGAGATTCCTCTTACCGATCTGGAGCTTTATGGCAATGTTAATGTATGCGAATTATGGAGCGGAGAAAGCTTTTCAGCGGACAGAACTATCCACGCAAAGGTCGAAAGTCACGGGGCGAAAGCGTTTGGAATTACTTTAATACTAATTTTCGGACATAATGAAAGATATTAAAAAATACCAGAAATCCAATGTTTTCCCTGCTTTGTCGACTGTAATGGAATGATACGTCATAGGTAGTGTTGCCGATTTTCTCGGTAAAGCCTTTGCGTTTTCCTGTGTCCGCTTGGTGGTATCTGTTTTCTTCATTTTCTGCTCCTTTACATGAAAAAAGAGCGCATAGATTAGCTTTCTATACGCTCTGACGCTGTGTTACCTATTCAGTTGTGGTTGTGGTAATGGTTGCTTAGACAAACCGGAATTTTTAGCTAAATCAAATTTCATAATCAATACAAGCTCTATCAACTCTAATGGAATATACAAATTCTCCAAATTCCATGTGCAGTTGTGATTTTTGGTATTCATCTAATGTTTCTGCTGTATCGAAGTCAAAAATTAAAGCAACATCATAATTAGAAACTGGTGTTCTTTCCGCATTTCTAACTATATTAAATTGTTTTATTATTTCTAATTCTCTTAACTTTTCAGCTCTTTCAAAAAATTCAATAATATTTTTTTCCTTATTATCCTCTTTTAATGTAAACATACATATATGCCTTATCATTGTATTCCCTCCTCCAAATGTCGATTTGTATCGCTAATAGAATACCACAATCACGCTCATATTTCTATTGCATTTCATTAAATTTCTTCCTCGGATTCCCCTCGTCTTTGCCTATGCTCCTGACTGAATTGTTTCTGTTCTACCTCAGTTATGTATTCCTCTAAAAAGCGAAGTTTTACTTCTATGTCACTCTTTGAAGTAGCAGCAACCGCAAACTGCAAGATTTCCTTTTCGTTCCAAACATTGACCGTTTCATGCACGACAATCTTTTCGGTAAACTCGTTGAGTATTGGTGTTGTAATTTCTTCTATCCTGCTCTCGCCCTGCATTTCATCATTTCGTGAGAGCCTTTCATAAGGTGCTGTGATTTTAACTGACATAGAAAGTTCTCCTTTCCCCGAAAATGCCCTGTTTATCGGCTTTTTCAGTATCTTTATTTTCTCTGTCCTTAACATACTAACCAATTAGGAACCGATTTCGACATATTTACATAAAATATTACAAAATAGTGTATAAGGATACAGCTGATATGATACCAAATTATTTGTATGTTATCCTTGGCGTGCTCCTTTGTATCCTGATCGTATTCTGCTGCGCTGTCCATTGGAAGCGGAGGCGGATCATCCATAAGGTCTGCTGTATGTGTATGGAGGAAAAATGCCGTCTTCTGGATGATCTGGTGCGGCCGTTTGGTTATTCTTATGTGGTATCGCAGGATCTCTTTACGACATGTATGGATGCATGGCAGAGGGAATTCGGATATTGTGACCTGTATGATAAGACGGCGGCAGGGCTGCATATAATCATGGACTGCCTTCCGGTCTATTTTGATTATTGTGGAAGGACATGGATGATCGAATTCTGGAAGGGTCAGTATGGCATCAATACCGGTTGCGAGATCGGTGTTTATTATGCGGAGGGCATCGTGGAAAAAGAACAGTTGAAGAAGACGCTGTTTGACTGCGTGGATGATGAGGATATGCAGAAGCTGTCGTTTACTTTGTCAAAGAAGGGATGCGATCTTGCACGGCTTTCAGGAAGACATTGGTGGCTGACGGCGTTTTTGATGGGAGAGTTTTCCAGACCTTCAGAGCTGACGATGGATGTCAGGATGACGCTGGCGGACTGCGAGATGGCGGAAGCGTTTGCGGAGGGACTGCGCAGGAGCGGTTATGATAAAAGGATATGTCTTTGCGGCAGTCAGGTTGTATTTACCTTTGATGCAGCTATCGGACACAGAGGCTTGTTACAAAAGATACAGGCGTTTTTTATACAGATATGCAACTGTTTTGGGTGTTTTGTCTATCGGATGGCGACAAGACCGTTTCAAATGACGGTTGACAGGGTGCTTTATCTGTACTTCTTTCTTCCGTCTGCATTCCGAAGGATGTTTCGGAGAAATCGGTTTAAAGAAAAGAAAAATGTAAAAAAGTTATCATGTAAAAAATCATGCAAAAGATAACGTAAAAGATGATGTAAAAGATCATACAGAAGATGATATTAAGGATCATGTAAAAGATCAGCAATAAGATTTGTAGAGGAGAATATAGTTCAGATTGGAGATTAAAGATATGGGATATATGTCGCGTCTGAATAAATCCTTTGAGGGAGCCGTCAGGCTTCCTCTTTCGGATTGTTCAAAATATGTGATCATCAGTGACTGTCACAGAGGTACGGGAACGACGAATGATAATCTGTTGAAAAATCAGAACCTGTATTTTGCCGCATTGCAGCATTATTATAAAAAAGGATATACCTATATAGAGCTGGGCGACGGAGATGAACTGTGGGAGAACCGCAGCTTAAAACAGATCATAGAAGCGCATCAGGATGTGTTCCGATTGCTGCACCTTTTTCATAAGGAGAAGCGTCTTCATATGCTGTATGGAAATCATGATATGATAAAAAAGAGCGGTAAATATATTGAAAAGCAGTGCAGGGAATATCATTGTCCGGAATATTACAGCGTAAAGCAGGAAGAACCTGCTATGGAAGATCATGCTGCCCGGCAGCAGGATCCCGAAAGAAAGGGATGCTGCGGGTGCAGAAGGGGAGAGTGCTGCCCGCTTCCGAAGGATATGAGGTTTCATTCCGGATTAATATTGGAAAACTGCGGCTGTCAGGATACGCCGGACATCTATCTGACCCATGGTCATCAGGCGGATCTGCTTAATTCCACGCTTTGGAGAGTGAACTGTTTTCTGGTCCGTTATCTATGGAAGCCGCTGGAGCATTTTGGA
The DNA here is from genome assembly GCA_964421915.1 of uncultured Lachnospiraceae bacterium. Lineage (GTDB taxonomy): Bacteria > Bacillota > Clostridia > Lachnospirales > Lachnospiraceae > NK4A136. The sequence goes on from CAYQZB010000020.1 coordinate 5,065, forward strand.
GTGCTGGATCCTACCAGCGCCGCTAAAAATTATACGGTCAAAGAAAAAACGGAACGCCGCCTGAAAAAATGGGCGGAAAAAACGGAGCATGTATTAATTGCGGGTCATACGCACCGCCCCGTCCTGTCGGAGACGGAGAAATATTATTATAACAGCGGAAGCTGCGTTCATCCGTACAGCATCACCTGTCTGGAGATCGAACATCTGCAGATCAGTCTTGTAAAATGGATGGTGACTGCCAAACCGGATATGAGTCTTTATGTAAAAAGAAGTGTGCTGGCGGGACCGGTGACGTTGAACTTATTATAAAGTGTTGTAATTTTAGATAAGACAGATATCCTTTTTAGCGTATTAAATATTTTTATAAGCATTAAAAACTTAGACATATACAATATTAAAAATTTATTGAATATGTAATATAGCTATTTTGATATAGCAAATATATAATATTCCTATAAAATTAAGGGAGTATAGGGCATATGAATTAGTAAAAGACAAGATTATTATGTAGACGGAGGACAGTCAATAGCGGTGTACTATACCAGAGAAACCTTGCAAAATATAATTATTGTAAGAAAAGTACACATATAGAAAGGGGAGGCAGGCAGTGGAGGAAGAAAAAACGGAATTGAAACAGGAGTCTGCAGCGGAAGAAGAAAAAAAGATACATAAGAAAATCAAGAAGAAGTTTCTGCTATTAATCCCGGTATTGATTGCGCTGGGTGTTGGTGTATTTTTTATATTCCGGGAAACCGGCGTGATCAATAAGTATGTATATGAGGAAGTGGATAATCTGGCAGAGCGGGAAGGGGTGTGTTTTGATAATCTTTTGTTTTCTTATATAATAATAGTAAATCGTGGAGGGCAAAGGGAAAAAAGACGGCTTTGTATCATGAATAATGGGGATGTGTATGCTTTTGAATGGACTGATGAATTGATTCCATGGGACTGGTTTTATTCTGAAAATGAAAAAATAAGTGATTATAGTAGTGAACTTCATTCCAGAGGCTATGAAGAAGCAAACTGGGGGAAAATGGAGAATGTTGTCTATCTGGGAAGATTTTCTGATGGTGCGGTAATGCGATTGAACAGTTATGTAGAGAATTTTGATATTAATGGAAAATATTATTATTTAGACCCCCCCATGGATATGCCGCAAATGTCGGTGCAGGATGGAGGAGGCAATCAACAGGTGAGGGAGGATACGGATGCAAAAGATGAAGAAGTAGAATGGAGGGCTTATGGGGCGACGTTATACTGGCGTAGACCGTCGGAAGAGATGCTAAAAGAGTATTTTAGTAGGATAGAGTGGTGTCATATGAATCCAACATGGTGGGGAGGATATGAAAAGGAAATTCAGTCGAAGTCATTGGACGAAAACGCCATTGCCGCCATAAAACTGTTTGAGTCCAGCGGGTTTTATTCCAGATGGGTAAGGATGTGCCTGAAAGGTTATTGATGCAAGATATTGATTTTGGAATATACTGAAAATACGCTATATCCCATGGTATTAGATAATGGTATTATATGAGATCCCACAAGGATTTTTAAAAACTAGTTGTGCTATATAGACTATATCATCCGCAGGGTGCTTGTGCGCTCGCCGATGATATATCTATATTGCACAACGAAAGATTGTCGGTAATAGAGTTTCGCAAACGCCTAATATATACATATTAGAGGGGAGGCAGACAATGGAAAAAGAAAAAAGTGAATTAAAACAGAAGTCTGCAGCGGAAAAAGAAAAAAAGATACATAAGAAATTTAAGAAAAAGTTTCTACTGTTTATACCAGTATTGATTGTGTTGGGTATCGGTCTGGTTTTGGTGCTTCGGGAAACCGGCGTAATCAATAAATATGTGTATGAGGAAGTAGATAATCTGGCAGAGCGGGAAGGGGTGTGTTTTGATAATCTTTTGTTTTCTTATATAATAATAGTAGATCGTGGAGATCAGGAGGAAAAAAGATGGCTTTGTATCATGAATAATGGGGATGTGTATACTTTTAAGTGGAATTATGATGAATTGTTCCGATGGGACTGGTATTATGATGGCACTGAGAATATGAATGAAAATGAACTGCATCCCAGAGGCTATGATGATGCAAACTGGGGTAAGATGCAGAATGTTGTCTATCTGGGAAGGTTTTCCGATAGTGCGGTAAGGCGATTGAACAGTTATATAGAGAATTTTGATATTATTAATGGAGAATATTATTATTTAGATCCTCCCCCGGAAGCTACGGTGCCGCAGGGAGGCGGCGGTCAACAGGAGAGGACAGATATTGATGCAGAGGATGAAGAAGTAGAATGGGGTGCTTATGGGACATGGGTATTTCGGGATGGGAAAAGATTGATAGAGTGGTGTCATATGCATCCAACATGGTGGGGAGGATATGAGAAGGAGATTCGGGAGAGGTCATTGGACGAAAACGCCATTGCCGCCATAAAACTGTTTGAATCCAGCGGGTTTTATTCCAGATGGGTAAAGATGTGTCTGAATGGTTATTAATACAAGATATTGATTTTGGCAGATACTGAAAATACGCTATATCCAATGGTATTAGATAATGGCATTATATGAGATCCCGTAGAGATTTTTAAAAACCAGTTGTGCTATATAGACTATATCATACGCAGGGCGCTTGTGCGCTCGCTGATGATATATCTATATTGCACAACGAAAGATTGCCGGTAATAGAGTTTCGCAAACGCCTAATGTATACATATTAGAAAGGGGAGGCAGGCAGTGGAAGAAGAATAAAATTGAAACTTAAAATGTTTCAAAAGATAGCTTTACATTATATGCTTCCCTGTTGTAGACTGTAAATGTAAAATAAAAGCGGTCATAATTTTTATATTTGGGGCGCACTTAAAATAAGGGAATAGGAGATATACAGGATGATAGTTTTGACGGAAGTAAACAGCGAAGAACAGATCATGAGGACTGCCCGGCTTGCCGATGAGATCTGGCATCAGCATTTTACGCCGATCATCGGCGCAGGACAGGTGGAGTATATGCTTGGGAAATTTCAGAATGTGGAAGCAATGAAACGGCAGATGGAGCAGGAGGGCTATACATATCTGTTGGCGTTGGATGGAGAGGAACCGGTGGGATATACGGGATTTAAAAAAGAAACGAACCGGATGTTTTTAAGCAAGCTTTATGTAAAGGAAGACCACCGCGGTCAGGGGATTGGAAGGCAGATGTTCGAGGAGATTCAGAAACGATCTGAAGGGCTGGATGATATCTATCTTACTGTCAACAAGCATAATGATGTAACGATCGCGATCTACCGCCATATGGGCTTTGAATTGATCGATTCGGTAGTGACCGACATCGGCGGCGGATATGTGATGGATGATTATATTTTCCAATTTTCCTTAGTATAAAAAACAGAAAACGCCATTGACATTATTACTAAAACTTAATTATTTTATGCGTTATAATTTTTTTGCCATATTGGGTTAAGTTTTCCTAAAAATAACCGATATATATGATAACCACATTTAGCTGAAAAGGATTTCAGCTTTCTGCGTAATATTTCAAAGGAGCATGGATGAGCCTATGAATATTAACACTAATCGTGCCAGCACTGCCTCGTTAAAGAGGAACGTGTCGGGATATTCCAGTTTAACTATTAAAAATTCTTATATCAATGACTATGTCAAACAGAGGAGTCAGCAGAAGAAGTCATATAATAAATATGGCAGCGGTGCCGACGAGGAGGAGAGTGCGTCTTCTCTCAGGGAGCTGATGTATGAGAAACGCAAGAAGGATAAGAATGATGATTTTTACAGCAGATTCACGCAGAACTCATACAACTATGCGGAATCGATCAGGGCAAGCCGCGCTAAGAATCAAAAAACCAAGGCAAAGGTAAAAAAACTGCGGTACAGCCATAAGGCGATCTCTTCCCAGATCATGAAATGCAAGACGTCTGTTACCGCAAAGCAGGTAGCAGGAAAGGCGAAGAGAGAGGTTGTCAGATTACGGCAGAAGAAGCTGAGCGCGCAGTATGATCCGGAAGAGGTTCAGATCGCTCTTACCCATGCTATGAAGATCGAGCGCGTGGCAAAGAAAAAGGTGAAACATCTTCTTGAGGAAGAAATGGTAAAAGTAACCGGCGGACCATGTGCCGGAGAGCTTGAAGAAAAGATGGAGGAAGGCTCTGATCAGGAAAAGGCAGAAGATGCCATCGCTGCAATGGAAAACGGAATGTCCGGGGAGGATGCGGCGGCGATGCAGCAGAGACGGGCGATGTCATCTCAGGAGCAGGCGCAGTATATACAGGAGCAGATGCAGGCGATGCAGGAAATGATGCAGGCGCAGATGGAGCAGATGCAATATGCCATGGAGATGGCGCAGGAGCAGATGCAGGCTTCCATGGAAGATATGATGTCGGAATTCATGGAGGAAATGCAGGAGTCCATGGAGAAGCTTATAGAGGAATCCGGTCTGTCAGATCTTTTGGAGGAAATGGCGGGCGGCTTTGACATGGAGATGGATCCGGCAGACTATCATATGATGAAACTAAAACATAGGGCAAAAGAGTTACAGGAGATTGCCAAAGCGGATGCGGAATATCTGAAGGCAGTTTTTGACCGGCTGGAAAGGATGAAGGATTCGGCGTTACAGAATCTTTCCGGCAATTCTGATAATAACGCGGCTGCTTTTGCCAGCGTACCTGTGGGCGGCGGTGTGGCTGCCCCTGTGAGCACAGAAAGCGCAGCGGAGATTGTGCATGATTCGGCAGGTATCAGTAGCGGGGCAGATACGGGGACATTCTCGTCTGCCGGCATTTCAGTAAGCTCGCCAGTGGTGGCAGTGGGCGGGAGCGTAGATGTTTCCGTATAACGGATGATCATAGGATGATAAGAAGTTAACAGATCAAAAGTTGGAAAATAACAAGTATACAGTTTTTTAAAATTGATAAAAACGGTTGTTCTAAGCTGATTTAGGACAGCCGTTTGTCAGTGTGAGAAGAATTTCTTATTGCTTGCAGTGAAGTCCTAAGGTCTACGTCGTGAAATTGTCGAAAAAAGCCGTAAAATTTATGTGTTTAAACATATTTCGATAGATTCCGCTGTTTTTTTGTGTTAAAATAAATGAAAACATTGTTTGCTCAATATATAGAGATAACATCAATATAAAATTATCATCAATATTACAATAAAAAATAGTAAAAGATAATAAAGGAAAACAAAAAAATAAAGGAGGAACTAACATGTTATTGAAAGACAAAGTAGCCATTGTCACCGGCGGGAGCAGAGGAATCGGGTTTGCAACAGTGGAAGCATTTATTAAGGAAGGTGCAAAGGTCGTTCTTGGCGCTTCCAGAGAAGAGACGGCAGCAAAAGCAGTAGCCGCTCTGAAAGAGAAGTATCCGGATGCCACAGTCAGCTCCATGATTCCGAAGCTGTCGGATTATAGTGAGGTGAAAGCAGCATTTGATAAGGTGGCGGATGAGTTTGGTGGGATCGATATCCTGGTGAACAACGCAGGTATTTCTGAGAGCACGCCGTTTGATCAATATACGGAAGAGCTGTTTGATAAGGTGATCGATCTGAACGTCAAGGGAATTTACAACTGTTCCAAGGCTGCTGTGGAGATCATGCAGAAGAAGGGAAAGGGCGTGATCCTGAATACCAGCTCCATGGTCAGCATTTCCGGTCAGCCTGCAGGAGTTGCTTATCCGACGTCGAAATTTGCGGTCAATGGATTTACCCTGTCTCTGGCAAGGGAGTTGGGACCGAAGGGTATCCGCGTCAATGCGGTTGCGCCGGGCATCACCAACACAGATATGATGCAGGCGGTGCCGAAGGAAGTGATCGAGCCGATGATCGCCAGGATTCCGTTAAAGCGGCTTGGTGAGCCGGAAGATATTGCCAATGCATTTGTATTCCTTGCATCGGATATGGCGGATTATATTACCGGCGTTACGCTGAGTGTTGACGGTATGGCAAGGACATAGGTTGAAAAATCACCGATATAGAACGAAGGAAGCACTGATTTGATCGGTGCTTTTTTCATCGGCGGATGTACGGGACCGCAGTGGAGTTTCAGAACCACAGGAAGATAAAAATTACAGTAACACATTATTTTATCATTGAATATACTTTTATTGAATTAATCGAGGAGTGAAATAATGTGTGGAATTGCCGGAATGTGTGATTTTCATCAGGATTTTACAGCCACGGAAGATGAAAAGCATAGGCATCTGGATACATTGATCAGTATGCGCAGATCGATTGCCCACCGGGGCAATGATCAGAGCGGCGAATGGATAAGTATGCATGCAGGCTTCAGCCATACGCGCTTATCTATCCGGGATATTAAAAACGGGCTTCAGCCGATGGTAAAAGATCAATATGTGATCGTTTACAACGGAGAAATCTATAATACCGATGAATTGACAAAGAAGCTGAAGGACAGGGGATATGTCTTTGAGACAACATGCGATACGGAAGCGATCCTTTATGCGTATATGGAATATGGCTGCGGGTGTGTCAAGCATCTGAATGGCATCTTTGCATTTGCCGTATGGGACGGACACAGGCAGCAGCTGTTCCTTGCCCGCGACCATGCCGGCGTAAAACCATTATTTTATACAGTTCAGGATGGTATGCTGGTGTTTGGTTCGGAGTTAAAAGCATTGTTTGCCCATCCTGACATAAATCCGGAAGTCGATCTTGACAGCTTTCGACAGATCTTTGGAGTGGGACCTGCAAGGACGCAGGGCTGCGGCGTATTTAAGAATGTATATGAGATCCCGGCAGGATATTATGCAGTATATAATGAGGATGGACTGTATCCGCAGAAATATTGGGATATTGTCAGCCGTGAGCATACGGATTCTTATGAAAGAACGGTAGAAAAGGTTTCCTATCTGGTAAGAGACTCCATAAAACGTCAGATGATATCGGATGTACCGGTCTGCTGTTTCCTTTCCGGCGGTATTGATTCCAGCATTGTTACGGCGGTGGCCGCGGATGTAATGGAACGTGATGGAAGCAGGTTAAATACCTTTTCCTTTGATTTTGCGGGAAACGATCAATATTTTCAGGCAAACTCTTTTCAGCCGGAGCGGGACCGCCCTTATGTAGATAAGATGCTATCTCATATTAATGTGCATCATACGTATCTGCAGTGTGAGGAATATGAGCTGGTAAATCTTTTGGAGGAGGCAGTGTATGCCAAAGATCTGCCGGGTATGGCGGATGTTGACGCTTCGATGCTTTATTTCTGCCGTCTTGTGAAACGGGATAATAAAGTGGCGCTCACCGGGGAATGTGCGGATGAGATATTCGGCGGTTATCCGTGGTTTTATCGGGAAGACCTGCTGCAGGGTGAAGGCTTCCCGTGGTCAAAAAAGATGGACGTCAGGGAATGTCTGCTGCAGGATGATCTCATCAGAAAGCTGGATCTGGATAATTATGTCCATGATCAGTATGAGGCTTCGATCCGTCAGGTGCCGGCTTTATACGGCGAGAGTCCGGAGGAAGCAAAACGCCGGGAGATTGCTTATCTGAATATCAAATGGTTTATGCAGACACTGTTGGACAGAATGGACAGAACCAGTATGTATTCGGGATTGGAGGCAAGGGTGCCCTTTGCCGATCACCGGATCATTGAATATGTCTTTAATGTCCCGTGGGAAATGAAACGGAAAAACGGTGTAGAAAAATCATTGCTTCGGGAGGCGTTAAAAGATGTGATCCCGGAAGAGCTTTTGATGCGGAAGAAAAGTCCGTATCCCAAGACGTATGATCCCAAATATGAAAAGCTGTTGAAACAGAAGCTGACTAAGATCCTTTCCAGACCGGACGCGCCGATCCATGCGCTGGTCGATACGGAAAAGATGCGACGTTTTATGGAGGCACCGGCAGAATACGGAAAACCGTGGTTTGGACAGCTGATGGCGGCGCCGCAGCTGTTGGCGTATATGTTCCAGATCAATCAATGGCTGGAGAGATACCGGCCGAAGATATCTTTTGTATAATAGGCGTTTGCGAAACTCTAATCGGGTTCTTTTGTATTTGTGCATCATTGACAATTCAACGCAGACACGCTTTCGCTCCGTGAAAAAGCGCAGCGGCACTGCCGGCAGTTTTTCAAAGGTCTGCTTATGAATTTGTCAATGCTGCACAATAACATTTACGTTATTGAGAGTTTCGCAAACGCCTATTTTGTATAAAAGAAAACCGGGGACTCTGAGAATGCGCTGATTTAATTATCGCATCCTTAGAGCCTCCGGCGTATATGTAACTATGATTTAGCAGCCAAATTTTGCGCTCCTTCCGTGATGTCGATCACGGGATTCGCAGAAGTCTTTTTTCGTGTTCTGCGCTTCTTAGGAGGTTCCGGTTTGGCTGTTTCTGTCTTTTCAGGATCTGTTTCAGCGGTTTTGATGGCTTCCGTAGTCGACTCCGCCGTTTCTTTTTCCGGATCGGTTTTTGCTGTTTCTGCGGGTACAGCTTCAGTAACAGGTTTCGGTTCTTCTGTCAGGCTGCTTTCCTGCCGGATGGTATCCTTTTGTGTAGGCTGTTCCTGCTGGACAGACTCTTGTTTCTGTATTGTATCCTGTTGTAGCGATTCTTGCTGCTGTATAGAATCCTGCTGAGTTGTATCTTCCTGCGCAGGCTCTTGCTGCTGTATTTCATCTTTCTGCACGGATTCTTCTTGTTTTTTATCAGCTTTTTTAGCAATGCGCTCCTCTTTTTCGGCTTCTTTTTTAGCAATTCGTTCCTGTTTTTCGGCTTCCTTAGCTTCCTTTTTTGCGATGAGCTCCTGCTTGCGGGCTTCCTTAGCCTGTTCCGCAAGGTCTCTTTTTTCTTCTTTGATGCGTATGCGCTGGTTTTTGCTGATTTCTTTTTTAGCAACCTTTTCTACAATCTTAATTTCTGCTTTTGCATCACGCATATGTTTTCCCATGCCCTTGTAAGGATAATAGATGAAGTAAGGCACGGCGGAAAGAAACAGGACGACGATGCCTGCCATGGCGATATAAGGCAGGAGAAGATCATAGGGCGTAAATCCCAATTCAAAGCAGACAAACATTGCCAACATCAGCGGGCATAAAAGGGGAAACAGTACCCTGTTGATCAGGCGCAGTATGGGGTAATGATCCAGACTGTTGTCCTGCGCCAGCATCGCGCCCTCCAATCCGGTCACAGCCAGCATCAGCAGACAGATCTCCGATTGAAAACCGTGAAGCGCGCCACAGAGGATGGTCAATGCCGTAGACAGCAGAAATAAAACAATGCTGTAGCCGCGGCGGAATGCATTTTTACATTCCTGCATCCCTTCCAGCTTGTCTTTGGAAATGCCATGCAGGAGATAGATCTGGTCTGTCATATTATCACGAAATTCCTGATTGTATCTGCTAAGCTCCTCTGTCTGGATCAGACCGTCGTTGATCTGGTCACGGAAGCTGTCAATCACGCTCTGCTCCTGCTTCAGATCTTCCATCAGCGCGTCTTCCATGGCTCTTCGCTTTAACATCTGCTGACGGATATATTCTGTTTTCTGGATCCGCGGACTTTCTTTAATGTTGCTGGTGATCTGAAGATAATCCATGTCGTTGACGGATATGCTGTTCGCTTCTTTTTTGCTGTTCTCCATAGGTATCGCCTCCCTAAGTGATTTGATTTTTGACAGGCGTTTCGTTGATATCAGCCTGTATGAAAATAGATGTATGGTTTACATAGTATCGTTTTCATTATATTATTATTTTGGTATAAAAGTCAAATATAGTCTATAAATTTGTCAAACATTTATTTCAAAATTTGTTAATTGTTTTCGGTATATCTCAGATAGCTGCATATCACAAAAATATTATATTTCCTATTGACATTCAAGACCACTTGTTGTAGTCTGTATATAAGACCACAGCAAGTGGTCTTTATGAGGAAAAAGTAAAAGGAGAAAGAAACAGATGGCGGAAATTCAATTAGGCGTTATTGAGGCGCGATATGCAGATATGATCTGGGAGCATGAGCCGGTCACCTCATCTGAACTGGTAAAGATGACAGCGGTAGAATTTAACTGGAAGAGAACTACGGCACATAATGTGTTACGCAGATTAATCGACAAGGGTTTGTTTCGGAATGATAACGGATTGGTAACTGCCGTGATTTCCAGGGATGAATTTTATTCCATGCAGAGCAGACAATATGTGGAAGATACCTTTGCCGGTTCCCTTCCGGCGTTTGTTGCGGCATTTATGCAGGGATCTAAGATTACAGCGGAGGAAGCGGAAGCAATCCGCAGGATGATAGACAGAGCAGAGGAGACAGGTTGAAAAATCAAAGATTTTTCAACCGGCAATTTGAGTCAGAGCCTCAAATTGCTTTGATCGCAGATGAGAAACCGCCTGCGCGGATTTCTCATCGCGTGTCATCGCAGCAGAGCTGCGACATGGAGGATTAGTATGGGCGATATTTTCTTGAAATTATTAAACATGAGCATAACTGCCGGGTGGTTGATATTGGCAGTATTATGTATCAGGCTGATATTTAAAAAAATTCCCAAATGGGTGAGCTGCTTATTATGGGGACTTGTTGCCATCAGGCTGATTTGTCCGTTTTCCATTGAAAGCCGGTTCAGTATCCTGCCAAGTGCGGAACCTATAAGATCCAGTACGGTTGTGGAAGGGGAAGTGCAAAATTATATACCGTCCATTGACAGTCATCTGACGATTGTGGAAAATACCATAAACCCAATGCTGACGGAGAGTTTTGCATATAACGAATCAGACAGTGCGGCTCCATTGCAGGTAGTTACACATGTTGCCGGTTTTATCTGGTGCTGTGGCATGCTTCTGTTGATAATCTGTGCAGTGGTCAGCGCTATAAGGCTGCATATGCTTGTAAGAGAAGCTGTACGCGTCAAGGATCATATTTATATATGTGATGCCGTAAAATCGCCGTTTATTTTGGGGATTATCAGGCCACGGGTTTATCTTCCTTCTGCACTGAGTGAGAAAGAAATGAATTATATTGTTGCGCATGAATCCGCTCATCTTAAAAGAAAAGACCATTGGTGGAAAGCCTTAGGATATTTATTGTTGTGTATCTATTGGTTTCATCCTCTGTGCTGGGCAGCATATGCCCTGTTTTGCAAGGACATTGAACTGGCATGTGATGAAAAAGTAGCCAAAGATATGACATTCGATGAAAAAAAAGAATATTCTAAAGTGCTGTTATCCTGCGCAAGGCAGAGGAGTCTGATCATGGTATGTCCCCTGGCTTTTGGGGAAGTGGGGGTAAAGGAAAGGGTGAAATCCGTATTGAATTATAAAAAGCCGGCGTTATGGATCATGATAGCAGCGGCAGCAGTATTAGTAATATTGGCAATATGTTTTCTGACCGATCCCGGAAAAAATAACCAAAGCATGGAAAATACAGATGTGGAAAATGGAAGTATGGAAAGCGGAAGCATAGAAAATCAAAGCATGGAAAGCGGTGGGGAATCGCCGGAACAGTTGGTCAACAGATGGGCGCAGGCATTTGTCAACCGTGACGGGGAAACCATTGCGTCGCTGGCGTCTTTGGAAGTCAAAGAAGAACTGGGCAGGATGGAGTTTTTGATGGGTTCGGATGGGTCGTACAGCTTCGGCATGAGCAGTCCCTGGCCGAAGGATGTGAATACGGATTATACTGCACATATCTATGAGGATATCGGAAAGGCAGAGATCTATTATTATGCACAGACTTCCGAACCGCATGTTTTCGTCTGGAGAGAGATGCTTACCTATGAAAAGGAAGGGGATTCCTATATAGTCACGGGAGATGAACTAACATATTATGATAATATTTCTTCGGGTACGGAATATGCGGAGGCCTATCAGGGGCGGATCGGCTCAACCATGATCGATTACACATGGAACGGGCTGGGAGAAGCATTAAATGATAATGCGGCTTCTTTCAACAATGATGTATATAAGGCTTTGTTATCGCCGGAAAGCGCGGCAGTTTCCCTGCTTAATCTTTCAACGGATCCGAAAGACGTAAGCATTTCGATTTATGACGGCGGCGAGGAAACGGGGATGGTAGGACTTGAAATTCTGTTTTTGCAGGATCAGTATACTGTAATGATCAGTATGATACAGCCGTATGGAATGTACGGCATATGGGTGCCTGCGGATTACCGGATCGATGTCGAATCAAGATTTATGGACATTCCCTGGGATGAGATCGAGGCAATCCAGAATGTGGGATATTATGATCACATAGTTGACAAGGTAATCTGTATCGGGGAGATTCCCGAATATGATATCAGAGTGTACGGATATAATGATGAAGACATATCGGGGCGCGGCGTAGCAATAGATATTGCGGGTGATGTGAACTATTTTGACTGGTATTATACAAGCCCGCGGCAAATCATGCCGAAGTTGTACTGGGATGCAGAGGATAGACAGCTTCAGATGGCGTTTCATATCCATACGGGGACCGGGTTTGACGCAGAGGATCTTGTCATATTACAACAGTATGATACAGGGACGCTTGTTCCTCACTATTTTACTCGTGGTGATTATCTGGAAATCTTAAGTGAACGGATCGGATATCGTTTTGATGACGGCAGTCGGGAACTGACGCTGACGGATACGGTAACAGGCAGGGATGTAGCGTCGGTTATGATTCCAGAAGGCGAAATAATAGGAATTGAAGGCGGCAATATCTCTTATTTTGAATTAGGAGAGTCTGTAAAATTATTTGTATGTCCCGGTTTCTTCATAGAAGGAAGTGCGATCCCGGACTATACGGGTATGCCGATTCTGGAATTTGAAGTAGAATATGAATGGGTTATCAATCAATATGGCGGAGATGAATTGTCGTTTGACTTAGGGGAGCTGGTGGGAATCTACCAAGACGGAGAATAATTTTCGGAATTATCATACTGCTATTGAAACCTGTCGCTGTAATTGTTATTATTATAAAAGTATATAACAGTTGTGAAATCTACGGATCGGGAAAGGCATGTTCAGTAAGATGAGAAGAATATCGTCGGCAGCAAAAGAAATGCTGGAAAAGAAGATCATTCCGTTTTGGATGCGTATGCGCGATGAAGAATACGGAGGATATTACGGCTTTTTAAGCCGGGAGCTGGTTCTTGACCGGGAAGCGGAGAAGGGCTGTATACTTAACAGCCGTATCCTCTGGTTTTTTTCGGAGGCGGCGCTGTTGCTGGAACGTGAAGATTTAAGAAAAGAAGCGGATCATGCCTATGCTTTTTTAACAGATCATTGCATAGACCGGAGTAATGGCGGCATTTACTGGAGTATGACCTATGACGGAAAGCCGCTGGATACGACTAAGCATACATACAATCAGGCGTTTGCGATCTATGCGTTATCGGCATATTACCGTCTGACTGGTAAAGAGGAAGCTCTAAAACTGGCGCAGGAACTCTTTGGACTGATAGAAAAGCGCTGTACGGATCAGGTGGGTTATCTGGAGGCTTTTACGGTTGACTGGCAGCCGGAATCTAACGAAAAACTTAGCGAGAACGGCGTTATGGCAGATAAGACCATGAATACCCTGCTGCATGTTTTTGAAGGCTATGCCGGACTGTATCAGGCGGCGGGAGATCCTTCGGTAAAGAAAGCGATGGAACATATTCTTGATATCTATGCGGAAAAGATCTATGACACCGGACTGCGGCGGCAGCTGGTATTTTTCGATGCGGAGTATCATTCCATCATCGACCTGTATAGTTACGGGCATGATATAGAATCCAGCTGGCTGCTCGACTGGGGCTGCGGACTTCTGGAGGATGCTGCGCTATGTAAAAAGATAACCGCCATTAATGAGGAAATGGCGCATGCGGTCTATGAAGCAGCTTTTGACGGACATTCCCTGGCTAATGAATGTGATAAAGGCGTGGTGGACGAAACCCGTGTCTGGTGGGTACAGGCGGAAGCGGTGCTGGGATTTGTAAATCTATGGGAGAAAAACTTAGCGCGTGTGGAATATAAGGATGCTGCAGCGGAAATATACCGTTTTATTCTGGATTATGTTGTGGATAAGCGGGAAGGCAGCGAATGGTTCGGGTATCTGGATGCGAAAGGCAGTCCCCTTCCAGATAAGCCCATTGTCGAACCTTGGAAGTGTCCGTATCATAACGGAAGGATGTGTATGGAATTAATCAGAAAGGATCCGGAAATCTATGTCTAAATTACATCCTGATTATTATATGTTGAAAGAACGTCAAGAGGCGTTCCTGGCGGAAAAAAATAAGAAGACGGAATTTTACAATGGAATATATGACCGTTGGCAGAATCCTGTTTTGACGCGGGATCATATTCCATTGATATGGCGTTATGATGTCAATCCTGAGACGAATCCTTATTTTATGGAACGCTTGGGAGTGAATGCGGTATTTAATGCCGGCGCTATTAAATTGAACGGAAAGTATTATCTTGTTGCGCGGATCGAGGGCAATGACAGAAAGAGCTTCTTTGGCGTTGCGGAAAGCGACAGCCCGGTAGATGGTTTCCGGTTCTGGGATAGGCCGGTGGAGCTGCCGGACACCTGTCCTGAGGAAACCAATGTCTATGATATGCGCCTGACACAGCATGAGGACGGATGGATCTACGGGGTATTCTGTTCGGAGAGCAAAGATACTTCCTCTTCCGATCTGTCGGCTGCCGTTGCGGCTGCGGGAATCGTCAGAACAAAAGATTTAAAGACATGGGAAAGACTGCCGAATCTGGTGACTAAAAACAGTCCGCAGCAGAGAAATGTGGATCTGCTTCCGGAATTTGTAGATGGCAAATATGCATTTTTTACCCGTCCTATGGATGATTTTATTGATACAGGCTCCGGCGGGGGAGTCGGCTTCGGATTATGTGAGGATATTACCCATGCGGTGCTCGACGAGGAAAAGATTACCAGTCCGAGACGTTATCATACGATTACGGAGAGTAAGAATGGCGAGGGGGCAACGCCCATAAAGACAGATAAGGGATGGCTGCATATTGCGCATGGAGTGCGTAATACAGCGGCGGGTCTGCGTTATGTGATATATGTTTTTGTAACGGATCTGAAAGAGCCTTGGAAGGTGATCGCGGAACCTTCGGGATTTTTGATTGCGCCGAGAGACTGGGAGCGTGTAGGAGACGTTTCCAATGTTGTATTTACTAACGGCGCGATTGCGGAAGAGGACGGAAAACTCTGGATCTATTATGCAGCCAGCGATACAAGACTTCATGTGGCGTCCACCACGATAGAAAGGATGCTGGATTATGCATTCCAAACGCCGGCAGATCCTTTGCGGAGCCGTGACTGCGTTGCGCAGCGCTGTGAGCTGATCGACCGTAATCTTGCTTATCTTGCGGATATGGAATGATAGAATAAGATAGTACATTATATAGGGAACCGCCGAAAGGCGGTTCTTTTTAAAACGTAATCAAGGGAAGCGCTGATTTAATCAGTGCTTCCCTAGTACTTGATTTTTTTGATTTGGGTAACGACCCAGTCTTCATAGTCTAAGTGATAGGCGGATCCACAGCTTGGACAATGCTTTTCCTTTGTGGCGTCAAAGCTTGCGCCGCAGTTTTTACATTGCAGCCGTTGAATGGAGAAATGCATATCGATAGGATGGCTGAGATCCCGTTTTACCTGTATGGTGTATTTGTTCCGCTTTTGATAGATCTTCTCTCCGTTATCATACAGATTATCCAGAAAAACAGTTACTGTTACAAAACAAAGATTCCCTTCGACCCGGAAATTTTTTAATCCCATTGCGCCGGTATAAAATACGTCTATAACATCATCAAACATACCGCCCAAAGGAGCTCCTTCATAAATTGCCAGCTCTGAAGGATCATCCGTAAAGATGATCGCTTTGAGCAGGGAGATTATTTTGTTGGAAAAGTATTCAAAAGAAAATTCCGGACTGTACCGCTTCATCAGATTGACAAATTGCGTTCCGGAGCCCATTAAAAACAGTACAGGCAAGGATCTTCCTGCTTCCCATATGAGTTTTCCGAATAAGGAAAATGTGAAAAGAAGCCAACCCAGAACCACGCCTCCTAAAATACCGGACAAAAGTAAAGTAAATAAAAATGCTATCGGACCGC
The DNA here is from genome assembly GCA_964421915.1 of uncultured Lachnospiraceae bacterium. GTDB lineage: Bacteria > Bacillota > Clostridia > Lachnospirales > Lachnospiraceae > NK4A136. The sequence goes on from CAYQZB010000020.1 coordinate 21,151, forward strand.
CTTCAGGCATTCCGTCAAAAAAGAGGAACTTGAACAGCATAAAAATGGAAAACAGGATTCCCGTCACTACCATATATTTTGCCATCCTGGCTTTGCCTTCTTCCTCAGTCATACCCATGTCTTCCAGAAAGTAATAGTTAGATACCACGGGAAAAATATCTGACATCCGAAAGCATGTCCCACAGTAAGGACATCCGGTCTGCAGCCGGGCAAACGTGGAAACAGCGCCGCATGACGGGCAGTTATAAGTAGTATTCTCCGGAAGCTGAGGCGCATTGGCATTGGTGACAGTCTGATAAAAATTTATGTTTTTTCGGTTCGCATATTCTTTTTTGCCGTTTTTGAAAATCGTTCTTTCCATGTCGCAGCTGCGGCATTTCATCTGACTGGTATAATGCACGTCGCTCCAACGTCTGCAATCCAGATCTTTGTCAGCAAAATGTCCCCTTGGGGTAAAGCTGTATTGCATGGATATTCTTTTCTTTTGCAGACGTTCTTTTTGAAGCTTCAGGGCGTATCGGATATACTGATCGCCGCCCTTAGGCGACTCCCCTGTCGAAGTATATTCCTCAAGATTGACGGCAAATCTTTCAAATATGCTGCCGTTGGAACGCGACCAGGTGATCTGAGGGGTTTTATTTTTCATATATTATAACTTCCTTTTTTGAATATATTTGTGCTTTGATTTGCTAAGCATTTTCCTATGTTTTTTAATTGTATAGGATGAGTCTATTATATATTAAGATGTCTCTATCCACAACTTTATATCGTTGCAATTTACAGTAATTTGATTGTTATATTATAGTCATTTCATGCTTTTATTAGGCGTTTTGCGCATGCCGGGTAAAGAACGGCGCGTTGATAGTCGAAAGGTATAGTGAAGCTGCTGCAGCGGAAAGTTGTAAAAGCTGCGGATAGCAGAAAAATACCCGGACGATGAGCCGGAGAAAGGAGAGAAAAATATGAATGTTGGAGGAATTGGAGCAAATCAGTATGCATGGGATTCCGAATATCGTGTTTCCCGCAGAACAGGCGCGGTAACGAACTTCAGAAAGACGATGGAGAATGCCGTCAACAAATCCCAGGGAAATGTGATCCATGGATTATGGGGCGAGAAGAATCAGGTGGGGGACACCGTTGTGGGAGCATGGGCAGACGCATCAGCAAATACGTCGGTGACCGTGTATCAGCCGAAGGATTTTGACGAGAAGAATCCGGTCTATAAGATGAAGATCTGGGACAGCGAAGGCAATGTAACGGAAAGAAGCGTGAATCTGAAAAATGTTGATCCGTGGAAGAGCGATTCATTTGATATGTACGCATATTCCTGTTATGCAAGCCGCAGTGGGAAATATGATTCCGCTGTTTCCAATTATATAGGGACATATGCGCACTATACGGATGGTCTGAAGGGCGGTTCTTCTTATTACAACATGCTGCAGCCTACGAACTGGTTAAATGCGGTAAGCAGCATTATGAACATGCAGTACGGACTTGGAAACATAAGTGGCTATATGGGATACAAGGGCTATTATGATTTCCTAAGCGGCGGACTGTTCTGATCATATCGTTTGGCCCTTATGGAAAGCGGTGCGGCTCCTGAATGACAGAGGGAGCCGCAATTTTTTTCACCTGTACAGGTTGAGGTGGAATATGATATAATAATAATGTTTTTTTAAGAGTCCATCATGGGAATCTATTTGTCCGCCGCAGTGTATATCTGTGCGCTTTTGAAGTAATCTGATGGAGGGGAAAAGATATGTATTATACGAATATTGTGGATATGATTGGGAATACGCCGCTGATCAGCCTTGAGGAAACGACGGGACTGAAGCTTTACGCTAAGGCTGAATTTTTAAATCCGGGAGGAAGCATTAAAGACAGGATCGCGCTGAATATGATTGAGGAAGCGGAAAAGAGCGGCAGGTTAAAGCCGGGCATGACGATTATTGAACCGACTTCGGGCAATACAGGCATAGGACTGGCGCTTTGCGGCGTCAGGAAGGGGTATCATGTTATTATTGTCATGCCTGAAAATATGAGCGAAGAACGCAAAAAGATTATTCATGCGCTTGGCGCCGAGCTGGTTCTGACACCGCCGGAGCTTAGTATAGACGGTTCCGTTAAGAAAGCGGAGGAACTTGCTGCATCTTCCGATCGGTATTTTATGCCTCAGCAGTTTCAGAACCCCGCCAATCCCGCAACGCATTATAAGACTACGGCGCAGGAATTGGTCAGCCAGCTTGGCAGAAGGATCGATATTTTTGTATCCGGAATCGGAAGCGGAGGAACGCTGCAGGGAATCGCAAGTTATCTGCTGGAACAAAATCCGGACTGCAAAATTGTTGCGGCGGAGCCGAAGAATGTATCGGCACTGCTGGGGGACGAACCGGGACTGCACCAGATTCAGGGAATAGGGGACGGTTTTATACCGGATGTTTTAGATACCTCCATTATTACGGATATTATTGAAGTATCGGATGATGATGCCATAGGAACGGCACGTGATCTGGCGAGGGTGCAGGGACTTTTGGTCGGAACGTCTTCCGGTGCCAATGTGTGGGCCGCTAAGAAGATAGCGGAAAAATACGGAAAAGACAAAGTGATTGCAACGGTTCTTGCGGATCGGGCGGAACGGTATTTTAGTACGTCGCTGATATAAAAGAAAGCAGGATTGGTTTTGGTGCATGAATATTATATGATATTTAGGTGATTATGGGATATAATTATCCTATATAAGCACAGAAAATTTTTATCAGAGTTTTGCAAACGCCTAAGAGCTAATATTGAAGCAAGGAGGTACATCATGGAGAATAAATCAAAAACTGCCATCATCACAGCTGCAGTGGTTTTGGGTGCCGCAGTCTTGGGGATCGGCGGATTTTTTATTTTGAAAGGCATGCAGGATAAAGGCGGGCAGGAGGATACGGAATTAGCCGGGGAGACAGAAGACTCCGAAGAAAAGCCGGGGGACTCGGTCACTGTAGAGCAGCCGGAAACAACTGGGTCTGCTTATGACCTGACGGTTTCGAACATGACGCGCCCTTCCTTTTATAATGCAGATGCAGCTTTGAATTATAATCCGGACTTGGTTCCTTCTGTTCCTGGATATGTTGTGGAAGCCGGCTTAAGCAATGTGGTAAATGCGGACAGATACCATTTTTCGGATCAACAAACCAATATGCTTGTCAGCAATGGCTTTTTTGTAACAAAGGATGCTTATGCCAATGAATTTTTTCAGCTTTATGAGGAAAACCGATATTTTCAGTACCCGAATTTTGTCACGGTTGATTCGATGATGCATACGTATCACCTTTATTTTGCTTATTTACTAAGGAATACGGAAAAGCAATATTTATCTGTTGCGTTGGCTGATGTAAGCGGGGCGATGCTGGCAGAGTCTTTGGCACAGTATGAAGTTTTGAAGGGAAGTGAATGGGAGGAAGCCGCAAAGCAGAATGTTATCTTTTTTGCCGTCGGCGCGCGTCTGCTGGATGATGGGATGGAGATCCCGGACTTTGCGGCGGAGATTGTAGAGAAAGAACTACAGTTGATCAGTGATGCTGCCGGGATTGCCGGTTCTCCTCTGATGAACAGGGATGAGGATTATTCCCAATATAAGCCCAGAGGGTATTATGAGGGTGATGAACAGCTGGAACGGTATTTCCGTGCAATGATGTGGTATGGTCGTATCGGTTTTCGGCAGAAGGATGAGCTGGCGGACAGAAGCGCGCTTTTAATGACGCTGGCGTTAAATAAAGGGGCTATACAGCAGTGGGAATCCATTTACTCGGTAACCTCCTTCTTTGCCGGGGCGAGCGACGATCTTGGATATTATGAATATCTGCCGGTCATTGCAGCGGCATATGGTGAAAAAATTTCTCTGGAGGATCTGATCGGAAATGATGATGCATGGCGGAAGTTTCATGATCTGACCGCCGGGCTGAAACCGCCTGTAATCAATTCGCTTTCCGATGGCAATGACGATACAGAGGAGTTAAATTATCGTTTTATGGGGCAGCGTTTCACTATCGATGCGGCGATCATGCAAAAATTGGTTTATGACACAGTAGGAGATAATGAGCGAGGAGAAGCGCGGATGCTTCCGGATGTGCTGGACGTGCCGGCTGCACTGGGCAGCGATACTGCTTTGAATATTTTGAAGATGCAGGGCGATACGGGATATGAAGGTTATTCAGAGAATATGGAGGAGCTGCGCCGGCAGTATAACAATGCATCCCCTGAGTTATGGTCGGCGAGTCTGTACGCATGCTGGCTGGATACGCTGCGTCCGCTGCTGATTGAAAAAGGAGAAGGATATCCGTTCTTTATGCAGACAGAGGCGTGGTGGCAGAAGGATCTGGAGACATTTGCAGGCAGTTATACGGAACTGAAACATGATACCGTTTTATATTCTAAACAGGTATTGGCGGAAATGGGCGGCGGCGAAGAGGTGATTGATGACCGAGGTTATGTACAGCCGGAGCCCTTGGTATATGCAAAATTCAGTCTTCTGGCGAAACAGACGGCGGATGGTCTGTCAGCTTACGGCATGATCAGTGATGAGGATCTGGAGAATCTGCGGAAACTGGAGGAGCTTGCAGATCAGCTTGTCACGATCTCTGAAAAAGAGCTTTTAAATGAAACGCTGACAGACGAGGAGTATGAGTTGATCCGCGGTTACGGAGGATCGCTTGAACATTTCTGGATGGAAGCAGTGCGGGATCAGGCGGACTCCGAATATATCGCAGCAGCGGAATTCCCATGTCCGCTGGTAGTTGATATTGCATCGAATCTTGAGGGTTCAGTCTTAGAGGTGGCTAACGGACGGGCATCTGAAGTCTATGTGGCGGTTCCGGTAGACGGAACGATCCGGATCTGCAGCGGCGCTGTATATACCTTTTATCAGTTTGAATGGCCGTTGAACGACCGTCTGACGGATTCCCAGTGGCGGCTGATGATGGGCTGGGAGATGAATGATAATTATGAATATGAAAAAACTGCGGAGATCGCGCAGCCGGATTGGACGCAGGTATATAGGGCGGGACATTAAAGGATAATAATAGTTTGATATCATGGATGATATGGAGAAGATGACAGGACAAAACAGATTGAGCAGAATAAAAAGCGTTGGTCTGAAATGCATCATGATTATGGCAGTGGCGGTATTTACCGCCGCTGTTTTCCTATTGCTTTGGAAAAAGGGGGCTTTTTTGCCCAGATGGATTGAATGGAAAGAGTCTGTTTTGGAGTGTAAAGATCTTGATGTCATAATTGAGTTAGAGAATCGCCATCTTGATTTTTTCCATGAGGGAGAAATAGTATGGAGTACGCCGCCTGAGTATCAAGTGCAGGATTTTCAATGGGGCGATATCGACTCTGACGGGAAACAGGAACTGTTGCTGCTCTGCTGGAGGATAGGTGTGTATGGAAAGCACCGGCCATTCTGGGTAGAGGAAAATGACAACCGCTGGTCACAGCATATCTTTATCTATGATTGGGACGGCGGGGAGGTATCTGCAGTCTGGATGGCATCTGATCTTGGCATGGAGGTGCAGGACTGGACCTATGATGAGCATGGATATCTGATTCTTTTGGACAGGCAGGATCAGTTAAGCAGCTGGGCATGGCTTTCCTGGGGATTGGAACGGGTAGATACGGAAGTGGATTTTGCTGCGGTGGGAGATGTGCTGATCCATGCGCCTATCTATCGCCGCGGATTGGAGCAGGGAAGTTTTGATTTTATCTATGAGAATATTGCCGATGTGATACAGGAAGCGGATATTGCCGTGATGAATCAGGAGACGATCTATACGTCAGAGCCTTCCGGCTACAGTGATTTTCCCAGATTCGGCACGCCCCTGTCTGCAGGGGAAGCTGTGGTAAATGCAGGATTTGACGTAATAACGGCTGCAACGAATCATGCGCTGGATAAAGGGATGGAAGGGATCGATACAACGTATCATTTTTATGAGAAATATGATATACTTTCTTTAGGGATACAGCCGTCGGAACTTGCGTCCGATCCCGTTCCGTTTCAGATCATCCGCAAACGCAGGATCAGCTTTGCGCTTCTTAATTACACTTATGGTCTGAACGGCCAGCCTTTGCCGGAGGATTGTCCTTATGCGGTACATAAGCTCACGGATGAGGAGCGGATCAGGGAGGATATCAGGGCGGCGCAGGAAGCGGCGGATATCGTAATCGTGTTTGCCCACTGGGGGACGGAATATCAGACGGAGCCGGATGAGGAGCAGAATCGTTGGACACAGGTATTTTTAGAGGAAGGGGTAGATGTGGTGATTGGTACGCATCCCCACGTACTCCAGCCTTATGAGTGGATCACCGCGGAAGACGGACACCGGATGCTCGTCTATTATTCCTTGGGCAATTTTGTGTCTGCACAGGATATGCCGGAACGGATCTTAGGGGGAATGGCGCAGTTTAAGGCAGCTATTACATTAAACGGCTGTGAGATCATGGAGGCCGATCTGATCCCGACAGTTACCCATCAGGCGGATGGGTTTTATACGGTGTATCTTCTGGAAGACTATACGGAAGGACTGGCAGGACGGCACAGGCTTGGTATTACGCTGGATGAGCTGAGGACGATTGCGGAGCGGGTGGATGTTGAGTAGCAATCATAGCAATATATGAAATTTTATGGCAGGAGAATATTGGCAGTTTTTATCTATTAATTGTTTATATTGAGGGACGCCGGAATGAAGATCAAGTGGAATCCAATTATAAGAAAAGAGTTAAAGATCGCTGCCCGCAGGAAGAAGATGCTGTGGGGGCTGATAGCTTATGATGGGATCCTGATTTATATATTTAGTAGGGCACTGTCAATATTAAGAGGGGTGTCCATTGGCAGGTATCAGGATTTCTTTGGTAATCTGATCGTTCCTTTGATCATGATTGCCCAGATTGGCATGACGGCACTGGCGATCCCGGTAATGACGGCATCTTCCATATCCGGTGAAAGGGAACGACAGACATTTGATATTATGCTGACAACCTGTTTATCGCCTATGGAAATAGTATTTGGAAAGGTATTTTCTGCCATAGTGGAGTTTATGCTGTATGTAGCGGCAGGCATCCCTATTACGGTGTTTGCATATGTGCGGGGAGGGCTTTCGTTGTGGACACCGTTACTGCTTTTTGTTGTTATCTTTGTGTTTGCTGTCTTTTTGGGAAGCATTGGAGTATTTTGTTCCTCTGTCAGCAGAAAATCTGCTACGTCGATCTTATGGACGTTTGGTTTATGCTTTGCTATTTGTTTTTTAACGTGGATGCCGGAGGTTATGGTGACGGGTATAATAAGAGACAATAAGCATTATGACAGCTTGCTTTTTCTTCTGCTGAACCCACTTGTATTTTTGGAAGAATTTTTTATGCTTTCCATAAGGGGATATTCTTTTTTTTCAGGCGATCGGTTTGGTAGTTTTGATAGTTCTGATGGATTTTTCACGCAGCTGTTTGCTCATGGTCCGATTTGGTGTATTCTTTCCGGTGTCTGTCTGCTGGGATTGTCGCTGCTTTTTATGTATCTGGCGGCAAGAAAGATCGATCCGCTGGCGGGCAAGGTAAAAAAGATCAGAAAGAACGAACCGGGAGGAAAATAAGGTTGAAAAACTTTGTTTTTCAACCTCATTAGCTGCTCAATGTATCTGCTTAAAGCAGAGCCATATAAAACAGTCGCAGCATGGAGGCAAAAATGAGAGTACTTTTGATCAGACCACATATCAATAAAAAAATAACCAGTGTTAAAAAATTTATGTTTGGCGAACCTATGGGAATAGAATGCGTAACTACCATTTTGGAAGAATTGGGACATCAGGTTTTATTGGTGGATTTTATGGCTGAATCAGTACGTCATTTAAAGAAGTACATGGATGATTTTAAACCCGAAGTGGTTGGGCTTACTTCTCAATGCAGTGATATTACGAATGTTTTATATCTGGCTGAAAAAGTGAAAAAGATGAATCCTAAAATCACTGTCATTGTAGGGGGGATTCAGGCGACGATTACTCCCGAAGCGTATTTTAATAGAAATGTTGATTATATTTTTAAGTCAACAACCAGAGAAAATTATAAAGCTCTCATGGAGCAGATCGAAAACGACACAAGTGAAGAGATCATAGGGATATATAGTAAGAAATTGCAATATCAATCAACCATCCCATCATGCGAGAACGAATATGTAAAGCCCAATAGGGAAAGCAGCGCGAAATACCGTAAATATTATAAGTATGGCGGCTATCAGCCTTATGCGACGATCCAGACATCTTATGGATGCAGAAATCATTGTACTTTCTGCATTAGGAGAAAATTAGAAGGCAAGCTGACCATGAGGTCAATGGAAGAGGTGGTTGATGAAATACAAGAGATCAAAGAAGATACCGTAATGATTTGTGACAGCGACTTCTTAATGGATGAAAAAAGACTGGTTGAGCTGTGCGACTTATTAGAAAAAAGAGAAGTCCATAAAACCTATATATGTTATGGAAGCGTCAACAGTATTTTGGAAAAAGAAGCTTTATTTAAAAGATTGTCAGATAACGGCATCAAAGCGGTGATCGTGGGTCTGGAAAGCTTTAGTGACGTATGGCTGAAGAAATTTAATAAAAGCGCGACATTAGACGACAATTATAAAGCAGTCCAAATATTAAAACAAAACGGGATTGCGGTCTGGGGGACCTTTATATTACATCCTGATTTTTCAAAGAAGGATTTTAAAGAGTTTAGAAAATATCTTAAATTTTTAAAGCCGGAAATGATCTCGTTTACTCCTTTGGTGCCGCACTTTTTAACGCCTCTTTATGAGGAATATAAGGAGCGGCTGATCTATCCGAGAGATGATTATGAAAAATGGAGTTTTGGCGATGTCATCATCTATCCGTCCGAAATGTCCTTGAGAAAATATTATTTTGAAGTTTTAAAAATAGGCATACCTGCAAACTTTAACATGTGTACGATAAAATATTGTTTAAGGACATTTTCGTTCAAGCAGAATTTTAAGTTGATGTTTGGATTTGACACGATACTAAAAGTATACATAAAAAATATTTTTAAGAGAAACAGCAATGTAAAATTTGGAGATGTTTCGTGATTTTTGTAGATTCCATCAATGTGGTTGGGAAATCAGGAATGTTAAAACGATGCTGGAAAAAGATCAGAAGGGGTATGCCGGACGGTTCCGGCATACCCCTTGAATCTTTAGAACATTACTCTAAGGAAGCGCTGATTTATACACCGTTTCCCAAAAGATGTTTTATACTTAACCGAAATATCTCTTAAGCAGACCTGCAAATGCTTTTCCGTGTCTTGCCTCATCGCGTGCCATCTCATGCACGGTGTCATGGATCGCATCCAGATTCTTCTCTTTCGCGCGTTTTGCAAGGTCAACCTTGCCTGCTGTTGCGCCATTTTCAGCAGCTACTCGAAGCTCAAGATTCTTATTTGTGGAGTCGGTAACAACTTCACCCAGCAGCTCTGCGAATTTTGCAGCATGCTCTGCTTCTTCCCATGCAGCCTTCTCATAGTAAAGACCAACCTCAGGATAACCTTCCCTGAAAGCAACTCTTGACATAGCAAGGTACATGCCGACTTCGGTACATTCTCCCTGGAAGTTAGCGCGAAGATCGCTGATGATATCTTCGCTGACACCCTGAGCAACACCGATTCCATGTTCAGCAGCCCATGTCATTTCGCTGTCCTGTGCCTTGAATTTATCGGCGGATGCATGACAAACCGGGCATTCAGCCGGTGCTTCAGGTCCTTCGTGAACATAACCACATACGCTACATACATACTTCATAATTTCATTCTCCTTTATATTATATTTTTATATTATTTCCGGAATTTGTATATTTATTTTCCGGAAATTGGTTACGTTTTATTCTTTATTTTACCTTATATTTATATAACATTGCAATTTTTTTATCGCATTTTAAGTGACATTTTAAATTTCATTTTTTATTTTCATGCAGGAAGGACATGTGCCATAGAAAAATACTTCGTGACCGGTGATCATACCCGGCGTCAATTTTGCGGCAGCAGCTTCCAGCTCCCTTGCATGATCTAGAAAAATGTCCGTGATGCATCCGCAACCATTACACATAAAATGATAATGCGGTGAAAGATCCGCGTCAAAATGGTCTTTACTGTCTCTGGTCCTTAACCTTCTGATCACGCCGTTGTCCGCCAAAAGAGTCAGATTGCGGTATACCGTTCCAAGACTGATCTTAGGGTACACTTTTTTGACGTTGTCATAGATGACCTCTGCGGTCGGATGGTCTTTCCGGCACGACAGGAAATCCATAATGGCGTCTCTCTGCCGGCTGTGATTTAATGCCATATCAATAACCAAACCTTTCTAAATCAGTAATGATTACTGTTTTATTTTATCAAATTTTACAGACTTGTCAATCCTTAAAGTGAATCATCTTATGAAATTCTGTTGATAAAGCTGTAAAACACAATAAAGTAGATGTTGACAAAAACTGTGCATACTCATATAATTCATACTATCCGCACTTTAATGCGTTGTAGCAATAAAGGGATTTGGTCTGTATTGCTGATGATACATATGAGAAAGTATTAAGGCGGCAGAATGATCTGCCGGGCGGAAATAATAGTTAAGAGAAGGAAGTAACCATATGTTAGTCAAGATTTTGTTACTGCTTATTTTCTTTGGCGTCATGGTCGCTGTCGGCGTGTATTCCAGAAAGCATGCGACAGACGTCAATGGTTTTGTTTTGGGAGGCCGCAGCGTCGGACCGTGGCTGACGGCATTTGCTTATGGAACATCATATTTTTCGGCGGTAGTATTTGTCGGATATGCCGGACAGTTTGGATGGAGATATGGTATCGCAAGTACGTGGATCGGTCTTGGCAATGCGGTGATCGGAAGCCTGCTGGCATGGGTATTGTTAGGGCGCAGAACCAGAGTTATGACAAGATATTTAGATACCAAGACCATGCCGGACTTTTTTGGCAGACGTTATGGCAGCCGCGCGCTGAAGATCGTTGCGTCAATTATCATCTTTATCTTTTTGATCCCTTACACGGCTTCCGTATATAACGGACTGTCCAATCTGTTTGGACTGGCATTTGATATTGATTACAAATACTGCGTTATCGCAATGGCGGTATTGACGGCGGTGTATGTTATCCTGGGCGGATATATGGCGACGGCGATCAATGATTTTATTCAGGGCATTATCATGCTGATTGGTATTGCCTGCGTGATTGGGGCAGTACTTAGCGGACAGGGAGGCTTTCTCGAAGCGATCCATAAGCTTGCTAATGTTACAAGCGCTGAGAGTGATGTGCCGGGTGTATATGCTTCCTTCTTTGGTCCGGATCCCTTGAATCTTTTAGGCGTTATTATCCTGACTTCATTGGGAACGCTCGGACTTCCGCAGATGGTGCAGAAATTTTATGCCATTAAAAATGAGAAAGCGGTACAGACAGGAACGATCGTGTCAACATTTTTTGCTGTTGTAGTAGCGGGCGGCTCTTATTTCCTGGGCGGTTTCGGAAGATTGTTTGGGGATCAGCCGGGTATTGTGACAGACAGCGGCATTAAATATGATATGGTCATCCCTACGATGTTAAATACACTGCCCGATATTCTGATTGGCGTTGTCATCGTGCTGGTGCTTTCTGCATCGATGTCCACGCTTTCTTCGCTGGTATTGACTTCCAGCTCGACGCTTACGTTGGATTTCCTGATGGATACCGTCATGAAGAAATCAGATGAAAAGAAGCAGTTACTGACTATGAGGATCTTGATTGTGTTCTTTATCGTCCTCTCCGTCGTTATTGCCCTTGATCCGCCTGATTTTATTGCACAGCTCATGGGTATCTCATGGGGCGCGCTTGCAGGAGCGTTCCTTGCGCCGTTTATGTATGGTCTGTTCTGGAAGGGGACCACAAAGCTGGCAGTATGGGTCAATTTCATCTTTGCGGTAGGATTGACCGTATCCAATATTTACTTAAAATTTATTGCTTCCCCTATTAACTGCGGCGCGGTTGCCATGGTCGGCGGACTGATCATCGTCCCGGTTGTCAGCCTGATCACGCCGAAGCTGAAGAAGGAAGATGTGGATCATATATTTGCATGTTACGAGGAAGAAGTGCAGGTTACAAAGAAGACATCGCTGCAGGAAGAAGAGATATGATCATTGCAAATATTGGAGGTTACAGGTGGAAAAGAATCATTCAGTCGTGGTATTGATTCCGGCGTATTGTCCGGATGAAAAGATGATCGATTTGCTTGATCAGATCGCGGAACAGTATAAATATATCCTTGTAGTAAATGATGGTTCGGGAGAGAAGTATGCGCACCTGTTTGAGCAGGCAAAGAAAAAAGCGACGGTACTTGAGCATGAAGTCAACCGTGGCAAGGGTTGCGCGCTTCGGACGGGATTTGCTTATGTATTGGAGCATTTTACGGACGCGGCGGGCGTCGTGACCATAGATGCGGACGGACAGCATACGCCGGAGGATGTGAAGCGTTGCTGTGAGGCATTTATGAAAGAACCGCAGAAGGTGATTATGGGATGCCGTGATTTTGAGGGAGATACCAAGATCCCTCCCAGAAGCAGATTTGGCAACCGGCTGACAAGCAGACTGATGAAATTTTTCTGCGATATCTCATTATCCGATACGCAGACGGGGCTGCGGGTAATGCCGTTTTCCATTTTAAGCGAGATGCTGAAGGTGGAGGGCGACCGGTATGAGTATGAGATGAACAGTATCTTTCGTCTGAAGGAATTAAATGTTACATGGACAGAGGTTCCGATCGAAGTTATCTATATTGATGACAATGCAAGCTCGCATTTTAATCCGATCAAGGACTCCATCAAGATTTATAAAGTGTTTTTCAAATTCTGTATCTCCTCACTGGGATCGTGCCTTTTGGATATGCTGCTGTTTTTGCTGCTTTCTTCACGTTTGAAGACAATGATCCCGGCGTATTACATCGTGACGGCGACAGTGATCGCACGTATCTGTTCCGGGATATTTAACTTTTATATGAACCGCTGGGTCTTTAAATCGAAAGCCAGGGCAGTGGATAGCGGACCGAGATATTTTATCGTCTGGCTGATACAGATGGCTTGCTCTGCGGGGATCGTCACGGGACTTGCTTATCTGCTGCCGATGATTCATGAAGGCATCATCAAGATCATCATTGATTCCATTTTGTTCTTTCTTAGTTACAAGATACAGCAGAAGTGGGTGTTTATAAAGAAAAAAGAGTGAGGAAGCTGCAGGGATGGCTAAGAATAAGGAAGCAAAGACCAACGCCATGCGTATTCTGGATTCCATGAAGATCTCATATAAGACGTATACTTACAAATGTGATGAATTTGTTGATGCGCTGAAGATCGCGGAGCAGCTGGGACTGCCTTTTGAGAAAGTATATAAGACACTTGTTACACAGGGGCATAGTAAGGAATATTATGTTTTTGTGATACCGATTGCAAAGGAGCTGGATCTAAAAAAAGCGGCAAAGTCGGTGGGTGAAAAATCAGTTGCCATGATTCCGGTGAAAGAGATCAACAGTATCACGGGATATATCAGAGGCGGATGTACGGCAGTTGGTATGAAGAAGCTGTTTGTCACAAGGATTGACGCATCAGCAGAGGCGTTGCCGCAGATGATCGTCAGCGGCGGTCGTCTTGGCATGCAGATCGAGCTGGCGCCTTCTGATTTGTTAAAAGCTTGTAAGGGCATTTATGCAGATATCATATCTGGAGAAAATGATGTGAAATAAACGACATTCACAAACTTGAAAAGAACAAAAAGTCATGAGGAAATGAGGTAAGTGATGGCAGATATTTTATATATGTATGGTGGAAAATTATATGCCAATCTGACTAACCGATGCTGCTTAAGCTGCGGCTTTTGCATTCGTAAAAACGAGGATGGGGTGGGTTCGGCCAGAACATTGTGGCACGAGCAGGAACCGACATGGGCAGAGATAAAAGAGGAAATTGACGGATTTCAATTTTCGCCGTATCAGGAACTGATTTTTTGCGGATATGGAGAGCCCACATATGCGCTGGACAATCTTCTTATGTCAGCAGCGTATATCAAAGAAAAGATTCCGGGAATTTCATTAAGGCTCAATACTAATGGACTTTCTGACCGAATCAACGGAAAGGCTACTGCGAAGCTTTTGGCAGAACATATTGATACAATATCCATCAGTTTAAATGCACCTACAAAGGAGAAATATCAGGAGATTGTCCATCCCACATTTGAAAACGCTTATGAAAGCATGCTTCAATTTGCAGAGGATGCAAAAAAAGTATTTTCCAAAACAATATTTACTGTGGTGGATGTAATCTCCCAGGAGGATATTGTGGCTTGCAGGAAAATTGCCGACGAAATGGGAATTGATTTCCGTGTCAGAGCGTATACGACGGATAATCGGGCGTGAACATCTTTATAATTATAAATTTATTCTAAAAGAAACATAAAAAAAATATATTTTACATCTTTTCTGATTCTACAGATAGTGTTATAATATCTTATTATAGCATAAAAGATAATACCGGTCTGGTAAATAAAAGAAGTATATATGGGGATAAGGGTTATGAGTAAGATACTGATTATTGAAGATGAAGCCATGCTGGCAGATCTGGAAAAAGACTATCTGGAAATGAGCGATTTTCAAGTCGCTGTAGAAGCTTCCGGAGATAAGGGGCTGGAGGAAGCGTTAAATGGCAATTATGATCTTGTGATTCTGGATATCGGGCTGCCGGTCATGGATGGATTTGAAATATGTAAAAAGCTCCGCGAAAAGAAAAATATTCCTATTATCATCGTTTCTGAAAGAAAGAATGAAATAGATATCGTCCGGGGACTGGGTCTGGGCGCGGACGATTATGTGGTCAAACCCTTCAGTCCAAATGAGCTGGTGGCAAGGGTGAAAGCGCACATTGCCTGCTTTGAGCGGCTGGTAGGAAAGTGGGAAGAAAATAATATTATTGAAGTCCGCAAGCTCCGTATCGATAAGACGGCGCGCAGGGTATTTCTGGACAATAAAGAAAAGAATTTCACAACGAAGGAATTTGATCTGCTGGCCTTTCTGGCAGAGAATCCTAATCATGTATATAGCAAAGAGGAATTGTTCCGCAAGATCTGGGACATGGAATCTGTTGGCGATATTGCCACAGTGACGGTACATATCAAAAAGATTCGTGAAAAGCTGGAAAAGGACTCTTCAAAAGTGCAGTATATCGAAACGATCTGGGGGGTCGGGTATCGGTTTAAGGCATAATAGAAATATGAAAACGAAGATATTATATGAAGACCGGGATATCATTGTATGCCACAAGCCTGTCGGAATTGCGGTGCAGTCGGCGGGAATCGGCAGCATGGATATGGTCAGTGAATTAAAACGATATTTAAAGCAGCCATATCTCGGCATCGTCCACCGTCTGGATCAGCCGGTGGAGGGAATCATTGTATTTGCTAAAACGGCGAAGGCTGCGGCGGAACTGTCAAAGCAGACAGCCGCTTCCATCCCTGTCCTGCACGAAGGGCAGACAGCCGCTTCCATTTCTATTCCGCGCAAAGGGCAGACAGTCATGCCCGTTCAGACAGTATGTGCGGAGCAGGTACAGAAAGCATCCGAAAATATCATGAAGAAGATATATCATGCAAAGGTATATGGTCATCTGCCAGAGACGTCCGGTGCGCTTCAGGATTATCTGGTGAAGGACGCGAAGACAAACACATCGCATGTTGCCAGTATGTCTGAAGGCGTGGAAGACGCACCTGCAGAACCAATGCAGGATGGCCGGAAGCATCAAGACAGAGGGAACACAAACAAGGAATCTCCAAAATGGTCATATCTGACATATAAAGTATTGGAACGGCAGGAGGAAACGGATCTTCTGGAGATCCGGCTGTTTACCGGCAGGCATCATCAGATAAGGGTGCAGTTTTCCCACGCCGGATATCCGCTGATCGGAGATGCAAAATATGCTTCCGAAAAGTCGGCGGAATACAATCAGAAAAATAACATCAAAGCAGTCTTGTTAAAGGCGGTGCAGCTGGAATTTACCCATCCGGTCAGCGGCAGACGGATGACATTTTCGATACAGGGTATGTAATCCATATTGGTGTGAAGTGCCGGTATTTTCCGTCATAAAGTGTTCATACTAACAGTATGGAAAATGAAAAAGATAACAAAAAGGCCGCAGGAAAAAAATATCCGGTATATATCATCACGGCTGTCGCCATCTGGTTCTCATTCAAATATCTTCTCCCATTGATACTTCCGCTTGTATTGGCAGCGCTGGTGGTCATCCCGTCTGCTTCCGTCATCCATAAGATCAATCATAAGCTTCACATCGGAAAGGGAATACTGACCGGCGGTCTTCTGATACTGATCGTATTTTTTCTGCTGCTGCTCGTATGGATGGTGCTCGTGTGGCTGCTTAGCAATCTTGCGGGCATCTTTCAAAACGGTAATGCCATCTGGGGGCAGCTTACGGATATCGTATGCGATGGATGTGAAATAATAGAGGAACATACCGGCATGCAGAGGGGCGTGGTCACGTCGATGGTAAAAGAACGGGGGGCTGTTATGATCACCGATCTGCAGAACACCCTGATCCCGAAAGTAATGACAAGCTCCGTCAAGTCGGTGCGTTGGATCATCAACCTTGTTGTAACGCTTTTGATTGCTTCGCTGGCTGCAGTCCTGCTGGCAAAAGATTACGAGACGATCAAGCGTGCGCTGCATAAGATGGAGGAAATGTCGGTTGTAATAGATATCTTTGATAAGATAGGGCGTATGCTGGTGGGTTATGTCAAAGCGCAGGGGATCATCTATCTGGCGATCGCGGGGATCTGTCTGCTGGGGTATCTTCTGTTAAGGCTGCAGCATCCGTTTCAGACGGCGCTGATCACAGCGTTCTTAGACGCGCTGCCGTTTATCGGCACGGGGATCATACTGGGACCGATGGCAGTATGGTATCTTCTCAATGCAGAATATTGGAAGGCGCTGATCTGCGCAGGTATTTATCTTTTGTGTTTGGTAACAAGAGAGCTTATGGAGCCCCGCTTGATTGGTAAAAATACGGGAATTTACCCCATTGCCATTTTGATTTCCATATATACAGGTATCAAGCTGTACGGGCTGGGCGGGGTGATCCTTGGCCCATTGTCATTTTTGCTTTATAAGGAAATCATTATCACATATCGGCATTACAATAAATGAAACAAAAAATATTGGCAAATAAATATCCGGAATAATGTTGACAAACCATGCGGAAAACCATAAACTTTTAAAGTAAGGGTGCTTGTGCTTATTTGAGCGAAAAGGCATTAGGATATGGAATAACGAATGGAGAACGATCATGGCAGAGAATAAGAAACTGGTGGAAGCGATCACTTCCATGGAAGAGGATTTTGCACAGTGGTATACTGATGTAGTGAAAAAGGCAGAGCTGATTGATTATGCAAGCGTGAAGGGTTGTATGGTCATTAAACCGGCGGGATACGCGCTGTGGGAGAATATACAAAAGGAGCTGGACGCGAAGTTCAAGGAAACAGGCGTAGAGAATGTCTATATGCCCATGTTTATCCCGGAAAGCCTTTTACAGAAGGAAAAAGATCATGTGGAAGGATTTGCGCCGGAGGTTGCCTGGGTAACCCATGGCGGATTGGAACCTTTGCAGGAGCGGCTTTGTGTCAGACCGACCTCGGAGACGCTGTTCTGCGATTTTTATAAGGATGATGTACATTCTTACAGGGATCTGCCAAAATGCTATAATCAGTGGTGTTCCGTAGTGCGTTGGGAGAAAACCACAAGACCGTTTTTAAGAAGCCGTGAATTTTTATGGCAGGAAGGTCATACGGTACATGCAACGGCGGAGGACGCGGAAGAGCGGACGATCCGGATGCTGAATGTCTATGCGGATTTCTGTGAGGAATATCTGGCGATCCCCGTAATCAAGGGTCGTAAGACGGATAAGGAGAAATTTGCAGGGGCAGAGGCTACCTATACGATTGAAGCGCTGATGCACGACGGCAAGGCGCTGCAGTCCGGCACCAGTCATAATTTCGGCGACGGATTTGCAAAGGCATTCGGTATTCAGTATGCGGATAAGGACAATACATTAAAATACTGCCATCAGACATCCTGGGGCATGAGTACAAGAATCATCGGCGGCATTATCATGGTGCATGGGGATGATTCCGGTCTGGTGCTTCCTCCCCGGATTGCGCCGACTCAGGTAATGGTAATCCCGATTCAGCAGAAGAAGGAGGGTGTATTAGAGAAAGCGGCTGAGCTGAAGGATCGTCTTATAAAGGCGGGTCTGAAAGTAAAGATGGACGACAGTGATAAGAGTCCGGGCTTTAAGTTTGCGGAGCAGGAGATGCGAGGGATCCCTGTCCGTATCGAAATCGGGCCCAAAGATATGGAAAATGGTAAATGCATTGTGGTGCGTCGTGATACAAGAGAAAAGACAGAGGTTGTTTTAGGTGAGCTGGAAACAAAGGTAAAAGAGATCTTAGAGACGATGCAGAAGGATATGCTGGAGCGTGCCAGAAAGCATGTGGAGGCACACACGTATGAAGCGAAGGAATATGATGAGTTCTGCGATATCATCAATAATAAACCCGGCTTTGTAAAGGCGATGTGGTGCGGTGATTTGGAATGTGAGGAAAAGATCAAGGAAGATACCACGGCAACCAGCCGCTGTATGCCATTTGAGCAGGAGACGATTTCCGATCACTGCGTATGCTGCGGACGTCCTGCGAAGAAGATGGTTTATTGGGGAAAAGCATATTAGATTGAAAATCAAAGATTTTTCATTTCTGTTTTGCCGCCAAAGCGGCAGGAGGGATTGGTAAGTAAAACACAATATGGAAAGGCATGGTTATTAGTATGAATGTATTAGTGATTAACTGCGGCAGTTCTTCCTTGAAGTATCAGCTGATTGATTCCGAAACGGAGGCAGTGCTGGCAAAGGGGCTGGCGGAGAGGATCGGCATTGAGGGAAGCTGCCTGACACATCAGCCGGCAGGAAAGGATAAAGTCAAGATTGAGGCAGCGATGCCGGATCATAATGAAGCGGTCAGATTGGTGATCGGGGCATTGACAGATCAGGAGCATGGCGTTGTAAGCTCCCTTGCTGAGATCGGCGCGGTAGGCCATCGTGTGGTGCATGGCGGAGAAAAGTTTACCAAGGCGGTTCTGATCGACGATGAGGTGAAGAGGGATATTGAGGAGCTCAGTTCCCTTGCGCCGCTTCACAATCCCGCGAATCTGATCGGTATTAATTCCTGTAAAGCCAACATGCCGGATACCCCGATGGTGGCGGTTTTTGATACGGCGTTCCATCAGACGATGCCAAAGAAAGCATATATGTATGCGCTGCCATATGAATATTACGAAAAATATAAGGTGCGGCGGTACGGTTTCCATGGAACCAGTCATGATTTTGTATCGAAACACGCGGCGGAACTGGTCGGCAAGGACAGAAAAGATCTAAAGATCATTGTCTGTCATCTGGGTAACGGCGCGAGCATTTCCGCAGTACAGAACGGTGAATGTGTGGATACCAGCATGGGTATGACCCCGTTAGAGGGATTGATCATGGGAACGCGTTCCGGTGACATAGATCCGGCGATTATCGAATATATCTGTAATAAGGAAGGCTTGACCGTGGAAGAGGTCAATGCGGTCTTAAATAAAAAATCCGGCGTGCTTGGTCTTTCCAATCATCTTTCCAGTGATTTCAGGGATCTGGACGAGGCGGCACAGGGCGGCAATGAATATGCGAAGCTGGCGTTGGATACTTATTGCTACCGTGTTGCAAAATATATCGGCGCTTACGCAATGGCAATGCAGGGGGTGGATATCATTGCGTTTACAGCAGGCTGCGGGGAAAATAATTACGCAGTACGGGCAGGCGTATGTGAATATCTGAAATATCTCGGCGTAGTGGTCAATGATGAGAAGCTGCATATCAGGGGGGAGGATCTGATCGTTTCCGAGCCGGAGAGCAGCGTGACGGTGATGATCGTTCCGACGAATGAGGAACTTTCGATTGCAAGGCAGACAATGGATGTCATAAAATGACAATGAAGACTATAAAAAACAAAGGAGGTAAGTATGGACACAAACGGTCTTAACAATGGAAGCATGGATCCGATGGCAGGAGAGGCGCCGATACCGGAGCAGGCGGTCACCCGTGAGGAGACGGATAGAAAATGTCCCAGTTGCGGCGGTATTATGCAGTTTGCGCCGGCTGAGGGGATGCTTTACTGCCCTTATTGCGAGCATAAAGAAGAAATCAAAGTAAATGACCAGAAATTCGTTGCAGAGGAGTTGGACTTTTATGCTGCGGAGGAAGAGGCTTCCTGTGACTGGGGCGTTGCGACAAAGAGTGTTATCTGTAAGTCCTGTGGCGCGGAAACGATCTATGATGTCAACGATATGTCCAGTGAATGTCCATATTGCGGCTCCAATCAGGTTATGGAAGATCCGAACAGCAAGAAGGTCATGGCACCGGGAGGCGTCGTGCCGTTTAAGCTTGACGCTGCAGCAGCTTCAAAACGTTTTAAGGACTGGATCGGCAGAAAGTTCTTCTGTCCGAAGCTGGCAAAGGAAAGCGCGAAGCCGGATGCATTTACGGGAATCTATATTCCGTACTGGACCTTTGATTCACAGACGGAGAGTGATTTTTTGGGTGAATATGGTACGGAGCACCGATACCGTGACAGTAAGGGAAATACACATACAAGAATCAACTGGCATCCTGCCAACGGACATCATTCCAGATTTATTGACGATATGCTGGTATGTGCTTCTTCCAAGCAGAGCGGATCGATCATTACAGGTCTGGAGCCCTATGATACCAAACTGACGGTAGAGTACAAACCGGAATATATGGCGGGCTTTAAAGCAGAACGTTATACGATCAAGATGAAGGATGCATGGGAGACAGGAAAGCAGAAGATCGACGCACTCCTGAAGGGTGAGATCAAGGAAAAGATCCGAGCACGTTATCATACGTCTCATGCAAGAGTTAACAGGCTGATCACCTCACATAATAATATTACATATAAGTATCTGCTGCTGCCGGTATGGATATCCGCTTTTAAGTATCAGGATAAGGTCTATCAGTTTATGGTAAACGGACAGACCGGCAAGGTCAGCGGAAAGACACCGATCTCCTGGATCAAGGTTGGATTGGTGGCGCTTGGCGTGATTGCCGTATTTATACTGATCTATATGTATTCTTAAGGAATTGTGGTAGTGAGAAGATAAAAAAACAGTTGAAAATATGATGTCAAAAAACAAAGGTAATCCAACAAACAAAAAAAAGAAGATTCGCAATTCGAAAGCCGCAAGAGTGATTCTGCGGCTTTTTCTCGTGGGCATCGGCGGTCTGGGGATCTTATGGCTGATGGTGCCGGTGATCGTAGGAAGGATCGTGAATATCGGAACCGTAACCGGGATTATGGTCTTTGGGATGGTTGCCGGATATGGCCTGTTTATGGGATGGTGTAACCGCGTTTTGTCGAACCTCTGGAAGAAAAAGGCAGGGAAGGCAGTATTAAGCATATTGATGGGGATTGCCTGTATTATTTTGGCGCTGGTGATTATCCTGACAACGAATATTATCATCGCTGCCAGCCGTAAACCGGCGGAGGAGGCAACTGTCATTGTATTGGGATGCAGGGTATATGGCGAATACGCCAGCCTGTCATTATTAGAGCGTCTGCAGGCAGCGGAGGAATATCTCAAAGAGTACCCGGATGCAGTCTGTATCTTATCCGGAGGTCAGGGACCGGGAGAAGATATCAGCGAGGCGGAATGCATGTACCGCTATCTGACAGAACAGGGGATAGCGTCCGAGCGGCTGTATCTTGAAGACAGGTCTACCTCCACAAGAGAGAACATGGCGTTTAGCAGGGAGATCATTGAAAAAGAGGGATTAAGCACAAAGGTTGCGATCGTGACCAATGAATACCATGAATACCGCGCGTCCATCATCGCCGGAGAGCTGGATTTAGAACCCGCGTCTGTTCCGGCGTCTACAGCATTATGGCTGTTTCCGGCATATTATGTGCGTGAACTATATGGAATCCTATATGAATGGGTATTTTAAAATAAACTCAAGAATCCAGCCGCTAAGCGGCTGCCGTGCCGTGCACTCAAAATCTGCTTTGCAGATTTGATTCTTTCGTTACCATGTCAGGTGAAATCAAATGCTCACTGTGTTCGCGCTTGATTTCCTGCTGACATGGTATGCTATACTTCAATCTTTGCCAGAGACTGCAGCGCTTCATAGGCAATGATGATAGAGTAATGTTCTTCCATATATGCCTCTACCGCAGCTGTTCCCTGCTCCGGGGTGCCATATTCCATCAAAATGTTGCAGATTCTTACAAAATCCTTTGTATTGTAATATTCCCGGAGAAGTAGGAGATAATATTTACCATTATTGGGATTCTTATATAAAATACTGTCACCTTCCTGATAACCCTTTAAAATAATAGCAGCATTAATTGCAGCATTCAGATTCTGGAAAGAAAACAGGCGGTTAGGATATCCTGCAGGTTCGGATGACTTAGTCTCCGCCGGAGCGCCGACAGGCATCTGCTGGGTATTTTTCTTACGGCTGCTTAACTTTCTGAACAAATCAAAGGTTTCCTCCGGTGTGTCCGGAAGGTTGTCTAAAATGTCCGAAATCGTGCTGGCAAAGGAAGCGGAATCCTCATATTCGGAATCACCGTCATCAATGACGGACGGTGCAAATTTTGAAAAGCGGGTATCCAGCTCCTCAGGATCCTCTACCTTTGTGATGATAAATACGATACAGCCCGTATTCATAGGGATCGCTTCGATCATCAGAGGAATGTCCTCTGCTTCAAAACCATATTCAAAATGCGCCTGCTGCATCATGTCCTTAAACAGCATCTTTGCTTTTTCGCTGCCGTAGGCAATCTCGCTGATCTTGAGCTGGCGTTCGTCAAGATCTTCTCTGGTCAGCGTGCAGCGGATCTGATTATCATTTACTTTTTCTATTTTCATATAACACGAACCTTTCTTTCACCGCATTCATATCAAAAAATATCATTTTTCGATTTTAATTGCACCTTTAGTATAAATACACAGACTTGTTTCGTCAATAGTACATATTACCATATTCATAAAACTTTCAAAGTTTTTTGAAAAAATTAACTTATTTTCAAAAATTTGCTTGCAATTAATCATTCTAGTCATTATAATGTAGATTCATAAGATGTGCATACGGAGAATCCGTACCGGATTGGAGGCATGCATAATCTTATTTGTATCTATATGATATCTTTCGGAGAATGTTCCGAATCTTCTTACCGGAATTTTGATTTACGGTAAGTTTGTACAGGCTTTTAATGCCTGGTCGGGTTTATATCCCAATTTTGTCTGAAGCGAATTTAATACATTATTTTTTTGGTACTATCCGGCACATCTTAAGATCACGAATATGTCTGTTATTGTGAAGCTTTTTGTATGATTTAAGGCAGACACATGGATATTTCACAGATCTACCTCTGCTTGGCAGGATGATTTCAAAATCTTACTTTAAATCATATACAATTTTGGCAATCCTATTCACATTAAATTATTGATACAAGGAGACCATTTCAGATTAAAAATAACAAAAATTGCCTTAAAATGTCAAAATTGTTAATGACGGAAATAACGTGGTCTGATATAATAAGAACGATTGCTGTAGGAAGCAGTCATATCTGTATAAGGAAAGGCATGTAGATCTATGAAAAAATTGAGGAATAAGATCATCTCGGTTTTGGTGGCAGTCGTTCTTATTATTATTGTTGCCGCGATTGCATTTGGCGGCAGGATCAAGGAAAGCATTGCGGGTGGAGAGGAAATAGGACTCAGATGGTTCTTGGCGCTGATCTATCCCGATAAATATTCTTACTCTACTCAGATGGCGGATATGAATGAATATTTTCAGTTGTTTTCACAGAACGATATTGCTATCATACTGCAGGATGAGCGGATAGACGACAGAGGAAAATTAATTGATGGTACGGTTTATTTTTCTATCACGACAGTGGAAAAGCTTTTTACGGATCGTTTTTATGTCAATGCGGACGGAACGGCTTTATATTATACTAAGTCCGATGAAATTGATATTGTTAATATCGGTGACGAAAGCAACGGTTATTATGTAAATGATGAATGGAAGCCGCTGGATTATAAGGCGGCGCAGTTTGATGCGGAAGGTACGTTGTATATTGCCGCAGATTATGTAAAAAATTATGCCGATTTTTCTTATGAATTTTTTCCGGATCCCAATCGTATGCGGGTGCGCACGGAGTGGGATATGCATAGGGAAACAACAGTATTAAAAGATACACAGGTACGTTATCAGGGCGGTATCAAGAGCGATGTACTGTGTCAGGTAGCGGAGGGTGACCGTGTGGCCGTCATAGAGATCATGGAGACATGGACTAAGGTACTGACAAAGGACGGATTTATCGGTTATATAGAGAATGATAAGCTGGCGGACTATGAGGAGATCATAGAAGTGCCGGTAAGCGGCGCATATGTTCCGTCGGAGGACTATCGTATGACAAGCAGCGCGGAAGGTAAGCTGACGATTGTATTTCATCAGGTCACTGCGCCGGATGACGGCAGCGGATTTAATCAATTATATGCATCTACCAGCGGCATTGACGTCGTATCTCCGACATGGTTTTATCTGAATAATACGGATGGCAGCTATCTCAGCGTTGCAAGTAAGGCTTATGTGGAAAATGCCCATGCAAAGGGGCTGCAGGTATGGGCATTGATCGAGGATATGACGTATGATGTGGATGAGTACGAATTGTTTTCTTCCGTAGATAACAGAAAAGCGTTGATTGCAAATCTTATTCAGGATGCGTTAGAGCTTGGGATCGACGGGATCAATATAGACTTTGAGGAGATTACCAGAGAGTCGTCTACGCATTATGTTCAGTTTTTGCGTGAACTGTCCATAGAGACTCATAACAACGGACTTATCCTGTCCGTGGACAATTATATGCCGAATGAGGGCAACCGTTATTATAATCTGAAGGAGCAGGGTTATGTCGCGGATTATGTGATCCTGATGGGGTATGATGAACATTGGGCGGGTTGCGCGGAATCAGGCAGCGTGGCATCCAGCGGTTTTGTGGAAAAGGGTCTTGCGGATGCGGTGGCGCTTGGAGCGCCGGAGAATAAGCTGATCAATGCGGTTCCGTTCTATACCAGGATCTGGCGGACTGAGGGTGTACAGGTGAGCAGTGATGCCTATTCCATGAGTACGGTGCAGGAATGGCTGGCGAACCGCAGTCTGACTCCGGAATGGAATGATGAGACAGGTCAGTATTATGCAAGCTATCAGGATGGGACGGCATTTTATGAGGTATGGATTGAGAATGCGGATTCCCTGAATGTAAAATTGAATATTATGTCCAGCTATAATCTCGCGGGCATCGCGGCGTGGAAATTGGGCTTGGAAAGCGCGGATGTATGGTCGGTGATCAATTCCTATATGGAGTAATAAAGAAAGATATCATGAATATAAGCTGATTTGCACACATAAGATTTACTAAGTCTTAAAATATCGGACAGAACTCTTATGACGCAGAAACAAAATCAGTGGATCAAAATCATGATGGGTGTCTTACTGGTGATCGGTATGCTGATCCTGGCTAAGCTGGCAGCAATGATGACGGACGCAAGACGTACTGCGTCGCTGCCGGAAGATGATATCAGTGGACAGCCGGGTGTCTTATCGGGGACTGGATCAGAGGAAACGCTTCTTTCCGGCAATACTGCAGGAGAACGCCAGCCCGGTCAGGAATGTATTGTCATAGATCCGGGGCATGGCGGCGCCGATCCCGGTAAGGTAGGCATCAATGGCGCATTGGAAAAAGATATCAATCTGCAGATGGCGTATATTCTGAAGGAACAGCTGGAAGCGGAAGGATTTTATATCATATTGACCAGAACGTCGGATATTATCTCCGGTAATGAGAATGGCGATGTTACCAAGGTACAGGATCTCCAAAACAGAATCAGGCTGATTGCAGAGGAAGAACCCCTGATGGTGATCAGTATCCATCAGAACAGTTATCCGCAGGAATCTGTATGCGGCGCACAGGTATTTTACTATGAGACAAGTGAGGAAGCCAGACTGCTGGCGGAATGTATACAGAGGCAGCTGATCCTGGCTGCGGATGATGGTAATCATAGGCAGGCAAAGGGAAACACCAGTTATTTTCTGCTGAAGAAGACACCGGTCACGACGGTGATCGTGGAGTGCGGATTTTTATCTAACTGGCGGGAAGCGGCGTTGCTGCAGCAGGAAGATTATCAGCGGTTGATGACAGGCGCGATCGTGGACGGGATACTGGAATATCTTGGAAGGGAACCTTCGGAGAGTGCAATGGAGTCCGCTGAATAGAAAAAACGAAAATTTCCTTAAAACAGAATGGTATCAATTAAATAGAGGATTTATATGGAACCCACATGGATACTATAGTGAAAGCAATCAGTAATTTAAAAAAAACAAGTGATAGCAGGGAGATTTTTTATCAGGCCGGCGATATAATAAAGGATGGAGGATTGGTCGCTTTTCCTACGGAGACGGTATATGGTCTTGGCGGAAATGCATTGAATCCGGCGTCTTCCAGAAAGATCTATGCGGCAAAGGGAAGACCCTCGGACAATCCCTTGATTATACATATTGCTAATTGGACAAGCATCAAAAAGATATGCATGGATATCCCGGATGAGGCAAAACAACTGGCGGATGCGTTCTGGCCGGGTCCGTTGACGATGATCTTAAAAAAAACCTCCGCGGTGCCTTATGAAACGACGGGAGGGCTTGATACGGTGGCGGTCAGGATGCCGGATCATCCCGTGGCAATATCATTGATCAAGGCGGCGGGGGGATATATCGCAGCGCCCAGCGCCAATCTTTCCGGAAGACCGAGTCCGACTGCCGCGGCTCATGTGATCGAGGATATGGACGGAAGGATCGATATGATCCTGGATGGCGGTGATGTCGGCATTGGTCTGGAATCCACTATCGTGGATCTGACGGAGAAGATCCCTGTGATCTTAAGACCCGGATATGTGACACAGGAGATGCTGAACCGGGTGTTAGGCAGGGTGGATGTGGATATTACGCTGATGGATCAGGATTCGGGACAGGCTCCCAAAGCGCCGGGGATGAAATACAGGCATTATGCGCCCAAAGGCTCCATGCTTTTGATTGAGGGGGATCGGGAAGCGGTCATACGGAGGATGAACGCAGAAGTAAAAAAAGCAAGGCTGCGCGGAGAGCGGACAGGCGTGATGATCACAGATGAGATATGGGAGAGGGTTTCGGCGGATGTAAAGAAAAGCGTAGGAAACCGTGAAGATGAGTATGAGATCGCAAGAAGGCTTTACCGGATCCTGCGGGAATTTGACGCAGAGGGAGTCACGGCGATCTTCAGCGAAGGCTTTTCGCCGGATGGCTTCGGGCAGGCAGTGATGAACCGTCTGTTGAAGGCGGCGGGATATACGGTTGAAAAGGTATAGATCCTATATGTACAGTTGGTTATGGCAGAATAGGAGTTTCCTGATTTTATAAAATAATTTAATCATAAAATTTATATAAAAAAGGAGAACACGGGTATGAAAATATCTATGGGCTGTGATCATGGCGGATATGATCTGAAAGAGAAAGTAAAAAAATATCTGGAGGAAAGGGGTTACGAGGTGGCGGACTGCGGCTGTTATTCCAAGGAATCCTGCGATTATCCGGAATATGCCAGAAAGGCGGCATTGATGGTTGCCGGCGGGGAGGCTGAGAAAGGGATCGTCATCTGTACTACCGGGATCGGCGTCAGTATCGTGGCAAATAAAGTAAAAGGCATCCGATGTGCGCTTTGCCATAATGAGCATACGGCGACGATGACGAGGCTTCATAACGATGCCAATATGCTTGCCATGGGGGCTAAGGAAATTGATGAAGAT
This sequence comes from uncultured Lachnospiraceae bacterium, assembly GCA_964421915.1. Lineage (GTDB taxonomy): Bacteria > Bacillota > Clostridia > Lachnospirales > Lachnospiraceae > NK4A136. The sequence continues at coordinate 49,205 of CAYQZB010000020.1, forward strand.
ATGGCGCTTAAAATTACGGAGATTTTTTTGACGACAGAGTTTCCCGGCGAGGAAAAACATATGCGCCGCATCAGCCAGATGGAGATTGAAGGATTATGAAGATAACAAAAAGGAAGGATTATATCTCGTGGGATGAATATTTTATGGGGGTATCCGTACTTGCCGGTATGCGTTCCAAGGATCCGAATACGCAGGTCGGCGCGTGTATTGTCAGCAAAGATAATAAGATACTTTCCATGGGTTACAATGGTCTTCCGAACGGCTGCAGTGATGATGATTTCCCATGGGAGAGAGAAGGGGAAATGCTGGAGACAAAGTATCCGTTTGTAACCCATAGTGAATTAAATGCGATTTTAAATTACAGGGGAGGATCCCTTGACGGCACAAAGCTTTATGTGTCGCTGTTTCCCTGTAACGAGTGTGCCAAAGCGATTATTCAGGCGGGTATCAGGACGGTGATCTATCAGTCTGATAAATATAACGGCATGGATTCCAATACGGCATCTAAGCGTCTGTTTGACGCGGCAGGGGTAGAATATTATCAGTATCAGCCTACCGGAAGGAAGGTTGTTATGGAACTGTAGGATCTGCAGGGATGGAGATTGTATTAAGGAATAAGCTTTGTTGAAAGGAATACTGTATTGAGCTGATAAGGTTTGCCGGAATGTTTTTCTGCTAAGAGGAAAAAGAAGAATGAAGAAAGAGCAAATATGTGGAAAATATTTCAATAGAATAAAAGCCGCGTTTATATTTGTGGTGATGGCATTATTGTGCATTAATTTTCCGTCTTCCGCCACAGGATCTTCTTTGGATGACACAAGAGAGCAGATGGAGGCAGCAGAAGAAGAAAAGAAACGACGGGAAGAGGAGCTTGCGGCAGCAGAGGCGACGCTTGCACAGACAGAGGCTAATCTTGCCAATCTGGAAGGCGTCAGAAATACATATCAGGGACAGATGCAGATCCTGAATACGAATCTTCAGGCAGTAGCGGACAGGCTGGCGGTATTGGAGAGTAAGATCGCTCTGAAAGAATTGGAGATCGCGCAGACGCAGGCGGAGCTGGAAGCGGCGGCACTGGCAAGGGAAGAACAGTATGAAAGCATGAAGGATAGGATACAGTTTCTTTATGAGAGGAGCAGCTCCGTTTATTCAGAGATCCTGTTTTCTGCGCAGTCATTTGGTGAAATGTTGAATTATGCCGACTATATAGAACAGCTTTCAGAGTATGACAGAATGAAGCTGGAGGAATACATTGCTTTGGAGCAGCAGATCACCGAACAGGAGGCAGCGCTTCAGCAGGAGATGCAAGAATTGCAGGAACTGCGGGAAGATATGGTAGCGGAACAGGCTTCGGTCAATGGAATGATCAGGGAAACGGCAAATAATATCGCGGCAACGGCGGATCAGATAGAAGATGTGGCAGCAGCGGCGGCGGCATATGAAGAACAATGTAACGCGGCGGAGGCGGCGGCAGCAGCGGCGGCGGCAGAATATGAACAGATTAAGGCGCAGTATGAGGAAGAATTAAGATTATCCCAGCTGGCGGCGCAGTCTGCGCGTAGGGATCTTTCACAGGTTACATTTGAAGAAGGCGACAGATATCTGCTTGCCAATCTGATCTATTGTGAAGCGGGTGCGGAACCATATGAAGGGAAGGTTGCAGTCGGCGCAGTCGTAATCAACCGTGTGTGCAGCTCAGTTTATCCTAACACTATTACGGGCGTGATCTATCAGTATAAACAGTTCTCGCCGGTAAGAAACGGGCGTCTTGCGCTTGCCCTGGCGGAGAACCGCGCGACGGAAGCGTGTTACCGCGCGGCGGATGAGGCGATGGCGGGTGCCACCAATGTAGGCAACAGGGTATATTTCAGAACTCCGATACCGGGACTGGAAGGATTACAGATAGGAAATCATATCTTCTATTAAAATTTACAGATTTTACAAATCTGCTATTGAACAATCAAATAGCTGCTGACTGCATATACCGTCACCCCATTATAATCTAACTGTGACCAGCCGTTATCGCCTATGGCAGTTCTAATAAGGTATTCTCCGTTGTGCAGAACTCCTACTACGGTGTCTTCATTTGCAGTGCTTGGCTCAGTTCTTAGGTTCGTCTCGATCTTGGCGGTTACCTGCTCAGATACCGGCGTGTAAACAGGTCCCTGCGGCGGTGCCTGCTGCCCGATATCTGCCATGTCGGTGGTCAGGTAGCTGGTTACTGCATACAAGGTCTGCCCGTTATATATTACTCTTGACCAACCGTTATGCCCGATACCGGTTCGTGTTGCAGTATCTCCATGCATAAGTGTAGTCACAATAGAAGCGTCATTCAACGTACTTGGCTCGGAGCGCAGATTGGTCTCCTGCTTAGCTGTTACCGTCTCGTTTACTTCCGTAAATATGATTCCCACCTCAGGATTGGCTTCCACCGTTTCCGGCGGCGTATCGTCTTTTGCCTCCGCCTCCTGCAAATATCCAAAATAAGCAACATTAACATCTGTTTTTTTAGATATTCCTGCCACAATTCCCTGGCCGGTATACTGCCACATGGCATGAGTCCCCGTATAACTGGACGCATTGGTCTGTGGATAAGGCTGCTCCGGATACTGCGCTACCCATATTTTGTATCTTGAGGAAAGAGTATCCGTATTCCACTGTGCATTGCCTTCAAGTTCTCCTTTGGAGGCATAGAACATAGGGGTATATCCCGCCGCTGATATTTCATCAAGAAATGCGCAGGCAAGCTCTGTCCGCGCAGAGGCATCCAGACCATACTGTCTGCTGTCCGTTGACAGAAAATCCTCGCAGTTATAAGCCACAGGGTATGTAATCCTGTATTTGGCTATGATATTCATGGTAAATGCGGCTTCCTCTCTGGCCTCTTCTTTTGTGACAGCCGAAGAAAAGAAGTAAGCTCCTATCTTGATTCCTGCCGCTTGTGCCTCCTGCAGATTATATCTGGCAGTAGGATCTTCGAAAATCTCACCGGTGGATTTAGCCCTGTAGCCCACGCGGATCATGGCAAATTCCACGCCTGACTCCCTAACCATGTTCCAGTCAATGGTTCCTTGATATTTAGAGACATCTATTCCTATAGTGACACCTGAAATTTCATTCGCGTTAATTGCTGCTACAGTCACTTCCGCACCGTTTCTTTCATTGCCTGCAGCATCTGCGTTCTGTGGATCCTGAGCATCATCCAATGCGCCTATGGAAACTTCCGCCTGCATCTCAGAACCTGCATCTGAGCCTGATTCTGCATTTTGTTTATCTGCTCCCGCCTCTAAATCGTTATTCCCTAAGGCTGCTTCCGTATTATATGCGCCCGCTTCGTCTGAAAATATGGATTCTGCATTTTGAATCATATCAACCTGCAACTGCATATTTTCACGCGGGCTTTCGATGCCTTTTAGCAGGAAAACAGTTACTATAATCAATACAATTACGACTGCCGTTCCCGCCGCTGCAATGCCAAACTTTATTTTTCTCCTGTCGTCATAACCGTTATCTGATTCATCATTCCGGTATGCATCGTCTTCCGATCCGGACTCGTTCCATTCCAGAACTTCCGTATCTAAATCCATGATTTCTTTATTTTGTGCATTTTTATTGTTTTTCTTATCTCTTTTCATTTTAATATCCATGCTGCTTTCTCAACCTGAGACGTTGTCCATAGTGTTCTTATTCATATATCATATAAAGCGGCTCAATGTTCCTGTTCTGAAATATAATGAGTTAATGTTTCAAACTCTCCGTTATAGATGATCTGCAGCAGCTTATCTAGCTGCGTCAGGGAACGCTTTAGTTGTTCCAAAGAGATCTTCTGCTCATTCAGGCAGATCACCATTTCATCAATATCCACCACTTTGACAAAGCCGTCGGGGTAAATCAGGACATCCGCAAGAAGATCCGTCACTATCAGTCGGTTATCCTCTTTCTGATATTCAAAATCAACGATATCGCAATACCAGTAAAGCAGGGAATTGTCTTCCTGATAGAACTTGCTGACTTTATAACCCTCTTTTAGGAAATAACAAGAATAGCCATGGTGCAGGTCTTTTTTTGGCTTTAAGGCATTCCATTTGGTCACAATGATATCTTCGTTGCAGGAAAGAATCACGTCGTCTTTTAATAGGACACATTCTTCCGGTATCAGACGTTTGCGGTATAGTAATGGATATGGCTTAAAGGCGGATGACTGCTGCTCCATGAACTTCCTCCATGAGATATGATTTATATAAGTAATACTATTAATATAAGTATCTGACGATATTCTGTCAACTGTTTTTTGTACTGCGGTAGCTTCCCCCTGAGGCTTATTTGCTAGTGGAAAAAAGGAAACAAATGTGTTATAATCCTTTTCGGTAAAATATTATAACTAAGCAATTGCGAAACTCTCAATAGTAGAAATTTGATTGTGCAGCATTGACAAATTCATAAGCAGACTTTTTGAAGCGCAAGCGTGTCTGCGTTGAATTTTCAATGATGCACAATAGGAAAGAGTCTGATAAGAGTTTCGCAAACGCCTAAAATTTATAACATTAACAAAGGAGATATGGCTTTATGAAAAAGAGCAACAAAGGCAACCGTTGGCAGGTGTTTCAGGAAAATAATCCTACGATGCATATC
>CAYQZB010000021.1:0-51137 GCA_964421915.1 uncultured Lachnospiraceae bacterium
ACATATAACAATATTTTGAACCTTATGCCGGCCAAGATGGCTGCAGCTTATACTGCGCTGACGAAATACGAGGTCTTTCATATATTTGGATTAAAAATATCTTATCCTGTTATGTTGATTTTGGTAGCTCTGCTTGTAAGCGTCATTACACTGCCATTTGCTTACAAGGCATTTCATAAACATCAGGTGGCATGAGGTAAAATAGTGAGGTAATATGCGGGTGGCGGGTTTTCAGAGAAAATAGAAAATACTGCTTGACAGATGCGTTATACAAACGTATAATGAATTATACAAATGTATAATGACAGGAGATATATTATATGAGTAATGATCTAAAAAAGCTGGGCGAGGCAGAACTGGAAATCATGCAGGTAATCTGGAACAGTGAAAATCCGGTCACCTCAAATTATATCTTAAAGGAATTGCAGGGGCGAAGAAAATGGCAGCTTTCTACCTTGATGACTTCATTGGCGCGGCTGTCTGATAAAGGATTTGTCAGTTGTGACCGCTCAACGGGAAGTAATCTATATACCTCTGTTATTTCGGAAAATGAATATAAAGCCGGAGCGAGCAGACATTTTCTTGAAAAACTGTATAACAATTCAATACAGAATATGGTAGCTACCCTGTACAGCTCGAAAGCAATCAAAAGTTCCGATGTGGAAGAACTCAGGGATTTTCTGGACAAACTGGAAGCAGAATGTTCCGGGGAGGAGGATGCGTGATGACACACCTGTTTCTTACTGTTTTGGAAATTTCGGTATCGGTCAGTCCGGTCATTCTTTTGTTGCTATTGTTATCACCGCTGTTAAACAGGCGGTATGCCGCAAAATGGAATTATCTGATCTGGATATTTCTTGCTGTCAGGATGCTGATTTTCTTCAGTGGATCCGATGGAAGATCCGTTGTGGACTTGGCGCTTGGTTTAAAAGACCGTATTGTTTCGGAAGCAGAACAAAGTGAGGCGAATGTGACAGTTGTGGAGCCTGCTCCAAGACGGATCGTTGTGGAAATACCTGAGCAGATGACAACTCCGCTGGAAGTACAGAGCGAAAAAAGCATTACGCCTTTGGATATCAGTGCTTTTATCTGGATTACAGGGAGTATACTTTTTATAGTTGTGCATATGGCAAGTTATCTGCATTATATAAGGCAGGTAATGAAAAACGGAAGGCCGGTAAAGGAAGCTGTCGTTTTACAGCAGCTGTTGGAAATAAAGCGGGAACTGCATATCAGGCATGTTGTGCCTGTCATAGAGTATTCTGAAGCGGCAAGTCCGATGCTTCTTGGCTTTTTCTGGCCTGTTCTGGTTCTGCCGGACAAGGAGTACAGTAAAAAAGAGTTATACTTCATTTTGAAACATGAGCTTGTTCACGTAAAACGTGGGGACGTATTCTGGAAACTGCTGTTTGTGGCAGCGAACGGTATGCACTGGTTTAATCCCATCGTTTGGTTCATGCAGAAAGAGGCGGCGGTGGATATGGAGCTATCCTGTGACGAAAGGGTCACAAGGGGAGCGGATCTTGCCACGAAAAAGGCATATACGGAAACACTTTTATCTACGCTTCATAAAGGATATGGCAGGCGCATCGCTTTATCCACAGGATTTTACGGTGGAAAACAGATAATGAAAAAAAGATTTCAGAATATTTTACGGAAGACAGGAAAGAAAAACGGATTTTCCATTCTGGCCTGTGCCGTGGCGCTGACAGTGAGCATGGGAACGCTGGTGGGCTGTTCAGTGGTAAAAGAACATATAGATGAGATGACAGATAATAAAGAATCTGAATTTGCGAAAATGGTGGGCAGTTGGATGATAGACTTTGAGAGGACGGACCCGAACATCTGGGGAACGGGGATATCCTTTGGAGATGAGATGGAAATATCCGAATCAGGAGAATTCAGTTATTATATTGGCATTACCGTAGGCGGAACCGGCCAGTGCGAAGAAGATAATGGGGAGATCAGCGTGGAGATAGAGCCTTATGAGCCACACAGTGAGGAAAAGGAAATCCTGACCCTGAAATACGAAAACGATGGCGGCGCGGAATATATTCTGATGGACTGGTATGGGGAAACAGTATACTGGAAGCGTAGCGTACAGTCCGAAGAAGAGAACCTTTCTGAAAATCTTCCCGTGGAGGAGAGCGTGGCGGAAGATACGATAACGCTTATGGTCATGAAAGAGGGTTTCATAGAGGAAAAGCAGGCCACTCTTGTCGTGGATGATGCGGGATTTTCTTTTTATCTGCCTGACGGGGAATGGCAGAGAAAAGGAGCCTCTTTGTGGTATGCTGTAGAAAATGAGGACGTTATGCTCTGGGTGGCAATCTTTGAGAGCGACTATCCGATTGAGCAGATATTGTTAGCTGATAACTATGTGCCAGATGAAACGGGCATGACAAAAGAAGAGGAAGGACTTTTCCATAAAGCCAGATTGTATGAGGCAGAAGATAAGATATGGCTGGTAGAATACTGTTATCCGGTGGAGGCGGAAGAAGGCTGGGGAAGCGAGTTGGCAGTGATCGCGGATACGTTCGCGGTCATACCGGAAAACAGCGAGCTGGTGCTCGGATATATCACAGATTTTGGCGGCGGCACGGTCACGATAGACCGGCAGGACTGGGTAGTGCCCGGAACTCCGGACTGGAAGCCGGAATATGATCCGGACGTGGGCTTTGAGATTGTTGATCTGGAGGGAGAAGATGCCGTATATCCGGTCAGCAGTGATTGTAGGTATTTTATACTGGAAAACCATCAGGGTGAAAGTGTGGAGCTGGATGCGGAGGCATTTGAGAAGTATTGGCGGGAGACGGAATTTCCGATATTCTGGGGTGTGGAACTGGTAGACGGAGAGGTGGTACATTTTGCGGAGTGGTACAGGCCATAAGATGGGATAATTATTTATAAAGAGGGTAAACCAGACGGATGTTGATAGCTGTCCATATGGCATATGATGAGACTATAATACAATTTAAAAAATATAATTCTGAGAATATCTTTCTTAAGACACTTGTTGCGGTTCCGTAAACAGGCGTTTTTCCAAAAGCATCTCCCTGCAGTCGGAAAATCCAAGCAGGTAGGCGAGCATCCCATATCGGGATCAATAGCACAAGTGCTATGCGCGTTCTGCTCACTGACATAGCGGTCATCAGCTTATGCCTGACAGCCTTCGGACTCGGATATGCGATAGGAAGCAAGGATAATAATAAACCACAAAAATAGCCGTCTATCGGCAGTACCTCTTTTTGTGCTTTTCTTGTAGCAGATTCCCATGCTCCTGTCAAACGCTGCGGAGCATTCTCCACGGAAATTATTTTATGTGTCTTAGTTTCTGGTGGATAAAGTTGCGGAAAACTCACAAATACCGTAAATACAACATTCTTGGCATTATATAGGTCTGAAAGATACATTATTTTCTTGTGTTTTAAGGGGGATTTTACATTTGAGAGTGGGTGAACTTCTGTTCTGGGGTTATTTCGCCGAAAAGTATAGGGGTTTCGCCAAATAGTGTATGGGTAAAGCGGTAAAAAGAATATGGGATAGTGATAAAGAGCTGTGCAGGCCCTTTTTTTGGTCGTTTTGTGCTTTTTATTCCCGGAAAATAGTCGTTTCGTGCAATACAATAAAATACAGGAGATTTTCTAAAGTATAATCAATGGGAATTTTTATTTTAGCAGGAACGGTATTCTGCCGATAGGAAATAGCAGAGAGGATGGAAAGCGGATGTATGATGTGATAATGGTCGGAGCGGGGACTGCGGGATGCACGGCATCTAAAGTTTTAGCAGAAAAAGGTTATAAGGTTCTTCTGGCGGAGAAGTTCAAGATGCCAAGGTATAAGTCCTGTTCGGGCGTTCTGATAAAATAGGTTATATTCCGTGGTTGAATCATAATCAGAAATTTCTTAAAGAAAAGTATCCTATAATTATGAGACAATATAAGCAGGCAACCACAGAAGGTTTTGCTCTTGCAGTGTTCGAAGAATTGCTTATGTGTATTTTCTTTTGTTTGATATCTTTATTTTTTGATTGGTATGGACTATGGTTGGGGGGATTTATTGGTTGCACAATCCATTTTTTGATACATATTGTTCAATCTATTGTGATAAAGAAATATATACCATGCTTAATCACAAGTATCATTGCTTTACCTGTCAGTATATATGTGATTTACAAAAGCATATATCTACTTGAATATTCATTTGATCAAGTGTTATTTTACAGTTTTATAGGAATTTCTATTATTGTATTGAATCTTGCTTTTGCACATGTGTTAATGAGGCGCTTTTCAGAATATTTAAAGAGGTACAACAATAAAAATTAAAAATAATTCTCCCATTTACTATAGATAAATGGAAAGTTACTTTTGATCTTCTTGTAAATCATGAAGACTTTAGCACTTTTTATTAAGACAGGTACACCTAAACTTGCTATAATAATGAAAAGTGCAAGGAGGTAGATTGAAAAATAAGATTGATATCTTATTTTTCAATCGCAATTTGTGCCTGCGGCACAAATCGCAGGTTGCGGAAAGGCAGGGTTATTACCATGAAAGACCAAAAGGAAGTTGTCAGGAAAGTCATAGACTATATTGAGAAAAATTTAGAGAAAGAAATCAACTTAGACAATATATCAAAAAATATTGGTTATTCCAAATTCCATCTTAATCGCATTTTTACAGAGCAGACAGGAATTACGATTTATAAATATCTACAAAACCGCAGACATACGATAGCTGCTGAAAAACTGGTCAAGACAGATAAACCGATAATACAAATTGCACATGAAGCCGGATATGATACTCAGCAATCGTTTTCCTTTGCTTTTAAACAAGTATATTTATATCCGCCAAAAACCTATAGGGATATTGGAATCTTTATGCCAAAGCAAAACAGAATTTCTATGAGCTCTTCTTGTATGTTTAAATACCATAGATTTATTGCTGAAATGAAGGAGATTGCAGCATGAGCACGATCCCTTACGTTATCGAACAAACCAGTCGCGGAGAAAGAAGTTATGATATTTTTTCACGGTTATTATCAGACAGAATAATTTTTTTAGGGGAAGAAGTCAGTGATACTTCCGCTAGTTTGATCATAGCACAAATGCTCTTTTTAGAAGCGCAAGATCCGGTCAAAGATATACAGTTTTATATCAACAGTCCCGGGGGTTCTGTAACAGCCGGATTAGCGATTTATGATACTATGCAGTATATCAAATGCGATGTTTCTACGATATGTGTAGGACTTGCCGCGAGTTTTGGAGCTTTTTTATTGGCGGGCGGCGCACATGGAAAGCGTATGGCATTAGCCAATTCGGAAATCATGATACACCAGCCGGCTATACATGGTAATGGTTTTCAAGGGCAAGCCAGTGATATACAAATCATGTCAGACCATATACAAAAAAACAAGCAGAGGTTAAATCGCATTTTAGCGGAAAATACAGGGCGTACCATTGAAGAAATTGAAAGAGATACGGATAGAGATCATTTTATGAGTGCAGATGAAGCCTTAGCATATGGTTTGATTGATTCAGTTATTTCAAAAAGGCAATAAAACATAATCCAATATCATTTGTGGATATTTAAGGGGCGACAGGAACAGGTGGCAGCAAAAAATATCTCTTGAATTTATAGCGGTTGTTTTTATTCAGTTGTCTCCGCTGATCGGAAAGTCTAAAATGACTTTGCAGCCTCTCTGTTCTTCGCTTTCAACCTGCATGGTTCCATTATGGGTGTCTACAATCTGACGGACAAGAATTAGTCCAAGGCCGTGTTTCAAATCTAATCTGTCATCTGTGCTTTCCATGTAATGTGGTTTTTCATTTAGTTCTTTCAGTTTCTCGGCTGACAGGCCAATGCCATTATCTGATATGGAAAGGGAAATACTTTCGTCTGTGCAATCAAGAGCCAGTGCAATATCACAGCCGTCCGGGTTGTGACTTATGCTGTTCTGCACAAGGTTACCTACTGCCCTCGAGATCAGGCGGGCATCACAATTGAAAGAAATTGTTTCTGCGGCAGGTGCAATCCCGATATTTATGGAATACCCATCGGGTAGGCCCGTGTTGAGTAATTCAGCAGTATAAGAGCGCAACAAACCTGCCAGGTTTACAGGACTTTTATGGATGGGCTGCATTTCATATTCCAGCCTTGATACGAGATTGAGGTCCTGCACCAATTCCCTGATTTTTACACTTTGCTGCCGGATGATTTCAGCTTCTTTGCGGATATGGGTATCTGCGCTTTTTTCATGCGCAATCCGCTCTGCATACCCCATGATCATAGAAAGGGGTGTCCGTATATCGTGGGAAACACCGCTGATCCAGTTCGAACGGGCTTGGTTTTGCCTGCTTAATATGTCAGATGCCTTGTTGACGCTGTCGGCAATTCCTGCCAATTCTCCACGCATGGAAAGGGAAGCTGGCTTGCCGTTTCCGAGTGTTACAATCGAGGTTATGATCGGTTCAGCGTTTTTTAGAATTTTCCGCTTTGAGAAATAATAAACCAGAAACAGAATTGCAAAATCAATTACCAGTATCCCCATAACAAAAAAAGGAAAGGTTTTGATGGAACGCAGTGAATAGTAGTTGCTCGGTAATTTCATATAACTATTTTTCGGATATCCTAAAATCAACATACCATCATCTGTGTTTCTAATGAAGACTGGGTAATCGGCAAGATAACCTTTTGCAAATACAGCCACATCCTGAACGGTAAAATGCTCTGGTATCTCATCAGGTGCGCCTACTTCCCAGATTCGGTTCCCTTCCATATCCAGATAGACAGCCCAGATATGGTTGTCCTTTAACTGTTCAGATGTTTTATCCTGGATACCTTCCAGGGAAGCAGATGCAGCAGCAGCTTCTAACATATTTTGTGGCGAAAGGTCGCCATAGTCTTTTGTTACAACTCCATAAAACGTCCAACCAAAAGCAATGCCGTTGATAAACAGTAGTAGGAGAACCAGCCCCGCGAAGGATGCTAAATATTTTGATACATATTTCCCAAGTGATTTCATGGCTTCACTTCCTTGTATTCAGTTTATAGCCCAAGCCTTTGACTGTGATCAGGGAGACGGGATTTGACGGGTCGGTCTCAATCTTCTCACGGATTCTGCGGACATGGGCATTCAGGCTGTTTTCGTAGCCAAAGGGGTTATCACCCCACAAGGCTTCGCATAACGTATCCACGGTCACGATCCTGCCTTCACTGCGGGCAAGTGTTTCCAGAAAAATATGTTCCTTTGCTGTCAGCGGGATGGTTTTTCCGGCTTTGTGGACCTCGGCCCGACTGAAGTCAATGGTGCAGCCGTCCAGATTTATCAATGGTGTATCTTCCTTATAGCATCGGCGTAAAACAGCATAGATGCGAAACAGAAATTCCTGTGGCAGGAAAGGCTTTGCAATATAGTCATCTGCTCCGAGCCCTAGCCCGGACAGTCTATCCACAGCCTCATCCTTTGCGGTTAGAAAAATTACCGGTACGTCTGAAAATGTGCGTATCTGCTGCATAAGGGAAAACCCATTTCCGTCTGGCAGCATGACATCCAAAATGGCAAGGTCGGGCTTCTCTTTTTGGACTGCAGTAATTCCTTCCTTCATGGAAACCGCAGTCACAATATTCCCAAAGCCTTCATCCGACAGGATTGATGTAACCATTTTAATCAGCTCAGGCTCATCATCCACAAGCAGGAGTTTTTTATTTTGTAAAAATGAATGATTCATGATAATTGCCTCCGTGATTCACTATTATATCATATTCATTTTATTTTATATGCCGATTTGCAAAAAGTAAGGTAAAAGTAAGGCTGCGGGAAAGTTAATGTCAGGTTGGTGCTGTACCATAGAGACAAGGAAAGGAGATATTACGTGAAAAATAAATTTTTCACAGGCAAATTTGTGCTTGTGCCCAAGTTCGCGGGTTGAGCAAGAATGGAGGATTTTCATGGAATACATTATTACCACTGAACAGTTGACAAAAAAATATAAAAATTTTGTTTCTGTCAACAATGTTTCGCTTCACATTCGGAAAGGCAGCATTTACGGTTTCCTTGGCCCCAATGGTGCGGGAAAATCAACTACTATGAAAATGCTGCTGGGGCTGACAGCACCCACAAAAGGCAGTTTTACCATTGACGGCAGGCATTTCCCGGAAGACCGGATCACCATACTGAAGGGGGTGGGTTCCTTTATTGAATCACCGTCTTTTTATGCAAACCTTACCGGCCGGGAAAACCTTGATATCATCCGCCGGATTTTGGGGCTGCCCCAGCCTTCTGTTGATGACGCACTGGAGCTGGTCGGACTGGAGGAGTTTGGAGACCGTCTGGCAAAGAAGTATTCGCTGGGCATGAAGCAGCGGCTCGGCCTTGCCGGTGCGCTGTTAGGCAGACCGCCTGTCCTGATCCTGGATGAACCGACAAACGGCCTTGACCCTTCCGGCATCCATGAGATCAGAAATCTGGTGAAGTCCCTGCCGAGCCTTTATGACTGCACTGTAATGATCTCATCCCATATGCTTTCTGAGATTGAATTGATGGCGGATGACATCGGCATCCTCAATCATGGGAACCTTCTGTTTGAAGGAAGCCTGGAGGAGCTGCGGCACAGTGCAGGTCAGGCGGGAAATGCCAATAAGACTAGCGTTGTTAATCTGGAGGATGTGTTCCTCACCATGGTGGAGCGGGACAACACTGCCAGAAAGCAGAGGGCAAGGCTATGAATGTACTGGATGTCGAACTTCGGAAAGAAAAACGGACGGGCGTTATACCGGTGCTGCTGGCTGTCGGTATTCTGGGTGCTGCCTATGCCTTTCTGAGCTTCATTGTGCGTAAAAGTACACTGCTGGGGCTTCCGCTCGCGCCGATGGATGTCCTACTGACCCAGCTTTATGGTATGATCATGGTTTTGAATATGTTCGGTATCGTAGTTGCCGCCTGCATGGTTTACAATATGGAGTTTAAGGGCAATGCCGTCAAAAAGATGTATATGCTCCCCATAAGCGTTTCAGGAATGTACCTTTGCAAGTTCCTGATCTTATCGGCCATGTTCTTTGCGGCAGTCGCTTTGCAGAATCTGGCACTTATGTGGATCGGTATAACAGAACTGCCACAGGGGGCGTTTGAAATGGGGACACTGGTCAAATTTGCAGGCTACTCGTTCCTTACGTCTATGCCGGTCCTGTCATTTATGGTCTTGGTCTCATCCCGCTCCATCAATATGTGGATACCGCTGGGCGTCGGTGTTGCCGGTTTCTTAAGTGGCATGGCATTGGCTAATTCGGGTTCCCGTCTGCTGCTTGCCCATCCATTTGTCATAATGTTGAAGCCTGCAGTTGCCATGAGTGCACAGTCGGACATGACGGTTGCCATAGCCGCTGTTATTGAAACATTGCTTTTTCTCGGCGCAGGGCTGTGGATGGCAAAGAACCTGCGCTATGAATAGGAGGGATTGTTAGAATGAGTTTTTTGGAGCTTCTAAAAATTGAATTTATGAAAGTAAAACGATCAAAGATCGTACCGCTGATCTTTATTGCCCCGCTGCTGGTGGTTGCCTCCGGGGTCGCAAATCTGAGCCATTATTTTACACCGGAATATACAAATGCCTGGCCTGCCATGTTTATTCAGAGTGCACTGGTTTACGCCTACTATCTGTTGCCGTTCTCTATGATCGTGGTTTGTGTGATGGTCGCGGGACGGGAAACGGGGAATAACGGCATCTTAAAAATGCTTGCCCTGCCGGTCAGCCGGTATTCGCTTTCCATAGCAAAATTCTGTGTGCTGGCATTTTATCTGCTTATGGAAATGGTCGTGTTCCTTGCGGTGTTCGTAGTTGCCGGGACAGTTGCCACAAGGACAATGGGCGTGACGGAAACTCTGCCCGTCCTCTATCTGGTGAAATGGTGTGCCGGACTGTTTTTGACAATGCTGCCGTGCGTGGGAACCATGTGGGCGGTCACAGTCTTGTTTGAAAAGCCGCTGCTTTCTGTGGGGCTGAACCTGCTCCTTGTGATTCCCGGCGTGCTGGTCGCAAATACGCCTTTATGGATAGCATATCCTTATTGCTACAGCGGCTATCTGGTGTCCTGCTCCCTGCATGATTTTACGGTGGAATCCAACACAATGGCATTTTCACTGTTCCCCTTCCTGCCGGTTGCGGTACTGGTCTTTGTATTGGTATTTTCGATTGCTGTAATAAAATTTGGAAAAAAAGAAATGAGGTAAAAAATTATGGAATGTAAAAAAATGAAAACTTTAAGCAAGGTTTCGCTGGTAATCAGCGTCCTTCCAGTGGCAACTCTCATCCCTGTGTTTCTTAAACTCACGCTGCCGGAAGGGGTAAGCACGGCATGGGCGGGAGCCAATATTGTCTGTGCTGTGGCAGGTTTGATCCTCTCAATCATATGCGTCAGCAGAATGGAGAGCCGCAGTCTGGTAAATATTATGTCAACAATTATCAGCGTATTTTGGTGCCTGTTGATGGCTGGCATTGTTGTCCTGGGATTATTTTTGACGTTCATGCAGTGAGAAATCAGAATTATTTGAAAGTTATGTAAAATGCTTATTTTAGAATGAGGAGCCCTACAAAAGACAACCGCCGCTATGGAATCAATCCATATGCGGCGGTCTGTTTTTATAGTATTCCGTAATTAATCTTGAGTATTTCTTTTTGATAAAAATCTAATAAAGCCTAATGAGTGTGGGCGTATTCCGCCTTGGAAAATTATAAATAATTTTGAGGGGCATAAAAGAAATGAGGTGACAGTAGTGGTACGGATTGCTATATGTGATGATGAGAAGGAAGCCGTCAAACTTCATGAGGAAATCATAAAGGACAGCCTGCAATCCTGCGGTATCGGTTATGAAATAACAACTTACACATACAGCAGTAATCTTTTGTATGACATCATGGAGGATGGATTTTTTTATGACCTGCTCCTGCTGGATATTGAAATGCCTGATGTCACAGGTATGGAACTCATACACAGTTCTCGGCTCTTTTCATCTCTATGCAATCATTCAGGCAAAACGATCAGTATTTTGAACTGGAGAATATTCCTGATGTTGACTGTGTTTTCCAAATACTTTCAAATTAGCCGTAATTGACATACTATAAATAGTGAATTAAAATATAGTATATCGTAATTCACTAAAGGAGAATGCAATGTCTCTGGCTGAAAAGATTCTATCAACACATCTTCTTAAAAAAAAATTAAGAAATTTCCATATTTTTTATTAATAACCAATTTGATACAATAACATCATAGTGAGGCTGGCTGCAGACAGTCTTGCCTGAAAAATTATATTATGTTAACTGATATAACGAGAAATAAAGGAGAAAAGCAGGATGTACAACATACTGATCTGTGATGATGAGAGGGATATCGTCAATGCCTTAAAGATCTATCTGACGGATGACAATTATAAGCTGTATGAGGCGTTTGACGGAAAGGAAGCATGTGAGATTGTAGAGAAAGAGGAGATACATCTCGTGCTGATGGATATTATGATGCCGGAGATGGACGGTATGGAGGCGATGGTGAAGATACGGGAGAAAAGCAATGTGCCGATCATACTGCTCACGGCGAAAGGGGAAGATTCGGATAAGATCCTGGGATTGTCCGTTGGGGCGGACGATTACATTACGAAACCCTTCCTTCCGGCGGAAGTATCCGCGAGGGTGAAGTCGGTGTTAAGGCGTTATATGCAGTTGGGAGGCGGAACGATGTCTCCGGATGTGATCAGCATCGGCGGTATTGAATTAAATGATAAAGAAAAGACAGTCTCAGTGGACGGCGAGGCGGTTTCCCTGACACCGACGGAATTTGATATCCTGAAACTGCTGATGAGTCATCCGGGGGAGGTCTTTGCACCGGCAGAGATCTACCGTAAGATCTGGAATGAGGAGCCGCTGGGAAGTGAGGGTACGGTAGCGGTGCATATCAGGCATCTGCGGGAAAAAATTGAGATCAATCCTGCGGAGCCCAGATATCTGAAAGTGATCTGGGGACAGGGTTACAGCATGAAAAATAATGAAAGAAGATAGAAAAACAATATGTTTGGGAATAGTGAAAAAGAGAGGAGTCTGGAATGGATAAAAAAATAGTAAAGAAGAGGCTTAGAGGCAGCCTGCCGGTGAAGATCGCCATCTTTATTTTGATGATTCTTTGCGTCGGCGTCGGCATGCTTGCCGGATATGGAACGATCCTTGCGCTTTCGGGGGAGGTTTATGAGAAGCCGCTTACTGCTTATGAGCTAAAAAATGAATTTTACTGGCAGGCGCGGAACGACCAATATGACATTTATAACCTGATTTATAATGCCGCTGGATATGACAGGGTCAACGGCAGGATCAACGAATACTGTCAGGGAAGAAATATACGTGTGGAGATTTTTTTGGAAGACGGCGATATAGCGGTGTGGGGCAATTATGATCCGGATGAAGACAGCGGATGGAAAGATGCCTTTGTATATGAATATGATGATTTTCCATCCGTTACTTATCAGGCAGATGTGTTGACTGAGGATGCTTCAGAGACAGGGACTTCTGTTACCGAGGTAAATGAGCCGCAGGGGGTGATTCGGCAGGAGGTTAATCAGGAGGAGGTTCCTCAGGAGAAAAATGTCAGGATCGTTTTATACGTAAATAAGTACCTGCCGTATGTAGATGAATATTATCATATCATGCAGGTAGAAAGTTTTCTTTATTCCTATGCCGATGTATTTCCGGTCGTGGCAGGCATCGCGATATTTGCAACGCTGCTCTGCTTTATCTTTCTGATGTGCAGCGCCGGACATCGTAATGAACTGACTGTCGGCAGTGACGAAATTTTAGTTAAGGACGGAAAGAAAATACCGGTAGATAGCAATGAGATGGCTGTTTTCGGATCGTATGGCACAGACGCATTGGCAATGACGGAAAGATATCAGATCTATCCCGGCTTCCTGCAAAGGATATGGCTGGAAGTTTTGATTGCGTTCCTGATTGGCGTATTGGTCTGCATTAGCTGGGTCGCCAGTGAGATCGTTGGTAGCTACAGCAGCGTGATCAAGTCATTTTGGATCAATGGTATCGTAGTGACAGTCTGGGCGATGCTGACTGCCTTCTTTGGGACGCTGTTTTGCATGGAACTTGCGATACGCATTAAAAGAGGCGGCATCTTAAAACATACGCTGGTTTATGCGGTGCTCCGGTTGATAGGAAGATGTAACAAGGCAGCCTTGCGCGGCATTATGGCTGTGCCCGGTTCGATTCCTGTATTGATACCCTCTCTTGCCGCATTTACAGCGCTCAGTATTTGCGAATTTATAGGGTTGTGTCTTTGGGGCGAGGAAGAACTGGTTGTCGTATGGTGCTTTGAACGGGTTCTGATCATGGTAGTCATCTTTTATTTCGGGCTGGTACGCGGGAAGCTGCGAAAAGCCGGCAGGGCGCTTGCAGAGGGCAATCTTTCCTATCATGTGGATACCTCGAAGATGATTCTCGTGTATAAAGAGCATGGCAATGATCTAAACAACATTGGAGAAGGCATGGCAAAGGCCGTATCGGAGCGGATGAAAAGCGAGCATCTGAAGACAGAGCTGATCAGCAATGTTTCCCATGACCTAAAGACGCCGCTGACATCCATCATCAATTATTCGGATCTGCTGGGGCAGGCGGTGACGGAACCGGAAAAGGTTAAAGAATATTCGGAGGTACTGCACAGGCAGTCCGTACGCCTGAAAAAACTGCTGGATGATCTTTTGGAAGTATCCAAAGCAAGCACGGGCAATCTGTCCACGGATCTTGCACCATGTGATGTTAATGTACTTATCACTCAGACAACCGGGGAATACGAGCAGAGATTTGCGGAGAAGAAGCTGGAGCTGATTCTTGGGGAGCCGAAGCAGGATGCGCATATTATGGCTGACCAAAGGCATTTATTCAGGATCTTTGATAACCTGCTTGGAAATATTTATAAATATGCCCAACCGGGTACCCGGGTTTATCTGAATGTGGAAAATGAGGATAAGAAGGTCAGGATCATCTTCCGCAATGTGTCGGAATATCCGTTAAACATCAATGGGGAGGAACTGATGGAACGTTTTGTGCGCGGCGACAAGTCGCGTCATAAAGAAGGCAACGGTTTAGGACTTTCCATTGCCATGAGTCTGGCGCAGCTGCAGGGCGGCAGCCTGAAGATCACTACGGACGGGGATCTATTCAAGGCTGTTTTAGAGTTTCCACTTAAAGAATAATGCGTGAACTCTTAAGATTTCAGTTATAATAATAGGATAAGTTGTACGTGCCATCCGCATATACTGGTTAATGACAGTTGGTTATGCGGATGGTTTTTATGCATTGGGACAGGACGGATATTCCAAAAATCTTCTTGTGTCTTTTGGCAATTTCGGTTATGCTTGGATTATGTATGCAGTTAACTGCCGGGAAGGCGGACTCTGCACAGACCGGGACGCTGCCTGCCGGGAGACTGCTGTCTGAAGAGGAGGCCATAGAAATGGAAAATAATATCATACAGATAGAAAGCGGGATGCCTCATGGCGATGGTGGCACCGGGGAGAACAAAGTGATCGCGCTTACCTTTGATGACGGACCCAATGTCTTATATACCGAAAGGTTATTGGACGGTCTGGCGGAGCGGGATGTAAAGGCAACCTTTTTTCTGCTCGGTAAATGTGCGGAGGCGCATCCCGAAATCGTCAGGCGCATAGCGGAAGAAGGGCATCTGATCGGTAATCATACATACAGTCATCTGAAGCTTACGACCGGCAATGAAGCGGAATTTCTGGAGGAAATCAACAGAACCGGGGAGATTATCAAGGAAATCACCGGTTTGACGCCGGCGTTCTGCCGGCCGCCCTTTGGAGTATGGAATACCCGCTATGAACAAAGACTGGGTATCATACCGGTACTGTGGGATGTGGATCCCAGGGATTGGTGTACTTTTGATACGAAGACCGTTGCTAATCGTATTCTGGCGGACTGCCACGACAGTGCTATCATCCTTCTGCATGATGAGTATGAAACCTCTGTGGAGGCGGCATTGCTTGTGATTGATGAATTGAAACAGCAGGGATATACGTTTGTCACGGTTGATAAGCTTTTGATTGATCCCTGACAGGGGGGATTAGGTTGAAAAATAAGCTTGAAAGCTTATTTTTCAACCGCAAATTTGTGCCGAAGCGTCACAAATTTGTCTGATGGCAGACGCAAATTTGAAATTTGCGTCGCCCCATAGCTAAACGCTCCCGAATGGAGGATTAATATGGACAATATCGATATGTTCACATATATGAATGAGAAAAAGCAGGAGAAGGAGTCTCCGCTTGCGGCAAGAATGCGTCCGGTGACATTGGATGAGGTGGTAGGGCAGCAGCATATCATAGGCAAAGACAAGCTGCTTTACCGCGCGATCCAGGCGGACAAGCTTACTTCTATCATTTTTTATGGACCTCCCGGAACCGGTAAAACGACGCTGGCGAAGGTGATTGCCCATACCACCAGCGCGGAATTTAAGCAGATCAATGCCACCGTTGCAGGGAAAAAGGACATGGAGGAGATCACTGCGCAGGCGAAGCAGACCGCCGCCATGTATGATAAGAAGACCATTCTTTTTATCGATGAGATCCATCGCTTTAATAAGGGACAGCAGGATTATCTGCTTCCGTTCGTAGAGGACGGGACAGTCATACTGATCGGCGCAACAACGGAGAATCCTTATTTTGAGGTCAACGGCGCTCTGATTTCCAGATCGAATATCTTTGAACTGCATCCGCTGGAAAAAGAGGATATCAAGACGCTGCTGCACCGTGCCGTATATGATGAGAAGAAGGGAATGGGAGCTTATGAGGCTGAGATCACGGAGGATGCGGTGGAATTTTTGGCGGATCAGTCCGGCGGGGATGCGAGACATGCCTTAAATGCCATAGAGGTCGGCATCATGACCACAGAGCGGAGTGAGGACGGGAAGATCCATATTACGCTGGAGGTGGCGCAGGAATGTATCCAGAAGCGTGTTATCCGGTTTGATAAAACAGGGGACAATCATTATAATACGATTTCGGCATTTATTAAAAGCATGCGTGGTTCCGATCCGGATGCCGCAGTCTATTATCTTGCGAAGATGCTGTATGCCGGGGAAAGCGTTACTTTTATTGCAAGGCGCATCATGATCTGTGCGGCGGAGGACGTGGGCAATGCAGATCCGCAGGCGCTGGTGGTTGCGACAGCAGCAGCGCAGGCAGTGGAGAGGATCGGCATGCCGGAATCGCAGATCATCTTATCCCAGGCGGCCTCTTATGTAGCTTGCGCGCCCAAAAGCAATGCGGCGGTCTGTGCCATTGGGGATGCGATGAAGTGCGTGGAGGAGACAGGAGATCTGCCGATCCCGCCGCATCTGAAGGATGCACATTATAAAAGCGCTGCCAGACTTGGCAGCGGTATCGGATATCTTTATGCCCATGATTTTAAGAATCATTATGTGAAACAGCAGTACCTTCCTTATGAATTGTCCGGAAAGGAATTTTATAAACCCTCCCAAAACGGATACGAAAAGAAGATCAAGGAGCATCTGATGCGTATCCGTCAGGAAGCGGAAGAGACATAAGAGCCCCTCATACCGTCTTTTGCAGCTCAAATAGAACTATCCTTTTGTGATTTCTTATGCTTGCGGCCGGAACCGTCGTTAATTTTTGTCGGTACAAAACCAGAGGAGAGATAGTCCATATAGGAGAGCAGCAGATCCAGATTCGGATGATCATATTCCAATACGACGTTAAGAAGATCCCCTACAGTGAACGAATCGGAAAGCAGTACGTTTAACTGATCAATTGGGGAAGTAAAAGAGGTCCTTCCGAACATATAATCAATGGAAACATGAAAATATTCCGCAACCTTATCAATAAATTCCAGATCCGGCTGATGGACGCCACGTTCATAGTTTGAAAGCGTGGAAGCGCAGATGCCGAATTTTTCTCCCATTTCTTCCTGCGTCATGTGATTTGCTTTTCTGAGTTTTTCAAGCTGTTCCCCGAAAGTCATTATTATCCTCCGTAAAATGACATATAATTACTATATTTTTACTTTAAGTAAATTTTATATTTATATTTTAATCTAAAATTTAAAATAAATCCTTAATATACACAAATAATCAAGAAAATAAATAAATGTACATAATAAATTTACATATTGTAAAGCAAAATTGTTGGAAAAATAGAGAAAACAATAATAAATAGTAAGAAAAATACAAATTTAGAATGAAAATACTATATGTTGAAATAAGAAATATAGTTGAACTCAAAATGATCAATTGCCGGATGAGGTCAGAAGTTCATGTATCAGATATTCATAAATAGCGGTATTTTTTTTGTCCCAGTTGCTGCAGACAGTCTCCGCAAGCTCTTTTGAGGGGAGGTTTAACGTAAGGCTGATAAGATCCTCCTGTTGCTCCTTGACGACCAGACAGGCTTCATAACTTCTGCTGCTTAAGGCGCGGTAATGCGACTGTACAGACAGCTCCTTCTGCAAGCTCAAATGATTGGAGGAAAGGTAGTTTTTAATATCCTGACGAATCGAATGGGCAATACGGTCTTCCAAAGAAGATATCGTATGACGCCCTTCCGTGGTGATGGTAAGAAGTGTGCGGTTATTGATCCGGCGGCTTTTTGCAAGACCATTTTCCTCCAGTTCGGAAAATGCCAGCTGAAGTGTGACAAAATCAATATATCCGCGTTCCAAGACAAAGTCGCTGATTTGGGATTTGGTAATTTCGGAGGTCGAGTTCTCCAGCATATACAGTACAATAAGTTTATATAATATGGAATATTCCAGTGTCTTCATATTGCTTGCCCTGCCATGAATTTTTCGCTTTCATTTTATTCAGCAGGGTATTTAATACCTGCTTTTTATCCAGGCTCCACTCCGGGGCGATCAGAAGCCGCCGCGGACCGTCGCCGGTGATACGGTGGATGACCATTTCCGGCGCGAGGCGTTCCAGACATTCGATCACAATGTCAGTGTATTCTTCCAAAGTAAGGACTTCAAAGCGGCGTTTTTTATAAAGCTCTGCAAGATCGGTCTTTGCCAGTACATGAAGCAGCTGTAGCTTTATGCCGAAGATGGGAAAGGTGTTCAGATATTCCACAGTGGAAAACATCTGTTCACGGCTTTCTCCCGGAAGCCCCAGAATGACATGGACGATAATGGGAATCTGTATCTGGTTTAATTTACGGACTGCTTCTTCAAAAACCGAAGTCTCGTAACCGCGCCGGATCAGCTGCGCAGTATTGCGGTGGATGGTCTGCAGACCAAGCTCTATCCAGATAAATTTATCCGGATAGATGTGTTTTAGTTCAGAAAGAAGATCGATCACATCCATTGGAAGACAGTCGGGGCGTGTGGCGATAGAGATGCCGACGACCTCATTGTCCTCCAGAGCCTGACTGTAAATATTCTTAAGATAGCCGACAGGGGCATAGGTATTGGTATAAGGCTGAAAATAAACCACATACCGGCAGCCGGAATATTTCTGGGAAAGAAGATGCTTCCCTTTTTCAATCTGCGAGCGGATATCGGGATGCGCTCTGTCCATGGGGGCGGAAAATTCACCGCTTCCGCCCTGGGAACAGAAAAGGCAGCCTCTGTTATCCAGTACACCGTCCCTATTCGGGCAGGACATGCCTCCGTCAATGGCTATCTTATATATTTTTTGACCATAGATTTCTTTAAAATAATAATCTAAAGAGTGGTATGGTTTTTTATCCCATATCTGTTTTTCCATAATTCACCTTATTTTATGTGCTTTTTAACTGCCTCTGCCACAACGTCGGCAACATGCGGATGGAAGGCTTCCGGCATAATATTGTCTTCGTTTAGTTCGTCTTCCGGAACAAGACCGGCAATGGCTATTGCAGCAGACATTTTCATCTCTTCTGTAATCTGTCTTGCTCGTCCCTCCAGCGCGCCTTTAAAGATACCGGGGAAGGCAACGACGTTGTTGACCTGATTCGGGAAATCGCTCCGTCCGGTTCCGACGATGCGGGCGCCTGCCGCTTTGGCGACATCAGGCATGATCTCCGGAACGGGATTGGCCATTGCGAGGATGATGGAGTCCTGATTCATCTGTTTTACCATTTCTCCCGTTAACGCATCCGGAACGGATACGCCGATAAAAATGTCTGCGCCTTTGATAACGTCGGCGAGCGTTCCGGTCTCATGATTGGGATTGGTGCATTCCGTCATTTTTTCCTGCATCCAGTTCAGTCTGGGGGATCCTTTGACAACGACGCCTTTGCTGTTGCACAGGATGACGTTGACAAATCCGTAATTTAATAAGAGCTTCGCAATCGCTACACCAGCCGCACCAGCGCCGTTGATGACTACTTTACAGTCGGCAGCTTTTTTGTCAACAATTTTTAAAGCGTTGATCAGGGCGGCAAGCACGACGATGGCGGTGCCGTGCTGGTCGTCGTGAAATACGGGAATATTTAAAGTTGCTTTTAAACGTTCTTCTATTTCAAAACATCTTGGCGCACTGATATCTTCCAGATTAATGCCGCCATATCCGGGCGCAAGCCATGTAACAGCCTTGATGATCTCTTCGGTATCCTGTGTATCAAGACAGATGGGGACGGCATTGACGCCGCCGAACTCCTTAAACAGGACTGCTTTGCCCTCCATAACAGGCATAGCGGCTTCCGGTCCGATATTGCCAAGACCGAGAACTGCGCTTCCGTCGGAAACGACTAAGATCGTATTTCCCTTGATCGTATATTTATAAACCTCTTCCTTATTTTCTGCAATCTTTTTGCAGGGCTCCGCGACGCCGGGGGTATAGGCAAGCGCAAGCGCTTCTCTTGATTTTACGGACGTTTTAGATACGGTGTTTAATTTGCCTTTCCATTCCTCATGGAGCTGTAGTGCTTTTTCCTGTGTTGTCATGGCTGTGTGCCTCACTTTCCTTAGATGATATGATCTCTTCAACCATAGTAACATTAAAAAGTATAGGTTGCAATATAAAAAGTATTTGCTTTTTCTAAAATATGGTGTATAATATCTATGGTTAGCAAATGACAGATTATTGTTATCATTCGTTTTACTTCTAAAAAAACCCCCAATATATTTTGGATATTTGAAGATGGATGTTGATGTTTTAATCTAATAAATTAAAGAAAGGATCAAATAAGTATGATGAGGGAGCGTTATGAATCCATTTATCTTGCCGATTTGAAGGAGATGGCAAAGAACCGGGGAATTAAGATCATTCCCGGTATGAAGAAGGCGGACATTGTGGATGCTATGCTGGAAAAGGACAGGGAAGAGGAAGAAGCTCAAAAAGAAAACGCGCAAAAGGAAGAGGCAAAAGAAGAAGCGAAAGAAAAAGCGAAAGAAAAGATAAGAGAAGAGGCAAAAGAAGATGCGAAGGAAGATGCAAAACCGCAGAAAAAGCAGCAGTTTGATGCTTTGACGCTTTCAAAAGAGGAGCTTGCGGAGCTGGACAGCGGACGGACCGCCAGCGGTATCTTGGAAGTTATGCAGGATGGATTTGGCTTCATCCGTTGTGAAAATTTTCTGCCCGGTGAGAATGACGTTTATGTGGCACCCAGTCAGATCAGGCGGTTTGGTTTGAGAACGGGCGATTATGTTACGGGTAATACCAGAATCAAGACGCAGAATGAAAAATTTGCGGCGCTGTTGTATCTGAAAACGGTAAATGGACTGGTGCCGGAGGAAGCCTCAAAACGGTGCAATTTTGAAGATATGACGCCGATCTTTCCTAATGAAAGGATACAGCTGGAAGCGCCGGGAGCGCCGATCTCCATGAGGATCATGGATCTGATCAGTCCTGTCGGCAAAGGGCAGAGAGGTATGATCGTATCTCCGCCGAAGGCCGGTAAAACAACATTATTAAAGGATGTTGCAAAATCAGTGAAGAGATCCAATCCGGGTATGCATATGATCATCCTTTTGATTGATGAGCGCCCTGAGGAAGTTACGGATATGAAGGAAGAAGTGGAAGGACCAAATGTAGAGGTAATCTATTCTACCTTTGACGAGACCCCGGAGCATCACAAAAGGGTTTCCGAGATGGTGATTGAGAGAGCAAGGCGTCTGGTGGAGTATAAGAAGGATGTTATTATCCTGCTGGATTCCATCACGCGATTGACAAGAGCTTATAATCAGGTGATTCCTTCCAGCGGACGTACCCTTTCCGGCGGTCTTGATCCGGCGGCATTACATATGCCGAAGCGGTTTTTTGGCGCAGCAAGAAATATGCGCGAAGGAGGCAGTCTTACGATCCTTGCAACAGCGTTGGTAGATACCGGCAGCAAGATGGATGATGTGGTTTATGAGGAATTTAAGGGTACAGGCAATATGGAAATGGTGCTTGACCGAAAACTTTCCGAAAGACGCATCTTTCCGGCGATTGACATTCCTAAGTCAAGCACCCGAAGAGAAGATTTGTTATTATCAACAGAAGAATATGAAGCCATCAGCATAATCCGTAAGGCGGTCAACAGCGTGCGTCCGGAGGAAGCGGTTGACCGGATTCTTGATATGTTTGCAAAGACCAGAAATAATGCGGAATTTGTCCATATGGTCAAAAAAACACATTTTTATTAAAGAAACATTTTTAAAATATACAGTTTTTATGAAAAGTGCTTGCATAGAAAATAATAGTATGCTACAATAAACAAGCTGTATTTTTGATGATTGCTATAAATGAAGAAAGCATAGAGAGGTGAATATTATGAAAGAAGGACTTCATCCTGAGTATTATCAGGCAACGGTAACCTGCAACTGTGGCAATACATTTGTGACAGGATCAACAAAAAAGGAGCTGCATGTTGAAATCTGTTCAAAATGCCATCCGTTCTATACAGGACAGCAGAAAGCTACTAAGGCTCGCGGACGTATTGATAAGTTCAATAAGAAATACGGAATCGAAGCATAGGACAGCAGTATGAGAAGGGAAGGTTGAGGTAGTGATTATCTCAACCTTTTTTGCGTAATTTATATGGAACGGGAAGCACAGTGCGCAAGAGGATCCGGCGCTGTATTTCCTTCGTGATATTAAGGAAAGGGACAGGAGTAAAACCTTGGCAAAGAAGAAAAAAAGATGTTATTCCGGAATCGGCGGACAGGCGGTTCTGGAAGGGATCATGATGAAAAATAAAAATTCGTATGCAGTGGCAGTACGGCTCCCGAATGGAAAGATCGCGATTGACAAGCAGGATACTTCCGGCTTGGTCAGCAGCGGTGTGGTCGGCAGGATTCCGTTTATAAGGGGAATCTTTAATTTTGTAGATTCCATGATCCTTGGAATGAAGACACTGACATATTCAGCGTCTTTTTATGAAGAAGAGGAAGAGACAAAGGGAGACAGCGCGCTGAATAAGATCTTTAAGGAAAAGACGGAAGACGTTGTCATGGGATTTACGGTCTTTGTTTCGATGCTGCTGGCGATTGGGCTGTTTATGTTCCTGCCGTATCTGATCTCAGAGCTGGCTGCAAGGTGGATATTAAATGATTCGCTGATTGCGATCATTGAAGGCTTGGTCAGGATCGCCATATTTGTGTTATATGTGCTGTTGATCTCATTGATGAAGGATATCAGACGGCTGTATCAGTATCATGGAGCGGAGCATAAATGTATCAACTGTATTGAGAGCGGAAGGGAGCTTACGGTGCGTAATGTCATGCGCTGCTCACGGCTGCACAGAAGATGCGGAACCAGTTTTATGCTGATCGTTATGTGTATCAGCATCATTCTCTTTTTCTTTATCCGTACAGATTCCGTACTTCTGAGGATAGTATACCGGCTGCTGCTGATTCCGGTGATCGCAGGGATTTCGTATGAGATCCTGCGGCTTGCGGGGAGGAGTGACAATATCCTTGTAAGGATCATTTCCGTGCCGGGTATGTGGCTGCAGAAGATTACGACAAGGGAGCCGGAGCCGGATATGGTCGAGGTGGCAATCTCTGCTATTGAAGCGGTATTTGACTGGCGGGCATTTGAAGAGAAACGGTTTGGAAAGAAAGCGTCCCTGGCAGAGGCGGAACAGACTGATGTAGAGCAGACTGATTCAGAGCAGATGGATATAGATCAGACTGATGTGGGGCAGGAATAGAGTTTGGGTTGGAGATTCTTATGATTGACAGGCAGTAGGAAAGGCATGGTTTTGGATGGAATATCGCGCATTATATCGGGAAGGGATGGAACGGCTGCGGCAGGCAGGGATTGTTGAGGCATCTTTGGATGCCAGGCTGCTTCTGGAATATGTATGCGGTACGGAGCAGAATGATATGCTGCTGCGCGGAGACCGGGAAGTGCCGGAGGAGGATATACGGCATTATCGGCGGATGCTTTCAAAGAGGGCTGAACACGTACCCTTGCAGTATCTTACCAAGCAGCAGGAGTTTATGGGGCTGTCTTTTTATGTGGATGAAAATGTACTGATTCCGCGGCAGGATACGGAGATTCTTGTGGAGACGATCATGAAGGATGGATATGATGGAAAGAGGCTCCTGGAGATCGGGACGGGATCCGGCTGCATCATATTGAGCCTGTTAAAATATGGTAACGGTTGTCGGGGAACGGCAACCGACATTTCAGAAAAAGCGTTGGAAACAGCAAAGAAAAATGCTGCACAGCTTGGACTGGAGGTAGAATTGATCCGGACGGATCTGGCGGCAGATGTCATTGCCGTAAACGGCAAGGGCGTTTATGACATCATCGTATCCAATCCGCCGTATATTGCAAGCGGTGTGATCCCCACGCTGATGCCTGAGGTCAAAGAGCATGAACCTATGTTGGCGCTGGACGGCGGGGCAGATGGGCTGGAGTATTACCGGAGGATATTGCGGGAGACGAAGGATCTGCTGGCTCCCGGCGGAAAATATTACTTTGAGATCGGGTATGATCAGGGCGGGGCGGTGAAGACGCTGCTGGAGGAACAGGGCTGCAGAGATGTTCGTATTGTTAAGGATCTTGCGGGACTGGACAGGGTCATATCCGGAGTCGTAAAATAGGTAATAATTGCTCTAACAAATCAAAATTTGGTGGAGGAACCCCATGCAGCTTCAAAAATGCACTATAAAAGATGTGCCAAAACTTGCTCTGTTAAATAAACAGCTTATTGATGATGAAAAAAGTGATAATGCTATGAATATCAATGAGTTAGAATGCCGAATGAAAGGATTCTTAGAAACAGATTACAGTGCCTATTTTTTCATTGAGGATAGTCAAATAATTGGCTATGCACTCATAAGAAATACAAGTAATCCAGTATACTTACGACAATTCCTTATAGATAGGAATTATAGAAAGCATCATTATGGGACACAAGCCTTTCAACTATTATTACAGTACTTGGATATAAAAGAAATAGATTTAGAAGTGTTGCCTTGGAATAAAAACGGGCTTGCTTTTTGGAAACATTGTGGGTTTAATGAAACTTGTATTGCCATGAGGTATAAAGAATAGAGTGGAACAAAATATAGCAGAGAGGAAAAACAGATGTTTAATAAATTAGAGGATTTACTGAAACGGTTTGAGGAAATTTTAAATGAACTTTCGGAACCGGATGTCATCAATAATCAGCAGCGATTCAAGAACCTGATGAAGGAGCAGAGCGACCTTGCGCCGATCGTAGAGGCGTATAAGGAATATAGGAAATGCAATCAGGATATCGAAGATTCCGTGATGATGCTGGAGGAAGAAAAGGATCCTGAGATGCGGGAGATGCTGAAGGAGGAAAATGCTGCGTCAAAAAAACGTGTTGCAGAGCTGGAGCATGAATTAAAGGTGCTGCTTCTTCCCAAGGATCCGAATGACGATAAGAATGTTGTGGTGGAGATCAGAGCCGGCGCGGGCGGAGATGAGGCGGCTTTATTTGCGGCGGAGCTTTACCGTATGTACGTGCATTATATCGAGGCAAGGCATTGGAAGATGGAGCTGGTCAATGTGGATGAGACTGGGATCGGCGGGATGAAGGAAGTGGAATTCATGGTCAGCGGACAGGGAGCTTATTCCGTATTGAAATACGAAAGCGGCGTTCATCGCGTGCAGCGCGTTCCGGAGACGGAGTCGGGCGGCAGGATCCATACTTCGACTGCATCTGTGGCAGTGATGCCGGAGGCGGAAGAAGTTGATGTGCAGATCGATGAAAAGGATATCCGTATCGACGTCATGCGTGCGTCGGGAAATGGCGGCCAGTGTGTCAATACAACTGATTCCGCGGTGCGCCTGACCCATTATCCCACCGGTATCGTGATCTACAGCCAGACGGAGAAATCACAGATCCAGAATAAGGAGAAGGCGTTTACTCTGCTGCGCTCCAAGCTGTATGATCTGGAGTGTCAGAAAATGCATGACGCGGAGGCGGATGCAAGAAGAAGCCAGATCGGAACGGGAGATCGCTCCGAGAAGATCAGGACGTACAACTTCCCGCAGGGACGCGTGACGGATCACAGGATAGGACTTACGTTGTATAAACTGGATAAGATCATGAACGGTGATATTCAGGAGATTATTGACGCGTGTATCGCAGCGGATCAGGCTGCGAAGCTGTTAAAGATGAATGAAGAATAATAAGGGCGGTTTACCCACGTTTGTAATATCACAGCCGGGACAGGGGGATGCCGAACGGATTTAACGCGTCGCGGTGGCTCTTTTGGATAAATTCCCGATATTGTCTGGGCGTACAGGAAAGATATTTCCTAAAAATTTTATTGTAATAACTTGTATTATTAAATCCGACGCCGGCGGCTAAGGAAGCGATGGTTTCTGATTGGTTGCCGCCATGCTGCATCTGCAGGGCGGATGCGTAGATCCGGTACATCAGCAGATAGTCAAATGGCGAGATCTGTATGGCGCGCTTAAAACACCTGCAGCATTCGCTTTTGCTGACATGGATGCTGTCTGCAATATCTTTTAAAGTG
Source organism: uncultured Lachnospiraceae bacterium (assembly GCA_964421915.1). Taxonomy (GTDB): domain Bacteria; phylum Bacillota; class Clostridia; order Lachnospirales; family Lachnospiraceae; genus NK4A136. The sequence goes on from CAYQZB010000021.1 coordinate 25,946, forward strand.
ATCTGACGGGCATAATGCTCCTGAATGAATGTGATAGCGTCCTTGACGCGTTCCTCGTCCATTGTGGAAAGGGAAAAGGAGTCTGTATTTTTAAGAAAGATATCTGCTTTTTCCAGAAGCTGTATCCAGAAGCTGCACAAATGGCTCTTTGTGACCAGTTCATGTCCATAGGACTGGTTCAGGTTCGCGGTCAGAATTGCGTTGATGCAGTCGATGCCGCGTTTCCCCCAGCTGTCATCAGGCGTAAACAGCACATAACGAAATTCCGGATCTTTAATGATCGGCGTTCCGTACTTGGTGGCAAGGAAAGAGTCCATGGATTCAAAAAGGTAATTCGGATGAAATAAAACTGATAAAATGACGCAGGGAGCAGATGCTTCCGCGTCTTTTTTTTCTGTAATGGCATGGAGACGTCCGCCGTTGATCAGAATGGCGGAGCCGCTTTCGACGGTGATCTGGTTTTCGCCGATCTCAAATACCGCCGTGCCGGAGCGGACAAAGCTGATCTCCAGTTCCGGGTGCCAGTGCCAGGGAGTGATATTCATAAACATCTTATTTAATTCTACATAATATACGCCGACCGGATATTCCATATTGGTCTGCTCGGTGAAATTGTTCATATTGCGGAGCTTCCTCATTTTTCGTTTGCCGATGATCCTATTGATATATCAATTACCGCATGGTTAGGCGGCATGATGGTCGTAGGTGCATCATTGTTATTTTATCATCATGTGCGGTGAGATGTCAAAGAAAGGATAAAGTAAGTAAATGGCTGGCAGGGGTAGAGGGCAGGGCGGGATGGGAAATAGAAGGAACTTAAAATGCTCAAAAAGTATTAGAAGGCAGGGGCACGGGCATAGAATTTAGAGGAATCATATTATGGCAGGTAGGTAAGATATGGACATACAGCGTATGGAGGAAGATAATCAAAAACTGGAAAATCTTTTGAATCTAAGTCTGCAGGCGACACCGGAAGAACGTGACCGCTCGCGGAATCTGGGAACCGGCTATGACGAAGAAAGCAGAAGGTGGGAGCTGATCGTGAAATATCACGGAGATCTGCGGCAGGCGGCTTCAGAGGAGATCATCATCGAGGAGCTTCTGGCAGGATATGCGATCGTGACTATTCCGGAGCGGTTGATCCGTGCGTTTTCCGGACTGGAGGAAGTGGAGTATATAGAAGTGCCGAAACGGCTGTACTTTCAGCAGGTAGACGGAAGACGTGATATCTGTCTGCTGGGAGTGGGCATTGTGGGGAATACGCCCGACGCATCGGGGACGTCGGCAGGCGGATATATGGCGGGAGCGCGCGGCTTCGGTCTTGGACTTTCGGGCAGCGGTGTGCTGGTGGGAGTTGCGGACAGCGGGATCGACTACCGCAACAATGAATTTCTGACTGCGGATGGGAAAAGCAGGATCCTGGCATTGTGGGATCAGACGCTGCAGCCGGATGTGGAAAAAGGCTGGCTGCCGCCGGAAGGATTTGCAAGAGGGGTATTATTTACTAAGGAAATGTTGGATGCTTCGCTGACGGAGGGGACGCAGTTAAGCAGGGATACCAGCGGACATGGAACGGCGGTGGCGTCCATTGCCGGCGGAAGCGGCATCGGCGTCGCGCCTGACAGTGGTCTGATCATTGTCAAGCTTGGCGTGCCGCTGCCGGACTCTTTCCCTAAAACGACGGAGCTGATGCGCGCCATGACATTTATGATCCGTTATGCGGAAAGGGAAAATAAACCGCTGGCGGTCAATTTAAGTTTTGGTAATGTTTACGGCAATCATCTTGGAACAAGCCTTTTGGAACGGTTTATGGATAATGTGTCGGAAGCAGGCAGGAATGTGGTCTGCGTGGGAAGCGGCAATGAGGCGGCGTCAAACGGTCATTATGCAGGCACTATAACAGAAGAAAAAAAGCAGATATCCTGGTCTGTGGGTAATTATGAGCCATCGCTGAATCTCCAGCTGTGGAAAAGCTATGCGGATGTGATGCAGATTGCGTTAGTCGCGCCTAACGGAGAACGCAGGGAGCTTCAGATGGATCAGGTGGGAACACAGCGGATCAATATCTCAGGAATTACGGTTCTGGTATTTCTGGGCGCGCCGCTTCCTTACAGCGATGTACAGGAATACTATTTTGATTTTATTGCCGAGGAGGGGTATCTGCCCACCGGGATCTGGAATCTGGAGATTACGGGATATAAGATAAAAAACGGCGCAGTCAATCTTTATCTGCCGTCTTATTCCGCCAGAAGTGCGGATACGGGATTTTTCCAGGCGGAACCGATCGGGACGCTGACGATTCCCTCCACATCAAGCAGGATGATTACCGTCGGTGCCTATGATCCGGTTTACCAGTCGTATGCACCGTTTTCCGGCAGGGGATATGCGGTAGCCAGCAGGGAGGCGGCATCTGCGCAGTTTACCAATGCTATGGTCAAACCGGAGATCGCCGCACCGGGGGTCAATGTTCTGGCAGCGGTGTCCGGCGGCGGTTATGCAGGCTTCACGGGGACTTCGTTTGCAGCCCCCTATGTGACCGGCAGCGCGGCGCTGTTGATGGAATGGGGAATCGTAAGAGGCAATGACCGCTTCCTGTATGGGGAGAAGGTAAAGGCATATCTGATTCGGGGCGCGCGCAAGCTTTCGGGGATAGCGAAATATCCGGATGAACGTGTCGGCTGGGGCGGACTATGCGTGAGAGACAGTCTGCCGCTGTAGAATAATGAGTATTGCAGGAATAATGAATGGATGGTAAAATAAGCGCAGATGCCAAAAAGGAGGAAGGGAATTCTATGAACAATCTGTCTGGTGATAGTAACACAAATAAAAATCCATATGGAGGAAATCCAGACGAAGGGACTTCATACGGTGGGAATCCGCAGCAGTCTTCTTATGTGCCTGCGCAGAACGGGAATGCGAAAAAAGGCATGGGGAAGGGCTTAAAGGCTGTAATCATTATAGTAATTGTTTTGTGGGTGCTGGGATTAGGCGTTTTCGGGTTTTTTATGTTCAGAATGTTTAAGCTGGCATCGACACCAAAGGAGGCTTTGAGCGCTTCCGAATTTACGGAGGCAGTGGAGGAGCTTGGTTATGAGGCTTCTGACAGTCTCGAAGAGGAATTTGTTGATAGTCTTGTTTACACAGGTAATAAAGGACGTACAATATTGATATTCGGAGAGTTTGGCAGCAAGAGGGATGCGCAGGGTTATTTTGAGGAATTGCTTGATTTTTATAATGCAGACTCATCGTCTTCCAGTGTACTGATCAACGGAGTTAATTTCATGATTAGAAGGTGGTCTAAGGCTGGGGTTTATTATTATGCGGAGATAGTAGACGGTACTGTTGTATTTGTGACTACAGAAGATAAGGAAGAGTTGGCGGAGATCATGGAGGTATTGCGGCCGTGAAAAAAGATTGTGTTTCATTAATGGGTGTGTTAAAATTAACTATCTGTTTTTTATAAAGGCAAACAACACAGATGATCAATTGAAAGGATGGACGGACAACTGGTAAAGCGAAGATTTATTCCTATAAGAATTGTAAAGCCGGGCATGATTATCGATCAGGCAATGATTGATCGTGCCGGGCGTGTTTTAATTGCCCGTAATACCCCGTTGGAGGATTTCCACATCGACGGATTAAAAAAGATCGGCGTGAACGGCGTCTATATCCGGGAAGGGACGGAAGACGAGGAACCTGAGAAACCGCAGGAAGTCAAGATGCCGGAGGCTGTCCAGAAGAAATTTGAGAAGGTGAAGGTAGAGGATCCGGCTAAGGTGACGATCTCTGAGAGCGTGCGCAATCGTGTCGCCCAGGGAATCCAATATCTGTATCAGGATACGCAGTCGGCGGATTTTACCAATGCATCCAGAAGCATAACGGATGATCTGATGAAAGCAATCACGGACAATGATGCGGTGGCGGTGGATATCAGTGCATTGAAGGTCAGCGATGAATATACCTTTAAGCATAGTGTAGACGTGGCGACCATGTCGATGATTGTCGGCAGAAAGTACGGATTGAATGATAAGCAGGTTTATGAGATCGGCATTACCGGTCTTTTGCATGATATCGGTAAATCTAAAATTCCGAATGAGGTTCTGAATAAGGCAGGAAAACTGACGGATGAGGAATTTGAAATGATGAAGCAGCATTCTGTCTTTGGATATCATATCCTGGAAAAAAAGGACGATCTTTCCCAGGAAGTAAAGCTGGGCGTGCTGCAGCACCATGAAAAGACCAATGGCAGGGGGTATCCCATGAAGGTAACGGAAGAGAAGATCACGCTGTTTGCAAAGATCATCTCTGTAGCGGATATCTATGACGCATTGGTTACGGAGCGGCCTTATAAGAAACCGTTTTCCCCGCGAGATGCGGTGGAGATGATCATGTCCATGACGGGCGAGCTGGATTTTAAGGCGATGAAATGCTTTTTGGAAAGTGTGATCCTGTATCCGGTGGGGACGGATGTGGCGCTTAGTAACGGCGAGACGGCACGCGTGATCGAAAATGTACCGAACTATGTGCTCCGGCCGAAGGTCATGGTAGTGAATACCGGAAAGGTGTATGATCTTGCCAATGACTTAAGCTGTGCGAGCATTATCATACTTTGACCGTAGTAAATTACATAAATCCGAATATTGTGTAAAAGAGAAAGCAGCGTGAATATAGCGGATCATGAAAATATGAAGCGGAAGCTTAGACGTTGGGAAAAACATAGCTTGCACAGAAAGGAAATACGCAGAGAGATGCCTGAGGAAAGTATGGAAGAAAAATTGGGATTTGACAATCATAAATATCTGGAGATGCAGTCGCAGAACATACGGGAACGGATCGGGATGTTTGACGACAAGCTTTATCTGGAATTTGGCGGGAAGCTGTTTGACGATTATCATGCCTCCCGTGTACTGCCGGGATTTCATCCGGACTCGAAGCTGCAGCTGCTGATGCAGCTGTCGGAGCAGGCGGAGATCGTGATCGTCATCAGTGCTGCGGATATTGAAAAAAATAAGATCAGGGGAGATCTTGGGATCACGTATGATCTTGATGTGCTCAGATTGATGCAGGCGTTTGAGGAGAAAGGGCTGTATGTCGGAAGTGTTGTCATCACAAAATATGCGGGGCAGACCGGAGCCGATCTTTTTAAGCAGCGCCTCTGTAAGCTGGGGATTCGGGTTTATACGCATTATGTTATCGAGGGTTATCCCAATAACGTGTCGCATATTGTCAGTGATGCGGGATTTGGAAAAAATGATTATATCGAAACGACAAGACCATTGGTGGTAATTACGGCGCCGGGACCGGGAAGCGGAAAGATGGCGACCTGTCTGTCACAGCTTTATCATGAGCACCGGAGAGGGATCCATGCGGGGTATGCCAAGTTTGAAACATTTCCGATATGGAATGTGCCATTGAAGCATCCGATCAATCTGGCTTACGAGGCGGCTACGGCGGATCTGAACGATATCAACATGATTGATCCGTTTCATATGGAGGCATATGGAAAAACCACTGTAAATTACAACAGGGATGTGGAGATATTCCCTGTATTAAAGGCGATCTTTGAAAAAATCTATGGAAAGAGCCCGTATCAGTCGCCGACGGATATGGGCGTCAATATGGCGGGCAACTGCATCTGTGACGATGAGATCTGTCAGGAAGCTTCCAAACAGGAGATCATCAGGCGATATTTTCATACATTAAACGGACTGCTGCAGGGGCATAATCAGGAAGAAGAGGTATATAAGATCGAGCTGGTCATGAATCAGGCCGGTATTGCGGTGACCGACCGCAGGGTGGTCGTGGCAGCGAGAAAGCTTGCGGAGCTGAAGCAGTCTCCGGCTGCTGCATTGGAGCTGAAAGACGGACGGATGATCACCGGTAAGACGACTGCGCTTCTGGGGGCGACTTCTGCAATGCTGCTTAATGCGTTAAAAGCGCTGGCAGGCATTGATCAGGAGCTGGATATCATTGCCGCGGAGTCATTGGAGCCAATCCAGAGACTGAAGACTGCGTATCTTGGCAGCAGGAATCCGAGACTGCATACGGATGAAGTGCTGATCGCGCTTTCCATCAGCGCGGCAGACCATAAAGAAGCGGCGCTGGCGTTGGAACAGCTGCCGAAGCTGGCGGGATGTCAGGCGCATACTTCGGTTATGCTTTCCCAAGTGGATATCAAGCAGTTAAAGAGGCTTTCCATCCAGTATACGATGGAGGCGCAGTATGAGAATCACAGGATCTATCATTGATGGGCGTAGCTGACGGTGCTTCTGTTAGACAACAGACGGCCATTAAGCCGGAAATCCTTAAAAACATGATAAAAATGGTTGATATTCATAATAAACGTCGGAAACGGTAAAGATAATCAATGAAGATGAAACAATAAAGATAAACAATAAGGATAAATAATGAAGATGAAATAATAAAGATAAACAATAAGGATAAATAATAAAGATAAACAATGAAGGAAATCAATAATGATAAAAAATAAAAGATAAACTATTAAAGAAAAGAAGCAGTAAAGAAAAGTAATTAAGGTAATCTAAAAAGTAAAGATAGTAGATCAAGATAAGACAGGTTGACAGAAAGGTAAGATGTGCTATGGAAAAGCTGGCAATCCATGGAGGTACGCCGATTCGGGAACATAAGATCTTTTATGGAAGACAGTGTATCGAAGAAGATGATATTCAGGCTGTTGTCGATGTGCTGAAAAGCGATTATCTGACCTGCGGGCCAAAGGTGGTTGAGCTGGAACGGGCGCTGTGTGATTATACGGGGGCAAAATATGCTGTTGCGGTATCTAATGGCACGGCGGCGCTGCACTGCGCCTGTATAGCGGCAGGCATCGGTCCGGGGGATGAGGTGATCACGACGCCTATCACATTTGCAGCCAGCGCCAATTGCGCTTTATATTGCGGGGCGACGCCGGTATTTGCGGATATTGATCCGGATACCTATAACATCGATCCGGAAAGCATCAGAGCTCATATCACAGAAAAGACCAAGGCTGTTGTGGCGGTAGATTTTACGGGACAGGTGGTTAAGATCGAGGAGATCAGAAAGATCTGTGATGAACACCATATTTTATTGATCGAGGATGCGGCACATTCCATCGGAAGCAGTTATGACGGCAAAATGGTAGGAAGCCTTGCAGATATTACGACATTCAGCTTCCATCCGGTCAAAACGGTTACCGGCGGGGAGGGCGGCGCCGTGCTGACCGATCGGAAGGAGCTTTATGATAAGATCTATCTGGCGCATGTCCACGGGATCACCCATGACGCGGCGCAGATGACGGAAGCTCATCCGGAAGGATGGTATTATGAACAGGTTTCTCTGGGATATAATTACCGGCTGACGGATTTTCAGTCGGCGCTGGTATTGAGCCAGCTGAGTAAGATCGAGCGGTTCAAGGCGCGGAGAAGACAGATCGTAAACCGATATAATGAGGCATTTTCCGGGATTCCGCAGTTGATTGTGCAGAAGGAGATTCCGCAGTCGGATACTTGCCGGCATCTATATATCCTCAGACTGGCGCTTGATAGTCTGAAATGCGGCAGGCTGGAGTTTTTCAATGCGCTGGCAGCGGAGAATGTACAGCCGCAGGTGCATTATGTACCGGTGTATTGGTTCCCCCATTATCAAAAGCTTGGATATCAGAAAGGATGTTGTCCGGTAGCGGAGGAGGTCTATGAGGGGATCATGAGTCTGCCGCTCTATCCGGCAATGACGGATCAGGATGTGGAGGATGTAATCCGGGCGGTGAAGAAGGTTGCGGAGTATTATGCGGTGTAGAGTGTTTAATCTTTACCCATGACGGCTCTAATTGAAAATTTTCAACTCCAAGCTGCTCATGTTCCTGATATTCTTGCTGTGCGTTTGCCTGTGCAAGATTATCAAGAATATTAAAATTTTCAAGAAATTCGCTCAACTTATCTCGTGATATGTTATCTGTATTATAAGACTCTATTCCTGTTTCCATGTCAGTAATGATTTTCGGAAGTTCTTTTTCTCCCCGGATGTACTCAATTAAATCTGAAAAATCAAACCGATCAAGCGGAAAATCTTTATTCATGATACATTTACCCCCGATACGTGTATTCCATTCAGGTTGTTATTGCAATTATAACAAATGAAATGATAAGGGACAGATTTTGTTGATGAAATTTACTTTTTGATGCCAATATGATATACTTAGTGAGGCTTTTGCGTGAATAACGCGACGGGAATTGATAGCGATCAGAGGTACGGGAATTGGGAGACCGTGGAAATATCAGTCAGATGAGAGACAGGGTATTAATAATTCTTTTAAACTATAATACATGGCAGAGGACGGTCGATACCGTTGATATGCTGATAAATACTCTGTGCATTGCACCGGATGATATTCTGGTGGTAGATAATGCATCAACTAATGATTCTTATGAGCAGCTACAAAGCAGACAGGCTGATCTATCCGCTCAGCAGACAGGAATATTCCGACAGCAGACGATCGGATTTCATCTGTATCGGGCAGAGCAGAATGAGGGATATGCGGCAGGTAATAATATTGGTATAAGGTATGCCAGGCAGCAAGGATATCAGTATGCGTGGATACTGAATAATGATATTTTGATCGACGATAAAGATATTTTGAATAAGATGCTTTATATTATAAAAAATGACCCCAAAACGGCAATCGTGAATCCAGATATTTATTCGTCGGATGGTCATATGTTTAACCGGGAAGCGAAGCGGCCGACTTTTTGGGATCATACATTTGGCATGTTCCGTTATCGGAAACTAGGAAGGCAGATCGCGGATATCGGCGGATATGGATATGTATATCGTCCGCAGGGATGCTGTATGCTGGTTGATTTAAAGAAGCTGGAAGAGGCGGGCGATCTGGACGAGCATACTTTTTTGTATGGGGAAGAGGTCATCCTTGCCGAACGTCTTTTGAAAAAGGATTATCTGTGTGCCTGCTGTATGAAGGGCAGAGTGATTCATAACCATTCGAGTACGGTGAAGGATCATTTTACAAAAAAGAAACTAAAAGATATGAAACTGAAAAGTTTTCGGTATTATCTGACAGAGTACCGTGGATATCCCAAGTGGAAGATGTGGATTGCAAGCGCATTTTACGGATTGAAGCTGGATCTGTTGGAGTTATGTGAAAAAGGTGCTATGAGAGGATTTTTATGAGTGATGATGTTAGACAGCCGTTGGTATCAGTGATTGTCCCCGTCTATAATGTAGAAAAGTATATAAGACGTTGTATTGACAGCATACTGGCGCAGACGTATGAAAGGCTCGAAATCATCCTTGTAGACGACGGATCGATAGATGAAAGCGGAAAACTTTGTGATGAATATGCGGTCCAAGACAAAAGGATCCGGGTGATCCATCAGGAAAATGCGGGACAGGCGGCGGCCAGAAACAGAGCATTGGAGGTTATGAAGGGGGATTGGATCGCCTTTGTTGATTCGGACGATTTTATATGTGATGCTTTTATAGAGCGGATGCTTGGTTATGGTATATCGTTTGATGCGGATATTGTAAGCTGCAGGTGGAAAGAGGGCACCGAAGACCGGCTTGTATCTCCACGAAGGGTGTTGGAAAAGGAAGACATCAAAGTGTATTCGGGCAAAGAGTGTTATATTAATTATTTCACGTCTAAGAAGCTTCCAGCATTGGAAAGCTTAAATGTGAAATTATTTAAAGCAGATCTCTTTAAGGATCAGAGATTTATCGTGGGACGGTTGATGGAGGATATGGCGATTATGCACCGACTTTTTGACCGGGCTGGTAAAGTTGTTTTTGCCGATGAACCGTTGTATTATTATTTCCAGACTGGCGGCAGTACGATCCGCGGGAGATTTACCATAAAAAAATTGAGCGCTATCAAATCTTATGAAGAAAGACTGGACTATTTTGATAAGGTCGGAGGAAAAGAACTGTGGGGACGGGCACTGCAGCAGTACCAAGATACGTTGTTCCGGTATTATTATTTAATAATGCGGGATTGCAGAATCTCAAAGAAGGCAGAAAAGGCGCAGAGGATCCTGCGCGGAAAGATCCGGCGAAATGATGTGCAGTTACGGCGGCAGCTCAATATATCAAAAGGTGTGAAAATCCTTTCGTGGTTTGGATGTTTCTGTCCGTATCTGGCAGGATATATCAGTGAAAAGCTGATTAGGATAAGATTTTGGAGAAGATGATAGAGCGGTTATGGATAAGGATAAAATGGTCAGCATCATTGTCCCTGTATATAATGTAGAACGATATCTGGAGCAGTGTTTAGATAGTATTATAAAACAAACCTATAGATCTCTGGAGATCCTTATTATCAATGATGGTTCGACAGACAGCAGCGGAGAGATTGCTTCCAGATATGCCGGATTGGATGAAAGGATCATCTTATTGGAGAAAAAAAACGGCGGATTGTCGGACGCGAGAAATTACGGCCTGGACAGGGCATCAGGCGATTATATCATGTTTGTGGATTCTGATGATTATATCGAGGCGGATATGGTGGAATATCTGCTGGATGCGATCGAAAAGGCAGACGCACAGATCGCAGTATGCGGATATCGACTGGTAGGCGAAAATGGAGAGGCGCTTTCGGATCGGGAGATTTTTCCGAGGGAAAAGATAGTTTGCTCACGGGATTACTGGAAAGTATATCATGAGGAAGCGTACATTTATGGTGTTGTGGCATGGAATAAGCTTTATCAGAAGTCTGTTTTTGATAGGATCAGATTTCCGATAGGTAAGGTTCATGAGGATGAGTTTATTCTTTATAAGCTGCTTTACATTGCTGACAGGATTGTCTGCTGTCCGGCGAAAAAGTATCAATACAGACAGCGTAAGGGCAGTATTATGAATCTGAGAGATCATGGGGGCAGCCGAGATTTTTTTTCGGCGGATGCTTTGCAGGCGTTCCTGATACGTCTGGAGTATTTTATGAAAAAAGGCATGCTTGTAGAAGCTTCTTATGCGTTTGCACTGGCTGCCAGACAGGTGGTTAGTGGTTATGAGGAGCAGAAAAGTCTGACCAACCGGGATAAGAAAAGACTGATTCAGTATCAAACCAGATTGAAAAATTTGGGAAGACAATGTCTGGCGGAAAAGATTTCAATGTCTTTTCGTGTGAAGATCATATCCATTTTGATTGACAGAAGGTGCTTTAAGCTGTTACGGAAAGTGAAGAATATTACGAAAATATAACTTCTGCAAAAATGTTTTTATTTTTTATCCATATTTTACGGGATTATTTCCATAAGTAAAAGATTGAAAAAATATTAATTTTTAAAAATGTCAAATGGATTCACCAAAATGATAATTTGCGATTTCATATATTTTAGTTGATAATAGTATATAGTGTGGTACAATAACAAAAAGTAGAAAATTACTCTATATGTATGGAAAGATGTAAGAGGTGTTTATCCGAACATGAGATGCCGGATCAACCTGCTGATGCGATGAACAAAAATATATCATTAGATATGGAAGAAGTAAAAGAATGAATGAAGCGGTAAAATATAAAATTAAAAAACAGATATTAAAATTTGAAATAGGTAGGAAAATATATAAAATTTATTTGGGACTATTCAACAAGGATCAAAGGAAGCGAAAAAAATTATCCAGTAAAAAGAAATTTAAGAGTTTGAAGAATATTTGTAAGGGTAAGAGATGTTTTATTATTGGAAATGGTCCCAGCTTGACAATTGATGATTTAAATTGCTTGAAAAATGAGGATACTTTTGGTGTTAATCGAATTTTTAAAATATTTGATCAAACCGATTGGAGACCCACATATTATTGCTCTCAAGACTCAAGAGTGCTGGAAGAAATATATAGAGATTTAGAAGCACTGTGTGATATTTGTAAATATGTTTTTTTAAACAGTACAGTGAAAAGCTTAATTAATGATCTGGAAAGGGAAAATCTTTTTTATCTGTTCTTGAAAATAATACCGTATGATAACCAACTGCCGGAATTTTCTGAGGAAATTTGTGACGGTGTTATAGAAGGATATACCGTGATATATGCCTGTATTCAGTTGGCAATATATATGGGATATACGGAAATCTATCTTGTTGGAATTGATCATAATTATTCGTTTACGGCATGTGAAGATGGGAGCGCAACACAGGATGATCCGTCTAAAAATTATATGAAAGGATTAGAGGGCAATCTTGTATTTGCACCCAGATTGGATAAATCAACATTAGCTTATAGAAAGGCAGCGCTTTTCTGTAAAAAGAAAAACATTGTTATTAAAAATGCTACGCGTGGTGGTAAATTAGAGGAATTTGAGAGAGTTAACTTTGATGATTTATTTCATAACAGCTGAGGTAGAGGATGAGTAGGACGAGAAGCGTTATCCGAAATATGCAATGGGGTATGTTTCAGAAAGGGATATCATTACTTTTTCCATTTATTACCAGAACTATTATAATTAAGATTTTGGGCGGTGAATATCTGGGTCTTAATAGTTTGTTTACATCAGTGCTGACCATTCTAAATTTGGCGGAGCTTGGTGTTTCCAATGCAATTGTCAGTAACATGTACAAACCTATTGCAGAAAATGATACGGATACAATTTGCGCGCTTATGGCATTTTATAGAAGAGCCTATCGGATCATCGGATCCGTAATATTTCTGCTCGGCTTGGTTTTTTTACCATTTCTAAGGCAATTTATTAAAGGGGATGTGCCTGCTGACATAAATATTTATATTTTATATTTTATATATTTATTTAATACGGCAATTACATATTACTTATTTGCGTATAAAAACTGTTTGTTTGTTGCTCACCAGAGAAATGATATTATCAGTAAGATACAGACTTTTTATACGTGTTTTCAACATATTATCCAGATTATAATAATTATTTTGTTTCGCAATTATTATATTTTTGTGATTTTTATTCCGTTAGTTACTATTTTGAATAATATTACTGTAGCATATAGAGTGGATAAAGAATATCCCCAATATAAATACAGAGGAGAATTAGATAGTAAGACACTGGATGAAATTAAAAAGAAGATAGCCGGTTTAATGCTGGCAAGAATTTCAGCAACAATTCGAAGCGCTTTGGATAGTCTGTTTATCTCTGCTTTTATTGGTTTACAAAGTGTAACCATTTACGATAATTATATTTATATTGTCACAGCCGTTGCCGGAATAATACAGCTATTAGAAACCTCTCTTATTGCCGGAATTGGAGACAGTTTAGTTAGAAATAGTGTTGAAAAAAATTATAAAAATTATAATATGTTTACTTTTATGCTTCAATGGCTTGTGGGATGGGCTGCTATATGTATTTTGTGTTTGATTCAGCCTTTTATTCGTTTGTGGCTTGGCAACGACTATTTACTGAATGAATGGATGCCTATATTATGTGCCGTTTATTTATTTGCTTGTTATATATCAATGATACGAAGCGCCTATACTCAGGCGTTGGGAATTTGGTGGTCTTTAAAATATGTGAGTCTTTTTGATATTGCGGCTAATGCATTGCTTAATTTGGTGTTAATCAATTGGTTTGGTGTATATGGGATTTTATTGGCAACTATTTTGGATATAGTTATTGTGAGTATACCATGGACTTCATATTTCCTATTTAGGGATTTTTTTGGCAAGAAGTATTATTTAAATTACATTAAAGATATTGTTAAATATTTTTTCTTCTTTTTTGTGAACGCTATTATAACATTCATAATATGTAAAAGATTAGGCGGTAATTCTGACATTTGTATATTACTTGTCAGAGGTGTCATATGTGTTATTATTCCTAATTTATTATATTTTATATTTTATTTTAGAAGTAAATATGCAAAGACTGCATTCTTATTTGTGAAAGAACATATGTTTTGCCAGCGGCGGGAGAGAACATGAATTTAGCAATTTTAGATAAAAAATATAAATGTAAATTTGACGATAACAGGATTAAGAAAGTAATACCTGTTGCGGAGTTAAAAAGGGAAAATCTTTATATTAATTCTGAAAAATTGATGCTCATTATTCCTGAATCTGAGGAGATGGGTAAAATTCTCAAAAAATTGAAATTTATTGAATTTGAAGATTATATAAGTGAAAAATATTTCGAAAAAAAAATAGCAGTTTTATATGGCAATTGTCATATGGGCAGTCTTTTTGAGGTTTTAAATAAATGCGTGGAGTTTACCGAAAAGTATGCGCTATATCCCGTTAAATTAGTGTGTAATATTGAGTCGGAGAAATATTTTCAACATCCTGTGTTTAAGAACTGTGATTTGTTTATTCATCAGAGTATTCAATTGAATAATCGTTATGGATCCGAGTATGCATCAGAAAATATTATTTCGTTATTGAAAGAATCATGTGTTATTATTGCCGTGCCTAATATTTATCATCTTCCGATGTGTTTTTTTCCGCAATATGCGGAAAAACCGGAACTTAAACAAAATGGTACAATTTTCTTTCGTGATTCAATTATTGATGAATTTATTAATGAAGGAAAATCTATCACGGATATTGTAAAAGCATATGAATCCTCGGATTTCTTTAGTAAAGAATATATAGCAGAAAAGTGGGATGTCTTTATAAATAAGATAAAGGATAGAGAAGTGGATTGGGATATAAAGATATCAGATTATTTAATAAATCAATCCAATAAAGAAATACTTTTTTATGATCCCAATCATCCACGGGAAGATGTGATAAAATATATTGCAAAGCAGTTGCTAAAGTATATGGGAATTAAAGTAGAAGATAAATATATTGATCATATGAATATTGCTAAAATGGATTCTTACGAAATGCCCTTACATCAATCTGTAGTAGATTTTTTTCAGTTAAATTATGACCTTAAAAATAGAGTTTTAAGACATACCGGAATTAAAAGAAATAGGTTTAAAATGAAATTAAAACAGTATATAAAGCAATATATTTCCTTTATGTGGCAGGAAGAGGGTATATCAAAGAGAACCAAAAGGAAAAGCTGTTTTGCAAATGTAAAGTGTCAGTTGATTTCGCTTATATTCTCTTGCTTAAGATTGTTAAAGCGCAGCGTGAAAAAATTTATAAAATAATAATATCAGGATAAAAGGTGGTTTGTATGAATAAAATTCATATTTTAGATTGTACATTAAGGGATGGCGGTTACTGTAACAATTGGAACTTTGGCATGGAAAATATAAAGAAAATTTTAGGAGGATTGATTTCTGCTAATATTGATATTGTTGAATGTGGATATCTGACGAAAAATGCCGGATATAACCAGGATCATTCACAATATAATGATGTAAAGGAACTATTAGGTTATTTCCCAAATGATTATGATAAAAACAGATTTGTAGTAATGATTAATTATAATGAATATGATCTGGAAAAGCTTCCGGATTGTAAGGATAGTCCTTTGAATGGTATTCGTGTGGCTTTTCATAAAAAAGATCGCAATGAGGCTTTGGAATACTGCCGGAAAATAATGGATAAGGGGTATAAAGTTTTTATTCAACCGATGGTTTCATTGTCATATACTGATGCGGAATATCTCGATTTAATAGATAAAGTTAATGCATTAAAACCTTATGCCTTCTATGTTGTTGATAGTTTTGGAATGATGAAAAAGAAAAATCTGCTTAGATTGTTCTATATGGTGGAACATAACTTGAATAAAAATATATGGATTGGGTTTCATTCACATAATAATATGCAATTGGCATATTCCAATGCTCAAACATTAGTAGATGCGATGAAAGATAGAGATTTGATTATTGATTCCTCTATTTTTGGCATGGGGAGAGGCGCGGGCAATCTAAATACAGAGTTATTTGTAGAATATCTTAATGAAAACATTTCCTTTAATTACGATTTAAAACCATTGCTTGTTTTGATTGATGATGTCCTAAATGATTTTTATCAAAAAAAACATTGGGGGTATTCTCTTCCAAATTATTTGTCGGCAAAGCATAATATCCATCCAAACTATGCGATTTTTTTTTCAGAAAGATATACGTTAACCGTTGGGGCAATTGATGAGATTTTTAACGGAATGGATCCGACGCGTGCAGTTGAATACGATAAAAATTATGCGGAAGAAGCGTATGATAATTATATGAAAGAAATAAAGTACAGCCGGACGAATGAGGAAGATTTAAAAGAAGTAGTGTCAGGAAGAAAGATTTTGCTGGTGGCCCCCGGAAAAAGCGCGGAATCTGAAAAAGAAAAAATACTTTCTTTTTCAAAGGAAAATAATCTTTTGTTAGTAAGCATTAATTATAATTTTGATGAAAAATTAACTGATTATATTTTCATAAGCAATCTAAGACGTTTCAGAGAGCTAAATAATGCATTTTTAGATAAATGTATTACAACGACAAACATAAAAAGTGATTTGACAAAATACAGAGTAGATTATACGAAGTTGCTTTATGATATAGACAGTGTAAAGGATAATGCAGGTTTAATGGCTATAAAACTGTTTTTAAATATGGAAGTGGACAAAATATATCTTGCTGGTTATGATGGCTTTTCATATAATCATATTGATAATTATGATTCCAACCAAAGAGAGTATGTTATAAGCAGGGAAGTAATAGACTCTATGAATGAAGGAATGAGGGCTTGTATTTTTCAATATTGGAGAGAAAAGCAGATAGAGTTTTTAACGATACCTAAAAATCTGGATTTGAAGCAGTGTGGAAATACGGAGGAATAAATCATGAAAACTGTAGCAATGGTGCCGATTAAAATGAATAGCGTCAGACTGCCTGATAAAAATATATTATGTTTTGATAATGGGGATCCGCTATGCACCTATATTCTAAGGACACTTTTAAAGGTAAATGAAATAAACCAAATATATGTATATTGTTCTGATGAAAGGATAAAAGATTATTTGCCTCAGGGAGTACATTTCCTAAAAAGAAGTACATGTCTTGATCAGGACACTACAAAGATAAATGAAGTAATAAGCAGTTTTGTAAAAGAAATTGATTCAGATGTATATATCTTAACACATGCTACAGCTCCGTTTGTCAGAAAAGAAAGCTTGAAAAAAGCGGTTTGCGCCGTTACAAAAGAGGGGTACGACTCAGCGCTTGCTGTGAGAAAAATTCAGGATTTTATGTGGAAAGACGGTAAACCGTTTAATTATGATATCAAAGCGATTCCGCGGACGCAGGATCTTGAGCCTTATTACATGGAAACAAGCGGGTTTTATGTGTTTACAAAGGAAATAGCAAATGATTCAGGGTGTAGAGTGGGAAACAACCCTAAATTGATTGAAGTAGATGAGATGGAAAGTGTGGATATAGATGAAAAAGAGGATTTTGAATTTGCAAATTTATTATTTCGTGCAAAATATTATAAAGATTAATATTTAACTGAAAACAAGCATTGAAAATGCAAGAAGGTATTGGCGTTCTGATTTTATTTATGACGCTATTCTTTTTTCATGATGTATTGCCTGCGATTTATATAATTGATTATAAAATAGTCGTCCTATTTGCAATGTACATTTTATAGATAATATTTGATATAATTTGGTTGATAATACCGTATAGTGTGGTATAATAGCAAAAAAAGTAGAAAATTATACTATATGTATGGGGAGGTACACGGATGGCGCGTATGGTCGGGATCGGGGTACAGGATTTTGAGGAAATGATCAAAAAGGATCATTTTTATGTGGACAAGACATCATTCATTAAAGAGTGGTGGGAGAGGAAAGACGTTGTGACTTTGATCACCCGCCCCAGACGTTTTGGCAAGACATTGACCATGAGCATGGTAGACAGATTTTTTTCGCTTCGATATGAAGGAAAGGGCGATATATTTGAAGGTCTGGAGATCTGGAAGGATGAGCAGTATCGCGCACTGCAGGGCACCTATCCGGTGATCTGTATGACCTTCGCCAATATTAAAGAGGTGAATTATCCGAATACAAGATATCGGATCAATCAACTAATCAAGGAAGTTTATAAACAGTATGATTTCCTGCTGGAGGGGGATACCCTGACGGAGGAGGAAAAGAAGAATTACCGTATGGTGACGGAAAGCATGCTGGAGGTGGTGGCGGCATCTGCCATTACCAAATTATCTGAGCTGCTGCACCGCTATTATAAAAAGAAAGTGATCATCCTTCTGGATGAATTTGATACACCTCTGTTGGAAGCTTATACCGGAGGATATGATAAAGAGCTGTCGGCATTTTTAAGGAGCATGTTTATCTCCATCTTTAAAGCCAACCCTGATCTGGAACGCGGGATCATGACCGGCGTGACAGGGATCAGCAGGGATTCGGTGCTTTCTGATCTCAACAATATGAAGGTGGTGACGACGACGTCAGAGGAATATGCCGCGGCATTTGGATTTACCGAAGAAGAAGTTTCTGCGGGAATGGATGCGCAGGGACTGGGCGAGCGGAAGGGAGAAGTAAAAGAGTGGTACGGCGGTTATCATTTCGGTAGACAAAAGGACATGTACAATCCATGGTCTGTCCTGAACTATATGGATACCCGTGATGTAAAAACTTTCTGGGCAAACAGCGGTGTGAACAGTCTGATCGGCAGACTGCTTCGGCAGGGAAGCAGGGAAGTCAAAGAGTCCTTGGAGTGCCTGCTTAGGGGAGAACACCTATTTATGCCGATTGAGGAACAGATGGTTTATGATCAGCTTGATAAGAGCGAATATGCTGTCTGGAGTTTCCTGCTGGCGAATGGTTATCTGACGGTGAAGGATCATGGCTCGTACGGGTCACAGCATGGCGGTGTGGGAAAAGACCATCAGGGAGCGGAGAAGGAGCTTAGTGGCGTAGGGAAGGAACATAACGACGGAAAAACCGGTGAAAACCGCAGTTCCAAGGAGAAAAAATCCCGCAGCGGCAAGAAAGGAAGACAGCAGACCGAAAAGGCAGCGGCAGCAGGAAATGTCATGCATAAAGAGATTGCGGCATATGCGGAAGTACAGTCCGGATATGAGCTTGCTTTCCCGAACCGAGAGGTGTCCGTCATGTTCCGGGATATGGTGCAGGGATGGTTTTTGAAGAAGGCTTCAGACTTTAATGATTTTATCAAGGCGCTGCTTTGCAACGATGTGGATGCCATGAATAAATATATGAACAGGATTACAATAGATCTGTTTGATGTGTTTGATACAGAAGTCCGCCCTTCCGGTAAAGAGGAGCCGGAACGGTTTTATCATGCTTTTGTGCTGGGCTTGATGGTAGGGCTGGCGGATCGTTATCTTATCACATCCGACAGGCAAAGCGGAATCGGCAGATATAATATTATGCTGGAACCTAAAAATGACACATTGGATGCTTATGCGATAGGATTTATTTTATTTAATAAAAACCGCGATATGACGATGGAGGATACCTTGGCGGCAGCACATACGCAGATGGAGGACAAGCGTTATGAAGATCTGTTTTCGTCAAAAGGAATCGGGCCAGGGCGGCTTAAAAAATTCGGTTTTGCTTTTCAGGGAAAAGAGGTTTTGATCGAATAGTCCGGTTCTATGCATAATCCCGGGCAGCAGGTATTTGTATATATGATAAAGCTCCGGTTGGTTTGGCTGATACATCTTATTTATTGTTTATAGCATAGTTTTAAATTAAGGACGGTTCTGTCATGCTCCTAAGCATAATCACTGTATGCAAAAATGCTGAAAAAGAAATCCGGGATACGATTGTTTCTGTTATGGAACAGAATTTCACGGATTATGAATATTTGATATGGGACGGAGTTTCAGAGGATGGGACATTGACCGTTATTAATGAAACAATTGAAGAATATCAGGATTGCGGAGTTCCGATCCAAATTGTTTCGGAGAAGGATTCGGGTATTTACAATGCAATGAACAGAGCAGTGCTGCTTACGCGGGGGGATTGGGTTCTCTTTCTTAATGCAGGGGACTATCTGCTTCATGCAGATGTGTTAAGAAACACATTCGGACAGATTTGCGGCAGCGATACGGATATAATATATGGGGACTGGATTGTGTACTATCGATCCGGAATTTACGATTATCAAAAACCTGTTGGACTAAAAGTGATAAAGGAGAAGATGCCGTTCTGCCATCAAAGCACGATCAGCAGAAGATACCTGCTGGAAAAATTTCCGTTTAATGAAGCGGAAAAGATTTGTGCGGACTATGAGTTTATTATTGACTGCTTTCAGGCAAAAAGTAAATTTCTCTACTGTTCCGGCTTAATCTGTATGTTTGCGGAGGGCGGTGTCAGTATGTCGTTAAGGTGGGATAAGATGGAGCTTCAGTTCATCAATGTAAGTTTTCGAAAAGGGCTGCTTACTCAGACGGAATACGAGAAGAGGCTAAAAGAAAATAATAAATTAAAGAGAAAAATGATTCTTTTTTCGGTTTTGAAAAGAGTGCTTCCGGCTTTTCTTGTAGAGAGGGTGCTGCAAAAAAGGCGTATCAGCCGCGGAATGAAAAAAAATTGGGAAGAAGTATTAACAGCGCTTAAGAAGTAATTCTTCAATAACGAAGAGTAAAATATGACCAGCGTTTAAAGGCTGCATCGAGGTTCTTTTCGGACATTAATCCGGGAGTGCCTCTTTTTTGTTATATTCCATATCAGCCTTGCCGCATAAAACAGACGGGAGCCTGTTGGAAAATGTTTTTTGACTGTAAGGGGAAAATGATATATAATGAAAAATACCAGATAATAAAAGGAAATCTTGTCGATAATGGGCGAATTAATCAGCGTTATTGTTCCGGTTTATAATTCTGAACGGTTTTTAAATCAGTGTATAGAGAGTATTCTGGAGCAGACGTATCGTGACCTGGAGATAATTTTAATAAATGACGGATCTACAGACCGCTCTTTAGAGATTATGGAGGAGTACGCAAAACAGGAACGGCGGATCATACGTTCGGACAGGCGGCGGATGCATTGCTTGACTGCTGTGTCAATGAGGGTTATAAAACGAATGGCACATTCCGTAAAAATGTTGACAGGCAGGAACAGGCGCTCAGGCGGCTGGCTAAACGATATATAAAGCAGCCTGTTTCAACGGCTTTTGGAATAAAGCTGGCGGCTTTTTTGACGGGCAAAAGGATTTATTGTTTCTTTCGGGATCTGCATAGGATAAAGTGGCAAAAGAGGGGAAATATGTGAATGACGGTTCGACAGATTCATCAGAAGAAATTATGCATCAGTATGCGGGGGTGGATTCCAGAATTATCTGCATCAGCAAGGAGAATGGGGATCCGTCTTCTTTAAGGAACGCGGGGGTACGTACAGTATGTGGAACATTGCCTTCGCACTTTTTTTAGCTGCAACGATAGGCATTACGTTTCTGGGTTTGCTTTCGGGTCATAATGTATTGCCACGGAGCCTGGGCTTGTGGTTCCATGGGGAATGGTAGTGCAATTCAACATTTTTGATTTTCATAGGGATGCTTTTGGCATTAGGCATTCCGGTGACAGTCATGTTATATCATAAGACGTGCCATATGCTGCATAATATTGGACATTGGTGCGAATGGGACGGCTACAGAGGATACATAGTAACGGTGGCACTTGTTTTTCGGAAGGTGAAATTTGGGAAAATTAAGCCGGAACTGTATGTAATTCACAATCTGTTTATTCTGCATCTGCCAATCAGGGCGCGATTCCATCTTATTGTAGGAGTATATGTGGCTGCGATTTTACTGGCGACGATACTTCTTGCGTTTGGTCGTAAGCTGATTGGAACTGTAAAAAGCGGCTGCCGGATTTTTAAGGACATTATCAATCAGCTTCAAACGCTTTGAACTTTACAGGTTGACGTACCCTGCTGACATTTTGTATAATAGCATAGCAGATAAAGGCATTAATTTAAGGAGAGGGACAGAAGATGAACAGAATAGATATTGCACAGGAGCTACAGGGCAATGCTTATCCGGGAAGAGGCATTATTATTGGTAAGTCTCCCAATGGAAAGTATGCCGTGACTGCTTATTTTATCATGGGCAGGAGTGAGAACAGCCGGAACCGCATCTTTGCGGAGGAAGGACAGGGGATCCGCACGGAAGCATTCGATCCATCTAAATTGACCGATCCCAGCCTGATTATCTATGCGCCGGTCAGGGTGCTGGGCAATAAGACGATCGTGACCAACGGCGATCAGACCGATACGATTTACGAGGGAATGGATAAGCAGCTGACGTTTGAGCAGACTTTAAGAGGCCGTACCTTTGAGCCGGATGGACCAAACTATACACCGAGGATATCCGGGATCATGCATATCGAGAACGGAACATATAATTATGCCATGTCGATATTAAAGAGCAATCATGGGGATCCGTCTTCCAGCAACAGATACACCTTTGCCTATGAGAATCCGGCGGCAGGAGAGGGACATTTCATCCATACCTATCAAGGGGATGGCAATCCGCTGCCCAGTTTTGAGGGCGAGCCGAAGCTGGTGAATGTTGAGGATAATATTGATGCCTATACGGAACTTCTGTGGAAGAGCCTGAATGAGGAGAATAAGGTTTCCTTATTTGTACGTTATATAGATATCGAAACACAGAAATACGAAACGAGGATCATCAATAAAAATAAATAAATTTCGGAAAGGATCAGGTAATCTATGAAAGAATTAGAATTAAAATACGGCTGCAATCCCAATCAGAAACCGGCGAAGATATTCTGTAACAATGGTGGTGAGCTTCCGATTCAGGTGCTTTGCGGAAAGCCCGGATATATCAACTTTATGGATGCCTTAAATGGCTGGCAGTTGGTAAAGGAATTAAAGCGGGCAACGGGGCTTCCGGCAGCGACCTCTTTTAAGCACGTGTCTCCTGCGGGCGCGGCTGTGGGGCTGCCTTTGACGGATGTGCTCAGAAAGATCTACTGGGTGGATGACATGGGAGACCTTTCCCCCTTGGCATGTGCTTATGCCAGGGCGCGTGGCGCGGACAGAATGTCATCCTTTGGCGATTTTATTGCCCTTTCGGATGTATGTGATGTATCAACGGCGAAGATTATCAAGAGGGAAGTATCCGACGGCGTGATCGCGCCGGGATATGAACCTGAGGCCTTGGAGATCCTGTCCTCTAAGAAGAAGGGCAATTATAATGTCATTCAGATCGATGAAAGCTATGTTCCGGAACCCATTGAGCATAAGGATGTGTTTGGCATAACCTTTGAGCAGGGAAGGAATGAACTTGCAATTACTGACGAGCTTTTAAAGAATATTGTAACAGACAATAAGGAACTGCCGGAGTCGGCGAAGATCGATCTTTTGATCTCCCTGATTACATTAAAATATACCCAGTCCAATTCCGTATGCTACGCGAAGGACGGACAGGCGATCGGTATCGGTGCAGGACAGCAGTCCCGTGTACATTGTACCAGACTGGCCGGAAGCAAGGCGGATAACTGGCTGCTCCGCCAGTGCCCGAAGGTATTAGACCTTCAGTTCGTGGAGGGGCTTGGACGGGCTGACAGGGACAACGCGATTGATAATTATATCGGTGATGAATATATGGATGTACTTGCAGATGGCGCTTGGCAGCGTATCTTTGCGGTGAAGCCGGAAGTATTTACTGCAGAGGAAAAGCGTGCATGGCTGGATCAGGCAAAAGATGTGGCGCTGGGTTCAGATGCATTCTTTCCCTTTAGTGATAATATCGAGCGGGCAAAGAAAAGCGGCGTGAAATATATCGCGGAACCGGGCGGATCCATCCGCGACGACGCAGTCATTGAGTGCTGTAATAAATATGGTATGGTGATGGCGTTTACGGGGCTCCGGTTGTTCCATCATTGATATAGAAAGAAAGGAGTAGTTTAGGATATGAACAGCAGTGTAGAAACCAAATGTATCCATGAGGGATGGAAACCAAAGAACGGAGAGCCGAGGGAGCTTCCGATCTATCAGAGTACGACATTTAAATATGATTCCAGTGACGATATGGGGAAGCTTTTTGATCTGGAGGCGGAGGGGTATTTTTATACCAGACTGCAGAATCCCACCAACGATATGGTTGCGGCGAAGATCTGCGCAATGGAAGGCGGCCATGCGGCCATGCTGACGTCTTCCGGCCAGGCGGCAAATTTTTATGCCATGTTTAATATCTGTGAGAACGGAGATCATTTTATTGCATCTTCCTCTATTTATGGCGGTACATATAATCTGTTCGGCGTAACGATGAAGAAGATGGGCATTGAGTGTACCTTTGTTGACCAGAATCTTTCTGAGGAGGAGCTGGAGAAGTATTTTAAACCGAATACAAAGGCGGTGTTTGGTGAGACGATTACAAATCCCACGGTATCCGTGCTGGATATTGAGAAGTTTGCAAGAATTGCCCATAAGCATGGTGTTCCGCTGATCGTGGATAATACCTTTGCAACGCCGGTGAACTGTCGCCCTTTTGAGTGGGGAGCAGATATCGTGACCCATTCTACAACCAAGTATATGGACGGTCATGCGGTCAGCGTCGGCGGATGTATTGTTGACAGTGGCAATTTTGACTGGATGGCGCATAAGGAGAAGTTCCCCGGTCTGACAACGCCGGATGAATCATATCACGGTATCACCTATGCGGAGCGATTCGGCAAGGGGGCTTATATTACGAAAGCAACGGCACAGTTGATGAGGGATTTCGGGTCGATCCAGTCGCCGCAGAATGCATTTTATCTGAATCTTGGTCTGGAAAGCCTTGCAGTCAGGATGGAGCGCCATTGCGCCAATGCCCTTGCGGTTGCAAAGTTCTTAAAGGCAAGCGATAAGGTAGCATGGGTTCATTATGCTGATCTGGAGGATGATGAGTATCATGAAATGGCGAAGAAATATCTGCCAAAAGGCTCCTGCGGTGTACTGTCATTTGCGATAAAGGGCGGACGCGCGGATGCGATCGCATTTATGGACAGCTTAAAGTTTGCATCCATCGTAACGCATGTGGCAGATGCCAAGACCTGTCTGCTGCATCCGGCAAGCCATACGCACCGGCAGATGTCGGAGGAGCAGCTTTTGGAAGCGGGAGTATCGCCGGATCTGATCCGCTTGTCAGTTGGCATTGAAAATGTGGAGGATATTATTGCCGACTTGCAGCAGGCGCTGGATCAGATATAGGATGAGCGGATGAATAGCGACAGTTAATTCAATTAAATACAGAACATATCAGGTGTCAATCGAACCGAAATGCGGTTTGGATTGGTGAAAAGGGAAGCAGGTGCAAATCCTGCGCGATCTCGTCACCGTAAGCAGGGAGCG
>CAYQZB010000022.1:0-31211 GCA_964421915.1 uncultured Lachnospiraceae bacterium
CAACAAAGGCAACCGTTGGCAGGTGTTTCAGGAAAATAATCCTACGATGCATATCTGTGTGATGATTATTGCGGTAAATGTTGTCTTTATTTTGTTATCCGCGGCGTTGATTTGTATTCTGCCGGAAAATGAGGGGAAGAGCCTGGGGGAGATCCTGCGGCTGGCGTTTACCCTGATGGTCAATCCCAGTGGAAAATATATTTACAGTGAGACGCCGATCTCCCTGATCATTACGACAATCGTCGTTTTGCTTGGAATGATCTCCCTGACCGGTGGTACGGTCGGTTTTATTACAAGTATTATCAACGGTTTTCTGGAAAGGGCAGCCAACAATAAACGCACATTGAAGCTGACAAACCATATTGTTATTTTAAATTATAACAATAAAGTGCCGTCCATTATTTATGATTACTGTTTTGATGATGTCAAAAATACTTATATTGTCATCCTTGCAAATGAAGATAAGCAGAAAATCCTTGATGAGATTGACAATATGTATGATCAGAAGGGCGGGGGCAAAAGATTTAAAAATATTATTGTCAGGGATGGTAATCCGATGTCGAAGATCGACCTGGATAAGATTGCGTTGAAAAATGCGCAGACAGTTCTGCTGATGATGCCCGGCTTTCATAAGGAAAAAGGGGAAACCATTATGAGTGATAAAAGCTTTGAAGTATCGAAGCTGTTCATGTTCGTCGCATGGTATTTCTCGCAGTCAGATAATGACTATAAAGCCAATATTGTTGTAGAGGCGAATGATGCCAAACTGGAAAAAATGGTCCGTGAGTACCATCTTGAAAATAATGATCAGACTGCAATCGCCGTGAACTACAATGAGATCACGGGAAAAATGCTTGCAATTACTGCCCTGATGCCGTCCGTCAATGGCGTGATGAAACAGCTGTTTAGCTTTGAGGGCGTTGAGGTGTATATTCAGGAAAGTGATTCCGCATTATCTGTGGAGGAAGAGCTGGCGGTAAGCCATTCCGTGATTCCGGTCTTTATGCAGGGGGATAAAATGGTCTATATTGCCGAGGATGAGGAGGAAATTGATAAGACAACGGAAAAGTTTGTATTAGAGAAAAAGCTTCCTGAGAAACAGATCATTCCGCGCGTTACATTCATGAAAACGGAGATCATTGTGGTTGGGACAAACAGCAAGCTTCCGTACATATTGGAAAGCCTTCAGTGCTTTAAGAATGAATATCAGAACCATAAGCTGCATGTCATACTGGCGGGAACCAATGATGAGGAGGAGACGCTTAAGGGGTATTATGGGGATCCTTTCTATCAGGATATCCTGATGCCGGAGAAGTACTCTTACATCATTGTAGATGATATCTACAGCCCGATGAAGGCGCTGGGTGATCTGGCGGCAAATAAGGCCGACTCCATTATTTTCCTGTCAGACGATATGGTCAGCAATGTCCATATTGACGAAAAGCCGTTGATCTACTGGACAAAGCTAAAAGAATCTATCTATACAAACAAGCAGACAGACGTTATTGTAGAGATTTTGGATTCACAGAACCAGAGTATTATCGAGCTTCGTAATAAAGACCAGATCATTGTCAGTGACGATTTCCTGGGACACCTGTATGCACAGCTTGGCAAGAATCCCGCCCGTCTTTTTATTATCAAGGATATGATTACCTCCGAGGGCGATTCTTCTTCGCTGGATGATAATGATGAGACACAGAATGCCGGTGATATCATATGCGCCAATGTGAAAGAATTTTTCAAGGATACGGAAGAAGACCTGACGTTTACGTCAAAGAAAGAGCTGATCCTGTGGGTGTATGAAGCGACGAATCATGAGGCTCTGCCCATCGGTCTCGTCAGGAGCGGCGTTCCGTATATCTTTGCAAGGATAGACGATCCGGATTCTGCTCTTGAATCGACAGTCCTTCTTGGTATCAAGGAAGGGCAGGTCTATGACGGGGACAAGGATGCGATCAGGCTGGAGGAGGATGATGAATTGGTAATGTTTATGGTCGGGTAAGCGTAATGGCTGTCATACCTTTGATTTTTTGAAGATTTAAAATATTGTGAGAACATAATAAGAGGGCGCCCCGCTCTATGACTTAAATTAATCATAGTTTTGGGCACCCTCATTTGTTTTTAATTATTATTTGCTAATTATATATAATGTATAGCTTCTTATTATTTATGAAGCTTCTTTCGCTTTTTTCTTTGCTTCCTTTGCGGCAAGCGCTTTGTCCGTAGGACGTACCATCGTCAGACAGATAATCAGGGCGAGGATGTAAAGAGCGATGGTCGCATATAATACATACTGGTATCCGGTAGGATTAACGGTGATCATTTCGGTGGTTTCATCAGCCAGTACATGTTTAATTTCTATCGGTGTGCCAAATTTCTTAACGATCCAAGCCGCCATCTGGTTGCCGGACAACCCGGCAAATGCCCATGCAGATAAGGTAATACCGTGGATCGCGCTGATGCTTCCCATACCGTAGTGATCAGATAACAGTGTGGGTACGTTGGAGAAGCCGCCGCCGTATCCCGCGTTAACGATAAAGATCAGGCATAGTACAAAGAGGATCAACAGTGTATTGCCCTCACCATTCTTAATGCCGTTGGTCAAAAGAACGATGGCAGTAAATGCGATGGAAAGGATAAAGATCAACTTGTAGATCGTATTTCTGTCTTTCATGGTATCAGCCCATGCAGAAAAGCCGAGACGTCCGCCGGCGTTAAAGACCGCGGAGATCGTGGAAATGATGCCGACATAGCTGGCAAGACCGATACATTTTACAATCATCTTTTCCTGTGAGATCAGCGCCAGACCGCAGGTGATATTGATATAGAACATCAGCCAGATACCTATGTAGTTGGCGATGGGCTTTGTCTTAATGACGGACATGATGCTTTGCTTTTCGCTCTTGCTCTGCGGTTCATGCCATCCGTCAGGTTTCTTAAGCAGAAGATGACCGATGAACATCATGACAAAATATACGGCAGCCAGGATCAGGAACATCTTATAGATGCCGCCGTCCCCAAGATTTTTCAGCATGGAGTCCATGATCGGGCTGGCGATGGCTTTTGCCGCGCCGAATCCCGCAACTGCGAGGCCTGTTGCAAGTCCTTTTCTGTCTTCAAACCATAACATCAATGTTTTTACAGGGGAAAGGTAACCGGTGCCAAGACCGATGCCCATGATAAAGCCGTAGCAGATATAGATGCCGATCAGCGCCAGAGGTGTTCCCTTGAGAGATCCGTCGGCTAAGACAGTGGCATTGGCATGACCATAATAAATGAAGAAACCGGTCCCTGCCATACCTACAGAAAAACAGATCGTAGCGATCAGGGAAGATTTGTGAATGTCTTTTTCTACAACATTTCCTAAGAATGCCGCCGACATACCAAGGAAAAAGATGGCAAAACTAAACGCCCATTCCGTTGCGCCTTTTGAAAAGCCGATATAATCGGCGATCTCCTGACTGAATATTGACCAGCAATATACAGTACCGATACTACAGTGCAAAAGTAATGCGGGGATTGCGGCACGAACCCATTTGTTGGTGCGCCATCCGCCGGTTTTCTTTTCGTTCTCGCTCATGGTGAACCTCCACATACATTTTATTAAATTAGATAAAATCCACAAATATTATACAACTTTTACCAGTGGCTTTCAAGGATTGCGTATTGATTTTTTGTCAGTCATGTTGCACAAAACAATGGGTTAGTAATTCCTAACATATTGGTTAGAATGATGAAACTGCATTTGGCAGAAAAATTTGCGTTGACAAAAATCATATGCTGTCATATTATAATATATGGTTAGTGATTGCTAACCTTTGTTTAATGCTTTGAGTTAGTGAAAACTAATATATATTTTAAAGAAGGTGAATGCATGATGCCGCTTACACTGGCAGAAGTTGGAGAGGAAAGTATTATCAGGAAAATCGGGGGAAAACAGGAAGTCAGGGCACATCTTGAAAACCTGGGTTTTGTTGTGGGAGGAACCGTCACAGTGATTAATGCCATTGGCGGCAATGTCATTGTGAATGTGAAGGATTCCCGTATTGCAGTCAGCAGGGAGATGGCACAGAAAATCATGGTCTGAGCCGGATGCGGCATGACGGGAAGTGTGCGGATATCCGGAGATATACACATGTACATCGATTTTATGAGATAGGAGGAGAATGGGAATGAAAACACTGAGGGAATCAAAAGTCGGCGATACCGTCCGGGTTGTGAAGCTTCATGGTGAGGGAGCGGTAAAACGCCGGATCATGGACATGGGGCTGACGAGGGGCGTGGATGTACAGATCCGCAAGGTTGCACCCCTTGGCGATCCGATTGAGGTGGCTGTCCGCGGCTATGAGCTTTCTATCAGGAAAGCGGATGCGGAAATGATCGAAGTTGAATAAATAACTTATGTGCAGGGGAGCGATCCCCTTTAAATTCAAGGCAGTGGTTAGCAATAACTAACAAAACAGGTAATTGCGAAACTCTAAATAACAGAAATATTATTGTGCAGCATTGATAAATTCATAAGCAGGTGCTGGGGAGCCGCCAGTACTTAGATGCCGTATTTTGGCATCTTATGTACCGTTGCGTGCGACGCGCAGTGCAAGCATGCCTGCGATGAATTGTCAATGCTGCACAATGGGAAAAAATTTGAGCAGAGTTTCGCAATTACCTGAATAAAAAATAAAAGAAAGCGAGGAAAACCATGAGTATAAGAATTGCCCTTGCGGGTAACCCAAACTGTGGAAAAACAACACTGTTCAATGCCCTGACAGGTTCCAATCAGTTTGTCGGAAACTGGCCGGGTGTTACGGTGGAAAAAAAGGAAGGGAAGCTGAAAAGGCATGACGGCGTCACCATCACCGACCTTCCCGGTATTTATTCCCTTTCCCCTTATACATTAGAAGAAGTGGTGGCGAGAAACTACCTGATCAGCGAACGGCCGGACGCAATCTTAAATATCATTGACGGCACAAATCTGGAGAGGAACCTTTACCTGACCACCCAGCTCACCGAGCTTGGCATCCCTGTCGTTGTTGCGATCAACATGATGGATGTGGTTGAGAAAAACGGCGATAAGATCAACACGGCGGAATTGTCAAGGGCGTTAGGCTGTAAGGTGGTTGAGATTTCCGCCCTGAAGGGAAACGGTATCATGGAGGCTGCGGATGCGGCGCTCGACGCGGCAGAGAATGGAAAAACTGTTCCGATGCACACTTTTTCAGGGACAGTGGAGCATGCCCTTGCCCATATTGAAGAGGCGGCAGTACACGATATGCCGGAGGAGCAGCAGAGATGGTACGCTATCAAGCTGTTTGAGCGGGATGACAAGGTGCTGGAACAGATGAACCCGGGAGAGGATGTTCTTGCCCATATAGAAACGGATATCAAGGCTGCCGAGGAGGAGATGGACGACGACGCGGAATCCATTATCACCAATGAGCGGTATATTTATATCGGAAGTATCATCAAAGGCTGTCTGAAGAAAAAGTCAGCGGGAAAGCTGACAAATTCCGATAAGATTGACAGGATTGTTACAAACCGCTTTCTGGGGCTTCCGATTTTTGCGGCGGTCATGTTACTTGTGTATTATATATCTATGGTGACGGTAGGGGCCGCTGCCACAGACTGGGCAAATGACGGCCTGTTCGGTGACGGTTTCCATCTGTTCGGTATCGGCGCCTCCGCTTATGGGGTGGCTGCTGAGGAATACGGGGATGCCGCGCTCATCGTGGATGGTTATGACGTATATGTGGAAGAAAACGGTGTGGCTCCTGTGGGAGATTTTCCCTATGAAGCAGCGGATGAGGAAACGCTGGAGGTGACAGTAGAGACAGCGACTCTCGCGGATTATGAGGCGGCGCTTGCAGTGCTGGAACAGTATGGCGACGAGCCTGATCCGGCGGATTACGGGGTATGGGTTCCCGGTGTGCCGGTGCTTGTGGGCAATGCGCTTGAGGCAGCGGGCGCTGCAGACTGGCTTGCAGGACTGATCAATGACGGTATCGTAGCCGGCGTGGGCGCGGTTTTGGGATTTGTGCCCCAGATGCTTGTTTTATTCCTGCTTCTTGCTTTCCTTGAGGCATGCGGCTATATGGCGCGTATCGCTTTTGTGCTTGACCGCATCTTCCGTAAGTTTGGTTTGTCCGGTAAGTCATTTATCCCGATGCTGATTGGTACCGGCTGCGGCATCCCGGGTATCATGGCGTCAAGGACGATTGAGAACGAGCGAGACCGCAGGATGACGATCATGACGACCACATTTATCCCCTGCGGCGCAAAGGTGCCGTTTATCTCCATGGTTGCCGGTGCGGTCTTCGGCGGTTCGGCATGGGTGGCAACCAGCGCATACTTTGTCGGTATGGCAGCGATCATTATTTCCGGTATCATGTTAAAGAAGACAAGAATGTTCTCCGGCGATCCGGCTCCCTTCGTTATGGAGCTTCCGGCTTATCATATGCCGACGGCGGGCAATGTCCTGCGTTCCATGTGGGAGCGCGGATGGTCGTTTATCAGGAAGGCGGGCACGATCATCCTGCTTTCCACTATCATTATCTGGTTTACGACTTACTTTGGGTTTACTTCGGAAGGATTCCGGATGCTTGGTGAGGAAGAGATGGATCAGTCGCTTCTTGCGATGCTCGGCGGAGCGATCGCATGGATATTTATCCCTTTGGGATGGGGAAACTGGCAGGCGGCAGTGGCTTCCATCACCGGCCTGGTGGCAAAGGAAAATATTGTCGGCACAATGGGTATCCTTTATCCCGGCGGATGGTCTGAGATCGGTGCCAATTTCACTATGGTAGCGGGATATTCCTTCCTTGTGTTTAACCTTCTGTGCGCGCCCTGTTTTGCAGCGATCGGCGCGATTAAACGGGAGATGAATAATGCAAAGTGGACATGGTTTGCCATCGGCTATCAGTGCGGGCTGGCTTATGCTGTGGCGTTGATGGTGAACCAGATTGGTTCGGCATTCACCGGAAAGCTGAATGTCATCGGCCTTCTTGCCGCCATTGTGATCCTCTGCGGTATGGTCTATATGCTGTTCAAACCCTATAAAGAAGCAACAAAGCTGACCACAAATGTGAATGTGAAAATGGCAGGATAACCGTGCGGAAACAGATATTCTCAGGATAGATTTGACCGATGCGGATCATCATGCAATATAGGGATAATGAAGACAGGAGGGATTTTAATGATCATGTGGCTCATGGAAAATTCGGCGACGATCGTCATCAGTGTGGTGTTGCTCATCATTGTGGCGGCTGTCATTGTCAGTATGGTACGGAATAAGAAAAAAGGAAAATCCTCTTGTGGCTGCGGATGCGCAGGCTGCGCCATGAACGGCGCCTGCCATCCGAAAGAGTAAGTCTCAGTCACGCCCAAGGATGGTCAGGATACATTTTTTCATTGCCTCATAGCTTTCAGGGGTAATGTCATGTTCCATTTTGCAGGCGTCGTTTGCCGCAACCTTGGGGTCAACGCCAAGATGGACGAGCCAGTCTGTCAGCAGGGTATGGCGTTCATAGACGCTTTCCGCGATCGTTTGTCCTTCCTTTGTCAGATGGAGATATCCTTCTTCGGAAACGGTGATGTATCCACGGTTTTTCAGGTTTTTCACGGCGACGCTCACGCTGGGTTTGGAATAATCCAGTTCCGTTGCCACATCGATGGAGCGCACCACAGAAAGACGCCTGCTCAGGATAAGTATGGTTTCAAGGTAATCCTCAAGGGATTCCTCAGCTTTGTGCCGGATATAACTCATGGATCATTGCACTCCTTTCCGGGGCAGACACCGCCCATAAGGTTATCCTAACACTTTAGGGAAAGGGGTGCAAGTCATTAAATTTTGTCAGAGGTGACTGGCAGGGCGCTGGATTGTAACCCGCTAAATAAATTATTTGTTAAAAGAAGACCGTCGTATGCTTTTGTTTTTTTAAACCGGAAGGTAAAAAATCCTTGTTAAACTCCAAAGAAATAGGTTATAATGCAAAAAAGGAATATGATTCCCTTTTTGCATAAGGAGGCAGGCATATGTACATTCATCGTATCATGGAAACAAAATTAAAATATTTAGCAAATCATTTTCCTGTGGTGATGGTCTGTGGTGCCAGACAGGTTGGAAAAACAACGCTATTGAATCAAATTAGGGAGAAAAACGGGCAGATTCAATATGTGACGCTTGATTATCCGCGAATCAGAGCGCTTGCAAAGGAAGACCCGGAATTGTTTTTACAGCAGTATCAGCCGCCAATTATCATTGATGAGATACAATATGCGCCGGAACTGCTTTCTTTTATAAAAATCAGAACCGATCAGGCACAACAGAACGGAATGTATTATCTTACCGGTTCGCAGATGTTTCATATGATGAGGAACATACGCGAATCGCTTGCGGGCAGAGTGGGAATTTTGTCAATGTATTCTTTGTCGAAAGCAGAAATTGAAGGCAGAGAATCTGAGCCTTTTCTTCCGGGCAGAATTAAAATTACGGAATTGACAGATGAGATCACGGATGTTTTTGAAAAGATATATCGAGGGGGTATGCCCCGGATGGTAACGGATAAAGAACTGCTTCCGGAAGATTATTTCGGTGCGTATATGCAGACTTATTTAGAACGTGACATTCGTGATCTGATTACAGTGAGGGATGAAAACAAATTTATAAAATTTATTTCCTGCGCCGCAGCAAGAACCAGTCAGGAGGTAAATCTTGCAGATTTGGCAAAAGATATTGAAATTGACCGAAAAACAGCGGATGGATGGTTGTCCATCTTGGTATCATCGGGTCTTGTGTATTTGCTGTATCCATATTCGGGTAATACAATCAAGAGAATTATTAAACGTCCCAAATTATATTTTATGGATACGGGACTTGCGTGTTATCTTACCTTATGGAATAATCCGAGGGCTTTGGAGTTGTCGGCTATGGCGGGTGCAATGTTTGAAAATTATGTAATATCTGAGATTATAAAAGGTTACGTGAATCATGGAATCGATGTGCGAAGCCGACTCTGCTACTATAGGGACAGTAACGGAAAAGAAATTGATTTGATGATTCTGGAAAACAACAAAGTATATCCCATCGAGATTAAGAAAAGCGCTGACCCGGGTAAAGATGCGTTAAAAAATTTCAGTGTATTGGGCAGCCTGTCGGAAGAGGTCGGCGAGGGCGCGGTGATCTGTATGACACCGATGGTGATCCCTTTGGATGATAAGAATAAGATGGTGCCGATCGGTTGTATTTAATGAATGAGATTTACAGGAAAACAAATATAACGTAAAATTTAGAGTTTGAGGGAAAAACTCATGAAAAATATTGTAAAAAAGAAGCCAGTATTAAGCTGCGTGGTTATATTTGCGATATGCGGTTTGGCAAGATTGATAGAATATTTTGTCATCAGGACAGATGAGACAATCATTTCAGAAAACTTTTTGCATAAGGTTTTTGGAATTGTCATTTTGGCGGTTGTTCTTCATTTTTGTGGTGATAATTGGAAAAGTATTGGATTCATAAAAAATAGAGTAGTGACTGATATTATGAAAGGGTTCCTGTTAGGAAGCTGTTGCTTCTTTGTGGCATATTCCATAGAATGTCTTATACTTTACCGAGTCAATCATAATGTATCATTAGCCTTTTACATAAGTGGATTTACATTAAATGGAGAAGCAATAAGGCACTATGGCGCTCTTTTTCTGATTTTATGTATTGTATTCAATATTATAAATGTATGGATGGAAGAGGGCGTGTTTCGCGGCTTGTTTATGAAAATTCTTGGTGAAAAGTTATCCTTTATTAGTGCTGTACTTATTATTGCTTTTTTGTTTGGAATCTGGCATTGGGTTATGCCGTTAAGAGATTATGTGGAGGGGAATACATCGTTTGCCAATTCCATAGGGATGGGCATTGGCTATATCATTTTGGCTGGAATTATGAGTATAAAATGGTCTCTCTTGTATAAAATGACAGGGGCATTATGGGTGGGACTTGGCGACCATTTATTTAATAATGTTGTCGTAACGAATCTGCTGCATGTTATTTCAAATAGTGAAGCAGACAGTATGCAGATAGTACGAATTTTGATTGGTCAAATACTGTCTTTTTCTATCATCATGCTATGCTATAGGAAAATGTCGAAAACCGTCAAATAAAAAATTTAAGGTTATAAAAAAATAAGCATTTCCCTAAAAAATGAGTAATTCATAGTGGACATATCTGCAAAAAATGGTTATAATAGGAAATATTATGAGTTCAAAAAATAGGAAGAGGCAAAAGGAAAGGCAGTCAACATTGCGGATGCTGACCTTAATTACACAGTTTGGAATCAATATGCTTGTTCCCATTTTTTTGTGTTTTTTCGCTGGATACTATCTGGATAAAAAGCTGGGCACTTCTTATCTGATGATTATCTTCTTCTTTATAGGGGCATTGGCGGGATTTCGTAACATCTATATCTTTGCCAGACGGATGACAAAGGATGATGAGGAAGATACGGAAGACGGCAAATGATAGATCATCCTGCAGACATAGCTGTGGCTGAATGAGATAGCGTTAAAAAGGAATGCGTCGTTCAGACAGATCAAAGAAATAAGATTTGCAGTGCGGTGATGAAGCGCAGGACAATATAGCGAGTGAATATTCTAGTTGGTATATGATAGAAAATATGGCTGCTGTTATGAAGGAAAAAATAAAGGCAAATCAGACGCTTGCGGAATTGGTCATAGGGATTCTTTGTTTTGGTGTGGTCTGTCAGATCGCCGGAATCTTTTTTGCACATGCTCAGCTGGCGTATGCAGTCAGTCTCTGGGCAGGGATCATTGCAGCGGCAGGCATGGCGGTTCATATGAACCATACGATCAATAAAGCGCTGGCTTGTGATGAGGGGACGGCGGAGAAGGTGACCAGAACGTCATATTTTCTGCGGTATGGCTGCGCGATGATCCTGTTAGGGGTGGCTGCGGTTACCGGCGTTATGAATCTGATCGTGATGTTTTTGGGGATCATGGGACTGAAGATCGGCGCGTATCTGCAGCCGTTTACGCATAAATTGTTGCAAAGATGGACTAAATAAAAAATATTTGTTTGTTGGATGAAAAGAAACGGATCGAATTAAAGAAGTATTGGATAAACTTATATATGTAGGAAAATTAATGTTATAAAATAATGGACAAGGAGGTGAAATGATGGGGGCAGGTATGCTATTATCCTCGCAGGATCTGGGATTTATGATCAAGGGTGTATTTTCGTTTTATATCGGCGATACGCAGATCTGGATCACAACAACCCACGTATGTCTTTTGATCATGATTCTGCTGTTGACGATATTTTCGCTCTGTGCGAGAAGGACGATGAAGAATGCCTCGGAAGTGCCGGGGACATTTCAGTGTATCGTAGAGATGATCGTGGAAATGCTGGATAATATGATCAAGAATGTTATGGGCAAGAATGCAACAAAGTTCCTGAATTATATCGGAACAATCTTTATCTTTATCTTGCTCAGCAATATTTCCGGCTTGTTTGGCTTAAGACCGCCTACGGCAGATTACGGTGTTACCTTTCCGCTTGGCGTCCTGACGTTTACACTGATTACCTTTAATAAATTTAAACATCAGAAAGTCAGCGGTGTTATCAAGGGATTGTGTTCTCCTTGGCCGATCTGGGCGCCGATCAATATCATAGGCGATCTGGCAGTTCCGATCTCATTGTCGCTGCGTCTGTTTGCCAACGTCCTGTCAGGCACGATCATGATGGCGCTGGTATATGGTCTGTTAAAACTGATTGCAATCGGATGGCCGGCTGTGCTGCATGTATATTTTGATATGTTTTCCGGAGCGATCCAGACATATGTATTCTGTATGCTGACCATGACTTATATCTCAGATGCGATTGGGGATAATTAAAAAGCGGTAAAAGAAAACTTCATTATAATATTTTTAAGGAGGAAACTATTATGTTTAACGAGGAATTTATTTTAGGATGCTCTGCAATCGGCGCAGGTTTAGCGGTTATTGCCGGTATCGGACCCGGTGTAGGTCAGGGTATCGCTGCAGGACATGCAGCGGCAGCAGTAGGAAGAAATCCCGGAGCAAAGGGCGACGTTACCTCTACCATGCTTCTTGGACAGGCGGTTGCCGAGACAACAGGTCTTTACGGTCTGCTGGTTGCAATGCTTCTGTTATTTGTTAAGCCGTTAATGCCGTAAGAAAAAGAGTCTGAAAGGAGGCTATGAGGCTTGAATACAGGAATTGGAATGCTGTTAAGCAGTACAGCAGGGTATGAAAGGCTGTTTGACTTGGATTTTCAGCTGCTGTCTGATTCATTGCTGACGATTATTGCGGTATTTGTTCTTTTCCTAATTCTTTCTTACAATTTGTTTAATCCTGCAAGAAAGATTTTAGAGGATCGTAAAAACAGGATCCGGAATGATATAGAGACCGCCCAGAATGACAAAGAAGATGCGCTGGCGATGAAGGAAGAGTATGAAGGCAGGCTGAAGGAGGTCGATAAAGAAGTAGAACAGATCTTAAGCGAAGCCCGAAAGAAAGCGTTGGATAATGAAAATAAGATCATTGCCGAAGCTCGAAAAGAAGCGGCGGCAATCATCGAAAGGGCAAACGTAGAGGCTCAGCTGGAGAAACAGAAGGTTGTCGATGAAGTGAAGCAGGAAATGGTTGCTATCGCGTCTCTGATGGCAGGAAAGGTAGTTTCCGCCAATATTGACACAGAGATTCAGGATAGCCTGATCAATGAGACTTTGAAGGAAATAGGTGACAGCACATGGCTAAGCTAATTTCAGGAACTTATGGAGAAGCATTGTTTCAGCTGGCAGTAGAAGAACAGAAGGAAGATCAGTTTTTAGAAGAGGTGCTTTCCCTGCAGAAAGTTCTGGCTGAGAACGGCGAATTGAATGATCTGATGAACCATCCGAAGATTTCCAAAGAGGAAAAGGAGGAGGTTTTGAAGAATGTATTTCAAAACCGGCTCAGCGATGAGCTTACGGGATTTCTTGTACTGATCCTGCAGAAGGATCGTTATGGAGAGATCGATGGGATCCTTGATTTCTTTGTAGGAAAGATGAAGGAATATAAAGGCATCGGAACTGCCTATGTGACAACGGCTGTATCCCTGAGGGACAGACAGAAAGCAGAAATAAAAGAGAGGCTGCTGGCGACGACCGCATATCGGGAGATGGAGATCTACTATGAGGAAGATAAAACTCTGATCGGCGGTATCGTCATCCGGATCGGAGATCGGGTGGTTGACAGCAGTATCCGTACAAAGCTGGAGCGATTGACAAAGGATTTGTCAGAGCTTCAAATCAGTTAAGAGATGTAAAAATATAGATGATAAAAGAAAGGTGCGGAAAGATCCATGAATTTAAGACCAGAAGAAATAAGTTCAGTGATTAAGGATCAGATCAAGAGGTATGCCGATAAGCTTGAAGTATCCGATGTGGGTACGGTTATTCAGGTTGCTGACGGTATTGCCCGTGTGCACGGCTTGCAGAATGCGATGCAGGGAGAGCTTTTGGAGTTCCCCGGCGAAGTATATGGCATGGTACTTAACTTGGAAGAAGATAATGTCGGTGCAGTATTACTCGGCAGCCATAAGAATATCAACGAAGGCGATACCGTAAAAACAACCGGCAGAGTGGTAGAAGTACCGGTAGGCGATGCGATGACCGGCAGGGTAGTCAATGCCCTTGGGCAGCCGATTGATGGAAAGGGTCCTATCACTACAACAAAATATCGTAGAATTGAACGTGTGGCATCGGGCGTTATCACCAGACAGTCTGTTGATACTCCGCTGCAGACAGGTATTAAGGCGATTGACTCTATGGTTCCTATCGGAAGGGGGCAGCGAGAGTTGATCATCGGTGACAGACAGACCGGTAAGACGGCGATTGCGATTGATACGATCATTAACCAGAAGGGGCAGAATGTTAAATGTATCTATGTTGCGATCGGACAGAAAGCTTCTACAGTGGCTACGATCGTAAAAACATTAGAGGAGTTTGGCGCGATGGCATATACGACAGTCGTAGCCTCTACAGCTTCCGAGCTGGCTCCGCTTCAGTATATTGCTCCGTATGCAGGATGTGCGATTGGTGAGGAATGGATGGAAAACGGCGAGGACGTGCTTGTTATCTATGATGATTTAAGTAAACATGCGACGGCATATCGTACACTCTCCCTGCTCCTGAGAAGACCGCCCGGGCGTGAGGCGTATCCCGGCGACGTCTTTTATCTTCATTCAAGATTATTGGAGAGAGCTGCCCGTATGAGCAAAGAGTACGGCGGCGGTTCCCTGACAGCGCTCCCGATTATTGAGACACAGGCGGGTGACGTATCGGCATATATTCCGACCAATGTTATTTCCATTACAGACGGTCAGATCTATCTGGAGACGGAAATGTTCAACGCAGGCTTCCGCCCGGCAATCAATGCC
This sequence comes from uncultured Lachnospiraceae bacterium, assembly GCA_964421915.1. Taxonomy (GTDB): domain Bacteria; phylum Bacillota; class Clostridia; order Lachnospirales; family Lachnospiraceae; genus NK4A136. The sequence goes on from CAYQZB010000022.1 coordinate 14,444, forward strand.
GGACTTTCGGTATCCCGTGTCGGCGGCGCTGCACAGATCAAAGCGATGAAGAAGATTGCAGGACCGATCCGTCTGGAACTGGCACAGTATCGTGAGCTTGCGGCATTCTCCCAGTTTGGTTCCGATCTGGACGAGGATACCAAGGAACGTCTTGCACAGGGTGAGAGAATCAAGGAGATGTTGAAACAGCCGCAGTATAAGCCGATGCCGGTAGAGTATCAGGTTATCATCATTTATGCAGCTACCAAGAAATATCTTCTGGATATCGAAGTTGACGCAGTCGGACGTTTTCAGGACGGACTGTTTGAATTTATCGATACCAAATATCCTGAGATTCCAGAGTCGATCAAGAAGACAAAGGAGCTGTTGGGAGAGATGGAGGAACTGCTGGTTAAGGCGATCACGGAATACAAGGCGGACTTCAGGTAAAAGATAACTGTCTGCAGAAAGAATATCAACCTTAGTCAGATAAAAAGCTAAGAGAAAGGCATGGTTATATCATTATGGCTTCCATGAGAGATATAAAAAGGCGTAAAAGCAGTATAGAGAGTACGCAGCAGATTACGAAAGCCATGAAGCTTGTAGCCACAGTAAAATTGCAGAAGGCGAAGGCAAGGGCGGAGCAGTCACAGATTTATTTTGACTCCCTTTACCGGACGATGGTTTCCATTCTTGCCAAAGCTCCTGATATGGATCATCCGTTTTTGAAGTCGGATGGTAAGGGAAAAAAAGCAGTCATTATGATCACTTCCAATAAAGGTCTTGCCGGTGGTTATAACTCCAATGTGATCAAGCTGATCACACAGAATGAGGAGTTTACCAGAGATAACACCATCGTCTATCCCATCGGTAAGAAAGGTAAGGATGCCATGAAACGGTATGGCTACGAACTGGGAACGAATTATTCCGAGGTGATTGATGAACCGGCATATCAGGATACAGTTACCATTACCAAGGAGCTGTTACATGCATTTGAAGCTGGGGAAATCTGCGAGATCTATCTTGCATATACATTTTTTAAAAATACGGTGAGCCATGTTCCTACACTGCGCAAGCTTCTTCCGCTGGATGCGGAGGATCTGAAGTCAGAGGACGAACAGGAGAATAAGGCGGAGGCGCCGATGAACTTTGAGCCGGAGGATGAGGAAGCTCTGAATCTGATTATTCCAAAGTACATCACCAGTCAGCTGTATGGCGGACTGATTGAGTCAATCGCCAGTGAAAATGGCGCCCGTATGCAGGCAATGGATTCAGCAACAAACAATGCAGCGGAGATGATAGATCACTTGTCATTGCTGTACAATAGAGCGCGTCAGGGCTCCATTACGCAGGAGCTTACCGAGATTATTGCCGGTGCTGACGCTATCAATTAGAGAAAGGAGTCATATAATAGAGATGGCAGATGTAAAAAAGGGTAAACTGACCCAGATTATCGGCGCGGTTCTCGATGTGAAATTTGAAGATGCCCTGCCGGAGATCAACGAGGCGATCAATATCCCGATGAAAGATGGCAATACTCTGGTGGTTGAGGTTGCGCAGCATCTGGGAGACGATACCGTGCGCTGTGTGGCGATGGGACCTACAGACGGTCTTGTCAGAGGGATGGAGGCGGTGGCTACCGGATCTCCGATCACGGTGCCGGTTGGCGAACATACTTTAGGACGTATCTTTAATGTTCTTGGTGAGCCGATCGATAATAAGCCTGCGCCCACAGATGTAGATTATGAGCCGATACACAGACCTGCTCCGGAATTTAAAGAGCAGTCCACGGCAACAGAGCTTTTAGAGACAGGTATCAAGGTGGTTGACCTGCTCTGCCCTTATCAGAAGGGTGGAAAGATCGGTTTGTTCGGCGGTGCCGGTGTTGGTAAGACCGTTTTGATTCAGGAGCTGATCCGTAATATTGCAACAGAGCACGGCGGATATTCCGTATTTACCGGTGTAGGAGAAAGAACCAGAGAGGGTAATGACCTTTACCATGAAATGAGTGAATCAGGCGTTATTGAAAAGACCGCCATGGTATTTGGTCAGATGAATGAGCCTCCCGGGGCAAGAATGAGAGTCGGTCTGACAGGATTGACGATGGCGGAGTATTTCCGTGATAAGGGCGGCAAAGACGTGCTGTTATTTATTGATAATATTTTCCGTTTTACACAGGCTGGTTCCGAAGTGTCCGCGCTTCTCGGACGTATGCCTTCCGCCGTTGGTTATCAGCCGACGCTGCAGACGGAGATGGGCGCTTTGCAGGAGCGTATCACATCCACCAAGAATGGTTCCATTACCTCCGTACAGGCGGTATATGTACCTGCGGATGACCTGACAGACCCTGCGCCTGCGACGACATTTGCGCATCTGGATGCAACTACCGTATTGTCGCGTAGTATTTCCGAGCTTGGTATCTATCCGGCTGTGGATCCGCTGGAATCCACATCAAGAATTTTGGATCCGCGTATCGTAGGTAATGAACATTATCAGGTGGCTCGTGATGTACAGGAGATCCTTCAGAAATATAAAGAGCTTCAGGATATCATCGCGATCCTTGGTATGGACGAACTTTCCGAAGATGATAAGCTGGTAGTAAACCGTGCAAGAAAGGTACAGAGATTCCTGTCCCAGCCGTTCTTCGTAGCAACGCAGTTTACCGGCATGGAAGGAAAGTATGTTCCGATCTCTGAGACGATCCGTGGATTCAGGGAGATCATAGATGGCAAGCATGATGATATTCCGGAAGGATTTTTCTTAAATGCAGGTTCTATCGACGAGGTAGTTGCCAGAATGAACAAGAAGTAAGCCTTTGTCTTAGAAAGGAGCTGTTGGATAAGGTGGCGGACAATACATTTTTATTAAAAATAATAACACCGGAACGGCTTTTCTTTGAGGGCGAAGCTGAGATGGTAGAGTTTAATACAACAGAGGGTGAGGTCGGTATCTATAAGAATCATGTGCCGATGACGGTCATTATCAGTCCGGGGATCCTGACGATCACAATGCCTGACGGGGAAAAGGAAGCGGCGCTCCATGCAGGATTTGTGGAGATTCTGCAGGATCAGGTGACGATCCTTGCGGAAGCGGTAGAGTGGCCGGATGAGATTGATGAGAGCCGTGCAAGGTCTGCAAAGGAACGCGCAGAGAGAAGACTGCAGGAGAAGGAAGCGGGTATTGATGAGGATCGTGCACAGATCGCTTTGATGCGCGCGTTGACCAGAATACAGACAATCAAATAATCATAAGGAAGCGTTGATTTTATCATCGCTTCCTTAGTACAATGAAATAGCGATTGCTATGGAATGGCGGTCGCTATTGTTGCGCTGAAACATTTTGTCAGCATCCGCATAGAATATATCAAAGAGCTTTGGGATGTATCTATGAGAGGAAATAAGGTATTGCCATTTTACATGACCTATCCCATGCCTATGGCATATGAAGATGAAGATGTCATGCTTCGGGATTTGGAATATCTGCAGCAGATGTATCCGCAGGATGCAAAAAAGTATCAAAAGAAGATCGTCACTATCTTAGACAAGATGGACTATGAAGGAAGTATGATCTATGACGATTATCCGGATCAGTTTATGCTGTATAAACTGTCAAGAGACATTACCGAGATGATCAGGAAAGATGAAATAGCAGAGAATGCAAAAAAAATGGAGCAACAATCAGATAAGGATGCGGACGATACTGCTTCTGAAGCTGCAGATGGCGCTATGACCCAGAATAGAAATAATATGGGACAGGAGATGGATCTTTCTCCGGAAAGATGGAAGCAGATAGGCGATATGGTTCAGGTGTTGTTGTTTTATGAAATCTATAAAAGAAGACATAATTCCGGACGGGGGATGCTAAAATTTTTTTAACGGTGAAAGGGAGCTTGCAGAGCCGGTAAGCGGTTTGCGTAGGCTCCTTTTTTTGGGGTAAGAAATGGACAAATCAGAGCAGGACATAAAATTGCATAGAGCGATCTCGCAGATCGTATCAGAACGGCTGTATCGTATCATCGTCAGCAGACCATTGATCAAGGGGGAGCTGACGAAGGTAACCGTGCGTCCGGTTGTGATCCGCAGGGAACTAATCTTTCAAGAGACGCGGTATATAGGCACAAAGGTGCTTCATGAAAATTATGATGCGGAGAAGATACAGGATAGGCTTGTTCATTATCTTCAAGAGGAGTTTGGCCAGCTGGAGGCGGAATGTGCTGATAAAAACGTTACGATTCTGACGAATAAGAAGGGAACCGTAACGATCCGTGAGAAAAAAGCAGCTGCACGGGATTGTGGACAGGAACAGGAATGTTCTTTTGAACACAACCGGGGTAAAAACCATATCTTAAAGGATGGCGAGACGGTAGACTTTCTGACTGCTCTGGGGGTGCAGACGCCGGAAGGCAGGGTGGTCAAGTCGAAATATCATAAGTTTAAACAGATCAATCGTTATCTGGAATTTATAGAAGACATTTTACCAGCGCTCCAAAATGAAGATACGATTCGTATCGTTGATTTTGGTTGTGGAAAATCTTACCTGACGTTTGCGTTGTATTATTATCTGAAGATTATACAAAATAAAAATATAGATATTATCGGTCTGGATCTGAAAACAGATGTGATTGATGACTGTAATGCGCTGAAGGACAAGCTTGGATATCAGGGATTGAGATTTATCAAAGGCGATATAAAGGATTACGAAAATGGTGATAAAATAGACATGGTCGTATCCCTTCATGCCTGCGATACGGCGACGGACTACGCCATTGCGAAAGCGGTGTCATGGGGCGCAAAGGTGATCATGGCAGTGCCGTGCTGCCAGCATGAGTTGAATAAACAGATAGTATGTGAACCGCTTCAGGAGATATTAAAATATGGCATTGTTAAAGAAAGGATATCGGCGTTGATCACGGATGCCTATCGGGCGGACTGTCTGGAAAAAATGGGATATGAAACGCAGATTCTGGAATTTATCGATCTGGAACATACACCCAAGAATCTGCTGATCCGGGCTGTCAGAAAAGGAAAAAAGATTTCCTCCAAAAAAAATGGTAAGGAATATCCAGGTTCCTTGGAAGAGCTGGAGCGGTATCTTCATATCCATCCGATGCTGGGAGGATTGATGGAGACCATGAGGAAGCAGTGATTGAAGCAGCGCTTCCTTAGATGAGCGGAAAAAGAATGACGGTCAGGAATGATTTACGGAAGGGACAAAACTGTAAAGTGAGAAGAAAAGGAATCAGCAAGGGAATCATCTTAACGATATATTGTGTCTGCATGTTTTTTGCGTCTCTGATCCTTCTGGGCGCGTTGATGAACCGCGGTAATACGGATATGACAGCGGAGATGAGTTCTGCCGGATTTCCATTGGTTTCTTTTGTTTGTGAGGGGATGCAGTTCAATACCTTGCATGGATATGCTGCTCAGATGGAGATCCCTTATCTGAGGGATACCATTACGCCTTTGATGGAGGGCAGGAATCTTTCGATTAAGATCGATACCTATGGAACAGGCATTGAAAAGATCTCCTATGAACTTCGGACGATGGACGCGTCGCGTCTGATTGAGGATACGCAGATTTATAATTATATTACGGATGGGGATATCATTACCGCAGACATCACGCTGAAGGATCTTTTGGAAGAATATCAGGAATATTCCTTCTGTCTTCTCCTGCGGACAGTAAAAGGGGATGAGATACGTTATTATACCAGAATCATAGAGGCGGATGATTATCAGGTGTCTGAGAAGCTGGAGTATGTCTATTTTTTTAATGATGCCGCCTTTGATAAATATACGGCATCTGTCGAACTTCCCACTTATCTGGAAAGCAATGCGGAAGGGAACAATACCACATTTCACAAGGTCAATATCCACAGCAGCCTCAATCAGGTGACGTGGGGCAATCTGCCGGTGGAGAGGGTAACGGAGCCGGTGGCTATGATCCACGATATTGAGAAGGACATTGCCAATATTGAGATTCAATATTCTGCTGTTATTACGGACAATGAAAAGGATATCTTTTATGTAGTGGAGGAATACTATCGGATCCGTCAGGGTGAGGAAAGATTTTACCTGTTGGATTACGAAAGGACAATGGAGCAGATCTTTGAGCTGGAGACAGCTACAATGGCAAATAATAAGATCATGCTTGGCATCGTGGGTGAGGACGTACAGATGGTAGAAAGCTCTGATGGCAGCCGTCTGGCATTTGTCAATACCGGCAGTCTTTACAGCTACAATATCGCCGATAATAAAATTTCAAAGGTGTTTGGTTTTTTTGATGGGGATATTACTGATTTGAGAGAATCTTATCAGAATCATGATATTAGGATCTTTTACGTGGATGAAACAGGCAATATATATTTTATGGTATATGGGTATATGAACCGGGGCATCCATGAGGGAGAGATGGGAGCTGCAGTCTATTATTATGACAGTGTTTTGAATATTGTGGAAGAGAAAGTGTTTGTTCCCTATACGAAATCCTTTGAGCTGCTGGAACAGGATGTATCAAAGCTGTCCTATGTCAACAGCGCTAATGAATATTTTCTTTATCTGGATCATGCGGTGTATCAGATCAACCTTTCGGATCATACCTGTCAGCAGCTGGTTACCGGACTTCCTCAGGGCGCGTTTGCGGCATCGGGGCGGCAGCAGATCATCGCCTGGGCAAGCGGCGCGGACTTGAATAACGCAACGCAGATCATCATATGCGATCTGACGACGGGAAAAATAAACAACATAGAGGCAGAGGAAAATACCAGAATCCAACCCATCGGATTTTTTGGGGAGGATTTTGTATATGGTGTTGCATGGAAAGAGGATATCATCCGGGATGCTACCGGAAAGATGCTGTATCCGATGTATCAGGTCCTGATCCGGGATGTGCGGGGCAATATCCTGAAGCAGTATGAGGAATCTGGTATTTACGTTGTGGATACGCAGGTAGGGGATGATATGATCACCATGGTCCGTATGAAACGGGATGAAAGCAACAGGAGCTGGTCTTATACCACCGATGATCAGATCTTGTATAATAACACATCCGCCGGAGGGAAGAATACGCTCGAGGTCGTTACGACGGAAAATTATGAAAAGATCATACAGATCGTTCTAAGGAAAGAGATCGATGTGGAAACGCTACAGGTGCTGGAGCCAAAACAGGTGCTTTTTGAAGGAAACAGAAGTATCCAACCGGGAGAGGATACCTATACAGGCAGTGAATATTTTCTTTATGTAAAAGGCGATCTGGCAGGCGTCTATGAATCGCTGCCGGATGCAATTAACGAGGCATATCAGTCAAATGGTATCGTAGTAGATGGTCAGGGAACGTATCTGTATCGAAAGACAGGCAGAGTAGCGAGAAATCAGATTATGGCGATCAATCCGGTAAAGGCGGAGACGGATGGAGAGGAACTGGCAGTCTGTCTGGACGTCATGCTTGCTCTGGAGGGATATACTGTGGATACGGCGCCGCTTCTTCGTCAGGGCAGGGAGCCGGAGGAGATCTTAGAAGAGAAAGGACAGGGGATGACAGTGCTGGATCTGAATGGATGCAAGCTGGACATCATACTTTACTATGTGGCGCAGGATATTCCCGTACTGGCCCGGATGGTGGACGGTTCGGCAGTACTGGTGATCGGCTATAATGAATATCAGATCGTGGTCATGAATCCCCAGACAGGAACCAATTATAAGATAGGTATGAATGAGGCAGGCAGATGGTTTGAGGAAAATGGAAACTGGTTTTTGACGTATCTGGATAAAAATGGTTAATTACCTATTCTGCTATAAGCCAGTCCTTATTTGGGATTATGAGTAATGGTTTTTAAATTGATTCAGATATATGCATTTAAGGTACTGATTGTTTAGTACCTTAATGCATTATTTAATATATAATGGTAAAAAAGCATTTTTATTTAATAATACCAAGAAGGAGTATTTGATGGATGCAATACTAAAGGGCTGGGATATTTTTCTTACTTTTCTGTTCGTGGGGTTTTATCCCTATATTCTGACAAAGATAATTTGTTTTGGACCGAAGGGAGATAAATATTTTAAGGGAGGAATCGTGGGAGTAATTGTAATCTGGTTGTTTTGGGTAATGTTTTTTGGAACTCTGACATCAATTATGTTTACATCATCAAAACCAACTATAACATTGGAAAGTGTTACTTTTAGTGATAAATACGCTATGTTTCTTAAACTGACACTTGGGCATCATGATTATCTTTCCTTAAGTTCAACTACAGAAGATTCTACTTTGTATATGCCATATTATACAACAAAAGATGACATTGATGAAGATTTTCTTGGCAAAATTATAACAGAGAATTTTTTCATATACGAAAGGTATCAACTGGAGGGATTTGAAATAAACGGCTCGGGGAAAAGTGGGGACAATTGGTATATTTATTTAAATGGTAAATATTTGGGATCCATCTTTGTAAAGCATGGTTTATTCTTAACAGAAATTGTTTATCGATGGGATATGGAAAAATTAAATGAAAGGGATGATCCGACATTCATGCAGCGAATGCCCGAGTTAATATTTTATTGAAAATGCTGTATTTCGTGAAAAAATATATACATGGTGCAATATAAATTATATTGGGGTTTTCTCCGAAAATAACATTAGATAATAAAAAGGAAATAAATAAAAATATTTAGGGGGATGTAAAAAGATATGAATATATCAAATGATTTGAAACCGGCAACAGATTTACCGGAGGGATTTATTGAAAAATTCAGGGAAAACATAAAAAATTATTCATCAAAATATTCATCACAAGGTACATCACAATTGGATAAGACGGCAAATAAAAAAGAAGAATTCCGTGATTATCAACCGGCGATACCTCATTTTAGTCTGACAAGGGAAGAAACAAATCTGCTCCAAAGCTGGAGATTGGAGGAATATGTATCAATTATGGACCGGATGAAAAACAGTGATCCGGAGCAATATAAGGCTCATCAGCAGGCTTTGCTGGCAGCAGAAAACGGTGGCGAGCTGGGGGATGATTTAAGGGTGCGGCTGAGCGCGTACAGATGGGCATATGGGGATGCAATGGATCAGATTTATGAAAAGCATCCGGGAGTAGATGTATTTATAAAATCACCACAGGACGATCCCCATTTTTACGATGGTAAAGAATTCCGTAATGCGTATCAGAAACAGAATAAAATTCCTTATCTTGTAATAACAACGGATGAGTTAAAGCTTCTGCAGTCAAAACGGAAGGAAGATAAGGAAAGACAAGATAAATTGTGGGATGCCATTAAGAGTAGAATCAGCAGCTAAAATTGTGGTATGACCTTTTCGTCAATTGTTTTAAATATTTACTTATACATATAAAGTATTGTTTCTATTAGCCAAAATCAAAAATTTTTCGATTTTGGCTAATAGAAATTTTAAACAAAAATTATTTTCTTGACAAAATACCCCAATAGGGTATATTCTTATTAAAAATCATATACCCATAAGGGGTATTGTATTTAAAACATTTTTTTGGATTTGCACAAAGCGGAAAGGCGGGAATGACAATGGCAAAATGCTGTAATAATAAGACAAAGAAGCGTACACCGGAGGAATATAAAAAGCTGGTCAACCGGTTAAACAGGATCGAGGGACAGATCCGGGGAATCCGGAAAATGCTGGAGGAGGATGCCTATTGCCCGGATATCTTGATTCAGGCTTCCGCAGCCAATGCTGCGATCAATGCATTCAGCAAAGAATTGTTATCAGAGCATATCAAGACCTGTGTTGCTGAGGATGTCCGTGCCGGTAAGGATGAGGTCATTGATGAGCTTCTGGTAACATTGCAGAAGATGATGAAGTAGGGAATGTGTTGAGGAAGGATTAAGATCAAGTAGCAGGAAATGTATTAACGAAGGAATATGATTATGCAGCAGGAAATGTTTTGATGCAGGATCGTGATTAGGCAGCAGGGGAATGTTTTGATGCAGGATCGTGATCAGGCAGCAGGGGATATGTTGACAAAAGAACAAGATCGTGCAGCAGGAAATGTTTTGACGGAGGACTAGGATCATGCAGCGATATAATGTGACAGGAATGAGTTGTGCAGCATGTTCTGCCAGAGTAGAAAAGGCAGTAAACAAACTTCCCGGGGTGACGGAATGTTCGGTCAGTCTGCTGACCAATTCCATGGGTGTGGAAGGTGAAGTATCGGTATCGGAGGTGATCGCTGCGGTGGAAGCGGCAGGCTACGGAGCGTCTTTAAAGGAGGAATCGGCTTCCGGAAATGTGAATCATAACGACAGCGGAGCTGTCGCTCAGGGGGATGGGCACGCCTCTGTGGAAATGGATGCGCTGACAGATAAGGAAACGCCAAAAATGAAAAAGCGTTTGATCGCATCGCTTATTTTTTTGATTGTCCTAATGTATTTTTCTATGGGGCATATGATGTGGAACTGGCCGGTGCCAATGTTTTTCGCGGAGAATCATGTTGCAATGGGATTGCTTCAACTACTGCTGACAGGTGTGGTGATGGTGATCAACCAGAAATTTTTTATCAGCGGGTTTCGAGGGCTGCTTCATCGTGCCCCGAACATGGATACTCTTGTGGCGTTGGGATCAGCGGCGGCGTTTGTTTACAGTACCTATGCGCTGTTTGCTATGACAGATGCACAGGCGAAAGGCGATATGGATGCCGTTATGATGTATATGCATGAATTTTATTTTGAATCCGCGGCGATGATCCTGACGCTGATCACGGTGGGGAAGATGCTGGAAGCAAGGTCGAAAGGCAGAACTACGGATGCTTTAAAGGGACTGATGAGTCTGGAACCTAAGACGGCGACATTGCTGATCGACGGTGTGGAGCAGATTGTGTCGATTGCACAGGTGAAAAAGGGCGACTGTTTTGTGGTGCGTCCGGGGGAACAGATTCCGACGGATGGCATGATCTTAGAGGGAAATGGTGCGGTCAATGAAGCATCCCTGACAGGGGAAAGCATTCCCGTGGATAAGGGCGCAGGAGATCATGTCTATGCAGCCACAATCAACCAATCGGGATTTTTGCGTTGTGAAGCAACGAAAGTTGGAGAAGACACAACGCTCTCCCAGATCATTAAGATGGTCAGTGATGCAGCGGCAACCAAGGCGCCGATTGCAAAAGTGGCGGATACGGTATCCGGTTTCTTTGTGCCGGTGGTGATCGGCATTGCTGCATTGACGATCCTGATCTGGCTGTTGGTGGGAGAGACCGTAGGATTTGCACTGGCAAGGGGGATTTCCGTATTGGTCATCAGCTGTCCTTGTGCGCTGGGTCTTGCAACGCCGGTAGCGATCATGGTAGGAAACGGTGTCGGTGCGAAGAACGGCATCTTGTTTAAGACGGCGGTTTCCTTGGAAGAGACCGGAAAGGTGGGAATGGTTGCTCTGGATAAGACGGGCACGATTACCATCGGAGAGCCGAAGGTGACGGATTATTTTCCGGCAGAAGGCATTACAGAAAAAGAACTTCTGCAATATGCGTATGCGTTGGAGCAGAAAAGCGAGCATCCATTAGCGAAGGCGATCGTAGAGGAAGCGAGGATGAAGGGAGCTGCGCTGATGGAAGTACAGGAATTTGAAGCGCTTCCGGGGAATGGACTACAGGCGGTACATGCCCATGAGGTACTTGCGGGCGGCAGCGTGAAATTTATCGGCAGCCGGATACCACTTTCGGAGGATATCAGAAAAAAAACAGAAGAGCTTGCTGACAGAGGAAAGACGCCGCTTTTATTTAGCTGCGGCGGAGAGTTCCTCGGTATCATCGCAGTAGCGGATGTCATCAGGGAAGACAGCCGGGATGCCGTTAAGGCGCTTCAGAATATGGGAATCCGTGTCATCATGCTGTCAGGAGATAATGAGCGGACAGCCAATGCCATCGGGGAGCAGGTCGGTGTGGATGAAGTGATTGCGGGCGTCCTGCCGGACGGTAAGGAACAGGTAGTCAGACAGCTTTCAGAACAGGGCAAGGTTGCCATGGTAGGAGATGGAATCAATGATGCGCCTGCACTGACAAGAGCCAATATCGGCATTGCTATTGGCACCGGTACGGATATAGCCATAGATGCGGCAGATATCGTTCTAATGAAGAACCGGCTGAGCGATGTGGCAGCAGCTATCCGCTTAAGCCGTGCGACCCTTCGCAATATCCATCAGAATCTGTTCTGGGCATTTTTCTACAATGTGATTGGAATCCCGCTGGCAGCGGGTGCGTGGATCCACTGGTTCGGGTGGCAGCTCAATCCCATGTTTGCAGCGGCAGCCATGAGCCTGTCAAGCTTTTGTGTGGTAAGTAATGCACTCAGGCTGAATCTGGTGAAGCTGTATCAGGGAACGGAAGGTATTGGACAGCAAAGCGATCATATAAATCTGAATCAGAAAGCAGAAGGCAAAGAAGCCCAAAGCAATCAGATGAATCAGAAACCGGAAAACATTGAAGCCCAAAGCAATCAGATGAATCAGAATCAGAAAATAGAAGACGTTAAGAAGGTAAAAAATAATAATATAAATAATAAAAATGAAAAGGAGAGTAAGAACATGACAAAGACATTGGTAATCGAAGGAATGATGTGCGGACACTGTGAGGCAAGAGTGAAGAAGCTGCTGGAGGGATTGGAAGGAATCAGCGAGGCGGTTGTCAGCCATGAAGCAGGAACGGCGGTGATCACCACTGAGAAGGAACCTGACGAGGCTGCGCTTCGCAAGGCAATTGAAGAAGACGGTTATAAATTTATAGAAATGAAATAATCAGGGAAGCGCTGTTGATCTTAGGGTTGACAGTGCTTTTTTGGAATGCACTGATTAAATCGGTGCTTTTCTAATGTCTGAGAATTTTGTGGTGGAATGTATTTTTATGATGTATAATATAATTTAGATTTTTTGAGGAATTTTGGAAAATATTTATGGTGAAAAAGAGGGTAAAGGAGGCTGCATCAAATGGAAACAAAAGTAACACGTGAAAAGGCGCTGGAATTATTAAAAAAGTACAACAAGGATACATTTCATCTGCAGCATGCATACACTGTGGAAGCGGTGATGCGCTGGTATGCAAAGGAATTGGGATATGGTGATGAAGATTTCTGGGGACTATGCGGTCTTTTACATGACGTGGATTTTGAAAATTATCCGGAGGAGCATTGTATTAAAGCGCCTGAACTTTTGGCGGAGATCGATGCGGAGGAGGAATTGGTCCATGCTGTCTGTAGTCATGGCTATGGGATCTGTTCCGAAGTAAAACCGGAGCATGAGATGGAAAAAGTGCTTTTTGCGGCAGACGAGCTGACGGGTCTTATCGGTGCGGCAGCTTTGATGAGACCGTCAAAGAGCTGTACGGATATGGAGCTTAGCAGTTTGAAGAAAAAGTTTAAAGATAAAAAATTTGCTGCCGGATGTTCCAGAGATATCATCAGAACAGGAGCGGAGCAGCTTGGCTGGGAGCTTGACCGTCTGCTTTCCATGACCTTAGACGCTATGAAAGCGACAGAGGATATTGTTAGGAGCCAGAATTAGAGTATTTTGTTTTGACTGAAAAGACACAATAAAAATTGAATATCCATCATTGTCCAGCCCTTGACTATGATTTTTAAATATTGTAAAATAATGTCTAAATAAAAAGTTGTAGATTTAATATAACGAAAAATGGGCAAGGTGGTTATGGTAGATAAATGCTTAAAAGATCCGATATACGGTTACATTGAAATTGAGGAATCAATCATGTATTCCGTTGTCGATACACCTGCCTTTCAACGTTTGCGAAATATTGTGCAGACCAGTTATGCACCTCTCTATTCGGCAGCAGTACATAACCGTTTTATTCATTCACTTGGAGTATATCATTTAGGACAAATAGCTTATCAAGCAGTAGAAAAATCTATTCATGAAAATCAAGAAATTAAAGATATAAAAGATTTAAGCAGATATGGGGAACTATTTCGCCTTGCGTGTCTTTTGCATGATGTGGGGCACGCACCGTTTTCTCATACGGGAGAGGAATATTATTTAAATTTACAGGAAAAAGGTAGCAAAAGATTCAGTGAGCTGCATAATATGCTTATAGAGGCGGTCGGGAATGCTCAGTTTAAGGCGGATGTCAAAGGTATAGAGATGAGATTTGAACCGGCGAAGCCGCATGAGATCATGAGTGCTATCGTGGCATTGAGACAATTTCCAAAATTGTTCAAGAACAGTAAAGAAAAATCTTTTTTTGCCAGGTGTATTACGGGTTATTGCTATACAAAATTGACGCAAAACCAAGATATCTGGAACTGCCTGATAAAGCTTCTGAATGATGACGTTATTGATGTAGACAAATTGGATTATCTGATCAGAGATGCATATATTACGGGATTTGACACGGTAAAGATCGATTATGTCAGATTGCTGGGAGCTTTATGTTTATGGCGGGATGAAGACAAAGGTGTCTGGAAGTTGGTTTTTCATAAGTCGGCTCTTAGTGTCATTCAAAATGTTGTCTTTGCCCATGATGCGGAGAGACACTGGATACAAAATCATCCGGTAGTGCAATATGAAGGATATATCTTAAATCATGCCATTGAGCAGGTGAACCGCCGATTTTCAGCAGCGAATCACAGATTGTTTTCCTATGAAACGCTGACAGAAGAAGGGAACCAGCTGGATGAACATATCCATATTTCTCTATTGGCGGATGATGATCTGGTTTATTTGATGAAAAATGTATGCTCGGATGAAACAACGAAAGAATATTTTAACAGGCAAAATCGAAGACATCCGATTTGGAAGTCGGAGGCAGAATATAAAAGTCTGTTTTATTGCAGATCAGGAGAAGATAGCGATATAACAAACTTTATAGAGAAGGAGATTGATGATCTATCACAATATGTCATTAATATAACAGGAAAAGATACAATAGATGAATCTACGATAGAAGCTTGCAAAAAGCAGATTGAGGAATTGAATCATAAGGTAAATGAAGTCAAAAAAAATAAAAAGAATGAGCTTAATAAGCTATTAAAAGAAGCAAAAAAGCACCTCAAGGTATTGGAATGCATGCATAATATAACGAAAAAAAGTGATGTTATGTTTGATTTGCTGATTCTAAGAGCGAACCAGTTTAATAGCGGATTTTTGAAAGAGGAATTTGCACATATTCCGATCTTATTTCCAGACAGGAACTGTACGAATGATTTTGGAAAGATCGTTAACATAATGAATGCTGAAAAGACTGAAAAAAGAGAATTTTTTTACATATTTTACAGAAGAAAAGCAGGCGGAGGAAAAAAAGATTTGATTGATGCAGAAGCCCTTGTACAAGGGTTTGCAGATATAGCCAACACTAAAGCGAAATGAATTTTGGGCAGTTTTACCTATGTACAAAATGAAGAAGATGGTTATAATAAAATTAAGCCATATTTAATATATTATTTTGAGGTGGAATATGAGCATAAAAATTGGAATAGCGGATCTGGTTGCAAATGCACTTATTGAGTTAGTTGACAATGACGAGAATAATCGAGAGGTGACATACAAACAGCTAAATGAGTATGGCACTCTTGTTATTGAGACACTAAACGCACAGAATGAAGAAGCGGTACTGATCATTTCAAAGGAAAGAACGAAAGCATTCCTTCATGACTATTCTGATTTTTTTGAGGTTAGGGTCAATGCGAAAAAAGAGAAATGTATTGCTTTGAGGGAAGGAAAGAAGACAGACGAGCTGAGAGAGCTATTTAGGGGATATTTATCTTTGGATATGTTGTTGGCATTTATTAGTGAATATTCCTTGCAGGCTCTGGGAATAAAGTAATAATTAATAATCAAATTTTTTGAGGGTCTGGAAAGAACCAGACCCAGAGTATCAGCTTTCTGCTGTTATTCTGTTTTTGCGTCGTGTGTATCCATATTTTCTAATGCGTATTCGCAAGCCTGTAAAACAAAGCTGGAGAAAGTCACTTCTTGATTTTCGATGGCTTTTTCTATTTTATTAATCAATGGTACGGGAAATCGGATTGTTTTATTTTCGGTTTCTTGCTCCGAGGGAACGGCAAATCAAGCGGTAGAAGAATTCGCATATATCAGCTATAACTATGCGTGTCCCCATAGTTTTAACGGATACCGTACACCTCATCAGGCACGTATAGCATCGTAAAAAGAAAATGATATTTTTAGCCACAAGTGTTACAAAAACGCTTGACCACAACACAATTAAAAAATAACGAGAGCAAAAGAAAGCCTTTGAAAGCATATATTCTTTCAAGGCTCTCTTTGCTTAATAATATAATCTGGAAATTATTCAAGAATCCTTTTAATGCAATCCCATATCATCCATATATTCAATCCATTCCATCGCATTTGCTAAGCCTAAATCGGCAGCTTTTTCAAACCATTCATAGGCTAGTGCATAATCCTGTTTTACGCCAATTCCATTATAATACATAGAGCCAATATTATTCATTGCCTCTGCACTGCCTAAATCGGCGGCCTTCTCATACCATTCCATTGCAAGTGCATAATTCTGTTCTACGCCAACTCCATACTCATACATAGCGCCAATAATAAATATTGCCTCTGCACTGCCTAAATCGGCGGCTTTCACAAACCATTCCATTGCAAGTGCATAATCCTGTTCTACGTCATCTCCATTATAATACATAACGCCAATATTAAATATTGCATCTGCATCGCCTAAATCGGCAGCTTTCTCAAACCATTCCATTGCAAGTGCATAATCCTGTTCTACGCCATCTCCATTATAATACATAACGCCAATATTAAATATTGCATCTGCATCGCCTAA
>CAYQZB010000022.1:31311-49784 GCA_964421915.1 uncultured Lachnospiraceae bacterium
CATCTCCATTATAATACATAACGCCAATATTAAATATTGCATCTGCATCGCCTAAATCGGCGGCTTTCTCATACCATTCCATTGCAAGTGCATAATCCTGTTCTACGCCAATTCTATCATAATACATATGGCCAATTTCAGCCATTGCACTTGCAATATATAATTGCTCGTCACCTTCTAATACCTTATTAAAGCAATCTAATGCGGCATCATAATCCTCATTATGCACCGCTATACGTGCACTGCCCAGATATCCCTCAACACAGCCTGACGCAATAACTGCATCAAATAGTTCCTGTCCTATTTCGGTATCTTCTTCCACACCTTGTCCATAATAATACAGAAATCCTAATGATAACTGTGCATAAGGATTATCTGAATCCGCTTCATAATATTCGATTGCTTTCTCGTAATTTTTTTCAGGATAGCCGTACCAATCGTATAATGCCCCTAAGTAGAAGTTGGATTCTGTCTTACCAAGTTCCAATGCCTTTTCAAAGTTCATGTAAGCTTCTGCATAACTGATTTCCTGTCCGTCAAGACCATATAAGCACGCACGTCCGGCTTCATAATATATATTGGCTTCTTCCTGTCTTGCAGCTTCTTCCGCAATTCTTGCAGCTTCCGCAGCGGCTTCTTCCTCTGCAATTCTGTCCGCTTCCTCCACAGCAGCTTCTTCCTCTGACTGTGCCGTTGTTTCTGTGCTTTCTTGTGATGTGTTTCCGCAGCCACATAATACACCGATTACCAAGGTACTAATTACCAGTTTTACAATTTGTTTTTTCACTGTTTTATCTCCTTATAAATTATTTGCATAGTATGGAATATCTACTAGCCAATATAATAATATCAGTAGACTATCTTTTCTCTGAAAATGTCATTTCCGCTGTGTTGTTAATTTCCTGTACCATAATCATTTCTCCTTTGCCTAAATTTATATTTGTCGCATATTGTCCGCCATATGTTGGACAATAAGGTGATTGTACATCATTTGTTGTACACTGTCAAGTGTGAGCAAATTGAGAAAGAGGTGTGGCTTATGGGTTATTATCCTCGATTAAGAGATTTACGGGAAGATAGAGATTTGTCTATCCGAAAACTTGCAGAGATACTTTATATGCAGCGGACAACTTATCATAATTATGAAACGGGAAAAAGAGAATTGCCTTTTGAATTAGCAATAACATTAGCTAAATTTTATAATGTATCATTGGATTATATCGGAGGATTAACTAATGATCCTACCCCACATTTTAAAGATAACCACAAAAATTAAGCCTGTATTCTCCAAATGGAGATACAGGTTTTTATTCTTTATCATATCAGATGCAGAGCTTGCGAAGTGTTCATCAATATTAATTCGAATCGCATCTTCAACTTCTCCGATTGCTTTCCACTTTTTAAACCATCATGTAATTTGGCCTTTGATAATAGGATACTAAGGAAAAAATATATTTACAAAGATTTAGGCGTTTTGCCATATTTCACAGTTTTAAAGTAACCCGTTGGCGTTTGCAGTGATTTAAGCGTTGCAGGAAAAGATTGCAATAACTTCAGCATTGCAGCAAAAGAGAAGACGAAAGGATGATGTATGTCAGAGAAAACACTGATGTAACAAACCGCCTGGCTCAACATTCATGGATATCGCGCTTTTGGTAGGCGGTACGGATTATTATCATCTGGAATGTTAGATGAAAAATGAAGATCACGGAAAAAGAATTGACAGGGTATCTGGAGAAAGTTATATTAATTTTAGGGGAAGAAATATTTGCAGGCGGTCTTACTGAGCTACTGTATCACGACTATGTAAGATTGATCCGCCATGCGGCGGAGAAGGTATTCGCAAAACACAGGGAACTGTGGAAGGAGGCAGATTGAAAAATCGAAGATTTTCCAATCACGAATTTGCGTCTGCGGCACAAATTCGCAGGTTATGGAAGGGGAAGGATAATATAAGATGACCAAACCATTAATATAATTACCCAGCGTGGAGATTAGCGGATTGGGGGAAGAGCTTGCCAAACAGAAGGCGGAGATCCAACATTTACAGGAAAAGCGTTGGCTGGTAGAAACGAATTGATCTTAAGTGGAAACGGAAGGTTGTTTCAGGCGTTGTGGTGCATTCTGTTTGTAGTCGCAGCATTTAATATTTTTGTTCCAAATGCAGATAACGAAGTTTTACGGAGGAATTTTATTTTATGGAAGAAAATACAGGGACGATGAAGGTAACAGAAATCATGCCGGAAATGGCGGAGCGGAAAGATAAAGTTTCCGTCACCGGACAGTTTTCGACAAGCATCAATTTTTCGATGCAGCAGAATTATGTACCGGTCATTAGAAGCCTGATCATTCAGAATATTTCTGAAGAAACATTACATGAACTGGTGGTTAAGATCAGTTTCCATCCGGCGTTTGCGAAAGAATATTCTTATGCCATCACCAGACTGGAAAGCGGCGCATCCGTAGAAATCAGTCCGGTGCAGATCCTGTTATCTGCGGAGTATCTGTTCTCGCTGACAGAGCGGATCGTGGGAAGTATGGAGATCTTGGTTTTGTCCAAGGAAACAGATATGGCAGATGCTTCCAGCAGAAATATTATTGGAACTTTTCATCAGGAGATCGAGGTACTGGCATACGACCAGTGGAGCGGGTTGGTGATCATGCCGGAGATGTCAGCTGCCTTTGTGACGCCTAATCATCCGGTGATTGCGCCGATCCTGACGAAAGCCTCTGCCATCTTAAAGCAGTGGGATGCCGCGCCGTCTTTTACCGGATATCAGACACAGAATCCCAATCATGTAAAAATGCAGATGGCGGCGATCTTTGCATCGCTTCATGAGGAGCATATCATTTATACGAATCCTCCGGCAAGTTATGAGGAAATGGGGCAGAGGATCAGACTGCCGCATGTTTTATTGGAACAAAAACAGGGAACCTGTCTGGATCTTTCCGTCTTGTATGCTTCCTGTCTGGAAGCTGTGGGCATCCATCCTCTTCTGCTGTTTATCAAAGGGCATGCATTTGCGGGGGCATGGCTGGAGGAACAGACATTTGCAGACTGTGCTGTGGATGATGTTTCCGCGCTGACGAAACGGCTTGCAGAAGGCGCGGAAGAGCTTCTGCTGGTTGAGTGTACAGACTATGTGGAAGGGAAAAATGTTGATTTTGATACTGCATTAGCCCATGGTAAGGCGCATCTGCTTCATGAGGAAGAATTTGAGTATGCAATTGATGTGCGCAGATGCCGTACCAGCGGGATAAGACCGATTCCGGTGAAGCTGGAGCAGTCCTATGTTAATGGCGGATGGACGGGAGAGGAGGATCCGGATGGCAGGGCAGCTTACACGGACGCGCCTAAGGAGCTTGCGGATCGTTTCAATAATACTGCGGGGGAGGAAGAAGCTACGACCACCCGTATGAAAGTCTGGGAGCGGAAACTGCTGGATTTTAGTCTGCGAAATACACTTTTGAATTTCCGCGCCACGAAAAATACGATCCAGCTCATGGTGGCGGAGCTGGGGGAACTGGAGAATCATCTGGCGGACGGAGAAGATTTTTTGATGAAGGAAGTTCCGGCAGAATGGACGGGGACATTCAGGGATGCCAGAATATACGAGGTTGAAAATGAGAAGGATTACATAGAACAGATTGCGGTTGAGGAAATGAAAAATCACCGGATCCGTACGTTTTTAAAGTCGGAAGAACTGGATAAAAGCTTAAAGAGTTTACAGCGCGCCTCGCGCGTCAGTATGGAAGAGAACGGAACAAATACTCTTTACCTTGCCCTTGGATTTCTGCGCTGGTATGAGAGCGATGTATCGGAAAAGGCGAGGTATGCGCCGCTTGTCATGATTCCTATTGATCTGGTCCGTAATTTCCGTAACAAGGGTTATGTTATCCGCAGCCGTGACGAAGAGACGCAGATCAATATTACGTTGTTGGAATATCTGAGGCAGGTTCATGGGATCAGGATCAGTGGTCTGGATCCATTGCCCTGCGATGAACATGGGATAGACCTTCCGATGGTATTTCATAGTATCCGGCAGAGTATTCTTGAGAAACGCCAATGGAATATAGAAAATATGGCATTTATAGGGTTATTCTCCTTTGGGCGCTTTGTCATGTGGAATGATCTTCGCAGCAGATCGGAAGATCTTTTGGAGAATAAAGTGGTTGCCAGTCTGATGGAAGGCAGGATGACATGGCAGGAGGAACAGCTTGGAATCGACGATACCAATCTTGATGAGAAGATACCCCCGGAGAGTATGGCAGTTCCGTTAAGCGCCGATTCTTCACAGATGGTTGCCATCGCAGCAGCTGCAGGCGGGCAGAGTTTTGTTTTGCACGGACCGCCGGGAACAGGAAAGTCCCAGACCATTACCAATATGATAGCCAATGCCTTGTATCAGGGGAAATCCGTGTTGTTTGTGGCAGAGAAGATGGCAGCGTTATCCGTTGTCCGAAGCCGTCTGGAAAAGATCGGTTTAGGACCGTTTTGCCTAGAGCTTCATTCCAATAAAGCCAATAAAACCTCCGTATTAAATCAGCTGAATCAGGCGTTGGAGATTGGAAGGATCAAGAGTCCGGAAGAGTACCGGGCGACGGCGGAGGAGTTAAAAAAAGTACGCAGCGAGCTTAATTATATCATGGATGCGATCCACCGTAAGAGAGAATACGGGTGTTCCCTGTATGAAGCCATCTCCTGCTATGAGCAGAATATTGATCAGAAGGGCAGCGTAGCATTTGACAGGGAACAGGTGAATGCACTGACCGGGGAGCAGATCGACAGATGGATCAGGCTGGTAAAGGATTATGAAGCGGCGGCACGGATCGCCGGTTCTTATGATCAAAGTCCATGGGTGGGCTATGAAGGCACACAGTACAGCATAGAACTCCGAGACCGGCTTGCAAAGGAGCTTCAGGAAATGGAAGCGGTCTGCAGGCATGCAGTATCAAAAGTAAGCCGGTTAAAAGAATGGGCTGGTGTTATTAATGAAGACAGCCGGGATATCATAGAAAAAATACTTGCATTATGTGTATTGTTGAAAGATCCGGCGCCGGTACTGGCGGCGCTGCCGGAGCTGCCTGATCCTGCGGGCGCGGTAGAACAGCTTCATCATATGGCTGCGGCAGGGCGGGAATATCAGCAGAAGCAGGCGGAGATCCTTGCTTCTTACGAACCGCAGATTTTACAATACCCTGCCGGAGACGCTTCACTTCGGTATAAACAAGCGCAGAACAGCTGGGTTCTGCCCAGATTAATGCAGACCAATAAACTGTTAAAGGAGATCAGGCTGTACGCAAAGGAGCCCAAAAAGATAACAAAAGAAAATCTTCCGGCGGTCTATGAGCAGCTGGGTCTCCTGATGGAGCTGCAAAATAAGATAACATCCGTACCGGCGGAGATCACTTCGCTGACAGGAGGGATGTACGCAGGCGTCAATACGGATTTTACAAAGCTGCAGGCGTCGGTGGATAAAACCGAGAAGATATATCAGAGTATGCAGTCCTTGTCATTTGGCGACAGGGGTCAATTGATACAAAGGATTTCCGGGATAGGCAATCTGTCGGTATCCTTCGCTGCGGATGGAGCACAGACACAGGATCTTGCGGCGGCAGACAGTCTGCAGATATTGGAATATACAGAAAGTTTGTCCGGGGATATTCGTGCCCTGGATGAAATGACCGACAGATATCATATCGATCTGACGCAGGAAGAAAAGGGCTCCCATTGGCTTACGGATACCGCAGATACCTTTGCGCGGTATCAAAAGTCGATGGACACGTTTAAGGAGTGGGTAAGCTTTAATCAGGTTGAGACGCAGGTAAAGGAACAGGGGCTTTCGCAGCTGGTGGAGGCTTATCATGACGGAATCGTCAAAACTGATACCATGGTAAGAGCCGTGCTTTGCAATCTATATTATAATCTTAGCGTCAAGACGATTAGTCAGGATGACAAGCTGAATCATTTTCAGGGAAGCCGGTATGAAAATCAGATTGCGGAATATGATGTGCTGCTTGAAAAATTCCAAGACCTGACGATACAGGAGCTGGTTGCAGGCTTATCAGCGAAGGTGCCGAACAGTGTGGTGGAGAGTGTTTCCTCCTCAGAGATGGGGATTCTGAAGAGGGCGATCAAGAGCAAAGGCAGGATGATGTCCATCCGTAAGCTGTTTAATGAGATTCCCACACTGCTTCGCAAGCTTTCGCCCTGTATGCTGATGAGTCCCATCTCGGTAGCGCAGTATATCGATCCGAAATTTCCGAAATTTGACCTGGTGATCTTTGACGAGGCGTCACAGCTAGAGACCAGCGAGGCAGTCGGGACCATCGCAAGGGGAGATCATGTGGTCGTTGTCGGGGATCCCAATCAGCTTCCGCCCACAAGCTTCTTTTCTTCCAATCATGTGGATGAGGAAAATTACGAACAGGAGGATCTGGAGAGTCTGTTGGATGATTGTTTAGCGATCTCCATGCCGCAGGAGTATCTCAAGTGGCATTACCGTTCCAGACATGAAAGCCTGATCGCATACAGCAATATGAAATATTATGATAATAAACTTTATACGTTTCCTTCGCCCAACGACCTTGTTTCGGAAGTGAAGCTGATTCCGGTGGAGGGAAGCTATGATAAGGGAAAGACAAAGCAGAACAGGGCGGAGGCGGAAGCTGTTGTGGCAGAGATCATCCGAAGGCTTCAGGATGATGAACTGCGTAAGGACAGTATCGGCGTCGTGACGTTCAGTGCCGTGCAGCAGAATCTGATCGAGGATCTTTTAATGGAAGAATTTACCAAATATCCGGAACTTGGCGATATGGATGCACAGTCAAAAGAGCCGGTGTTTATCAAGAATCTGGAAAATGTCCAGGGGGATGAACGGGATGTGATCCTGTTCTCCGTGGGTTATGGACCGGATGAAAATGGCAAGGTGTCTATGAACTTCGGACCGCTCAATCAGGAGGGCGGATGGAGGCGGTTAAATGTTGCGATCTCTAGGGCGCGCAAAAGTATGATCGTCTATGCGGTGATCCGTCCGGAGCAGATCGATCTGTCAAGAACACGTTCTGAGGGGGTTGCCGGACTGAAAGGATTTTTGGAGTATGCGGCAAGGGGAAGGGGAGCGCTGACGGTAAATGCCGGACATCAGGATCTGCGTAAGGACGGACTGGCAGAGGAGATCGCCGGGGCGATCGAAGCCATGGGTTATGCCGTAAGGACGAATATCGGCGATTCCAAATATAAGCTGGATATCGGCATCATCCATCCGCAGCATCCGGATATTTATCTGCTGGGTATCTTATTGGATGGAGAGAACAGTAAGGAAGCATCCCTGTCCAAAGACCGCTATATCCTGCAGCCCGGCGTCTTAGCGGGACTTGGCTGGAAGATCATAAGGATATGGGCGCTGGATTATCTGGATAACTCCAAGAAGATTTTAGGAGAAGTCGATCAAAAGATCAGGGAGTTATTGGAACAGGAAAAACTGGCGGCGGATGAAGATATTCAGGGCAGGACAGGTGGAACCGGAAGCGTGGAAGCAGCCGGTGCGAATGCTGATGAGAAGCAGTCGCCGGTATTTGAAAAGGTCTCGGAAGAGGAAATGCCTTCCGGGAAAAAGCTGCCGTATCAGTCCGTTCCGCCGGTAAAGAAAGGTACGAGCGAAAGCTTTTATGAGCCGGAAACGCTGCAGGCGATCCGTCAGCTGATCGTCCAGATTCTCATCACGGAAGCACCGGTCAGCAGAAGGTATATGCTGCGGAAGGTGCTTGCCGCATGGGAGATCGCCAGAACCGGCAGCAGAGTAGAGCATGTGTTTGATACGGCATTGCAGGGTGTGCAGCGATCTGAAACGGTAGAAGCCGACAATACATTTTACTGGCGCGTCGATCAGAAGCCGGAGGAATATGACAATTACCGGGTGGAGGATCAGTTTGGCGCTCACAGGAGCATGGATGAGATCGCGGTACAGGAAATATTGTGCGCTGTTATGGAAGTGCTGGCGGAACAGGTGGCGGTGAGCAGAGAGGATCTTATCAGGGAAACAGGAAAGAAATTTGGCTATACCAGAATGGGAACGGTCATTGAAAAGGCAGTCAGCCGCGCGGTTGCTTATGGTATGAGGCACGGAAAGATCAGGGAGGCTGACGGGAAGTTCATGCTTTGACTTGCATTTTTTCATAAAATTAGTTATAATTCCTAATTATTGGCGATTGTAATGCATGATTTAGGTTTCGGATGCGTGGGGCTAAAGAATAATGCAATTCAAATCGTGTGATATTATTAGGGAAAGTAACGACAGGGGAGGAGAAATGATATGAAAAATTTATTAAAAAATTATTTGTTGTTAGCAGCAGCTTTAACGCTGGTGATGGCGATGCTGTGCGGCTGCGGTAATGGCAATGCGACAGGGACGAATGCCGGAACATTTACAACAGTGACAGGCGGTAAGCTGATCATGGCGACGAACGCGTATTTCCCGCCTTATGAGTATTATGAAGGGGATGCGATCGTAGGGATCGATGCTGAGGTTGCACAGGCGATTGCCGATAAGCTGGGATTAGAGCTGGAGATTCAGGATATGGAGTTTGGATCGATCATTACAGCGGTTCAGACGGGCAAGGTGGATATGGGACTTGCCGGTATGACGGTAACAGAGGAACGACTTCAGAATGTTGATTTTACGACATCATATGCAACCGGTATCCAGTCTGTCATTGTTCCGGAGGGATCAGAGATCACTTCTGTTGACGATCTTGCAGGACACATGATCGGTGTGCAGCTTTCCACAACAGGCGATATCTATGCTACGGAAGAATTTGGCGCAGAGTATGTGGAGCAGTACAATAAGGGTGCAGATGCTGTTCTTGCGCTTACGCAGGGCAAAGTAGATGCAGTAATCATTGATAATCAGCCGGCGCTTAGTTTTGTAGAAGCAAATGAAGGACTGATAATTCTTGATACGGAATATGCGATTGAAGATTATGCAGCATGTATTTCCAAAAACAATCCTGACTTAATGAATGCGGTAAACACTGCATTGGAAGAATTGATTGCGGACGGAACCATTCAGGAGATCCTTGATAAGTATATCAAGGCTGAGTAAGCAGAAATTGCAGAAAAACAACTAAAAATAAGGAGATGCAGGGTGGAATGCCGGCATCTCCTTATTTTGTTAAAATAACCGTCTGTATATTGGCGGCTGTGGTAAATACATACCTTTTACCTTTCGTGTTGATAAATGCCTAAGATAAAAATCCTTCGTCGAAATGACCGAACGGGCAGTTATCCGATGTGAATAACTGCCCGCTAAACTGAATTTGTTATTCCTCTCCCACAAACGAACCACTTTCGTCTTTTAGACTACAAATCGCAACAACACTATTGTTTTTATAATTTACTACAAGAGTTATATTACCTACTTTCCAGCTGTCTGTACTATCTTCACTCATATCAGGTTCTCCCCAAACTTCTCTTAATTGAGTAATTTTATATCCAGGTAAAATGCTGTTTACTTCGGATTCGCTCATTTTAACGAGTGCTGTTAGAGCAGGAAGATTATCATTACTTTTTCTCATTAAATAACCGACACGCCATGCCAAAATTGTCCCTATAATAACAGCAATAATAATCAACGCAATCATCAATTTCTTTTTCATAATAGACCTCCTGTCAAATTCCTATTTGTCTATTTCTTTACATTTTTATGATATTATCTTGAACTGTCCTTGGCAAGGTTTTTGATGAAATTGCCAGAGATTCTTTCATCAACACGAAAGGTAAAAGGGACGCACAAACTTTATGGGTTACAAATGATGAAAATTGTGATATGATTAAAAAATGTATGACGTTAAAATGTTTTACATTTAAATGTTTTACATTTAAATGTCTGACTAAGACAAAGTGTTTCATTAGGAATATACATATCAAATAATATTAAGATAACGGAGAGAAGAACGTGACGGAATGGTGGAATGATCTGGTTTCAAAATTTGTGCTGGATTTTGTGGAAAAAGAAAGATGGCGTTATATTACTAATGGCATAGTAGTCACCCTGCAGGTGACTGCTGCTGCGCTTTTGATGGGACTTGCAATCGGTATCCTGATCGCGATCGTCAGAACATCGCATGATCAGATCGGAAAGAAGAGCCTGCACGGGTTTCCGGGATTTCTGCTTCGCTTTTTAAACAAAATATGCATTATCTATCTGACGGTGATCCGCGGTACGCCGATGATGGTACAGCTGATGATTATGTATTTTGTGATTTTAGCCAGCAGCACGAATAAATTTTTGGTGGCGTTTCTGGCGTTTGGTATTAATTCAGGAGCATATATTGCCGAGATCATGCGTTCCGGCATCATGTCCATAGATAAGGGACAGATGGAGGCGGGAAGGTCGCTGGGACTTGGTTATGCGAAGACCATGCAGAAGATCATTATGCCGCAGGCAATCAAGAATGTGCTTCCGGCGCTGGTCAATGAGATGATCACATTGCTGAAAGAGACGTCCATCTGTGGCACCATCGGGTTAAATGAACTGACGCGCGGCGGGGACATCATCCGCGGCGTTACCTATGACGCGATGCTGCCGTTGCTTGTGGTGGCGTTGATCTATCTTGCGATCGTTATGTTCTTTACTTGGCTCATGGGATTGTTGGAAAGGAGGCTGCGGGAAAGTGATATCCGTTAGAAACTTATGTAAGGATTTCGGAGATCATAAGGTGCTCCGTGGAATCAATTATGAAATAGGACAGGGGGAAAAGATTGTTATCATCGGTCCGTCCGGTTCCGGCAAGTCTACTTTTTTAAGATGCCTGAATCTGCTGGAAACCCCTACGTCCGGCCAGATCTTCTTTGAAGGGATGGAAATTACGGGAAAAGGCGTTGATATCAATAAGATAAGGCAGCAGATGGGGATGGTATTCCAGCATTTTAATCTGTTCCCCCACTTAAGCATTATGGATAATCTGATCCTTGCCCCGGTAGAATTAAAGCTGATGACGAAGGAAGAGGCGAAAGAGGAAGCGCTGAGGCTGTTGGATATTGTCGGTCTTAGGGAGAAAGCCGATTCTTATCCCGGGCAACTGTCCGGCGGACAGAAGCAGAGAATTGCAATTGTACGGTCATTGGCGTTGAAACCTAAGATGATGCTTTTTGATGAGCCCACCAGCGCACTTGATCCGGAGATGGTCGGAGAGGTGCTGGAGGTTATGAAAAATCTGGCAGAGGATGGAATGACTATGGCAGTTGTGACCCATGAAATGGGATTTGCCAAGGAGGTTGGGACAAAGGTCCTGTTTATGGATGAGGGTGTCATTTTAGAGGAGGGAACGCCGGAAGAAATATTCGGAAATCCGGGGCAGGAGCGAACGAAGGAATTTTTATCTAAAGTGCTGGTGTGAGAAAAACATTTGGTCGCACGCAGCAAAGACAGCGTGGGGAATTGGTATAGAAATTGATACAGAAATAAAAGATATGATGTAGAAGAGAGGTTTAGCTTTGAGATCCGCTGCTCGTAATACAACCATGATAAATGGACCTTTATGGAATAAGATCCTGCTGTTTGCGCTGCCGCTGGCGGCAACCGGCATTTTACAGCAGCTTTTTAATGCTGCTGACGTAGCGATAGTAGGACGCTTTACCGGGGATCAGGGGGAGGCGGCAGTGGCGGCGGTGGGCGCAAACAGCCCTATTATCGGGCTGATCGTCAATGCCTTTATCGGCATTTCCCTAGGAACGAATGTTGTGATTGCCAATGCCGTCGGCTGCGGAAATACCAAAACCGTAAAAAAAGCAGTACATACTTCTGTTTTGATCTCCCTTATCATAGGGATTTTTATATCTGTTCTGGGACAGATATTTGCGGAGAGGATCTTTCTTTCCCAGAATGTCCCTGATGACGTGATCGATATGGCGGTTCTATATTTCAGAGTATATATGACAGGGGTTCCGGTCATTCTCCTGTATAATTTTGAATCTTCGGTTTTCCGTGCTGTAGGCAATACAAAAATGCCCCTGATTGCGCTGGCGATATCGGGAGTTCTTAATGTGCTGCTGAATCTGCTTTTTGTCTGTATCCTGAAGATGACCGTAAACGGCGTGGCGCTTGCAACGGTGATATCGAATCTTGTAAGCTCCCTTATTTTGCTGAGGGCGCTTATAAAAAGCGATGATATGATACAATTAAAGATTTCAGATCTGAAAATAGACAGGCCGATCCTGAAAAATATCTTAAGGATCGGTATTCCGGCAGGCATACAGTCTGCGGTGTTCTCTTTTGCCAATATCATTATCCAGGGCGCGATCAACAGTCTTGGAAAGATTGTCATGGCAGGATCAAGTATAGCATTTAATATTGAAGTGTTTGCCCATGACATTCTTATCAGCTACGGTCAGGCATGCACTACCTTTGTCGGACAGAATTATGGCGCAGGGAAGATCGACCGCTGTAAAAAATCATTTTGGCTGTGTTATCTGGAAGGCTGTATTTTTACGGCGCTGGCGATCGGGATCATTCTTTTGTTCGGCCGTGATCTTTTGGGTATTTTCAATCAGAATCCGGAAGTCATACAAATCGGATATTATCGGCTTGTCATGATATTTTCCGCTTATTTCTTTTCCCAGTCATATGAAGTGATGTCCGGATATATGCGGGGGTTCGGGATATCTTTGATGCCGGCGGTTCTTACGATCATCGGGATATGCGGCGTGAGGATCGTGTGGATTTACTATATATTTCCAAAATATCAAACATTTCTGAATATCATGGCGGTATATCCCATCAGTCTGGGGATAACGGCTGTGATCATATTGATCGCGTTTATCTGCGCCCATCCGGCGAAAAGGGTATTGGATGCGGGAAAAGAAGAGGATCTAAGGTGAAGATTTTTATTGTGGAAGATGATGAAACGCTGGCAGGTGAAGTTGCGGAATATCTGATAAAGTGGGGATATGAAGCCCGGATAGCAGAAAATTTTGGTGATATCGCAAAGGAAGTGTCTCTGCTGTCCCCGGATCTTATTCTGATGGATGTGAATCTTCCGAATTATGACGGCTATTACTGGTGTGAAAAAATCCGTCAGACTTCCACCGTTCCGATCATTTATATCAGCAGCCGTAATGATGACAGGGATAAGATCATGGGGATTGCCTGGGGCGGGGACGATTATGTGGAAAAACCCTTTTGTATGGAGCTGTTGAAGGTAAAAATAGAGGCATTATTGCGAAGAACGTATCAGTACAGGGAGAAAAGAGAGATCCCCCTGTGGGGCGGACTTTGTTTTGACAGCGCTTCCCAGATCATGTTTATCGATCATAGGGAGATTGAACTGACGAAGTCAGAACGGCGGATCTTGGCAAAACTTCTTGCAGAGCGTCCGAATGTTGTTACAAGGGAAGAATTGAAAATGGAGCTGTGGAGCACGGATGAATTTATTTCAGACGGAGCTTTAACCACAGCGCTTTCCCGCCTTCGATCCAAATTAAAGGAAGCGGCAGGCGGGGAAGTTATTTGTACGAAGAAAGGCAGAGGTTATTTTGTTCCATGAAATATTTACAGGTGTACTGGAGAAAACGGGCAGGAACAATCATGCTGGTCACTGTTTTGATGATATTTTTTAATCTTTATTACTGGCTTCTTACGAAAGAAATTCCGATAAAATATCAGAATTATTTTAATCTTTTGTTACTGGTATCCTTGCTGATACTTTTTTTCATTGACTTTTTCCCTTTGATACAAGCAGAAAGGCGTAAAGAGGCAGGGATGCGATCGGATGATGTGGTTTCTACAGAACTGCCGACGTTTGAAAATCAGGAGATTGCACTGCATGATATAGAGATTCTGAAGATGCATCTGGAAAGGCGATCAGAAGAAAATCGTGATCTGCAGGACTATGTAGCGAAATGGTGCCATGAAATAAAGATTCCGCTGGCGGCTGCACTTTTGATGGATGAGAAGATAAGGGACGAACAACTGAGGGGAGAATTGCGGGGACAGCTGGAACGGATCAACCAACAGGTTCGCTCTATGATGCTTGGATGCAGGCTGCAGGGAGACTGGCTGGATCTCAAGATCCAAAAGACGGATCTTAGGGAATGTGTCAATACGGCAGTGAAGAATAACCGATTTTTTCTGATTCAGAAGAATTTTACTTTGGATATCCATGTGGAAGATTATAAGGTGTATACTGATCCATCATGGCTGGTTTATATTCTCGACCAGCTTTTTTCTAATGCGATAAAGTATGCCACAGAGCAGCCATGTCTTATCATCCGTTCCGAAAAAACAGAGGATGCAGTGCTCTTATCCGTTGAAGATCATGGGGAAGGAATTTTGGAAAGTGATATCCGCAGAGTTTTTGAAAAAGGATATACCGGAAGCAATCACCATAACGGAAGGTACAAATCTACCGGAATGGGGCTTTATATGGTTTCCAGAGTCGCTGAAAAGCTGGAACATGAGATTCGGATCGAAAGTGAAGCGGGGAAGTATACGAGGGTGTTGGTGGTGTTTCGGAGATATGGGGCGAGGTGAGTTTGCAAGGATGTAGGATGGAGAAAGGCGTATCTTTGTGCACTGGAAGATACTATACTGAAATTAAACGCTTTGGAGGTTGTAATAATTTTCTGAACCTTACAAAAATTGTAACCTTCCCCTGTGCTTTGTAAGGAAGATGTAAGGATTATTCCTGTAGATTCTTCTACAATATCTTTATAGATCATAATAACAAAAGCAGATCAAAAAAGGAGGTTATTTATGAAGAAAGTTGTAGAAGTTGCCGGACTGCAAAAGAGCTATGGGGGTCGTGGGTTTAAGGCGGTAGCGCTAAAAGGCATAGATCTTTGCATTAATGAAAAGGATTTTATCGCTGTTATGGGCCCATCCGGTTCCGGAAAAACCACGTTGCTGAACATTCTGTCTACGATTGATAAGGCGTCGCAAGGGACAGTCCTGATCGACGGGATGGATGTTTCCTGTATTTCCAATAAGGATCTTTCCAGACTACGCAGGGATAAGATCGGATTTATATTTCAGGAGTATAACCTGTTAGATACCATGACGTTGCAGGATAATATTGCGCTGCCTTTGTCCTTGAACGGGGTTTCGGGCCGCATCTGCCTGGAACAGACGGAAGAACTGGCAAAAATGTTTGGTCTGACGGCGCATCTGAAAAAATATCCTTATCAGTTGTCCGGAGGACAGAAACAGCGGGGCGCGATCTGCAGGGCGCTGATTACGAATCCACAGATCATCTTTGCGGATGAGCCGACGGGAGCCCTGGACTCCGCTTCCGGCAGGGAGCTTTTAGAGTGTATGCAGAATGTTAATGAAAACAGGGGTGCAACAATTCTTATGGTCACACACGATCCGTTTTGTGCCTCTTATGCAAAAGATGTATTCTTCTTAAGTGATGGTTCCATCAAATGCAAAATCAGCCGTGGCAGCAGCCGGAAAGAGTTTTATGACCGTATTATTGGGGTAGAAACCTCCATGGGAGGTGATTTTCTATGCGAATGACAAAACTTGCATTTATAAATTTTAAGAGCAGTGCCAAAAACTTTTTGTGGCTGATCGTTTCGCTGGCTTTCACGGTCATGATTTTTCTCAATTTTGTAAATCTAATATATTCTGATGCACTGGTGAAATTGGGGGAACATAATAAGAACTATGTGGATATTATTATCCAAGTACTCTGTTTTATTCTGGGGGTATTTTCCTTTTTCTATATCTGGTATGTAACCAATGTATTTCTCACCAGACGGAAGAAGGAAATTGGTATCTATATCTTTATGGGTCTTTCCGGAGAAAAGATCGGGAAAATGTATATGATAGAATCTGCATTAACCGGAATTACGGCGCTTGTGCTGGGACTTTTATTTGGTACTCTGACAACAGGGTTGTTCCAGATGATCTTAATGGAGGCATTGGATATGGAGATTAACATTGATTTTCATGTAAAACTTATGCCGATTATCATTACCGGTATTGTATATGCGGTGATTTATTCCATCTTTGTTTGGAAAGGGTATTTGAATATTGCAGGAAGCAGTGTGCTTGATATGATTTCTGCGGCTAAGAGAAACGAATATGTAAGGCAGAACTCCATCCTTCTGTTTCTGAAAACCATTCTTGGATGCGGGGTGCTTGGAAGCGGTTATTATATGGCAGTTAAGGATGCAGGACAGGAACTGCTGGGCAATGTGATGGCAGCAGTAGTGCTGGTGACCATCGGCGTATATCTGTTATTTGGAGGTTTCATTCCATTAATTTTTCAGAAGCTGGCTAAACATAAAGCTTTTCTATATCAGAAGCAGCGGAATCTGTGGATCAATCAGATGATTTTTCGTATGAGAAAGAACTACCGGACTTATGCTATGGCAAGCGTACTGGCGCTTTCTGCCGTTACAGCGCTTGCTGCGGGATTC
This sequence comes from uncultured Lachnospiraceae bacterium, assembly GCA_964421915.1. Taxonomy (GTDB): domain Bacteria; phylum Bacillota; class Clostridia; order Lachnospirales; family Lachnospiraceae; genus NK4A136. The sequence continues at coordinate 47,735 of CAYQZB010000022.1, forward strand.
GCCATGAAGAACCGTTATGATAATATGGTTTCTTTTGAAAACACTTATACCTTTCAGTTTCTGACGAATCAGGAAAGTATCGGAGAGCAGGCTGCGGCCATTATAGGAGACAGTCTCCTGTATCAGGGTGAGGTTCCGATTGTGATGCTGAAGGCTGAAGATGGAGATTCCGACTGGGGCCGTTCCGGTTATCTGATAGTTTCCTGGTCGGGACTGCGGGAACTGGCGGCAGAAACAGGGTTGGAATTTGAACTGGAGGAACCGGGGGAAAATGAGGTCATTTCATTAAGCAACATGCCGTTATTATCACTTATCACTTTAGAACGGGGAACCAGAATCATCGCCGGCAGATCCTATGAGCAGATTATGACAACGAGAGTGCCTTACTTTGGTTATCTGCAGGAGCAGATGTCTATTTACGCGGTAAGTGATACGAAATATGAGCAGCTGGCGTCTGATGGGGAAGAACTCTATACTTTTCATTACAGAATCTCAGATCCTGCCGATTTTGAACGGATAAAGGAAGCCTTAAATGTCCTGAGCAGTAATACGGAGGAGAATTATACGGCGCGCGTGGCTAAAGATCCCTATAATAATGATATTGGATGGATTAAGGCAATGTATCCTTTTTGCATCTTTCTGTTCATGGTCTTTGTCATGGCAAGCGGATGTATCATGTTAATGAAGGTCATTAATGATTCGGTAGAAGAAAAGCCCCGTTATGAAGTTTTAGGAAAGCTGGGGATCGACAGAGAGATTTTACGCAGATCCGTTGCCTGTGAACTGGCGGCGGCATATGGTTCGTCCTTTCTGGTTATGGCGGTTTCATCCTATTTTTCTGTGCTGGCGCTGGCAAAAACCATGTTTACAAACCTGATTTCTGTCAATATTGTGAGCGTTTTGATAATATTTGCCATTTTTATTGTTTTTTATCTGTGCTCTCTGACGGCGTATCAGAAAACGGCAGGGATATGATGGCAGACCGGGTGACAATGTTATGTGTCGGAAGCTGAAAAGGTGTAGATGCATATTAAAATTCAAACAGCGAAAAAGGAGGCTTAGATACGTTAAAGCCTCTTTTATTATTTAAATAGTTCATAGTATTGAATTACTTTTTTATAAATGATAATATGTAGAATGTGAAATGTATATTTTTATAAAACAAAGTACTTAAAAAACTTTTGTTAGGTGCGATTTAGAGAATAGGAGATAATGGAATGGGAATACCATCACAAACTGAAATGTTTAAATTTGTTCTTGAAACAATGACTGAATATCCGCAATTTTCCAGAAGAGAAGCGAAGAATGCGGTGTGTGAAAAATTGAATCTTTCAGCCGAGGATCAGGGGCAGAAAACAAGCAGCGGAGTGCCGATATATGAGAGCCGTGCAGGATGGGCGGTTACATGGCTTTATGATGCTGGATATATTGCCAGAGTGGGACGGGGAACATATGCAATTACCGAAAAAGGTAAATGCATCCTGGGGGAAAATTTAACCGCTGATGAATTTGCAAGAAGACTACGTGAAGAGATAAGTGGTCAAACGCAAAGAGAGGGAGAACAAGTCATTGAACAAGAAGATTTTACAAGCGATACTAGCCCAATGGAACGCTTAGACCTTATTGTTAAAGAGATGCATAGTCAATTGTCGCATGAGATTATGAATGCAATTATGTCTGTTGAAGGGCGGGCAGGAGATACCTTTTTTGAAAGAATTGTAACTGATTTATTAGAGAAAATGGGATATGGAAAGGGTTCTGTAACTTCTGCTTCAAATGACAGAGGGATAGATGGTATTATAAAAACAGATCCTTTAGGGTTTAATCCCATACTGATCCAAGCTAAAAGATATGCAACAGAACATTCCGTAGGAAGACCGGAAATACAGGGATTTGCAGGAGCATTAGGAGCAGTTACAAGGGGAGCGTTTATTACTACCTCCTATTTTACGCAAGGGGCTATAGATTTTGCAAAAAGTTATCCTCATTCAGATATTGTTCTCATAGATGGAAAAAAATTGACAGAGTTAATGATACAGTATAATTTAGG
>CAYQZB010000023.1:0-45107 GCA_964421915.1 uncultured Lachnospiraceae bacterium
AAGATATAAGATATAAGATACAAGATATAAGATACAAGATATAAGATATAAGATACCAAGGTACTTGATATTTATGAAATATTGTGGAAAAGGGAGCAGAGAAAGGGACGGGATGCGTAATGGCAATTATGATTAATCTGGATGTTGTGATGGCGAAACGAAAGATTGGTTTGGTGGAACTGGCGGGGAAGGTAGACCTCACTCCGGCGAATCTTTCCATATTAAAGAACAATAAGGCAAAGGCTGTCCGTTTTTCAACCTTAAATGAGATCTGTAAGGTTCTTGAATGTCAGCCGGGGGATATCTTGGAGTATATACAGGAGCCGGAAGGCGCGGAGGAAAGAGAAGCTGCGGCTGCGGAAGAGACGGTGGACGCGGCAAAGACAGCGGAGGAACGAGTGCCTGAAGAAGCGCGGATCAGCTCAGCGCTTCCTTAGAAGCTTCGGGTGATGCGCACGGGTTGCAGTGGAATTATGGAAAGGACGGTAACAGAACATGGATATGGATCAGGTAATGAACAAATTAGATGAGTTAAAGCAGAATGGGGCGGAAACGGAAGAATATGAAAAGGTTTTGCAGAAGTGTGAGCCATATCGGGTGGAGCTTCCGCCGCTCTCACAAAAGATCAGGGACAATTATTCGTTTTTTGGATTGTCCGGCGCCATTTATGCGGTATTTTATACCTTCTGTCTGTATAGGAACCCTTCCGGAATTACTGCGCCTCTGTGTGCCTTAGGGACGTTATGCTATTTTTTCCTGTGTCTTAGGAAGCTGGAGATCAAAATGGGGAAGAAATGCCTATTTTATGCGGGAAGTATCGTGCTTTTGGGAGTCAATCTTTGTCTGACGGATGACAGTTTTCTTATTTTTTGTGATTATTTCGGTATTTTCCTGCTGCTGCTCAGCGGTTTGCTGCATCTTTTTTATGAAGATAGGGAATGGGGACTGATGGAATACCTGAGTGCCATCGTCCAGACGGCATTTGGCGCTTTAGATCATATTGGGCGCCCTTTTGAAGATAGAAAGGTCTGGAAGAGCCGGAAAAAGGAGGAGAAAAAGGATAAATCTGCCTTGAAGTATGTTTTTTTGGGAATTCTGATCGGACTTCCGCTTCTGGTGATCGTTATGCTGCTGCTTGCCAGTGCGGATTCGGTGTTTGGACATCTGCTGGAAGTATTTAGTGTATTTAATGTACTTAAGAGGCTGTTTAGGATCGGAAATGCGGTAGATACCTTCTTCAGAATATTCAATATTTGTTTGATGATGGCGGCTGTCTATCTGCTGTCTTATGGTCTGCTGGTAAAGCTGGGCAGCAAGTCCGTCAAGATTTCTTCCGGACAACGCCATACCGGGGAGCCGGTGATCGCCATTACGGTCAATGCCATGCTTGGGGTGGTGTATCTGCTCTTTTCCGTGATCCAGATATTGTACCTCTTTATGGGCAGGCTTTCGCTTCCGGAGGGAACTACCTATGCGGAATACGCAAGGCAGGGATTTTTCCAGCTGCTTCTGGTATGTATTATCAACATGACGCTGGTGCTGTTCTGTCTGTATAAATTCCGGGAAAGCAGGGTGTTAAAGGGAATGCTGGCGCTGATCAGCGGATGCACTTATATTATGATTGCTTCCAGTGCGTTAAGGATGTATATGTATGTGGAGACGTATGATCTGTCATATTTACGGGTGCTGGTATTCTGGGGATTGGGACTGATCTTCCTTGTAATGAGCGGGATCATGATCTTTATCTTCAACGGGAAGTTTCCTTTATTTAAGTATTGTATGGTCGTGGTAACGATTCTTTATCTTGGATTGGCGTATGCCAGACCGGATTATTTGATTGCTTCCTATAATCTGAATGAACAGCATATTCATGGAAATGTGGATTGGCATTATCTCAGCAGGCTGTCAGCGGATGCCGTACCGGTTATTGCAGAGGCTTTGGAGCGTGGGGAAGGCGATGAGTTTGCAGACGATCCGGAAAACTTAATATTTTTTAGGCTTGATATGAATGTTAGGGGTTATACAGACGGTCTGCGAGGGTTCAATTTCTCCAGATATTATGGGTCAGTATCCCTACGCCGCCTGAGATAGCAGATATAATCATTGTTTTTAGGACAGGATCTTCAGCATCTCCTGTGCCCTGTGCATGAGGAGGTGCTGTTTTTTTACTTTCTCATAACCGTTTTGGGCGATCTGCAGACGTTCCTCTTCATGTGCCAGATAATAGCCGATCTTTTCCAGAAGGTCAGGAATGCTTTCATATAATACGATATCTTCTCCGGGGGTAAAATATTCCGGTATCTCCGCCTGATAATTGGAAAGGACGAATCCCCCAGCCGCCATGATATCAAAGATACGCTGCGGCAGACCGGATCTGATGGTACGTGCGGTCATATTCAGGTTGATCTTGCTGCATTTGAATATCCGGGGCATCATCGTAAAGGATTTGGCAATGCCGCGGTTGTTGATATCCGGAAGCAGGGAGGTGTCTTCCGTTGTATAGAGATCCATCCGGTACTGCCGGCTGATTGCCTGCAGCGTCCGGATCCGATCCCTCTGTGTGCATTTGAAACCGAGATACTGATCGGTGATGATGCTGCGGATATCCTCATGATAATCAGGCAGAACGGACCATGCCGCGCATCTTTTAAATTCTTCCGCCCAGTCGTCGCTGAATGCGTCTCTGATCAGGTTGTATCCATAGACATTTAACTGCGCTTCGATCAGACCGTCTACATAGCCGCGCATCCGTTCCGGAAGACCGTCTGCAAGTCTGTCATAAATGCAGTATTCGCTATGAAAAGATCCCACAAAGGAAATATCACAGTCGTACATGGCGTGATCCTCTTCGGAGATGGAAATGCCGTCATAAAAATCCATATCGGCGCCAAGCGGCAGATAATGGACGCGATCGGGAGCAAGAGCGGCATATTCCTGATACAGACACCGGTCAAATATAAATGCATGGCAGCAGGGGGCGTTTAACGCTTTGGAAGAAAGAGTTATGGAGGGGCTGTCTACCGTATGTGAAAGATAGGGTATCCGAAAGATCCGGCATACCTTTGCAATCAGCGGTATAAAATTGATCGTAAACACACAGTCTGCTTTCGGTGTTGATTGGATATAGCCGGAAAATGCGGACAGATAGTCGGTGTCAAGATCTTTGCTCGACATAGGCCTGTCAAAAACCATGACATTGTGCCCAAGCTGTTCAAAGGCGCGTGTCATACCGGGCTCGCATATGCTGTTCCAGTAGCAGAAGATGATGTTCATCGGATGATTCCCCTAGGTATTCTTCATTTGATATAATAGTTTTTATTGTCGGAAGCAGATATTATATCTGCAGATACTTTACCATAAAAAAAACCAAAAATAAACCTCCGAAATGAATTTTTCAGGAAATATGGGCATTTTCGGGGGTATGTTTTTGAGCTTTTTTATGATATAATATATCCGGAGTGTGGGATTCTAATTGGATAGTTATATAGGGAGCTAAGAAAGAATGCAGCTGGAACAGCAGAATATCCTGTTCTTCACAAGAACAATGGAAGTGGGCGGAACAGAACAAATCGTTCTCCAGCTTTGCAGGATATTTCAGAATAAAGTAAATAAGATCGTGGTCTGCTCCTGTGGGGGAAGTTATACAGCCAGGCTGGAGGAAATGCATATCAGGCATTATACCCTGCCGGATATTACAAAGCGGACTCCGGGGATGATATACAAGACTTATACTGAACTGAAAAAGATTATCGAGGAAGAAGAGATCACAGTGGTGCATACCCATCATAGGATGGCGGCGTTCTATGCGCGGATACTGCAGCGAAGATACCGTTATATTCATATTGTTACAGTTCATAATATTTTTGAAAACAGAAGAATGCTGACCAGGATGGCTTACAAGGAGGCTAACATTATTGCGTGTGGAAATGCAGTAAAAGATAATCTGAAACAATATTTTGGTGTTCCTGAAAATGGTATCCACGTAATCTGTAATTCAGTGGAAGAATACAAAATAACAGATGAAAGTGATGGGAAAACAGTTGATTTTGGGACTGACAAGGCATTGAAAGACAGTATCGCAGACATGACTGTTACTGAAATACATGAGCTAAAAGATGATATATATGAAAAAATGCAGAGATGGAAAGAGAAAGGGTATTTTTTAGTTGGCAATATAGCCAGATTAGAAAAGCAGAAGGGGATAGAGTATTTTATACGTTCGTTTCCTATCGCGGGGAAACGCTGCAATAAGCTGAAATATATTATTATTGGCGACGGATCGGAGCGTGAGGCATTAGAAAGCCTTGCCATGCAGATGGGGGGGGGCACCGCATCAGAAAACGACATTATATTTTTAGGAAGGCGTGATGACGTAGGTAATCTTATGATATGCATGGATCTAATCGTGCTTTCGTCGCTTTGGGAGGGGCGTCCGCTGGTTCCGATTGAGGCGTTTGCGGCGGGGAAAACAATCGTGGCTTCGAATATTGAAGGCATCAATGAGATTGTGGAAGATCAGAGGAATGGCATATTAGTGCCGCCTGCAGATGCGACGGCGTTTGCAGAGGGGATTACAAGGCTGCTGACGGATCAGGACAAAAGGAAGCGATTGGAAGAGAACGCTTATCATACGTATTGCGAGGAATATTCCTATGCAGTCTTTGTACGGCAGACGCTGGATTATTATTGCGGACTATGACAAAATGGAGCATGGCATCTGATTGGCGTTGCGGAAAGATAGACGGGATAATGCAGGAAAGGAGAGGAAGGGGAAATGAATCAAAAGATACTGATGGTTTCATCGATTCCTTTCTGGCCTTTGGATGAGGGGAATAAGACCCGGATATATCATTTGATCAATAATTTGAAAAAATGCGGATATGTATTAGATTATATGTTTTATGACGAAAATGGTTCTAAAGATATTGTTAAAATGCAGGAACTGATTGGAAAGGATCATTTTATTCATCTGATAAAGCAGGAAAAATCGCGGCGGGAGAATTACCTGGATCGGTTTTGGCGATTTGCGGATATGTCTAAGTCTAAATTGGAGTCCTATGTTTTGACAGACGGGTTTTTCACTAAGGAATTGGGAAGGGCAGTCAAAGAAGCGGTAGCTGCAAAGCAATATGACATCGTATGGTTTGAATATTATTTTTATTCAAAAGCCTTGGACTTAATAAGTGATAAGTGTTTCAAAGTGATAGATACGCATGATGTTTTTGCATATAGAGATAAGAAATCCCCTAAGAGGATGCGGACAAAATATAGTGAGTCGCTGACTTATTTGGGAGAAAGAAAAGTGTTAAGACGCGCAGATCTTGTTTTGGCGATTCAGGAACAGGAGGAAACATATTTTTCAAGGCTGTTGAAAGGGACCAATACAAAGACGCTTACAATAGGTGATTTTACCTGTGAGAATCATGAAGAGGGAGCCTTGGTTCGGAACAGGGATTTTTGTTTTATCGGTAGTGACAATGAGATTAATGTATCCTCTGTTACATGGTTTATTAAGGAAGTCTATCCGTGGGTAAAAGAGCGGATGCCGGATGCAAGGCTGATATTGGCAGGGCGGATTTGCCAGAAAATAGACTGCTCTGATGAAGTTATTAAAAAGGGAGTTGTTGAGGATTTAGCCGCGATATATCATAATGTACGGGTTGTAATCAATCCCACCTTGATGGGGACAGGCCTTAATATTAAGGCGATAGAGGCTGTTTCTTATAAAAAACCCATGGTATGTACGAGCAGCGGAGCGCGCGGCTTTTCTCCGGATGAAAAATTATTTGAGGTAGCGGATGCTCCGCAGGCATTCGCGCAGAAACTGGTTGAGCTGCTGGCTGATGATTCCAGATGTATGCAATTAATAAACAATTGCAGGCGGTTTGAAGAAAGATATAGGAGTGACAATCTAAAAAGACTGAAAATGATAGGGGAATTGTATTCGGAAAAGCGGAGAGGCTAAGGCGGTTGTTGATGAATGGCGATCTGATAAGCATAATAGTGCCTGTATATAATGTCGAGCGGTATTTAGAGCAGTGTATTAATAGCATTATATGTCAGACATATCCATATCTTGAGATTATACTGGTAAATGACGGTTCTACAGATCATTCAGAGAAGATCATAGAGAGTTTCAGACAAAAAGACAGCCGTATCAGGTATATTGTTCAAAGCAATCAAGGACTGTCCTCGGCGCGTAATTTGGGGAAAAACATTGCAAAAGGCAGCTATATTGCATTTGTAGATGCGGATGATTATATCGCGGATGATTATGTTGAGAGCCTTTATCATCTGCTCTGTCAGGGGGATGCCGAACTGGCGGTATGTGGCTATTATGAGACTACGGAAGAGGGAGAGATCACAGGAGGAAGTAACGTACCGGCTCACACTGTTCTTTTGGATGAGGAGGGCTTTTGGAAATTATGCCATGAAGATCAAGGAATATATTGTATGGTTGCGTGGAATAAGATGTACAAAAGATCAATATTTGAATCGATAGAGTACCCGGTCGGGAAAATCCACGAGGATGAATTTGTCTTACATGAAATTGTGTCGGCGGCGACGGTGATTGCGGCTATGGGAGAAAGAAAATATTATTACCGGCAACGTGCCGGAAGTATCCTGGAACAGGAAGATATACTGCAAAGATTCGATTTGATAGAGGCATTTTCGATTCGCCTGGAATATTTTTTGGAACGGAAACAATATATCTTTGCAGAGTTTATGTTTGAAAAGATTTTGTATTATCTGTATGATATGTTGGACGGTCAGAAGGATAGGCAGTTTTACAGGAAGCTTGACGAGGTGACTGCAAAAATAAAAGCCACGATCCTTCACATGGGGAGAGGCAGAATTCCCTTTAAACTGAGGCAAAAACTATTTATCTTTTGGTTGACGGGCATAAGATATTATAGAGTGCGCGCTATATGGCGCAGTCTAAGGCGGCATGGGGATTAGGGCGAAAAGCAGCTGCCGGAGTATGGGGTTAAAATAATGGGAGAATTGGTCAGTATCATAGTGCCGATATATAATACGGAAAAGTATCTGGATCAGTGTATTGCGAGTATTTTGCAGCAGACATATGACAATCTTGAGATCATATTAGTAAATGACGGATCTACGGATGGAAGCAGAAAAATAGCGGAAAAGTACCGGGAGTCAGATTCGCGGATTATATTGATTAATCAGGAGCAGGGCGGCGCAGCCAATGCCAGAAATAGCGGATTAAAAATTTCCAAAGGAAAGTTTATCATGTTTGTAGATTCGGATGATTATATTCGTCCTGATATGGTTCAGTATTTATTGGATCGCGTACATGCCGGCAATGCGCAGATAGCTGTCTGCGGTTATAGCATGGTCGATGAAGAGGGTGGGCTGCTTGGCGACTGTGTAAACTTTCCGGATATAGAAAGTATTTCTGGAAATGCGCTGTGGGATTTGTATGATGAGCGTCTGCGGGTTTATTTCATAGTATTATGGAATAAAATATTCCAAAGAAAATTTTTGGAGGATATTACATTCAGGGATGGAAAGCATTTTGAGGATGAATTCTTTTTTAACGACATCATGCATAAGAGCCCACGGTTTGCATGTGCGCCGGAAATAAAATATTATTACCGCCAGAGAAAAAACAGTCTGATGGAACAGAGAAATGTTATCTATGATCCGGATTTTGTGGAGGCGTTTATTCTTCGGCTGGAATATTTATATCAATTAAAAATATATCAGGCGGCCAATCATACATTTAGAGATGCGACGGATGTTTTCTTCGAATGCTGCGACAGCGTTAACAAAATTGGAAAGAATTCTGCTTTTGCGAAAAAGATGCAGGAGCAGGAGCGGCAGCTTAGGCGGATTGCGGCTGCCTATATCAAAAGACCGATTCCTATTATTTTTAGGATTAAAGTAGCAGCATTTCTGCTTGGAAAAAATGTTTACCGCAGTTTGCGCGATTTCTACAGGAAAAAATAATCATATAAGGCAGGGAAAGGAACAGCATGCGGATCAGTATTATTATTCCCGTTTATAATGTTAAGAAATATCTTCCTCAGTGCCTTAACAGCATTCTTGCACAAAGCAGGAAAGTCGAAGAGATCATATTGATTGATGACGGTTCTACAGATGGAAGCGCAAAAATCTGTGATGAATATGCGGCGAGGCATGCTGCGGTTACGGTGATTCACCAAAACAATCAAGGCGTGGCGGCAGCAAGGAATGCCGGACTTCAAAAATGTTCCGGTGATTATATTGCGATCTTGGATGCGGATGACGCAATTGCGCCTGATTATATAGCCATATATTGCAGTCATGTGCAAAAAACGGGATGCGACACATGCAAAGGCACATACCGCAGGATGAAGCAGACAGGGAAATTATTGCCGCCATATCATATTGAGCCGGACGTTTATCGGATGGACTGCATCTATACAGAACTGATTCCGCGTATAATGGGAAGCATGCCTGATAAAAAGGATTCTATTCCTATGGGAGTATGGGGAACATTGTATGATGCCGGGATTATTAGGGAGCATCAATTGGTTTTCCCGTCAGAGCGGAAATTTTACTCGGAGGACATGGCATTTAATATATCATATTTGATGTATGCAAAGCACGTAGAAGTAATAGATTATTCCGGTTATTATTATCGCATCACGGACGGTTCGTTAACAAATCGGTATGAGGAAGAACGCTTTGAGCGATGTATGTATATGTACCGGTGGGAGAAAGAAGTGACTGCGCGGCTTGGGATATACGAATTGTGCCAATATCGTCTGACACGCCAGATGTTTAATCATATGCGCAGCGTGTTTCATCAGTATAAGCGGTGTATCTGCGGGCTTACGCTGAAAGAAAGCAGGCGCGAGCTATACCGGATATGCAGCGATCCAAGGCTGCAGGAGATGATCGCGCAGTATCCGGTGCATAAGATGCGGTTTCCCCAGCGGGTTTTTGTTTATCTGATAAAGTATAGAGCTATTTGGGTAATTCAGCTTATTTATAATATAGCGGGTTCCAACTGAAAAGAAGAGGAATGAGAAATGCATAATGGATGGGACTTTTAGAGTTGCTGCCAGATGTCTTTAAAAAAGACCGGTATGCTGAGTAAACATTATGATATTAATGCACTTATGCTTTGGGGGGAATAGAGATGAAACAGAGAAAACCTAATCAGATAACGCTGGATTTGACTGACAGATGTCAGCTGAAATGTACTACATGCACTAAATGGAAAGCGGCATCAGATGCTCTGGCGCAGGAGGAGCTGACTACAGAGGAGTGGAAAAAGGTGATTCTTAACCTGCGTCATTGGCTGGGAAAGGGGACAAACATATGGTTTTCCGGCGGGGAACCCTTTTTAAGAAAGGATATTTTTGAACTGGCATCATATGCCGCGTCGCTGGGATTACGTGTTTCATCTATGACGAACGCTTATTCAATAGGGCATCTTCATGAAGAAATTATGGATTCCTCTATAGAAGAGCTTAGCATTTCCCTGAATGCGATTAACGATCCTAAAATCCATGATTGGTCAAGAGGCAGGGAGGGTGCATATGAGAAGACAGTGGAGTCACTATTGGAACTGACCAGACTAAGAGATGAAAAAGGCATAAAAAAGCTTGTTATCATTGCGGCAATTATGCTTCCTGAAAATTTAGAGGAAATGATACCGCTTGCAGAGTATGTGAAGGAGCATCATATCAGCGGCATTTCCTACCAGCTGTTGGATGACAGCGCAATTTTCCGTTCATACCGCGAAGTAAAAGGTATTGATACCGATCATTATATATTACCGCAGGAGTTAAGGCAGAAATATCGTGATATGTCCCAAAGGGGAACAGAGGTTATCAATCAGCTGATTGAGCTGAAAAAAAGGGGTTATGTCATTTATAATTCCTATGAACAACTGGAAGCAATGAAGCTGCAGTTAAAGAATCCGGATGAACTTATTGCAAGGATACGATGCGATATCGCTTCTGCCGGTATCGGCATAGATCCCTATGGAGATGTAAGATTGTGCCTTAGCATGCACCCGGTTGGCAATGTCCGGGAGAGTAGTCTTGAAGAACTTTGGGAAAATACAAAAGCTTGGGAATGTCGTGAAAGGACGCGGACATGCAATATGTGCTGCAGAATCCTAAACTGCAATTTTGATCGTGCGAAAAAGAATATCTTTCAAAAAGGCATCCATAAAACAGTCAGGCTTTTAAAAGGCTACAGGTAAATGGCGGTGGAAAGGATAAAACAGCCCTTGGAAAAAGATTTAAAGCTTTTTTGGAAATTATTGCAAAAATTGAATTATGTACTCGATCGGAAAAGAAAACGGATGGCCGGCGGAGTTTTCGTTTTGATTTTTATTGGCGCCCTTATGGAAACATTAGGCGTTTCCATTATACTGCCGTTTATTCAGATGCTTACGGATTCGGAAGCATTGATGAAAGAGCCATATATAATATTTTTATCCGGCGCTTTTAAGTTGGAAACGGAGGATTCCATCATAATCATGCTGGGGTCTGCCATTATACTTTTATATCTTCTGAAAAATATTTTTTTAAGCTTTTCCGGTTATATTCAGGTAAGATTCAGAACGGGAATGGGAAAAGAACTGCAGCGCCGGATGATGAGTTCTTATATGAAACAGCCCTATTCGTTCTTTCTGGATACCAGCAGCGGAAACATTGTCCATGGCATTATGGGGGATGTCCCCAAAGTGCAAAATTTTGTGGAAAATCTGATGACCGTCTTATCGGAAACGCTTGTGGTTTTTTTAATTATTTCTTATCTTTTTAGAAGAGATAAATTAATGACAATCGGAATCATAGCAGTTGCTTTACTAACATTCCTGATCATGGCGCTGGGACTAAAAAAAAGACTGCACAGATTAGGAGAGCAGGATTATCACGCCTCTACAAAGATTGATAATGATACGTTGGAAATTGTGAGGGGAATTAAGGATATCATCATCAGGAGCAAACAGGATGTTTTTCTGGAAAAATTCGATGAACACATAGAAAATAAAAGAAAGATACATTCTTATTATCAATTTTTATTTGTGCTTCCGAGGCGCTGCATAGAGGCGGTCTGTATCTGCGGCATTATGGCGGTTGTCATGGTGAGGATTTATCAGGGGATAGATAAAAGTACATTTGTGCCGGGTTTAGCAGTATTTGCTGTTGCCGCCTTTCGTATCCTACCCTCTTTGTCAAGAATCATTAATGGGTTTAATGATATGATGTTCAATCAATATGCAATAGATAATGTTTACGATAATATAAAGAAAGCAAAGGAATGCGAGAGCGAATCCCAAGGTTTGAGAAGCACTGTAGAAGAAGCCGGAACATACGTCTTTCAGGATTCAATCTGTGTAAAAGGAATATATTGGAATTATGAGGGAACGGAAAATGAAATTTTATGCAACCTGAATATGGTGATCCGTAAGGGAGAGTCCGTTGGCATCATCGGCAAATCAGGCGCCGGAAAGACCACGCTTGCAGATATTTTTTTGGGATTATTCAAGCCTGTCAAAGGGACGGTAGAGATTGATGGCAATGATATTTTCGATATGCCGGAATTTAGGCGCAGAATGATAGGCTATGTTCCACAGAATGTTTTTCTGCGGGATCATACGATTCGGGAAAATGTGGCGTTTGGAGAGGAAGAGATTGAAGACGAACGTGTCTGGAAGGCGCTGGAAAGCGCGAGCCTGTCACAATTTGTCAAAGAATTGCCGGAGGGACTTGACACGATAGTGGGGGAAAATGGTATAAAGCTTTCCGGGGGACAGAAACAAAGGATAGCAATTGCCCGCGCATTATATTTTGAGCCTGCGATCCTGGTTCTGGATGAGGCGACCTCTTCCCTGGATAATGAGACTGAGCAGGCTGTTATGGAGGCGATTGAAGCGCTGCAGGGTACGATAACGATGATTATTATTGCCCATAGGCTGACAACGATACGAAAGTGTGATCGTATATATGAGATCAGGGATCAGCAGGCTTTTGAGGTATCAGCGGATGAGCTATAAAGAACTTTGATTTGACATTTTGGTTATTTAGGTATAAAATTGCAAATGATTTGCAAATGCAAATTGTTTGCAATTTTTATTTTGTGGTGGCGTTAGGTTGAAAAATAAGCTTGAAAGCTTATTTTTCAACCGCAAATTTGTGCCTGTGGCCCAAATTCGCAGGTTGCGGAAAGGCATGGTTATTAGATTGAAAAATAAGATTTATATCTTATTTTTCAATCAGCAATTTGAGTCAGAGCCTCAAATTGCTTTGATCGCAGATGAGAAACCGCTTATGCGGATTTCTCATCGCGTGTCATCGCAGTAAAGCTGCTCTGACATGGAGGATTAGTGTGAAAGAATATGTTGAAATGACACAGAAGCAGTACCGGACAAAATGGAAAGACAGTATTACAGATTATCTGGAAAGACATGCGGATCAGTGTTTTTCGGCAGCGGATATTTATGCGGATCTGAAGGAGAAGGAAGCTTCTATTAATCTGACGACGGTATATCGTAATCTGGAAAAGCTGACAGAGAGCGGGAAGCTGATGAAATATAAGACGGCGGGCGAAGATGCGTACCGCTATCAGTATGTGGAACCTTATGGGAACTGTCAGGAACATATTCATATGCAGTGCAGGGGATGCGGAAAACTGTTTCATCTGGAATGTTCCTTTATGAAAGAGCTTACAGGACATCTTCTGGAGCATCATGGTTTTATGCTGGAAGGGCAGGGGTCCATGCTGAGCGGATTGTGCGGGATGTGTAAGAAGAATTTAATTTTAAAAGGTTGGAAAGAACAGGAAAAATAAGATGCTGAAAAATTTTTGCAGAAAGCTGAAAAGTGGGAAGATTTGGTGCGGCATATTCAGAAAGGAAACCGCAATTGTCTGCACAATGATGATGATGCTTGTGATATTATTTTCCGGATGCACGTCAGGAGGCGGTCCGGCGGTCACGGAAGGCGGAAAGATACAGATTCTTTGCACGTCGTTTCCTCTTTATGACTGGACGCGGCAGATCACGGCGGGATGTGAAGAACATATAGAAGTTTCACTGCTGATGGATCAGGGTACGGATCCTCATAATTATCAGCCGACCACGGAGGATATCGTCCGTATCAGCGAGGCGGATATTATCGTTTGTGTAGGCGGTGAATCCGATCGGTGGATGGAGGACGTTATGACATCCGTTCCGAAGGAGCGGAGGGATGCGCAGCGGTATATCGCACTGATGGAGGTATTGGAATCCTCCCTGAGAGAGGAAGAATATGTAGAAGGGATGCAGGAGGACACTGACGGGCAGCCCTATGGAGAGTATGACGGCGGAGAAACCCATCGGGGGGACGATGCGGAAGAAAAAGCTATGGACGTTACGGAATATGATGAGCATATCTGGCTGTCCGTGAGAAATGCTTCTGTCTGCGTGCAGGCGATAGCAGCCGCTGTGATGGATCAGAATCCGGATCAGGATGACAATCAGACAATGGCGGAAAATACGTCAGGGTATCTTGCGAAGCTGGAAGAGCTGGATGGACAGTATGAATCGATGGTATCGGAAGCGCCTTTGGGCAGGGTGTTGTTTGCGGACAGGTTTCCTTTCCTTTATCTGATGAAAGATTACGGACTGGAATATGACGCGGCATTTCCGGGCTGCAGTACGGAAACGGAGGCAAGCTTTGAGACGGTGATCTTTCTGGCGGGCAGACTGGATGAATATGCTCTTCCGGCGGTGCTGGTGATGGAAGACGGGGATCAAAGGATCGCGGAGACGGTGATTGCCAATACGGCGGACAAAGATCAGGAGATCCTTGCCTTAGATTCCATGCAGTCGGTGACTGCCGCGGATATCGGGCAGGGGGTGACCTATCTGTCAATCATGCAGGAGAATCTTGCGGCGCTGCGGAAAGCGCTTGCTTGTGAATGATCATAGATGGATACGGAAAGCGCTTGCTTGTGAATGATCATAGATGGATACGGAAAGCACTTGCTTGCGAATGATCACAGACGGATACAGACAGCGCTTGCTTGTGAATGATTATCAATGGATACGGAAAGGCAGAGATTATGGCATATATTACATGTAAGGATATGACATTAGGATATCCGGACGGCGTCGTTGCGGAGCATATCAGCTTTGTGGTGCGTCAGGGGGATTATCTTTGCGTTGTCGGAGAAAACGGAGCCGGCAAAAGCACATTGATCAAGACGCTGCTTCATTTGCTCAGACCGATTTCCGGAGAGCTGATTATGGACGACGGTATTTTACCGCGGGAGATCGGATATCTTCCCCAGCAGACAGCGGTGCAGAGGGATTTTCCCGCATCGGTATGGGAGATCGTCTTATCCGGCACACTCACAAAATGCGGCAGGCGTCCCTGGTACGGAAGGGCGGAAAAAGAGCTTGCTTTAAAGAATCTGGAACGCATGGGCATGACGGGATTAAAAACGCGGTGTTACCGCAATCTTTCCGGCGGTCAGCAGCAGAGAGTGCTGTTGGCAAGGGCATTATGCGCGACTTCCAAGCTGCTGCTTTTGGATGAGCCGGTGACGGGACTGGATCCCAAAGCGGCTGAGGAATTTTACGAACTGCTGAAAAGCCTGAATCAGGAAGGGATAGCGATCATTATGGTCTCCCATGATATCCGCACAGCGGTTAGGCAGGCTTCCCATATCCTTCATATTGATAAGGAAAATTCGTTTTTTGGCACGCAGGAAGAATATCTTCAAAATATGAATGAAAACGCGCTGCATACAACAGCGCTGTATAGGACCGGCGATGATTCGGCGGACTGAAAGAAAGGCATGGTTACTGATTTATGGAAGAAATGATAGCACAGCTTCAATTATATCTGTCATACCCGTTTGTGCGCTATGTATTGATCGTGGGAACGCTGGTTGCATTGTGTTCTTCGATGCTTGGCGTGATTCTGGTTTTAAAGCGGTTTTCTTTTATCGGGGACGGACTTTCCCATGTGGCATTTGGTGCGATGGCGGTTGCCAGTGCGTTAAAGCTGGCGGATCAGACAGCATTTATCATGCCGGTCACGATCATTGCCGCGGTCCTTCTGCTGCGTACCGGACAAAATACGAAGATCAAGGGTGATGCGGCGGTTGCCATGCTGTCTGTGGGTTCCCTTGCGGTGGGTTATCTTGTCCTGCATAAATTTTCCGCTTCCACCAATGTATCCGGAGATGTATGCAGCACGCTGTTTGGTTCTACGGCGATCCTGAGCTTGACAGAAAAAGAGGTGTGGATGTGCGTGGCGCTTTCGGTACTGGTGATAGGAGTATATTGTCTTTTCTACAACAGGATCTTTACGGTTGCTTTTGATGAGAATTTTGCAAGGGCCACCGGAATCAATACCGGTGTTTATAATCTGCTGCTGGCGGTGATTACGGCGGTGGTGATCGTCATGGCGATGAATCTGGTGGGTTCGCTGCTGATCTCGGCGCTAATCATCTTTCCCGCGTTGTCAGCCATGCGTATTCTGGACAATTTCAAAGGTGTGATCATCTATTCGGCAGTTCTTTCCGTTGTATGTGCATTCAGCGGGATCATTCTGTCGATCCTGGGCTCCTCGCCCGTCGGCGCTACTATCGTGGCGGTTGATATCGTGGTTTTTCTTGTGCATTATCTGCTGGGATATTTCCTGCATAGGACATGATGCATATCCTAGTTTTTTTGGTTGGGTAGTTTTGGGTAAATTCAATTTAAGAAAAGTATTGACGTATGAAAATAATTCATATGTAGTGTTTTATTTAAGAGGAAGGTGAAATTTTACAATAACGCACAAAAAAAGAAAAATTTATCATTTTATTGATTATAATTAAAAATTGTATATAATTATTATTGTAAAAATTACAGAACAGGTGCGTTTTTTGATGTATGCTGAAAATTTTATAGAATTCAGACTGGAATTATAGATTTCTATCTGCGTCAGTACAAAACAAGGCACATTAGAACGGAGGAAAAATGTCAGAAAATATTGGGAAAACATCAGAACAGGAACGCATGGCGCAGGAAGCGAGGGAAAGGAGACGGAGAGAAATCATGGACAAGATCCATGCTCTGGAGCAGAAAAAGGGGGCATATCAGGGCTTAAAGGCACAGATATATTGCCAAAAAATAAAATTTGAGGAGATTATATCAAAGATTACTATTCTTGCATCAATGGAATTGGAGGCAGATAGGAACGTCTTTACCTGTACTACGGAAGATATGACGGCAGTGGGTGCGGCATATGCTCAGACTGCTATGAGGGAGAAAAACAGATGTTTTTCCACACTTGTCTCTGCTGCAGAAGCGCAGATCGGTCGGTTGGAAACCTGTATCTATGGTTTAGAAAAAGAAATTCGTGAACTGGAAGCGCAGTTATAAGAATTAGGGAAACGATGGATTAATCAACGCTTCCTTAGAAATGTCAGGAACAGATAGGGAGTATGGCAGAAGGTTATATTAAGAGAAGGGGAAAGAAATGGAAAAACTACAGATTGATGAATATGAGTATTTGAAGAATGAAGTAAACAGGATTCATGAGGAAAGCGGCATACTAATCCGGGAGTACATAGCGGAGATGGAAAGCATCTTACTTTCAAAGGATGTGTTTCACACGGAACAGGTTTCCAGAAAGCTGGAACAGGCGGTGGAAGTGCTTCAAAGCCGACTGCTTCCGGAATTGGAGAGTATCTTTAAAACTACCGGGCAGAAAATAGAGACATTGGGAGAACAGTTATCAGAGGTAGACGAGGAGGGGAGGCGAAGCGTACAGTGGGAGGAATAAAAATATCATATAACACAGTTAGAGAAAAAGCTGACAGGTTGAAAGTTCAAATCAGGGATGTTCTTGACGGAAGCATTCTTATAGGATATGGAAAAATAGAGGAAGCGGTAAGCCAGTCCAGCGGAGCTGCGGCAGAAGCGGCACTGGAGAATATCAGGCAGGAGCGGGAGGCATTAACGGAATTAAAAGGAGTTATGATAAAAATACTGAAACTTCTTGAAAACGCCACAGATGCATTTGAAGAAGCTGATCAGGACTATTGCGTATCGCTGGAAAATAAGGAGGAATAGACAGGAGTGCTAGCAAGAAATTATTACATAGATTACCGTGAGGTCACCGAGCTGGGCGAACGAATCGGAAATGTGATGGCAGAGATGGAAAGACTAATGGAGGCGGCATCCGTGGCTGTCAGGGAGATGGAGGAAACGGCAGAGCAGATCCCGGCAGAAGCGGAATGTGGGGGTTTGAAGTATGCATGCGTGGCAGCAAAGGAAGAAATCGGAAAGACGGATTTTGGTTTCTATGGTCAGAAGGTAAGGCAGGGACTTGAGCGGTTTCTGGATGAAAATGAGTGGATCAGGAATCGTTTTGTAAAGGACATGGATAATAATGTAGAAAAGATTATGGAGTTTAAGGCGGAGTGCAGAAGCCTGATGGAAGAATTGGAATATCAGGAAGAAGGAGCATGGTCTTGTGACGGTATTCGGAAAACAGCGGGACAAGATGCGGAATCTAAAGAGGAAGAAGACTTGGAAACTGTACAATACTGGCCGGTGACAAGGGAGGAGCTTCTCAGGCAGGCGGCAGGAAAGCTTGCCGGTTTTCGGATGGATTATGGAGTCAACAGTCCGGAAGAAGGAGAAAAGATGCGGGTGTACATGAGTTATTTGGAACCGTTAAGGAGAGGGGATTATAGCAATATAGAGATTGCGGGCATTCTTGCGTCGGTAGAAATGTGGAATGGATCGCCTGTGATCAATAATGGGACGGATGCAATGAATTTCAACAGATACAGGACACTTTTGAATACGGCACCGGATGAAAGGGGGCTGCCTCCGGGGATATATGACTGTGGTATCTTTGTTGCGTATAGCAGGGGATGTGCAACGGAGGAAGAACTCTGCGGATATATCGATAGTCTTTTAAAGCATATGTATATCTGTGAAAGAGATTATGATTATCTGATGACAACCATTTCGTCCCTTAAACATGCATCACCAGAGTCGATAGAAAAAACGATTGCTATGATTGGGGAGTTGTTTGAAAAACGGAGAAATGTGATTGAAGCATACTGCCCGGAAAAAACACGATCGGAAGTCATGTTTTATGTCCAGATAAGCTTAGTGATGATAGATGAGGGATATGATGAGGCATTTGTTGCGGGAGTAGTGGGGAATATTATGGGTGAATCGGTATGTGGACATTTTGAGAATGGATATTACAAGTCGCATCCAGAAAAAAAGCCCCTTTATTTAATTCATGTTAGCGATTGCATCGGCTATATGGAAAAATATAGCGACGGTGATGTGACACGGGTGGATTTGGTACAGTTGTATGATGACGTCGTATGCGTTGGGGAGAAATGTGGATACGACATTCATGGGTTTGGCGTGGGCAGCGTTCAATGGAGTTTTGAACGGACTGTGGGACTTTTGGAATTATATCTTGCGGAATGTGGATATGATACCTCCGGAGAGGAGTTTCAAGAGCGGCTAGAGGAATACCAGAAGGCTTCCGAAGAGGGGAATTTTTCAGGATATGAAGGAATCTATATTGATATATGGCAGGTCAGGCGGGCGGAGGTGGCATATATCCTATACGAGTTAGGGGAAGATGGATCGCGTTCTAATGTCTATCCTGCTTATTTAGACGAAGTGAACCGCCATCCTGGAAACGACGTGCAGACAGCTGCCAGGATCGTAATGAAGGAGTATATAAAGCCTAAAGACGAGAGTACACTTTCGGATCGGCAGGAAAAGGCAGAGAAGTGGTATCAGATTATGGTAGGAGGAAATCTATGAGAAGAAGGATAGGAAAGGCAGTGGCAATGGTGGCTGCAGCAGTGTGCATGTTTTGGTGTGTAGGTTGTGCGGCATCTGGGGATACACCGGCTCCCGATATGGCTGCCGAAGAAGGAGATGCGGCGGTATCCGGTGACGAGGTCCTGCCCCAGCCGTCTGAGATAGAAACGGAAACAGTGGGAATGGCTGATGGGACGGGCAACGGAGAAATGTCGGAAACAGTGGAAGATCCTGTAGAAGAATCGGAGGATAACAATCTGATCTATTATGTCAGCGATGATAAGGTGTGGGAGAATGATCTCTTCTATGCGTTTTTGGAAGGTGAGGCAACAGCGTATGACAGACATCAGAATGAGGATCTGACATGGTCGGAATATTTGAGACAGCATATGGAATATAATGGTGGTCTTCTACAGGGTATGCAATTGGCTGCGGAGGATCTGGATGGTGACGGAAAAGAAGAGTTGATGGTTATGTTGGATGATCTTGGGGATGCAACAGACCTGTATGTATTCCATGAGGATGAAGGAAAGCTTTATGTGTGGGATAAAAAAGAAAATTTTTTTGTAATGCGAGGAAGTCCGGTGATGCTGAGAGAGGGTGGTATCTTTGAGGAAATAGGGGCTAGCAGCGCCAATAGTATTGTCAATTATACTTGGAGATTTAATGAGACTGGAGAAAGCGAGTATATCTGGAGACGTTATGAAAGAGTTGAATCTTTTACAGAGGAAGACGGGATGGAGTATATTCGGAGTGAGGTATCGCTGTGTTTTTATGAGAATGGAGAGTGTATAAGGGAGTTGAATAATATCTGGCAGATGCCGGAAGGGCTGGATTGGTCAGAAGCGGAACTGGTAGAAGGGGATGAGGAACTTGATGAGGTCTACTCTGCGCTGATTGATGCGTTGCCGGAGGAAATTGGCAGTTTTTCTCTTCCAAAATGGGCGGATAACGCGGTGGAGATTCCCATCTGGGAGGCACCGGGCGGACAGGGATGGATGAGCGTGGAGGATCCGCCGGAAAATCGCCGGAAGTTTGAATATGTTGGAGAATAGGAGAACATAGAAAGAAGCTTACAGCTTCTTTTTAATTGTTTTGGATATGGACAATCCGTCCTATCCTTGTTAAAATAAATGGGATATAAAAAGGACAGCGCTTGCATTCGTATAGATAAGATAGAGTTAAGATACTCTGGGAGAAACAGATGGATAGGAAAGCGGAAAATACAGAAGAAAAGGGGAAATATCGTCCTGCTGTTGTAGCCGGTATGTGCCTTGGCGTTGTATTTATCGGAATATCCATAGGGTTGATGCGGATTGCGAATTTCGGGACAGACCCGTTTGCATGCATGAATCTCGGAATCAGTTACCATCTGTCTGCCAGTTACGGCACCTGCCAGCTTCTGGTCAATCTTGTACTGTTTATTGTAATGATGCTGACGCTGCGTAAGGCGGTCGGACCGGGAACACTTGTCGCCATGGTATGCTGCGGTTATACGGCGGATCTTTTGATATGGGTGCTGGGACATTTTGATATTTCTACGGAAAGCATGGATGAGCATCTGGTCATCAGGGTAGTACTAATGTTAGCGGCAGTGGTATTGCTGGGATTTGGCGCGGCTCTTTATATGCAGTGCGATATCGGGATAGCGCCGTATGATGCGCTGGGGCAGATTATAGAGCAGGCGCTTCATGGGAAGCTGCAATATAAATGGACCAGAATCGGTACGGATCTGATCTGTGTGACAGTCGGATTCCTTTTGGGAAGCGTTGTGGGTGTGGCGACGGTGATTACGGCTTTTTTTACAGGTCCGCTGGCAACCTTTTTTAGGAACAGGCTGGCAAAGACGGAATTGTTTCGACAGGTTAAGTGACAGGGACAGTCGGCATATAATGGAGAGTAAAAATTGGGGAGTGCGGACGTCTGACCGCAGTGGTAAGATATGGATTCAAATTCGGTATGGATGGTTTATCTGGTGATGCTGGTTGTAGGCAGCCTCATCTGTTTTCGTGGTTTCAGGCTTTATAAACTGGTACAGTTTCTGTTATGCGGCTGGATCGGTTACTTTTTGACGTTACAGATTGGTGCGAAATTTTCTGTGGAAGGAACCGTGCTTTTGGTCATTGCTTTGGCAGCGGGACTGATTACGGGATTTTTAGGATTCCGTTATTATAAAGCAGGAATGTATTTTAGCGCATCCATCAGTGCATTTCTGGTAGTGTTTTCCTTTTTCTGGCGTCAGGCGATGGCGCTGGGAAAGACGCTGCTGGAGCAGGTGAGCGGTGCGGAGCATATATTTGCCTTCGGTAATTTCTTTCAGACAGTCCTGCTGGGAGTAAAAACAGGAGCGGATGTGAATCTATTGGAGCTTATGCTGTCGGAGACTGGAATCCGACCGGAAGGCTGGAGCGAGGGACTTGAGCAGATCATGTCGCTGTTGAAGCAAGGCGTTCTTTGGGCAGCTGTCGCAGGTCTGCTCTGTGGTATTCTTGCAGTGGCGATCGGCGATTATGTGATCATCATTTTGACGTCAGTTTTTGGCGGCATGCTGCTGAATCTTCTGGTGGAGCAGTTTATTGTTTTGGATAAGGCGGTTTCCACGGTTGTGATGATCATATTCTCTGTGATCGGAATTGTTACACAGATAAAACGGGAGCGTCAGAAGGGCTGAGGCGGAAGCAAAGCGGCGATAAATTTGTGCCTGCGGAACATACAACAAAAAGCTTACGCTTTTCGTTGTCAAGAATTCGCAGGTTACAGAAAGGGATATTTATTAATATGGAATTACAGTATATCAAATCAATTTTTAAGGATAAGGAATCATGGAAGGATCGTGAGGTGGCGGTCGGCGGCTGGGTGCGGTCGGTCAGGGCATCCAGGAATTTTGGATTTCTGGTGCTCAGCGATGGAACCTATTTTGAGACGCTGCAGGTGGTTTATGACAATCATCTGGAGAATTTTGACCGAATATCCGGATTAAATGTCGGTGCTGCTGTCATTGTAAAGGGTAAGATCGTGCTGACGCCGGAGGCGAAGCAGCCGTTGGAGCTGCAGGCGTCTGATGTCTTGGTGGAGGGAGAGTCCGCACCGGAGTACCCGCTGCAGAAGAAGCGTCATTCCATGGAGTTTTTGAGAAGCATTCCGCATTTGCGGGCGCGGACGAATACGTTTCAGGCGGTATTCCGCGTGCGTTCCATCCTTTCTTATGCGATCCATCAATTCTTTCAGGAGCGGGATTTTGTGTATGTCCATACGCCGATCATTACAGGAAGCGACTGCGAGGGCGCAGGGGAAATGTTTCAGGTGACGACGCTGGATCTAAATGAGATCCCCAGAATGGAGGATGGCAGCATTGCATACGAAAAGGATTTCTTTGGTATCCCTGCCAATCTGACGGTGAGCGGTCAGCTGAATGTGGAGACTTATGCGTTTGCTTTCCGGAATGTCTATACCTTCGGACCCACATTCCGGGCGGAAAATTCCAATACCACCAGACATGCGGCGGAGTTTTGGATGATCGAGCCGGAGATTGCGTTTGCCGATCTGTCGGACGATATGGCGCTGGCGGAAAGCATGTTAAAATACGTGATTGGCTATCTGCTGGAGCATGCGCCGGAGGAAATGGCATTTTTTGATCAGTTTATCGACCATGGACTGATTGAGAGACTGCGGCATATCATAGGCTCGGAGTTCGCCCATGTTACTTATACCGAGGCGATTGCGTTGCTGGAAAAGTCAGGGAAGCAATTTGATTATCAGGTAAGCTGGGGCTGTGATCTGCAGACGGAGCATGAGCGTTATCTGACCGAAGAAGTCTTTGGCAGACCGGTATTTGTGACAGATTATCCAAAGGAGATCAAAGCATTTTATATGAAACTGAATGAAGACGGAAAGACGGTTGCGGCGATGGACCTTCTTGCGCCCGGTATCGGCGAGATCATTGGCGGAAGCCAGAGGGAAGATGACTATGATAAGCTGCTGCAGCGCATGAAGGAAGTGGGACTGAAGCCGGAGGAATATGAATTTTATTCGGATCTTAGAAAATACGGTTCTGTAAGACATGCAGGCTTCGGATTGGGATTTGAGAGGCTGATGATGTATGTGACAGGTATGGGCAATATCCGGGATGTCATTCCGTTTCCCCGGACGGTGCGGCACTGCACCTGAGAACGCCGGAGATACATTGATATAGGATATGGTGTCAGGATAAAAATAGGCAATGACGGTGGAAGCGTCATTGCCGTGTGAATCAAAGATGGGAACCGGAAATAATACTTGCAATGGAATTTTCCGCCATGTCGATGATCAGCTGCCTGCCGGATTGATGGCTTAAGTATTCCCTCGCCTTTTCCTGATCGGTCAGGATGGACATGACATCGGTTTCCTGTTGGTTATAGTTCTTGGTTTTCAGAGATTCGATGCTGTCTGCGAGGTCTTTGATTGCAGTAAGGATCTCTTTGTTGTCTTCATTCGCCGCATCGGTTACATAGCCGGAGAGAATATCGGAAAATTCCTTTGTTTTGGAATCCGTCTCTGTTTTCTGCGTGGCCTCCGTGATCTGACGGCTCGTATGGGGCAGGGAGACAACATGTTTCGGATAATGCGTATGGTGAATGGTTCCTGCCAGTTCATTAACATTCATAAAGGTAACCTCGTTTCCGCTCCACAGGCGCGAACGCAGTGAGCATTGATCGAATCTTCCGGGGCGCTGCGCATTAGATGCAAAGCGACCGGATTCATTAGTACATTATAACACAAATTTTTTCCTATGGAATAGTCTTGTGAGAAAATTTTTTGGGAGGAGAGGACAATTTGATTTTTAAGGGCTGTTCAAAAAGACGTTCATAGAAAATAATGTTAGATAATAAAAGAATTAAAATAAGATAAAACATAATTAAAAAATAGAATTAAAAATTTAGCGCGGCATAAGGATCGCGCGGAAAAGAGGATAAAAGTATGGATCAAAACAATATGTACCCACAGGAAAATACCGGCGCACAGACGGCAGAAAAAGCACAGAATCCTTATACGCAGCCGATGCAGCCGGCAGAACAGGTACAGAATCCTTATATGCAGCCGATACAGCCGACGGAACAGGCACAAAATCCTTATATGGCACCGGTGAACCAGCAGCCGGCATATCAGCCGCCTATGGAATCGGATGATGTCTCTATGGGCGAATGGATGTGGACGATGCTGCTTCTCTACATCCCTGTTGTGAATTTTATTCTGCTGATCGTCTGGGCGTTTGGCGGCGGTACAAAACTAAGCAAGGCGAACTACTGCAAAGCGCAGCTGCTTTGGATGCTGATTTTCTTCTGTCTGTCATTCGTATTGACAATTTTAATAATTTTTGTGGGCGTTGGGTTGGTCGGCAGCCAGATCAGTTCTCATATGTAGTGTATCGCATTGCGGCATCTATGCCTCTGTTGTGAAATCCTGTCTCTTGGCGCTCCACCGGCCGCTTGCACCGCAGGGCAGGATCAGACCGCTGCCGGAGACGGGAAGCCCGATCTCTGAGGATTCCACGAACCCGCCGCGATTTTTTACAATGGCAGTTTCCAGCATGTAGGTCAGAACAGCAGGCTGCAGACCGGTCGTATAGGAATTGATCAGAAAGAAACCGGCATCCCCGGAAAGAAGCTGGGATGCTTTTTGGATCAAGGGAAAGACGGCGTCTTCTATCTTCCAGATCTCTCCCTTGGGACCCCGTCCATAGGAGGGAGGATCCATGATAATGCCGTCATACCGGTTGCCGCGGCGCAGCTCCCGCTCAACAAATTTGACGCAGTCATCTACCAGCCAGCGGATGCTGTGTTCTCCGATGCCGGAGGACGCGGCGTTTTCTTTTGCCCAGCCGACCATTCCCTTGGAGGCGTCGACGTGGGTCACAAAGGCGCCGGCGGCTGCAGCCGCAATGGTAGCGCCCCCTGTATAGGCAAATAGATTCAGGACTTTGTATTCTTTTTTGCCAAGATTGATCTGCTCTATGATCTTTTGGGAGAACCAGTCCCAGTTCACAGCCT
Source organism: uncultured Lachnospiraceae bacterium (assembly GCA_964421915.1). Lineage (GTDB taxonomy): Bacteria > Bacillota > Clostridia > Lachnospirales > Lachnospiraceae > NK4A136. The sequence continues at coordinate 24,838 of CAYQZB010000023.1, forward strand.
GTTCGGGAAATAGACCGGTATGCTTAAAAGCAAACGGTTTTAAATGGAAACGAAGCGGGGCAGCCGCTGTCTGTTCGGGAAGTTCGTAACTGATTTCCCATTCCTGCGGTAATCCGAAAAATTCCCATTCACCACCGCCCTTGCTGCTTCTGTGATAGTGTCCGTTCTTCTTTTTCCAGCCCCGGTGTTCGTGGGGCGTATCCCAGATCACCTGCGGATCGGGGCGTACCAGGATATAATCCCCCCACCGCTCAAGCTTTTCTCCATTCGATGTATCGTAAACCTCATAATCCTTCCAACGGTCTGCAGTCCACATGATGATTTCTCCTTACTATATTTACCGAAACAAATTAAAATATATTATAACATAAAGTGTGGAGCGGGGGTACTATTGCAGGGAAAAATATGTTGTCAGGGGGAGGGGGGTGCTGTATAATATGGTAAACATAAGTTTCAAAAGAACGCAGCGCAAAAACGGCGCGGAAAAGAGGATAAAAGTATGGATCAAAATAACATGTATCAACCAGATAATACCGGCGCGCAGCCGACAGGACAGGCACAGAATCCCTATATGCAGCCGGCAGGACAGGGGCAGAATCCTTATATGGCTCCGGTGAATCAGCAGCCTGCATATCAGCCGCCTGTGGAATCGGATGATGTAACTATGGGCGAATGGATGTGGACGATGCTGCTTCTCTGCATCCCTATTGTCAATTTTATTCTGATACTCGTCTGGGCGTTTGGCGGCGGTGTGAAACCAAGCAAGGCAAATTTCTGCAAAGCGTATCTGGTTTGGATGCTGATTGGCGTCGGATTGTCGATTTTATTAGTGATTTTTGGAACTGTTCTTGGCGCCGGTTTAGTTAATTATATAGTTAGTTACAGGTAAAGCGTTGTGCTGGACTGATTATGATTGCGCAGGGAATACAAACATGGAATCAGTAGATAAAAATTCTAAAACGATTGATTTTATGTGGATGATTGAATATAATATTATTAACCAATGAAGCTTATGATTTTTCGGATTCATGAGTGGAGGTTCTTCCGTACGTTTCGGTTCACGTACACCGAATAGGCGAAAGCTGAAAAAAAGAGAACCGTTTTATAGAATTTCAGAAAGCTCTTGGCTGTGGTCAAGAGCTTTTGTATGAGGAAGGAGAGGACGCTGGATGGAGTTAGAAGAATTAGAGAAATTGAAAAAATGTGATAAAGAGGATGGAGAAATATTTTGAGTATTAAAGACAAGTTGGAAGATGATTTGAAAGAGTATATTGAAGAATTTATAGATTAGATATGAGAAATATTTGAACGGAAATACAAAAATAAGTATGTCACCATATATTGTAAGATTTTTGAAATCAACGTATACTATGTTGTATCAAGCATTTCCAAATGAAGTAGATGAGGAAAGCTATTGGGCACTGCTTTATTTGCTATATGACTATATGTCTGATGAGAACTTGGCCTTAATTATGTCTGCATTTGTAGATAGGTCATTGGGAGTGATAACAAATGATATTTATAAAGTACATCAAATGAAATTTAATAAAAAAGCAATGGAAGTGGTAAAGCGGAAACTGGATCAATGTGGTTTTGAAGATTGGAAAAAAGAAGTATAGTTAAATGTAATGATAAATTTTTGAGGGAAGTAGAAGGATAATATTAAGTTAAAGTTACAGGTAAAAGTAATTTTGTAATTCAAAATGGACAATATGTAGAATAGAGAGACAAATATGGATATAACAAAATTGGGACAAAAAAGCAAATGTATCTTTGCCATCAAATTGGCAGAAAAGGCATCTTCATATTTACAAGGAAAAAATGTTAAGGTATTGTTAAATGAAGCTATAAAAGTTAGTTCGAAATGGGTACATACAGAAGAAAACCTAGGAGAAGTCCTATATGATTTCTTGGATAATGAAGAAAATGGATTTACATTGTTTCAAGAAATGGAGAAAGATGAAAAAAATATAAGTGCGTGGGACTGTATTATAGATGCCGTTGCATATGTATCAAGAGCGGCATACGAAAAAGAAGGAGTAAATTATTTGCCGGAGCCTATTGAAAGTGTCGATGATAATATTTTCACACATATGATGCATAGTTTAATTTTGTGCGACGGCATGGAACGTGAATATATTGAAAAGGTATATCAAAACTGTTTGGAAGAAGTTGAATAGGTTAATGAAACAGCGTAAATCCCTTGGCGGAACTAGGGAGACTAACATATGCAGAAGGAGATAAACAAAGTATAAAAATAGAAGATTCTGGAAGGATTTGATGTAATAAAAAATATTCATGTACTAATAAATGACTAGAACTGGAGAATGGGATTATGGTTGAAATTGTTAAGAGTAGCACTAATTCATTTCTTCTAAAAGTAGATATACAAGGTATTGAAAAAATGTTGATGTATATTAAAAATGTTTCAGAAAAATGTGAAAAATATATTCCAATATTATATTTGGGAAAAGAAAGGAGTTTTTCAATAAAGCTTGATTCTAATGTGGACGAAATGTTTATTAGGGAAGATATTATAGAAATGTATATGGATGAAGAGGAGTTGGAGTATTTCGAAGAAAGATTGAATAATTCTTTATTAAGTAAATGCTTTTATCCGGCAGAAATATTTGAACGGAGATACAAAAATAAGTACGTCACTATATATTGTAATATAGTATCAGAGGTGTAAAAATATCAAGAATTTTTATATAGGCAATTCAATAGATCGTTTTCAGATGGAGGATAAGAAGTATGGCAGAAAGTCAAAATATAGAATATAAAGAGTCATGGAGAGATGAATATTTAAAATGGGTATGTGGTTTTGCTAATGCACAGGGAGGATGTATCTATATTGGAGTTGATGATAATGGGAAAATCGTTGGTGTGGCTGACTGCAAAAAACTTCTTGAGGATATTCCTAATAAAATTAAGGATACAATGGGTATTATAGCTGATGTAAATTGTTTAGATGAGAGCGGAAAACAATATATTCAGATTATTGTAAATCCTAGTTCATATCCGGTCAGTTAATAGGACAAATGATGTCCGAAAAGAAAAAGGTATTAATACAAAGGTTTTAGAGCTTATTAAGACCAAAACGGACATTTCGTTGTCCGAAATAGCTGACCGTTTAGGCGTGTCATATAAAACAGTTCAAAGGGCAGTGGCAGACTTGAAAAAAATGGATGCCATTGAAAGAATCGGCGGAAGAAAAATTGGGTATTGGAGGATAAAATGATGAGTATGAAGGTTTATGTAATAACAGCGTTTCATAAAAAATAGTGGAGGAATGTGATGTACAAGCTTACAGAAATTAAAAAGAATAATTGTCTTCGTATTGTTTTTGATTATAATTTTGAAAAACCATATATTACCGCAGAAAGTATAGAAAAAATCCAACGGGTAATGACGCCAATAGTTTTAGATTCATATGGTTTATTTGATAAAAAAAGAGTAGGTGAATGGAGAATTATTGGACATCAGGAAGATTATATAGCTTCAGATTTTGACGATATTTTTTTAACATTTGGTATAGGTAGTGACTGGAAAAAGATAGATCTATACGGAAACATAACAAAGATAAGTGCAGAAGAGCATTTAAAATATATATCAGCGTCTCCCTTAGGAGATTATATTATAAAGAGTTTGATTCAACAAATTAGGAAGAATATGTCAAATTGCGCGGACGGTGTAAAGGAGGGCTAAGAGTATATTACGGTCGGTTAGTTTTGCAGAATCACAGACGGAAATGGCAATTTTTATTAGACAGTGGTTTAACGCCACATCATTATACAAGTACTGTAATTCAATTGATTCCAACTAATTTGCATAGTAATATACCCCATATAGGTTCGGCATCCGATATGAGAGGAGGATTTAATTATTGAACGAACATTTTATAGCTAAATGTAATGATTTGTTTGAAAATAACTGTAAAAAAGAAAAGATAGAGGAAGAATTAATAAAAATTCAGCATAGTTTTGAAATTGAGATATCAGAAGAGTATAAGTATATATTAGAAAATTATGCAGGTATATATTTGAAAGATAACTATGGATTTAAATCGTTGGAAAGAACACCACTTACGGATAAAAAAGGCTATGATTCAATGATGTTTTTTTCCCATTAACAGGAAAAAATAATATCTGTGAAATATATGAAGTTTATAAACAACAGTTACCGTATAATTTGATTCCGATCGGTGAGTTAGATGGAGGAAACCTTTTATGTATTAATCGATTAAATTATGCCATATATATATGGATTCATGATGATATAAAAGAAGGTGTATATTTAGCCCAAAATAGTATTGTTGAGTTGATAGAATCCTTTGAATTGTTGGAGAGTACAAAAAATCTAGATTTAGGAATTGTGGAAACCAGATTTTCGGCAAGTTTCCTGGATGCACTAAAAAATTATAAAAAATGAAGTGATTAGAAGAAAAATACTGCCGGTGTAATTATGAGATATTTGTATGATAAATGATGTTGTATCATTTTAGTTGACGCGTCATTCATAAGGATTTGATTTATAATAATCCAAGAGAAATAAGGAGAGTGTCAAATGAGTATAAAGGTAGTAAAGCATATTAATGATGACGAAAACAATAGAATAGAGTATTTGTTTGTTGATTTCGATTATTTTGATGGTAATGACCTTGTTGCAAAGATTTTCTGTGAGGAATATCAAATGTTATCGGATGAAAAGATAGATGGAATATGGTTCAGCATTATTAAGTTGCATAAGGATTCAACAGAATATGATTTGGTATGGCATGAAGATGTTGGGAATTACATATTTAGCCTAAAACAAGATGAGACAACAACAATTGAATTGGAGCAAAGACTTGAGTTCGTAGTTAGTAAATTAAATAATATGATTAAATTCCGAGTCTAATTTTGATGAAAGCAAACTAATTATGGTAAAAGCAAATTCGAAATTTGATTGCTGCACATTTAAAACAGCATTATTATTACATAGTGATTTTTGTTGTTCTTCATTCCGTTATGCAGATTTCTCCGATTCAATAATTAGAAACGTCTATTTTTCAAAATGTGATTTAAGAGGTGCTAATATTGTATGTGAGGGATTAGAAAGTTGTTTGTGGACAGATGCGATTTATGATAATTCTACCTTGTGGAAAGAAGATTTTAAGGCGTATGAATATGGGGCAATAAAAGTTTAAGCCAAGCTGTCACCATTGAGCATCTGTACCAAGGTGTGCAAAAAAGGAACAAATGGAGTTGTTGGATGGTCATAAAAACAATGAAATACGAGAGAGCGGTAAAGCAATGGTTCAATATGAAATGTATTTCACGAATGAGTATATAGAAGAAATTTTAGATGATTTAGTAGTAATCATGGAATTACATATTGATAAAAGAGATATAAATGCAGCAATGCAAGAAAGAGATAGAAATAGTCTGAATAATTTACTGCTACTAAAAAGTGAACAGGGTTGTATTTGCATTGATTGTAATGATAAGGACTGGATTTTTCCCTTAATTGCAATATGTCAGGATGGAGTAGCTGCTAAAATAAAGGAAATCATGTTAAAATGGGATAATTTGATAAGAGATGAATATGGACAAAAATTAACTGAGGAAATTTGTAATGTTTATGGAAAAACTCAAACATTGCTCAGCGTTATAGAAGGGTATTATGGTATTACAATATTCTGATTGCAGGGAGGATTTTTTTGCACTACAGCCAAATGGAAAAGTTTTTCAATGTATATCAACTCAAAAAGAGAAGATTACATTGAAGTATGGAGAAAAAGTATTTCGAGTTAACTCCAGGCTTTATAAGGTAGTCGGGGAACTGCTGTATAAAGTGGGAGATAGAGTAGAAATTATTGAAAGATCATTAGTAGGACAAATCTCAGATGTAAATTGGCATATAAAGGATGATGCACCATTCTATTTTGTTGAATTTGGTGGAAAGAAAAGTGGAAAGCGATATAGGGATTGTGATTTAAGGGAAGAAAGCGGAGAAGCAAATGGAATGGCTAGAGATATGCTCAGATGAAAATTTAAACAAACAAGGAGTTGTTAAATGGATAGGATAAATGTTGCAAGAAAAACCTTGAATTTTAAGGAAAAAATTCTTGACTAAATAGGGAGAGGTAGATTATGGAAAGAAAAGAACAAATTGTGATTACGCTTCGCATTAGGAATCATCCGGAGTTAGCAAAAAAATGGATTTCAGAAATGCAATTTTTTACGCCTAAACTAATGTCGCTGGGAAACCGAACAAATTATAAAATGGTTTCTTATAAAGAAAAAAAGTTTTTAAATGAATTAGATATGGCGCTAGAAGAAGAGGAGTACTCAGCAAAGTTATGGGATAGGGGGAATGGGTTGCTTGGTATAATTAAAAATAATCATAATATAACCACGATGCTTGATGCGCTATTGGAATATGACATATTTTTATCTAATCAGGAAAAAATCTATTCGTTAATTAATAATATTATGAATGAAGTCGGCGTTGTTGGAATCGCCGTTTCTGCGACTGATAGTAGGTGGCAAAACAATACAGAACTAGAACCTTATAAAAGTGCAAACAGGAGCTTGGAAGGAATCCCTCTAAAGAAACATCCATATCGTAAAGGGAAGCAGGCAGTAGATGTAGATAAATTACCCGGCCATGAGGAAGTAGTTGGCGGCATATGGTTTGGCGCAGTATGGAAGATGTGGTTTCACGAATCCTATTATCAGTATGTTCCGCGCGAGGGGGTCGAGAATTTTAAAGACTGCTACAGCAATGAGGAGATATCGGATACATGCAGATACATCACTCTTTATCAGAATGTTTTAGACTATGAGAAGCCGGAAAACAGAGAAAGACAGATCAAATTTAAGGAGGCGATCCGTTTTCAGGAATCTGTGGAGAAGTTAAAGGAGACGGTAAAAAATATGCCTCAAAACCCGCATATGGAAATTAATAAAGGAGAATTTGAGCATGGCGGGGTAAAACAGGTTAGAGTCTATTTGGATGATGATGAAAATCAAGTGCGTAAAAATAAAGCTTCCAAGGTAAGAATAGTGGAATATGACGAAAGTGATAAGGTTATATGGAAAGATATAGTAATATTGTAAAAGCAGCCGTTTTAGAAATTACAGAAACAGGAATTATTTTTCCATATTTTCTAAACAGGACAGCAGAATGATGAGTTGACAGGGTAGTATTACTTTAGGGCAAGATATTATAACCCTGTATATGGGCGTTTCATGCAGGAGGACGTCTATCAGGGGGCGGGCTGAACCTGTATGCGTACTGTGAAAGCAATCCGGTGGCGTATTATGATCCGAGCGGGTATAATGCAGCTGACTGTGGAAATGCAGCTACAAGGGATACGGATGGGCAGACGATAAATACGTGACGGAACAGACTACACAAGGTAATGAATCCAGATGGTACTGTAAAAAGTAGAGCATTTTATGATGCAAACGGTTGGCAGTTTAATAGACAAGATTTTGACCATTCGCATTTTGATACAAAACTCAACAGTCGTATCAACCGCACGAGCATAGTTATCATTACAATGAGAATGGTTATAGGGATGGTGTATGGGATGGACCACTTACACCGGGATATAATAATCTTCCTACACAATAAGGAGAATTGATACAATGAGTTATTTTTTATTTGGTTCTTTTAATTCAGTATATGATAAAGAATTATTAGAACAAGTGAAGTCATATGCATCTGACAAGAACATTTATATCTGGTTCGGTGAGGAAATAATGTTTTACAAAGAGATACATAGAATGTTGGAAGAGCAGAAATCGGATGGAAACATTAAATTTGCGATTACATCAGAAAACCAACCTTGTAATAGTAGTGATGTACTTTTTCCCTTCGATAAATTTTCTAGTGATGTACTGTTTGCAGATGAATCCAGAAATTTTTACAAACAGTGTTGCAAGGATAACATAAATATATTATTTGACTGTTTGAAATATCTAATTGACTCATTGCATATTAGACAGGTAGAAATATTTGTTGTTGAAGGATATGATGATATTTTTCGAAAAAAAGTATGCAGCATTGATGAACTAAAACAAGATTTCCTTTGTCAAGTAGAGGATAAAGTAGCGATAGAATCTTGTATTTATCGTGTAAACTCATAATTTCCTTGACGATCCCCAAACGCCCATGTTACATTGGCACACATCAGGGGGAATAAGGGGGAGGGAAATCTCCCACCACTATTAAATAAAAACGCAGTATCAGCGGTATCCCAAGATCCTAAAAAGTCATGAATACCGCTTTGATAAGCCCTTATTGATGGAGGAATATTTATGAATGATTCTGTGTTAAATAGTTTTCATGAAATATATTTAGATAAGAATAATCTGTTATCATATAAGAACTATTATAATGCCTTAAGGTTATGGGTAAAAAAGAATGAAAAAAATTTTAGTTCAAGGCTGCAATATAGTAGTAGGTTAAGGATGTTGCTTGATTTAGATGAGGATAAATATTTAGTTGAAAATCCGGGGTTTTATTTGGATATGGAGGAAAAAAGAAAGAGTAGAGTAGGCTTTTCTAAAATAGATACAATGTTGATGGTGATTTGCGTTATATAAAAGTGTTATCGAGCAGTGCCAAGCATAATAAAGTTTTATTAGAATGCAACATATGTGGTAGATTGGCTAACCTTGATGGCTGCAGATATGAGGGGAGAAAAATAGATAGCTATTACCCGGCGTGTAAAGAAGAAATATTATATGAACATTAGATGCAAAAAATGCATTAATACTGAAGGTGAGCATAATGAATAAAATAACATTTGAAGAATTTTGTAGTATAATGTCATTCGATATTACCAATAATCGAACTTGTATTGAAATTGAGTTTTGTATTGATAGCTACAAAGATTATCAATGTTCTTGGTTAGGGAAAATGCTGTATGGTAAAGATGAAAAAGTTATATATTGGTTTGGTTTAACTGAAGATGGTTCACAAGGTTATGATTTTGAGTCATTTGACCAATTTTTGGATGCAAAAGTTTTCCATGGCAAGAGAATTAAAGAAATCCGGGATTTAGTTACTATATTGTCTATAGATGCTTGTAATATAGAAGAGCGATTACCATTTTATTTAGGTTTAGAATAATGGTTTGCTAAATGAAAACCCTAATCGTGTTTCTAAATTAAAAAGCTCTTATATAGTTGTTGGCTAATTGATTACAGGTTATGTTTTACAAACATTTTGGGAGGCTAATTATGGAAAAAGAAGTGTTTATTTTAGAATCATATGAGATATGTAAAGAAAAAGAAATGATAATATTTTACGGGAGAGTGATAGAAAAAGTTACAATAGGAGATAAATTAGCATACCGTGCGCAAGAAACGGGAACAAAATATTATAACATAACAGAAATAATAGCATATAGGAAGAAATTCGATTCATTAGAAAGAGGAATGACAGGGGCATTATTAGTGCAAGGAGAAAAGCAGGATTTTGCCAAGTGTTCAATCTTGACAAAGACCACATAAAGTTACGAAACGTATCATGAATACGATGAAAAATTCCTCCGTGTCCGCATATGGGACACCAATGGCTATCGGTTTGTTAATGAAGGAGGTATTTGGCATGCGATTAGATAGTATTTTTTATAATGGAATTATTAATATGTTTGATGCGTGCATGGATAGAACATTTGGTGCAGATATCAAAAAAATAGAAACTATTTGCAATTTTGAACACATGGGTTCTTTCATATTAAAATATAATTATCTTCCTAATAATTATAAAATTGAAATAGAAAATGAAATTAGGACATATGATATTATAATTTATGATACTGAACAAGCATCTAATTCATTGTACCGTATTAGCAAATTCAAAAACCAGCTTGATAGAGAATGTATTGAAGATTCCATTTTATTACTAAAAAATGTTTTGGAAAAAAATGACTTTAATATGTACTTTCATAAAAATGGAAAATTATATAGAAAAAATGCTGAAGGTATAAAAAGAGTTAAAGATATAAAGGAGTTATTTAATGGATAGGATAAATGTTGCAAGTGAATATTTGAAATACAGAAGAAGATGGGGAAATGTGTTCCTGTCGAAAGTGTATAGTTACACGGAAGGCGTTTTTAGAAAAGAGTTGTAAATCGGCGAGGAGGGGGAGTCTGGCGAGATTTCCTAAGATAGGGGGTTATATGCTCGGTGCTGTGATCGGTGACATTATTGGTTCCACATATGAAATTCACAATGTCAAGACAAAAGATTTTGAATTGTTTCCCAAAGAGAGTCATTTTACAGACGATACGGTGCTGTCCGTGGCGGTGGCGGATGCGATTTTGAACAGGGAACAATCGAATGTAAGCCCTCGCAAGTCCTATGCCATGTGGTACAGACAGTATTACCGCAGATATCCCAATGCCGGATTCGGGCAGATGTTTTCGGAATGGGCTAATTCGGAGAATTACACAGTACAGAGGAGTTTTGGCAATGGAGGCGCAATGCGGGTCAGTGCCATAGGATATGCCATGGAGTCGATTAAGGACATCAAAAAAGAGATAGATGCCAGTTGTCATTACACTCACAATACGAAGGAAGCCAAGCGCGGCGCCGAAGCGGTCGCCCTCTGTATTTATCTCGCAAGGATGGGGGCTTCTAAAGAAGAAATTCGCAAGTACATAGAACAAAACTACAGATATCCATTAGTGAGATTGAGTGAACTTCGACAAAACTATGTGTTTGACAGCCGTACATCCTACTCGGTGCCACCCGCAATCGAAGCTTTTCTGGAATCGGATTCTTATGAGGACGCCATCCGTGGAGCTGTTTCTATTGGTGGCGACAGTGATACCATCGCCTGTATGGCAGGCGGGATGGCAGAAGCCTATTATGGCGGGATTCCGACAGAAATCAAAAACCGTGCAATGTCCTTTCTGGACATTGGACTGAAGACGACAATCAATTCTTTTGTGCGCAAATTTTGTCTGTGACAGGGAGAAGTGTGGGAGAAGTCCAATTAAGTTTTTTAAATTGGATTATAAAAAAATTTTATTCTTTATGTGGAGAGGAGATAAAAAATGTATAACGAATTAGTGAATTTAATAAATGCTGCAGAAGAAAATGTTGATTTTTCGACTTATGGAGAGGGCATTTCAGATGAATGGATAGAGCTGGCCGAAAAAAGGTTAAATGTAAAATTTCCGACATCATATAAATGGTGGTTAAAAAACTATAAAGGTGGGGAAATTTATGGTGAAGAAATTTACAGTATATATGGCATTGATTTTGACAGTGTAGTAGGCGGCGATGTAGTATATATAAATGAATTAAGTCGTAAGCAAGATGACGATTATAATGACAAGCTGATTATTTCTGAACCTAATGATGAGTTGTTTTATTTTGATTTGTCGAAAGGATTAATAGAAGGAGAGTATCCTGTTTATGAGTATTATAAAAAGGAAGCTTATGCATCAGATTTTATTGAATTTTTAAAACGTAGAATAGCAGAAGTATAATAAGTTTTTCCAATCTTAGTAGGGATTCTTTTTATTAAGAATAATTCAAAAATTAAGGAAAATTAACAATGGAATTAATAGAAATAGTTATGCATGCGTTTGAAAGCATAATTAAGAAATACAATTTGCAATCATCAATTATTTCAGAAGAGGAAGTGGTATTATTTTCTGATAAATACATATTATCTTTTTTGCGCCATTCGGGTGAACTTGAAATGGTGTATATTGAAAAGAAAGAGGATGGAGACTTATATGCGTATTGTAATATTGATTCTTTCATTGCAAATTCGGTTTCAGACGAAGCAAGGATGCAGATAAAAGAGCGATTGAAAAAAGAATCAAAAACGGAAATAGATTTAACACTAATTGCCTATACATTAGAAAAGAAATGGGATGATTTATTATTAGGTGGTAAAGAGTGGATAAAAGAATATCAAAACTTTTTATTATATATTCCGCCAAGAAATGTTACTCAATTAGAAAAAAGATATAAAGGAAAATGTATATAACTTAATCTGTGATTAGGCAGAGGTTTTATGTTTTTGATTTTCCTGTCAATCATTTTTGCCTGTGTTTTCTATAATGTAGGAGTATTAAGGAGGTTACAATAAAATGACAGTAAATGAACTAAAAAACAAATTGGATGAAATAGGTGTTTCTCAAGATTTATATTCTATTATGATTGGTGGATTGCCAGATGAGAGATTATGTATAGTGAAAGAGGAAATGTGGCAAGTATATTACAGTGAGCGTGGCCATAAAGTAGGACAAAAGGTTTTTGAAACTGAAGAAGAAGCATGCGAATATTTTTATGAAAAGATGAAAAGATATTCGACGATTTAAAATTTAGTGATTTTTGAAAAGCAGTTTATCCATACCCATGGTCTACGGCAACTGGCAATCTGGAATATTGTATGCCGCAGCCTGGAACAAAAGTCTATTTGTATTTATTTCTTTTCAATCTAAAACCACAAAAGGTGAACATCTGCTTATGCTTGGACAGGATAATCTCAAAATAAAAGCAGGGCAGTATTACTTAAGGGCAAGATATTATAACCCTGTATATGGGCGTTTCATGCAGGAAGACGCCTATCAGGGGGACGGGCTGAACCCGTATGCGTACTGTGACAGCAATCCGGTGGTGTATTATGATCCGAGTGGGTATAATGCAGCTGGCTGTGGAAATGCAGCTACAAGTGATCCGGATTATCAGACGATAAATACGCAGACGGAACAGACTACACAAGGTAATGTAGAGGGTGGTACAGACACCGTAGCATATCATTCTATTGGTGGAGAGAATGGTGCTAACAAAATACTGCAACCACAAATGGTCGCGCCGATAGGAGATTAGCAATGGATAATGGAATGAATAAATTTAAACTTACTGTTGCACGAGGAAAATGTTTAAACTGTGGAACAGAACGTATTTCTTATTTTACTTCCGGCTATACATATGGCGAAAGAATTGTTTCTACTAAAAGTGGGAAGAAATGTGCTTATGCAAACCTCCTTAACGAAAATATTATACAAGAATTAAAAAAATATTGTGCAGAATTATGTTTGGAAAATGGAATAAGTATAACATCAAGTAAATTAGCAAGAATTGTACCAGATATATATGGAATAACATGTGATGAAATTGATGGCGAAGAAATAGATACTATTCCTAACACAAAATGTCCGAATTGTCTTGAAAAAATGGTGGAAGATGATAAGTTCGGCGAGCAATTAAAAGAAATTGAAGTATTCGAAGTAACACATAATTCATGGGAAATGTTAGGAGATAATGAACGAAAAGAAAAAATTAATCGGGAGTTATTTAGGCAAGGGTATCTGAAATAAAAGGTATATAACAAAGCGGTGTTTTAAGTAATACACTTATACCTAATCCCAATTATGGAGGTAAATAATGGTGGAAGAAAAATATGAAGTAATGTGCGATATCAAAGGTGATAAAGTCAATGCAATGGTTATTACAAATGAAGTGAACGATATATATAAAATTTATTTTAAAGCTCAAGGTTATAATACATACGCAGAAGGCGAAAATTTCTTTTATGCATTACTTGAGCTGAGAAAAGAACTTGAATTACAAGATGTTAAATTGCTTTGTAAGGGATGCTGTAGAGACGTATATCCATCACCAATGATATTAAGTATGGGGGATGCTATAAAAGCATACAAACTGACAATGGGTAAGCATGCTCTTACTAAAGATATTGTAAGCATTTTTGATCCATGTGAATTAGATGAATATGCCTCTATAGAGGAGCAATATGCATATTATTTAGAGTGGAGTAAGTGTAAAAAAAATTAATGATACGGATTAAACAACGAATTTATTCGTTTTGCAAATTTTGTGCCTACGGCATATCCTATAAATACTCCCGCAAATCCCTAAAAGGAGAGGGAAACTAATGGAAGAAAAGTTAAAAATATTAATTGAAAAGTGTGTAGCTATTTTGGATGCAGAATCGATTAATGAAGTTTGGCATTTTTACAATCATGACGAATATGAAATGGCCTTAGAAGGTCTATTAATTGAATTAACATCTGCTGGAAAATATCCAAGTAATTATGATTTTGATCAATTGAATGAATTAGTCGTTTATTATGATTTAAAAAATGAAGCTGTATTTGATGTTAATATTTGGGATAAATATATATGTTGGAGAAAAATAATATAGATTATTCCAATATTTAGAATAGTTATTAAAAGCAGTATAGTCCGAAAATATGGCGAATTAAATAAAGAAGCGCCTATGGTAAAATAAGTGCAGAAGCAGCGCTTAAAATAAGCGCAAGCGCTTATTACAAATTGCTTCGCAATTTGAATTATGCGCAAAAAGCGTGCGCAACTATGGTACAATATATGGGCAAGGCTCAAAGGATGGTAATCGTGTAAGGCATGTATTAATAAGGGTTCAGGAGTATTACAATCCAATGGTAATGTTCTTTATGATGTCAATATGGGAAGGGTAATTGGTACAAACGGTGAAGATATAATAAGAATTGTAACTAAAGGATATTCAAATAATATTGTGACTGCTTTTCCTAAAGGGGTGAATTAAATGATATGTCCATATTGTGAACAAGGAGTAGTTCAAGAAGCAAAAATGAAGAAAAGTGGAAAGAGGATTTTTATATGTGAGGAATGTGATACTGTTTGGGAAAGAGAGGTTAATTCTCAAATTGGAGTTGGATTTGAAACATATATGAATAGTAAAGGGTATGAAGCTAGTTGGGATGAATTAGAAATATTAATTTAAGTGAGATGACAAGATATGCTTTTTGCACTATTTTCTTTTTTTCCGATATATAGAAATGTGACAGGCATAGTCATTCTTTTGAGGCACTATCTCCGTTTGCCTTGAAACAGTATCAAAGAGATTTGCGCTTACAACGAGGCGGAATTATTGGTGGGACAGAACACAGAGATTTTATTTGGAGGGGACGGTGATGAAATAGTGGATAAAAAAGATTGGTTTATATCATATTGCAATATGTCTGAGGGTGAAAGATGTATTTATAGAGAATTGGAAATGGAAGATAACCATAAAATACAATTAAATATATATAAACGAATGTATAATGCTGTATTGCTTATGGCATCAAATTATGAAAAACAGATTGATGCCTTGCCAAAGGCAATTAATATTGCTGATGAAATTGCGTTAGTATTTGATGATGAGGTCGTAGCTGTAATGGATACTTTGCATAAAGATGGAATGTTGTCTTTAGATGAATGTGCATTAATTAATGATATAAATAATAAGCTATCTGAAATGGGAGAAAAGCATGATAAAAGCTTATGGACAATAGAAGCACTTAAAGAATCAAATTTATGGGGACAATGTAGAGAAAAGGCAAAGCAATTACTTTCGCGGTTATGCAATTTAGATTAATCCATATACCGTTAGGAGGATTAAGTATGGATGAAAAGATGGAAAAATTATGATTAGAGGTGGCTGTAGAGCGTATCTGGATACTTTTAGCGATTATATGAATCCGTTGCTTATTGAAATGGACAGAGCAGAGGAACTTCTGCTAGAATTAATAAAGTGAAATTATTATGTCTTGTTACAAGTGTTTTCTAATAAGGATACTTTACCGGTATCCGTAGAATTTGGCACAGCTGCAGTGGGCTGTATTAGGAAGATTAACAACAATTTTTGCAAAAGGTTAGTTAGGAGTGATTCAATCCAAAAGCACAGTGTACTCTGTTACCAGATGATTTGGAATTAGTAAAAAATTAAAATACAGCAAATTTACGCTATTATACGATACAAAAATGATTGACGTATCACCCTTCATATATTATAATAACTCGCAGTGAATGGCAAGGGAGCCTTTACGGAACGCCCTGCCATTTTAAATTGAAGAAATTTATGGCTCTACTTTTCACAGAGACATACATATCTGCAGAAAAAGAAAGGGGTAGATGTTGTTATGACAAGTTTAACTGCATGGATACTGGTTGCCTTCGTGATCTATCTTTTTATCATGGTTGCGATCGGGGCAATGTATTCTAAGAAAAATGAAAATGCCGAGGATTATTTCCTGGGCGGAAGAAAACTGGGCGGCTTTGTAGCGGCATTGTCAGCGCAGGCCTCCGATATGAGCGGCTGGCTGCTGATGGGACTGCCGGGCGCGATCTTTGTGACCGGTCTCAGCGGTGACGGCTGGGTTGCATTGGGATTGTTGATCGGAACTATATTAAACTGGCTGGTTCTGGCATCAAGACTTAGAAAATATACGATCAAGGCCAATGATTCTGTGACGATTCCCATGTTTTTAGAGAACAGATTCCGGGATAAAAAGAAGATTCTGATGTCTGTTTCTTCTATAGTAATAGTAGTTTTCTTTGCGGTATATTGTGCTTCCGCTCTGGCAGCAGGCGGACAGCTGTTTCAGTCGATCTTTGGAATCGACTATATCATCGCGCTGACCATAGGCGCGATTGTTATCCTTACCTATACCTTTTTGGGCGGATTCTTTGCGGTCTGCACGACGGACTTTATTCAGGGAACTTTGATGCTGATTGCCCTTCTTGCGGTGCCTGTCTGTGCAGTCTGCTTTATGAATGCAGATGGGCTGACGGTGACGGCAGGTCTGGCAGCAAGTGGGATCACGACGGAAACTGCGCCGGGATTTCTTAATATGTTCGCAGGCAACAATGCGGTCAGCATTATTTCCGGACTTGCATGGGGACTCGGATATTTTGGTATGCCGCATATTATCGTACGTTTTATGGCGGTGAAGGATGAAAAGGAGATGACCAAATCCAAGACGGTAGCTATTATATGGGTTACGCTTTCTTTGGCTGCGGCATGCGTGATCGGTATTATCGGACGGGCATATATGAATTTTGATTATATTGTAAATGAAGCCGGAAAAGAACGTATTTTTATTGAAATGATCAAGAAAGTTTTCACAGAAGAGATCAACGCGCCGCTGATCGCAGGCATTTTCCTCTGCGGTATTCTGGCGGCGATCATGTCGACTGCGGATTCCCAGCTTTTAGTCAGCGCATCCGCTATTGCGGAGGATATCTATAAAGGCATTATCAAAAAGGATGCAGACGACAAAAAAGTTCTTGTGATCAGCAGGATTACCATTGTTGTCATCGCGATCATCGCATATGTGATCGCTCTGGATCCGAATTCTTCCATTATGGGACTGGTGTCCAATGCATGGGCAGGTCTTGGAGCTGCCTTTGGTCCGTTAGTGCTGATGGCAATCTTCTGGAAGCGTACCAATTTTCCGGGAGCGGTTGCCGGTCTGGTGTCAGGCGCTCTGACTGTGATCGTATGGGATTATATACCGATGATCCAGGGAACGGAAGGACTTGTTACCCTTGGCTCATCAACAGGGTTATATTCTCTGGCGGTAGGTTTTCCGCTCAGCCTGATCTGTATCGTGGTGGTCAGCCTTTTGACACCGCCGCCATCAGAGGAGATCGTAAAGGAATTTGAAGAAGTTAAAGATGTAGAATAAATAAGTCCGGGGCATCTTATGTGCCGCTGCGCGGCGCGCGCAGCGGAAGCGTGTCCTGCGATGATATGTCTATATTGAGCAACGGACATTTGCAAAACAATGCCTGATTTTATAGGATTTATTTGAAAATTTCTTGATTTTCAATAAAATTTCAAAACTTTCAAAAAAAGTGCTTGCATTTTGAAAAGTTATCATATATACTATCTATTGCTGTGGCATGATAGCTATGAAGCGTGAGGTTGCTGTTACGGCGAAAGCCATAACAGGTTTTCCGTGGAGCGAATGTCAGTGGCGGATATGTGTTCCGCCGATAATATTGACGACAAGTCACTGTACAATGCTTAGACAGTCTGCATGAAAGCAGAAACGACGTGTGAGTTACGGTTCTGGAGGTTCAGGACACACACGGGAAAGTGTACAGTCACCAAGCTTGTCGTGCTTGAAAACAAAGTACGAAAAGGAGGCGACTTTTTTTATGGCAAGTCAGAAAATGAGAGTCACATTAAAAGCGTATGATCATCAGTTGGTTGATGCATCAGCAAAGAAGATCATTGAGGCAGTAAGGAAGAACGGTGGGGAGACAAGCGGTCCGGTTCCTCTTCCTACAAAGAAGGAAGTGGTTACGATCCTGCGTGCTGTTCATAAGTACAAGGATTCCAGAGAGCAGTTTGAGCAGAGAACCCACAAGAGGATGATCGATATCCTTAATCCTTCCCAGAAGATCGTAGAGTCTTTGCAGAAGATGGATATCCCGGCAGGTGTTTACGTAGATGTAAAAATGAAATAAGAATTTTAACATGAAACCTCTGCTAACTTTATGTATGGAGGACTGCAGATCGTCAGTCACAGCAAACCGCGAGGACAGAAATCCATACCGCTTTAGTGGAAAAAACAAGGAAAGTTGAAAACAAAGAAATGTGGTTTTCAACTGCGAATTTACGCAGAATGCCAATTCGCAGACTTAGAAAGGAGTAAAGGTTGTAGTATGAAGAAAGCAATTTTAGCAACAAAGGTCGGAATGACACAGATCTTTAACGAAGACGGAATGTTGATCCCGGTTACGGTGCTTCAGGCAGGACCCTGTTATGTAACACAGATTAAGACAGTTGAAAATGATGGTTACAGCGCAGTGCAGGTTGGCTTCGTTGATAAAAAGGAAAAGATCATCAATAAGGATAAGTCCGGTAAAAAGGAAGTGGTTCACCGCCATGGCGTGAACAAGCCCCAGCAGGGACATTTTAAGAAGGCCGGCGTTTCCGCAAAGAGATATGTGAGAGAGTTCAAGTTTGAAAATGCTGAGGAATATACACTGGCACAGGAGATCAAAGCGGACATCTTTGCGGTAGGCGATAAGGTTGACGCTTCTGCGATTTCCAAAGGAAAAGGTTTTCAGGGCGCAATCAAGAGACACGGACAGTCCAGAGGACCGATGGCGCATGGTTCCAAGTATCACCGCCATGCAGGCTCCAACGGAGCATGTTCCAGTCCGAGTCGTGTATTTAAGGGCAAGAAGATGCCCGGACATATGGGCTGTGAGGCGATCACAGTGAAGAATCTTGAGATCGTCAGAGTCGATGCTGAGAAGAATCTTCTTCTGGTAAAGGGTGCAGTACCCGGACCGAAGAAAGCATTAGTAACAATAAAAGAAACCACTAAGGTAGAAGCTTAAGTTGGTTGAAAGGAGGACTACTAACAATGGCAAAAGTATCAGTTGTTAATATGGAAGGCAAAGAAGTTGGTACAATCGACTTAAGTGATGAAATATTTGGCGTTGAGATCAATGAACATTTAGTACACTTGGCAGTTGTACAGCAGCTTGCAAATAAGCGTCAGGGAACGCAGAAGGCAAAGACACGTTCCGAAGTATCCGGCGGCGGAAGGAAGCCTTGGAGACAGAAGGGAACAGGTCATGCAAGACAGGGTTCCATCAGGGCACCGCAGTGGAAGGGCGGCGGAGTCGTATTTGCTCCCGTACCGAGAGATTATTCCTTTAAGATGAACAAGAAGGAAAAGAGAGCGGCTCTGAAATCCGCGCTGACAAGTAAGGTTCAGGATCAGAAGCTGATCGTGGTGGATGAGCTGAAGATGGATGAGATCAAGACAAAGGCATTTGTCCAGATCTTAAAGAACATCAAAGCAGAAAAGGCACTGGTGGTATTAAATGAGAAGGATGATAACGTGATCCTTTCCGCAAGGAATATTCCGGATGCTAAGACTGCACTGACCAATACGATCAATGTATATGATGTAATGAACGCAGGCACTGTTGTACTGACAAAGGCAGCAGTCGCAACCATTGAGGAGGTGTACGCATAAATGGCAGCAATTCAGTATTATGACGTAATTCTTAAGCCGCTGGTAACAGAAAAGAGTATGTCCGGCATGGCTGAGAAGAAATATACTTTCCTGGTACATCCGGAAGCAAATAAGACCATGATTAAGGAAGCGGTCGAGAAGATGTTTGACGGAGTTAAGGTCGCAAAGGTCAACACCTTGAATCAGGATGGCAAGATCAAACGGCGTAACAACAATGGCAAGCTCGTAAGCGGCAGGACAGCGAAGACCAAAAAGGCGATCGTACAGCTTACGGCGGACAGCAAGGAGATAGAGATCTTCTCCGGACTGTAAGAGCCACAAATAAACACAACCAAAGTGTGATAATAAATAGTGAATAGAAAAGGAGAAATAAGTCATGGGAATTAAATCATATAACCCATATACACCGTCAAGAAGACACATGACAGGTTCTGATTTCTCAGAGATTACAAAGAG
>CAYQZB010000024.1:0-43169 GCA_964421915.1 uncultured Lachnospiraceae bacterium
AGGAACTCACTATAAGGCTATTAAGTTCCTTAATTTTATATCCAACATCTTCAGGACAATGTGCATCTGACGAAGTAATGATTTTTACATTATTCTTTTTCAATATGCCAAGCAATTCCCTATCCATACCAAGCGAAACCGTTTCAGGACATCTTCTGGCGACTCCACTATTTTGATCAGCATACATATTACTTTTTGAAAGCTCCTCAGCCAAACTCTCATAATAGCCTGATAGTGAATACGATGGTTTATGGCCGAATAATTTAATGGAATCCGGATGACCGATACCATCAAATATTCTACTCTTTGCTAAGAAAACAGAATCCTCAAAATATCTGTGATATATTTTATCGACATCAATTCCCTTCCAATGCTCAGCCTTATGATCGAACGCAAAATCATCAACAAAATGAATGCTTCCCAACAAAAAATCAAAACCTTTACCCTTTGTAAGTTCAAAAATAAAGCTTTCAAACTCTTTGAAATAGCATATTTCAAGGCCAAACTTGATTTCTACCGGAAACTGCTCGTTTCTAACTCGTTCGATAAGATCCAAATAGTCTGCAAGTTTATGCACACCTGCATTTCTATGAAACCATGCATCTACATATTCACTATATGCACACACAGAATCATACATTGGAACAAACTCTTCAAATCTATAACAATGCTCAAGCAGACGTATTTCATCAATCTCCATTTCAACTGCTTTACTTACAAATTGATTTATCCAATCAAGCGTGTACGCTCCACGTTCAATATGAATGTGTCCATCTATCATTTCTTCCCCCCCCTTGTAGATAAGAAAACAGGAATTTACTATTTCATCAAATACCGATTGGTTAATGCAATTATAACCGATTTATTACTGGCACACAATTTCGAAAAGGGAATTTTTATATAAGTCAAACAGCCGTTTTGCCACAGGATATTTCCTTTGTACCAGCCCACCGAAAAAACAAATAAGGAAACGGTGGTAAAAAGCAGTTCCACAATCAGCGTCACGCTGTCTGTTTCACGGAATAAAGCCCCACTGACAATCCCTATCACAATCCATGCAATCCCGGCTATCCACGACAGCGGCGACATAAAGGAGCATATCGAAAAACTGTCCGGCAAAGAGAAAAAGCCGTCCCTGCGGGCGCAGCTTGCACAGGACAAGGAAACCGTAAAAGCCGCCCCGAAAAAGCAGGCGGCAAAGACCAAAAACAAGGGATTGGAGGTATAGGAGCATGGGACAATTCACATTTGAGGAAATCAACCTTATCTGCTGTTACAGAAAGAAAACAAGGACTGATACGGTGGCGGCAATGACCGCCGCCATGCCCAACATGGAAACAGAAATACAGGAGCTTGCAGAACGTACAGCGGAAAAGCTGAAGAAACTGACCGAAGAAGAATTTGCCGGGCTTGTGTTTCTGCCTGCTGAAGATATGGCGTAATTAAAAAGCCGGGGAATGGCAGTCTACGGATTGCTGTTTCCCGCCTTTCATTTCCGAAATCTTATGTCAGCTACCGAAAGCCGAGGGCGGTCAGCACAGAACAGAGAGAACGGGCAAGGCAGATGATGATTACGAAGAATAAGGCAAAGGAAGTTTAAGCAAAATTTGATGGAATTATGTATGTGCTTGTGGTATGACAGAATTTCCCTCACATTTTGGATTTGACAATATTCAACTTGTTGTATATAATACTTATGGGATATAAAAGGAGGGATAAAATGTCATTAAAATATGGTTTGCTAGGTCTACTGAATTATAAAGATATGACTGGTTATGAATTGAGCAAAACTTTTAAAGATTCTTTGTCATTCTTTTGGCAGGCGCAAACAACGCAGATATACAGAGAACTTAATACAATGGAAAAAGACAAATGGCTGACTTCACATATCCAGATACAGACAGAAAAGCCGAACAGACGCATCTATTCAATCACAGATACGGGCAGGGAAGCCTTCCATGAGTGGTTGCAAGCGGATATGCCTCACTATTTTTATCCGACAAGAAGTGAAGGACTTATGCGAGCCTTTTTTTTCGGTCAAAACAATATTTCTGTAAATATACAGAAACTCAAAAAAATGGAAGAAGAGTACCAGTCACAGCTTGCCAGAATTGAATCATCCAGCAACATCATCGCACAGTATAGTTGCAATGCATTCTCTGAATTAGATATTCTTTCCTGGAATCTGACAAAGAAGTTTGGCGAATCGTTCTGTAAAATGTGTATTGAATGGATACAAAATACAATAAACGAATTGGAGACAAAATTATGAGAACATTAAAAAAATATGCAATACCTGTTATTATGTTTGCAATTTTTGAAATTATTGCAATTACACTTTGGCTTACATTGGACAATATGTTCTATTTTTTTAACTTCACTTATATCGGAGGATTTATTGCTGTTGGATTTGCGCTTTATATAAAAAGAGTAAAATATGCACGTCATATTGTCCAACTGGCAGTCGGCTTATATATGCTGCTCTACCTCGGTCTGATTTGCAATGAAAATATGCAGATAGAGGGTTTCTGGTATTACCTGTTTCTGGGCGTATTTGAATCCGCCACAATCCATTACGCAGTAGCAAAAATATTTGGACCGCTACTGTTCGGCAGAGGGTGGTGTGGTTATTGTTGCTGGACAGCAATGGTGCTTGACTTTTTACCATATAAGCACCCCAAAGAACCGCGAAAGAAATTCGGTTTTATTCGTTATATCACATTTGTTACCGCATTACTTTTCGTGAGTGCTTTGTTCTTATTTCACATTGGTAATTTGAATACAATCATGTTCTGGAGTTTTCTGATAGGAAATCTCTTATACTACGCAGTTGGCATTGGATTAGCTGTTGCCTTTAAGGACAATCGGGCATTTTGCAAATATGTGTGTCCGGTAACGGTTTTTCTAAAACCAGCGAGTTATTTCTCCTTAATGAGAGTAAAGGTCGATACGGAAAAATGTGTCTCTTGTGGAAAGTGCAAACGCATATGTCCTATGAATGTCGAAATGACAGACAATTCTCGAAAGCGCGTAAACGGGACAGAATGCATCCTTTGTTTCGAGTGTATTGACGAATGCCCGAAGAAAGCATTACATATTTGAACTGCTGTTATCGGCTTTTGTTTTGTATAGTGAACTGCCGTTAGCAGCTCCCCCAGTTTTGTTAGTAGGTAATCATAGAGCAGTAGAATAGGGGGAATGGCAACATAATGGGAGGTGGTAATATAGGAAAAATAATGGTGCTTACATTCAATGACAAGGAAGAAAAAGCAGTTAAAGAGATCATAGCCGCCCTTACTGATAGCATACAGCTTGAAACCATGCAACCCCCGTTGTCCCCCGTTCTTTCTTTTCCGGGACTAGAAATAAGACAGCACCAACGCCGGGTACTCCGGGACGGAACTGATATTTACCTTACCCGCCTTGAATATGGTACGCTTGTGTACTTAGCTTCCTATCCGGGCATGGTATTTTCACAGGAACAAATCTTTGAAGCAGTCTGGAGCATGGATAGCGATAGCTGCCAGTCTAGCGTAGTAAATGTAATATACAACCTGCGTAAAAAGATTGAACCAGACAGCAAAAAACCAACTTACATAAAGACGGTAATAGGTGTTGGCTATAAGTTTGATATGCAAAGAAGCGGATAGCATACTCCCCAAATAGAGGGTTGAGCTATCCGCTTTCTTTTGCGTTTTAAGAGGGTTATTTAACGTCCCTTGCCCCGTTCCTGCTCTGGGGCTTTTGCCTGCCTTAAAATGCTGTCTACGTTCTGCTTGATCGTATCGTATTGCTTGACTTTCTTTTTCAGCTTTCCGTACTCTTGATACAGCTTATCCTTTTTTTCTGTAAGCTCCTTGTACTCCGTGTGCAGCTTTTTGAAGTCGGGCAGCTTCCCGCCGTTCCTTGCCGCCTGCAACGTCTTAGCGGCGGCTTCGTGAATGATGATACTGCTTTCATTCCCACGCAGGAACTTTTCTTTGTCCTTTGCCTTTTTGTACTCTGCATAGACAGCCTTTGTCTGTTGGTATGCGGATATGTTTTTCATCAAAAGGTCTGCCATGATAAAAAAACTTAAACGGAAATTGTATTTCCTTTTTGCCAACAGCATTATGTTTGTCTTTACGATAGTATTTTTCCTGCTGGCATCCGAAAATATAAAAACAATGCAGAATGCGGAACTGAGTTTTGTAAACAGGCAGTCCACCAATCTTGTTCAAAAGATGCAGCCGAAACGATTGATCTCTTTCTGGAGTCACTGAAATCCTCAGAATCCACCCACAGCAATGAATCCGGCTACAGCACCCAGACCGGAACCCATACATTCCGCTCTGGAAACGGCAGGACATATTATGGCATACTCTGTTCGATTTACACCAATGACGGATACCTGTATCTAGCCATAATAAAAGAGAAAAGCGGACTAGCCGCTTTTTCCTCAACGGTCATGCATTATTTTCTAATATGGCTCGTAGTCCTCGTTACTGTCCTGTTTGTATCAGTCCTTATCATCAGACAGGCAATGAAGCCTACTGAAAAACCCATGCAGAGCCCTGAATACATTCCCGTATTCCCTCTGCATCGTCCCATTCCATCTCGTCCACACAGGATGACAAATCCTCATATTTTTTTCGTGAAGGACATGAAGTATGGCTTTTACTGTCTGAATAGCCACTTCTCGATCTCGCTCTGTCATTAAAATACTCTCCTGCAAAATTATTGTTTAAAAAATACCAGTTTCCCATCCCTACAGACCAGCTTCTTTTGCTATATCTTCCTTGTTTGGAATCAGAATTGCGAACTTGTTTCACAAGTAAATTCCAGACAACTTTTCTACCCCAAATGGCATACTGTCTTTGGGAGAAAAGGGACTATCCTTGCCAATCAGCTGCTCCGGCAGTTCCGAGACGGCAATCTTTCGGATGGGAATGCCCATCTGCGCTGTACATCGCACCGCCAGAATTAGATACATGGGAAGGACTTCCCGATACAAATCCTCCACCACCCGAAACGCCCGTAGCATCTTGATGGCAGCTGCCCGTATTTCCTCCGGATTCTGCTTACACAGAGCTGCTGCCAAACGATAATCCGCACCTCGATAAATCGGATCTGCCTTCTGCCTGCATTCTTCCAGCAATGCTTCCGCCTCATCATATTCTCCGCGCAGCATTCTAAGCAGGAAACAGGAATAGACTGAAGATTGCCCATCCATCAGGGCATATGCGGTTTCATATTCATAAATCAGCATGGCATAATACATGACCGTATGCTGATAGCCCCACTCCGCACGTTCTTTTTCCTGCTTTCGAGGCGAATCTGTCCTCGGCGGCAGGTCATAGAGTCGGGCGCTGATGACTGCACACTTTGCTGCCTGATACAGAGCCTTCAAAGTCTCTTCTATGGGTCGGTCATTTAAATAAAGCTTCTCCACTCTGGAATAATAGGTATAACACATCGAATGGTAAAAGCTGTAATATTCTCCCTTCGCAAATTTCTTGATATATATTTCCGCCATCTGCTGCTGAACTGATATTTCGTCTGCAGGTTCCTCGTAATAATAACCGGATGCCCGATATTGCTCCAACGCTGTAAAAATCCGTTCATCCGCATCCCAACAGAGGATATAATTTTTATTTGAGATACAAGCTGTCTGATGTGCCGTCCGAAATCTCAGACCATCGCTTGCGAAACCGCTTTTCTTCCGTTTGACAGGCTTATAATCAGGATAGTCCCTGAACCAGGAATCCTTCAATATACTTTCAGCCCACTGTTCATGGCATTTATGGATACAATCCTTTTTGTCTTTGTTTTCCACCGCCTTTAAAGTTTCGGCCATCTGAAGCTGAAATTCCTGTTCAGCTACCATCAACGAATGAACCCCCTCATCACCTTCTGCCTCAAAATCCAGATAAATATACAGGAAATTCAAATTCCGCTCAGCAATCTTCGGAGCCGCTTTCTTATCTTTACTCTCAAATAGTTCCAGAAGAAACATCATGGTTTGAATATATTCCACGGCTAGAACATCCCAATCCTCTGTTGGCACAAGAACGCTGTCCTCGATAATGCCCATATAAGAGTCTCCAATGGCATACCCGGTGGGGATGGCCTGCCACAATCTCTCCATCACTTTCCTCATTCCCTTTGCATTCCCCCACTCTCGACCCACGCACAACCGCTCATAAACCGGCCACTGCCTCTCGGCACACATTACCCCAAACAAGGCAATCTTCCAAAAAGGCTGCCCTTTCATCAACGCCTCAACCTGCATTAGATGAGCATCCTCGTTTCCCTGCCCCTTATCACGGTTTCCTTTCAAGCTTATAATCCTCCTAATAAAAATTTCCCATTCTGCAAATCCCGATTTGCTAGTGCAATTATAACCTATTTTAACGGGTATACAATTCCAAAAAGGAGTTATAAAAATAAATTACGTTATATTTCTCTTCTAAAAATCTGCTAAACAAATTCAATTTTACCATACAGCATCTCCCATCACAATAAAAATTTAAAAGAGCCTCGCTGAGGACAAAACCCAGCAAGGCTCTATTTTATTACATATTGTTTCTTCTGATCAGGGAAAACTTATCTCATCCATTATTGATTGCCGCCTGTGCTGCAGCAAGTCTTGCGATCGGCACCCTGAACGGTGAACAGGATACATAATCCAGACCGATCTTATGACAGAACTCTACGGATGTAGGATCTCCGCCATGCTCTCCACAGATACCAAAATGCAGCTTGGAATTTACAGGACGGCCAAGGTTGATCGCCATCTCCATCAGCTTGCCGACACCGCTCTGGTCAAGTCTTGAGAACGGATCGTTTTCAAAGATCTTAGCGTTGTAGTAAGCTTCAAGGAACTTGCCGGAATCATCACGGGAGAATCCGTAAGTCATCTGGGTCAGGTCATTGGTTCCAAAGCAGAAGAAATCAGCTCCCTTGGCAATCTCATCCGCCGTAAGCGCAGCTCTCGGAATCTCGATCATGGTTCCTACTTCGTAGGCAATATCACTTCCTGCCTTTTTGATCTCCTCATCAGCGACTTCGACAACAGTCTTCTTTACATAAAGGAATTCCTTGTTATCACCGATCAACGGAATCATGATCTCCGGCTTGACATTCCAATCCGGATGTTTCTTCTTTACGTTGATTGCGGCACGGATCACTGCCGATGTCTGCATCTTGGCAATTTCCGGATAGGTAACGGCAAGACGTACGCCCCGGTGTCCCATCATCGGATTAAACTCATGCAGAGAGCTTGTTACGGCTTTGATCTCATCTACCGTCTTATGCTTTGCTTCAGCAAGATTTTCGATATCCTTTTCCTCGGTAGGAACAAATTCATGCAGTGGCGGATCTAAGAAACGGATCGTTACCGGGTTACCTTCCAAAGCTTCATACAGGGCTTCAAAGTCAGCCTGCTGCATCGGAAGGATCTTAGCCAGTGCCGCCTCTCTCTCTTCTACTGTATCGGAACAGATCATCTCACGGAATGCTTCGATACGGCTCTCCTCAAAGAACATATGCTCTGTACGGCAGAGACCGATACCCTCTGCACCAAGCTCTCTTGCTTTTTTTGCATCCCTTGGCGTATCTGCATTCGTTCTTACCTTCAACCGTCTGAACTCGTCCGCCCATGCCATAATACGTCCGAACTCACCGCCGATGGTTGCATCTACGGTTGCAATGATACCATCGTAAATCTTACCTGTGGAACCATCTATGGAGATACAGTCTCCTTCATGATATTCCTTACCGGCAAGCGTAAACTTCTTATTCTCTTCATCCATATTGATCTGGGAACAACCGGATACACAGCAGGTACCCATGCCTCTTGCTACAACGGCTGCATGGCTGGTCATACCGCCGCGGACGGTAAGGATACCCTGAGAAGCCTTCATACCTTCGATATCCTCCGGTGAAGTCTCAAGTCTCACCAATACGACCTTCTCACCTTTTGCATTCCACGTCTTTGCATCTTCCGCGGTAAATACGATCTTGCCGCAGGCAGCGCCCGGCGAAGCAGCCAGAGCAGTTGCGATCGGTTCTGCTTCCTTTAATGCTTTCTGGTCAAACTGAGGATGAAGCAGCGTATCTAAGTTTCTCGGCTCGATCATCAACACCGCCTTCTCCGGTGTGATCATACCCTCATCTACAAGGTCACAGGCGATCTTAAGGGCAGCCTGCGCTGTTCTCTTACCATTACGTGTCTGAAGCATATAAAGCTTCTTATCTTCAATCGTAAACTCCATATCCTGCATATCACGGTAATGATCTTCCAGCTTATTGCAGATATCAACAAACTGCTGATATACTTCCGGCATAACTTCTTTGAGCTGATCGATCTTCTGCGGTGTCCGCACGCCGGCAACGACATCCTCGCCCTGTGCGTTCATCAGGAACTCACCCATCAGATGCTTCTCTCCGGTCGCCGGATCACGTGTAAATGCCACGCCGGTACCGGAGGTCTCACCCATATTTCCAAATGCCATCATCTGTACGTTGACAGCGGTTCCCCAGGAATACGGGATATCATTGTCACGTCGATATACATTGGCTCTGGGGTTGTCCCAGGAACGGAATACCGCTTTGATTGCTTCCATCAACTGTTCCTTCGGATCGGTGGGGAAATCGCTTCCGATCTTTTCTTTATATTCAGCCTTAAACTGATTAGCCAGTTCTTTCAGGTCGTCAGCCGTCAGTTCAACGTCCTGCGTAACGCCCTTCTTCTCTTTCATCTGATCGATCAGTTCTTCAAAATACTTCTTTCCAACTTCCATTACAACATCGGAGAACATCTGGATAAATCTACGGTAGCAGTCCCATGCCCAGCGCGGATTGCCGGACTTTGCAGAAAGAACATCTACAACTTCTTCATTTAAGCCTAAGTTCAAAATTGTATCCATCATACCCGGCATAGATGCCCTTGCGCCGGAACGAACAGACACCAGCAATGGATTCTCCTTATCGCCAAACTTCTTTCCTGTGATCTCTTCCATCTTTACGATGTATTCCATGATCTGCTGCTGGATCTCATCGTTGATCTTTCTTCCGTCCTCGTAATACTGTGTACAAGCCTCTGTCGTAATCGTGAAGCCCTGAGGTACCGGAAGCCCAAGATTGGTCATTTCCGCAAGATTAGCGCCCTTGCCGCCGAGCAGCTCACGCATCTTTGCATCGCCTTCGCTAAATAAATAAACCCATTTTTTTGCCATGCTCTTGTCTCCCTCTATCCATTTAATTGTCGTACAAGCCGACATTAGTATAATTTTACCACAATATTTTATAAAATGCACTAGCAGTTGGAAAATTTTTACATAAATAATTAGAAATCGAATTTATCTGCAAAGTAAGCATCCAGTTCATCGATCTTTACTCTGATCTGTTCCATGGAATCACGAAATCTGACCGTCACGCATCCATCCGTCTCCGAATCAAAATCATAGGTCACGCAGAACGGCGTTCCGATTTCATCCTGACGACGGTATCTCTTTCCGATGGCGCCCCTGTCGTCAAACTCGCAGTTATACTTTTTACAAAGTGAAGTGTAGATCTTTTCCGCACCCTCATTTAACTTCTTAGAAAGCGGAAG
Organism: uncultured Lachnospiraceae bacterium; assembly: GCA_964421915.1. Taxonomy (GTDB): domain Bacteria; phylum Bacillota; class Clostridia; order Lachnospirales; family Lachnospiraceae; genus NK4A136. Next base: position 9,596 of record CAYQZB010000024.1, read on the forward strand.
CACGCCGATCTTTACCGGAGCCAGCGCCGGATGGAACCGAAGCACAGTCCTCATATCACCCTCGCCAAGATCTTCCTCGTCGTATGCGGCGCAGAGAAACGCCAATACGACTCTGTCCGCACCCAAAGACGGCTCGATGACATACGGAATATATTTTTCATTCTTTGTCTCATCAAAATAACTCATATCCTGCTTGGATACATTCTGATGCTGTGTCAGGTCATAATCTGTACGGTCTGCGATCCCCCACAGCTCGCCCCATCCAAACGGGAACTTGAACTCGATATCCGTTGTTCCCTTAGAGTAAAAACACAACTCCTCCGGTGAATGATCCCTTGCGCGCATTTCCTCATCCTTCATGCCAAGCGCCTTTAACCAGTCAATACAGAATTGTCTCCAATACTGGAACCATTCAAGGTCTGTCCCCGGCTCGCAGAAGAACTCCAGCTCCATCTGCTCAAACTCCCTGGTACGGAATGTAAAATTGCCCGGTGTCACTTCATTACGGAAGGATTTGCCGATCTGTCCGATTCCAAACGGGATCTTCTTTCTGGACGTCCTCTGGACATTCTTAAAATTAACAAAGATACCCTGCGCTGTCTCCGGGCGCAGATATACGGTGCTCTTCGCATCCTCGGTCACGCCCTGGAACGTCTTAAACATCAGGTTAAACTGTCTGATATCCGTAAAATTGTGCTTTCCGCAGGTCGGGCACGGAATGCTCTTTTCCTTAATGTAATCCATCATCTCTTCCGGCGACCACGCATCCACAGCCGTCTCCAGAGTAATGCCATTCTCCTTCGCAAAATCCTCAATGACATTATCTGCGCGGAATCTCTCGTGACATTCCCGGCAGTCCATCAGCGGATCTGAAAATCCGCCCAAATGACCGGAAGCAACCCATGTCTGCGGATTCATTAAGATCGCACAATCTACTCCCACATTATACGGATTCTCCTGTACAAATTTCTGCCACCATGCTTTCTTAACATTATTTTTCAGTTCCACGCCAAGATTGCCGTAATCCCACGTGTTAGCCAGTCCCCCGTAAATCTCGGAGCCCGGATACACAAATCCTCTTCCCTTTGCCAGTGCCACGATCTTCTCCATGGTTTTTTCCATTGTTTTCTCCCCTTTTCATTGTTATTTATATATGATAAAATAATTCCCCGCTGTATCCGCGCTGACCGTCCGGCTGTCCAGCAGCGTCATCCCCGTGGAATAATATAAGATCTTCGACGGACATCTGACGCAGAGATCCCCGGTCACCACGACCACTTTAGAATTGCCCATATTCATAAGCTCCGCCCTTGCGATAGTCTGCCCGTCTTTTCCTGCGGTATTTAACGTGCGTTCAAAATTATACCCCCTGTCATATGCTCCCTGTAAATCACCTATAAACACTTCCTCCGGCATATAGCCATTATATGCGTCGAAATTTTGAAACGCAAGATTCAGGCGTATGGTTCCGTTTTCCATGGAAGCTTCCCCGACCGTCACTGCGGCGCTTCCAAGCTCCGTATTGTAGTTGGCAACATCCTCCGCTACAAACTGCTTCAGTTCCTCCATCTGATAATAATCCGCCGTAAAATTCTCGATAATAAATGCGCTTATGGTATTATCTTCAGAAACTTCAATCCCGCTTTTTGTAAATTCCGCCTGTTCGGATTCACATCCTGCCAATCCCATCATGCATACCAGCATTACCGCCAAAATCCAATGTTTCTTTTTCCCACTCATATAGCTATCTCCTGATCATTTATCTTACTATTCTATATTATACATTATACTTTTCAGTCAATAATTGCAAGCATTTCCTCACTTTTAAATCCATGATTCCAGCGAAGCTTCTTTTCTTCCCTGCTTATCATAACAAGCTCCTTTAAAATTTCTTCCTCCACGGAAAATTTGAAAAGCTCCTCCACCCTTTGTCTCACTATGTAATCCACTGCGTACAGCGTACCCTGCCGGTACTTATCCGCATCCAGCATCCGGTTAAATTCTCCCATCAGCGCCATTGTCTTGATCTCAAAGATCACCCGTACCAGACGGTTATCATAGGCATCATGCAGCACGGCGCGCAGGGATTGATATAAAAGCTTTAACATCTCCCTTTCATCATTGTTTTCTCTGGTCTGATAATCCATGACCTCCAGAAAATACATTCCGTACATCGCTTCATTAAACCGATCGCGAAAGCCTTCAAAATAATTGCTGATTGCCGCATCCGTGATCGTATAGGAATTCTTTCCGGGATACAGCTTGAATTCTCCAAAAGCAAATAAATCCGTTGACGCCGAAAGCCGGTTACCCTGCCTTCTCGCCCCTCTGGCAAATGCAGCGACCTTCCCACGGTCTTTCGTAAGCAATACGACGCGTCTGTCATATTCCCCCATAGGCTCTGCCTTCAGCACCATCCCCATTGTCGTGATAAACTCCTGCATGCCCTTTTACCCGTTCATCCGTATCTTCCGCCGACGAAGCCTTTCCCTCATACCCTGCATATCTAAGATAATCTTCCACTTTTCCGCTTTTTACAAAATCATTCCAATAAGCATCCCTGTCCATGCCCAAAACCCATCCTCCTCTTACTTTTACCTGAGCAGACAGGCTGCGTTTGTCCGGCTGCCTTTCTGCTATATAGATAGGGTTTGGAATTGTATTAAATATATACTGGTAGATAATTCCTTAAGAAGACAATGCCGTCTTCCAAAGCCATTCCAAAATATTATGCCTTGGGATGATCTTCTTTACGGTATCCGAAATTTTTGATCAAAAGCTCACTGTCGCGCCAATCCTTCCTGACCTTGACCCACAGCTTCAGGTTCACCTTCGCCTCCAGCATATCTTCTATCTCCGGTCTGGCAAGGCTTCCGATCTTTTTAAGCATCGCGCCGCCCTTCCCGATGATGATGCCTTTGTGGCTGTCCCGTTCGCAGATGATAGTCGCTTCAATATCATAAATTCCCTTCCCGCCTTTGCGGTATTCCATCTTTTCAATGACCACTGCGACTCCGTGCGGAATCTCTTTTTCAAGATTCCGCAGCGCTTTCTCACGGATGAGTTCGGCTGCAATCTGCCGCATCGGCTGATCTGTCACCGTATCCTCGTCAAAGAAATATGGTCCTTCCGGAAGATACCCATACAGGGTATCAAGGATATCCTGCGTATTTTCACCGGTGATCGCCGATACCGGTATGATCTCCGAAAAATCATATACCCTGCGGTAAGCGTCTATATACTTCAGCAGCTCCGGCTTCTTCACCGTATCGATCTTATTGATGACCAGAATCACCGGTATCTTAATATTTCTTAACTGTGTCAGAATATGCCGCTCCCCTTCCCCGATCTCGCCGCAGGGCTCCACCAGCCACAAGAGCACGTCAACATCCCGCATTGACTGACGCGCAATATTCATCATGTAGTCGCCCAGCCTGTTCTTTGCCTTATGGATGCCGGGCGTATCAACAAACACGATCTGCCCGCGTTCCTCCGTATAGACCGTCTGGATGCGGTTTCTTGTCGTCTGCGGACGCGGCGACGTAATGGCGATCTTTTGTCCAATCAGCCGGTTCATCAGTGTTGACTTTCCCACATTTGGTCTGCCAATCAATGCAACAAACCCGGATCTCATCTGTTCCTGCAAGTCTCTGCCCTCTTCTTTCTGCTTCTTCCATGCTGCCGCACAGCTCAGATGTATTGATTTTGCAATTCTGCCCATGAGGTTTACATAACTCGAAGTTTGCAAATATATGTTCCAAAAATGATTTCATAACATGGATGTTAGAACACCTATGTTAAAACATAGATGTTCGGAACATATATTTGCAGGCAAAGAGTTATGTAAGCCGTACTTAACTCTTTCGCAAAATTATCAATGATGCGCCAAATAAGAAAGAACCTGCTTAGAGTTAATGGATCAACGGCGCAACATTCATGAACAGTTCCTTCTGCTCTTTGATCTTCTCCTCATTACCAACGACGCAGAGATTGTCATCTGACATAAATGCAGCGATATAATCCCCAAGTTTTCTGATATCAGCTTCGGAGGCTGTGAGGATCTCATCCCGTTCCTTCTGCAGCTCCTCATAGGAAAGATTGCTCAGATATGCATACATGGAGCGGCTGCCCCTCGCCCGCGGCGTCAGCGGGATATCCAGTTCACTGACCGTACCGATGATATATTTTGTCATCACATCTTCATCCGCCTCAAATCCGCGCACAAATTCCGCGGCTTTTTCATAAACATCGATCGTATGCTCCAGATTAGGATCGCGGTATGACACAAAATACGACTCCCCATTACGCCCATAACTGCTCATACAGCCATACGCCCCGCCTTTCACACGCACCTCGCTCCAAAGATATTCGTAGCCAAGAATTGTCTTTAACAGCCTGAGTGTACCGACATAGTCAAGTCCATGTTTCCGGTAATTTCCCGCACGGCAGACATACTGCACCTGCGCGGAGGTCGTCAGTCCTTCATTCTTCTTCTCCACCGCCGGCACGTCATGCGTTTCAGGGAGCGTCTCCTCCGTAAGCTTCTGCAGAAGCGGACTGATCCTTCCATCCAACAGGTTTTTAGCCTCTTCCGTGCCCGTTAAGTCAATCATTAGATTTTCTTTACAGAAGATATACTTCATCGCAGCCTTCAGATTGCTGATGATCTCCTCTTTCTGCTGTTCAAATCCCGCTTCCGCCTTCTCGATAAACTGATAAAAACCAAGTCCGGAAATATTGTCGCTCATATTTCCATATGAGGAAGCATAAGACAGCGCGCGTCCCGCCGCGACAACATGCCCCGCGGACATGAACTTCGCCTGCAGCCTTGATTTCGTCTCGCTGATGATCTCCTTAAGCCGCTTTTCATCCTCGAGCACCGAAGTAAACAAGATCTCCTCTGCCAGCGCCAGTCCGGCATTGATATTAGAATACATAACACTGAGCTTCATTTCATAATATGCGGCAATTTCTTCAATATCCCCATTTTTTGCCATCTGATGAACGGCGGAATACAGATTGCCCGTCTGTTTATTGATCTCATAGCCCAACTGTTCATAGGAATAGGCTGCCGTATCCACATAACCAAGCACGGCCTTCAACAATCCAATATAAGGATACAGAGCAGCCGGAAGCTTATTCAGGTCAAACAAAAGACCGATATAGGCGATCCCATTTGTTTCGATATTATGATAAAGCGTCTTCACGCCGTCTATCGTAATCAGCTCATTGGTAAGCGGTTCCGCTTTCTTTGTAATATCTTCCCGTTTCAGTCGCGGGATACAGCGCAATACCTCCCTGCTGTCCGGCGTTCCCTGATACTGCTTCAACGCCTTGGCATTTTCTATGATCTCTGTTATCTCTTTTTCCGAAAGCGAAGCCTTATAGGCGGCAAGCTTCTCTGCCAGCTTTGCATCCTTCTTTGCCGTAAGACCTTTTTTCGGCACGACGGTAAGGATCGTCTTATGCGGATTTTTGATCAAATATTTCTCTACCAATGCTTCAAAATATCCTGTATCGATCTTCTCCCTGAGCGCCGCAAATGTCCCATTTGCCTCAATATGACGGAATGGCTCGTGATCCTCATAGAGCCAGCTGTCAATGATCCCCAGTCCGTACATCAATCCCTTGGGAATCGTACCGTAATCGGCTTCCCTGTGGCGGAATTCCAGAGAATTTAAACCGGCAAGGAGGGCATTTTTATCAAATCCATCCTTTACGATCTTTGCAAACTGTTCCTCAATGATTGTGATAAATCTCGCCTCATCTTCCGCATTGGCATTTTTCGCTATGATACTGTAATACGGCTGATAAATACCATTCTCATATACACTGTAAACATCCGTACCGATTCCGGCATCGATCAGCGCCTGCTTTACCGGAGTGCCCGGCGCGCCTGCAGCCGCATAATCGATCACCTGAAACGCCTGATACAGCTCCCTGTCCAATACGTCCCCCACCATGACGTTATAAGAAAGATACGTATTGTCTTTCTCATTTTCTTCCTCGGAGATCGGGAATTCTTTCTTTAACATCACCCGTTCTTCAAAGGGCTTCTGCTTCCCCGGAAAAGAATCAACGCTGATGGCATCATATGCGCTCAGATACTCCTCATCCAGCCAGCGGAGGCGTTCTTCCATATCAGCATCCCCGTAAAGATAAATATAAGAATTGGACGGATGGTAATACTGCCTGTGAAAATCAAGGAATTCCTCATACGTCAGATCCGGGATATTCTCCGGCGCGCCGCCGGATTCCACGCCATAAGCAGTATCGGGATACAGGGAATTAAAGATCTCCCGATCCAGAACATCATCCGGCGAGGAAAATGCGCCTTTCATTTCATTATAGACAACACCGTTGATGGTCAGCGGCGCATCCGCATCTTCCATCTCATAGTGCCAACCCTCCTGCCGGAAGATCTTCTCCTCCTGATAGATGTTCGGATACAGAACCGCATCCATATAGACATGCATCAGATTCTTAAAATCCTGATCGTTGCAGCTTGCCACCGGATAGGCAGTTTTATCGGGATAAGTCATTGCGTTTAAAAAGGTATTCAGTGAACCCTTTGCCAGCTCCACAAACGGATCCTTTGCCGGAAAACGCTTTGATCCGCATAGCACGGAATGTTCCAAAATATGGGCAACGCCTGTGCTGTCCTTTGGCGGCGTCCGGAATGCGATATAAAATGCTTTATTATTGTCATCATTTTCGCAGACAACAATCCGCGCGCCTGATTTTTTGTGTTTCAGAAGATATCCCATAGAATTGATATCTTCGATCCTTCTTTTCTCAACCACTTCATAAGCAGCCAAATCCATTATGCTCATACTAATCCTCCTTATAAGAGTAGTTTTACTGCGTTCAGCGCAATCTAATCCCCATACCTTTCCGCAGCCTGCGGTTGCTGACTTCGGGAAGATCTGATTTCACGGTGCTTCCTTAGATATGAAATGCCAGCACTGCCAGATTGGAAAAAGTAACCTCCTGTATCATGCAGCCTTCTTCCCATGCTTCGGCAGCCTTGATAAATTCCTCCAGCTTTGCCGTTTTCTCCTGATATCCGCCTTTTTGACGCGGTTCAAAATATTTAACCTTCAGCTTGATGTTTTCATAGATCCGATAACACGGATCCTCTTTTGTCAGGGAAAGCACATGCCGGCCGATCTCAACAGACGCATCCGTTACATGCGGCAGTATATAGCGTTCCACGATCGACTGCAGTTTAAACGGCACCCGTCGGCTTTCCATGATCTCCTGATAGGAATATCTCGCGCCCAGCGTAATGCTGGAAAAATCCTGCAGCACATATTTAAAATCATTTTCATTCATATTCTTGCCGCCATTCATGATGTTTTTTCACTACTATCAATTTTATTTTTCAATCTAATAACCATGCCTTTTCTATAGTCTGCGAATTTGTGCCGCAGGCACAATATTTGCAAAACGAATGTATTCGTTTTTCTGTCTCCTATTAGGGAAGCTCAATATAATCCGCGCACTCTTTCGCGATCCGGATGGCCTGCAGGATCTCCTCTTTGGAGATGCCGCTCTCTCCCGCAAGCTCCTCTACCGTAACCTTCCGAAGCAGATCCTCCGCCATCTGCCGCGCCTTTTCCAGCACCTTTGCAGTATCGGCAAGTACCTGTTCCATCATCTGCTCCTCATCATTTTCGATGCCGACATACGCCTCCATGGCGTTCATGATCAGCTTTCCAATCAGCGCATCCGCATCCTCCGGCGTCTCCACACATTCTAGATTGCCCACGGCCGCCGTCAGCGCAACATTGCCCTCGCCGATCAGGTCTTCCATCTCCACGCCCTGTCCCGCGTACAGCTTTGCAATATCCAAAACCATCGGAAGATACGCATTAATCACCTTCTCTTTGGCGATCCGGTCTCCGCGCAGGGCATCCCTCAGCAGAAGTATCTTCATCGATTCATCTACCCTGACAATATCCTCAAGCTCCTCAAGATAAAATTTCAGATACCCTTCCGCCGGAGCGTCCTCTCCCGTATCGATCGGTTCATTGATCCCAATACCACTCTGCTTTAAAAAATCAAAAACAAGCGGCTTCTGCTCCCCGGTGATCTCCGGCAGGCACTCGCTAATCTGCAGCTCCGATACAAAACCGCCCTGCAGGGAAGCAAGATCTTTGATTTCATTCAGCGCTTTTTTAAATTGATTTTCGTCCATGAAGCTTCTTCCCTTTCCGAATCACATACATCTCTTATGCTGATTGCCTTTACTATGTTCCGCATCATCTATAAACCGCTTCCTTTTCCGCTCACATGCGTCTCTTGTGCTGATGCGTAAACAGATGCTCCTGACAATACTCATAATTGCCTTCGCATTTAGAACAAAAGCGGAATTCAAGATCGGGATATTCTTCCGAAGTCCTGCCGCAGATGGCGCACTTATGCTTTGCGATCTTTGGCGGCGGCGCACTTTTCACCTTCCGTTTATATTCCGCCTGACGCTTTCGCTGCGCCATGCTCATATGCGTCCCTTTTCTGGTGGCAATGAAAAACAGGATAAAGTTCAGCAGCGACGCCCCTATGACAAAGAGGCCGGGAATCTCCATTTGATATGCCTGTACCGCGAGAAGGATCACATAAATGACCGCAAGCACCTTCACCTTGATCGGCAGGATAAACATAAGCAATATCTGCATATCAGGATAAGTGGCTGCAAATCCCAGAAAAATAGACATATTCACGTAAAAAGTAGAAAAAGACATGGACTCCAGCGCATATCCAAATTCCATGCCATAGATCCACGGGAGTTCTCCATTCACAAGACGATATCCCATATTCTTCGCCGCCAATTCCTCAGCCTGAAATAAAACATCATATCCATACAGACAAAATGCCCCGATGATGGTAAAGAGGATGCCGGAGAAAATGTAGTAATTAAAGTAAAATCTTCCCCATGTCCGCTCCAGCGTCATTCCGATGGAATAATAAAAATACAGCATAATCAACGTCCAGAAATCAAATGAACTGGGCGGAATCAAAAGCCAGCTCACCAGACGCCAAACCTGTCCATGCAGGATCGCATAGGGATTCAGTGACAGCACCAGACAGACCTCAGGATTAATCAGCTCCATCAGATACCCGATGGCATAGCAGATGACCATGCATAAGGGAAGGTTTGGAATGGCATATTTCCCGATCTTCCTGTCAAGATAATTGATAAATCTGTTCATATGTTTTTCTCCAAATTATTTTAAATTTCCAAATATTGTTTTCTATCAATTCAATAGAATATCCATACATTTCCATATTTTATCATTCCTTCCCCGAAAAGTAAACATAAGTCTTTGCTTTGGTATGTGTTTTTTGTGTGTAATTACTTCCAAAATCATTTTTTTAGAAAGATTTTCGATTGCGAAATGTCGATTCTCGTCGTATAATAGGTAAGTATGCTGTAAATTAACATGATTCCCTGCCGCAGTCGTGCAGGAACGGTTTTGATCCGTATCAACATGAACTGCCGGCATGTATGCCGGATGACGGCAATATAATACTTTAGGGAAACGCTGATTTTAATGGTTAGAAAGGTTTATTATTTATGTCAGAAGCACTTTATCGTTTAGGAATAGATATCGGATCGACCACAGTCAAGATCGCCGTGCTTGATCCGGCTAATAAGATTCTTTTTTCGGATTATGAACGTCATTTTGCCAATATCCGCGAGACGCTCCATGCCCTGTTGGAAAAGGCATACAAACAGCTGGGCAATGTGACGCTGCTTCCGGTGATCACCGGTTCCGGCGGACTTACCCTTGCAAAACATCTGGAGGTGCCATTTGTACAGGAAGTCCTTGCGGTCAGCACCTCACTGGAGACGCTGGCGCCAAAGACGGACGTTGCCATCGAGCTTGGCGGCGAGGACGCCAAGATCATATACTTTGAAGACGGCAATGTGGAACAGCGTATGAACGGCATCTGCGCCGGCGGTACGGGCTCCTTTATCGACCAGATGGCGTCCCTGCTCCAGACAGACGCCATGGGATTAAATGAATATGCCAAAAATTATCAGTCTTTATATACCATCGCGGCAAGATGCGGCGTATTTGCCAAGTCGGATATCCAGCCTCTGATCAATGACGGCGCCACAAGGGAAGACCTTGCCGCTTCCATCTTCCAGGCGGTTGTCAACCAGACCATCAGTGGTCTTGCCTGCGGCAAGCCGATCCGCGGACATGTTGCTTTTCTGGGCGGACCGCTTCACTTTCTGTCCGAATTAAAGGCAGCTTTTGTCCGTACCTTAAAACTTGATGACGAACATATTATTGATACGGATAACTCCCATCTGTTTGCCGCCATCGGCTCTGCCTTAAACGCAAAGGCAGATGCGCCGGACAATGGCATGGTCACAATGGAGCAGATGACCAATAAGCTAAATTCCGATATCCATATGGAATTTGAAGTAGAACGTATGGAGCCGCTCTTTAAGGACGAGGTGGAATATGAAGAATTCAGCCGCCGTCATGATTCCCATTGCGTAGGCACCGGCGAGCTTTCGCAGTATCATGGCAACTGCTTCCTCGGCATCGACGCCGGAAGCACGACGACGAAGGCCGCGCTGATCGACGCGCAGGGAAGGCTTCTCTATTCTTTCTATAGCAATAATAACGGAAGTCCGTTAGAAACCGCGATCCGCGCCATAAAAGAGATCTATGCGCAGCTTCCTGACGATGCAAAGATCGTCCGTTCCTGTTCCACCGGTTACGGGGAAGCGCTGATGAAAGCTGCATTTTTACTGGATGACGGACAAGTTGAGACTGTCGCCCATTATTACGCAGCCGCATTCTTTGATCCACAGGTGGACTGTATCCTGGATATCGGCGGTCAGGATATGAAGTGCATTAAGATCAAAAATCAGACCGTTGACAGCGTTTTATTAAACGAGGCCTGCTCCTCCGGCTGCGGCTCGTTCATTGAGACCTTTGCCAAATCCCTGAATTATTCCGTACAGGATTTTGCAAAGGCAGCGTTATTTGCAGAGCATCCTATCGATCTTGGAACCAGATGTACCGTATTTATGAATTCCAAGGTAAAGCAGGCTCAGAAGGAAGGCGCCGCCGTATCTGATATCTCTGCGGGGCTTGCCTATTCCGTTATTAAAAACGCATTATTTAAAGTAATCAAGGTATCTGACGCCTCTGAGCTTGGAAAGCGTATCGTCGTACAAGGCGGCACATTCTATAATGACGCCGTTCTTCGCAGCTTTGAAAAAATTGCAAACTGTGAAGCCATCCGTCCCGACATCGCCGGGATCATGGGTGCCTTCGGCGCAGCGCTGATCGCGCGTGAGAACTACCACACCGGCGATCAGACGACCATGCTCTCATGGAAACAAATCAATGAACTGAAGTTTTCAACCTCCATGGCAAAATGCCGCGGCTGTACCAATAACTGCCGTCTGACCATCAATCAATTCTCCGGCGGCCGCCAGTATATCTCCGGCAACCGCTGTGAACGCGGGCTCGGCAGACAGAAAAACGAAAACAACACACCGAATCTTTTTGAATATAAGCTCAAAAGAATCTTTGACTATGAACCGCTTCCCGCGGACAAAGCGGTACGCGGACGCGTCGGCATTCCGCGGGTGCTGAATATGTATGAGAACTACCCGTTCTGGTTCACTTTCTTCAATGAACTGGAATATGAAGTCGTCCTCTCTCCGCTCTCGACCCATAAGATCTATGAGCTCGGCATTGAATCCATTCCCAGTGAATCGGAATGTTATCCCGCCAAGCTGGCGCATGGCCATGTACAGTGGCTGATCAACCAGAAAACGGACTTTATCTTTTATCCGGCGCTGTTCTATGAACGCAATGAGACACCGGATGCCAATAATCATTATAACTGCCCGATCGTCACCTCTTATTCGGAGAATATCAAGAACAATATCGAGGAGATCGGCCGCGGGGAAGTCCGCTTCCGCAATCCGTTTATGTCCTTTTTGGGACCGGAAACCATAACTCCGGTTCTGATTGAGGAGTTTTCTGAAATTCCGGCAAGGCTGGTGGCTGCCGCTGTGGAAAAAGCATGGGCGGAGCAGGAAAAGGCGCACCTGGATATCCAGAAAAAGGGTGAAGAAGTCTTAGAATACCTGACGAAAAATAAGAAACGCGGCATCGTCCTCGCAGGGCGTCCTTACCATATCGATCCTGAGATCAACCATGGGATTCCGGAATTGATTACTTCTTTTGATATCGCTGTGTTGACAGAGGATTCTATCTCCCATCTGTCAAAGCCGGAACGCCCGCTGATCGTATCCGACCAGTGGATGTATCATTCCCGGCTCTACTGTGCGGCCAGCTATGTAAAGACAAGGGACGATCTGGATCTGATCCAGCTCAATTCCTTCGGCTGCGGCTTAGATGCCGTTACAACCGATCAGGTGTGCGATATCTTAAGCGGCTCTGATAAGATCTATACCTGCCTCAAGATCGATGAGGTCAATAACCTCGGTGCAGCAAAGATCCGTATCCGCTCCTTATTGGCAGCAATCGAGGTCAGGGACCGGAAATGCACCAAACGCACCATCCGTCCCGCCAATATTGAACGCGTCCTCTTTACGGAGGAAATGCGCAAAACCTATACCATCATCTGTCCGCAGATGTCGCCGATCCATTTTGATATGCTGGAAAAAGCATTTTCCTCCTGCGGATACAATTTTAAAGTGCTGACCAACGACAACCGCCACTCTGTGGATGTAGGTTTAAAATACGTCAATAACGATGCCTGCTATCCGTCCCTGTGCGTTGTCGGGCAGATTATGGAAGCGATCCTTTCCGGCGAATATGATACGGATCATCTGGCTGTCATGATGACGCAGACCGGCGGCGGATGCCGTGCAACCAATTATGTGGGATTCATCCGCCGTGCCTTGGAAAAGGCGGGCTATCCCCATATTCCGGTGATCTCCTTAAACCTTGGAGGTATCGAGGTTAATCCCGGGTTTAAGCTTGATTTGAAGCTGCTCATGCGTTTATTATATGCGGCGCTGTTCGGAGATATCTTTATGAGATGCGTTTACCGTATGCGCCCTTATGAAGTCACCCCCGGAAGCGTGGAGGAAGTGCATCAGAAATGGTTAGCGATCTGTAATGAATTTATTACTTCAAAGCACCCGTCGTTCTTCCGTTACCGGAAGATCTGCCGGGAAATGATAAGTGAATTCGACGCAATACCAATTCATGAAGATATGAAAAAGCCGCGAGTCGGCATCGTGGGCGAGATTCTTGTAAAATTTGCCCCCGCGGCAAATAACTATCTGGTAGAGCTTTTGGAGCATGAAGGCGCAGAAGCTGTCGTTCCCGACCTTTTGGACTTTATGTTCTACTGCTTTTATAACCAGATCTATAAAGCGGAGCATCTCGGCACCAGCAAAAAAGCGGCAAGGATGTGCAGGCTCGGCATCACCGGCATGAATTTTGTCCGTTCCGCCTCCGCAAAGGCATTAAAAAAGAGCAGACACTTTGATCCGCCCGCAGATATTTATGAGCTTGTAAAATATGCCGGAGAAATCGTGGATATCGGCAATCAGACCGGCGAAGGATGGTTTCTTACCGGAGAAATGCTGGAGCTTATCCATAACGGCACTGCAAACATTGTATGTACGCAGCCTTTTGCCTGCCTGCCTAACCATGTAGTCGGCAAGGGCGTCATCAAAGCACTCAGGAAGCGGTATCCCAAATCGAATATCGTGGCGATCGATTACGATCCCGGTGCAAGCGAGGTCAACCAGCTGAACCGGATCAAGCTGATGCTTTCCACCGCCAACAAAAATTTAGTCAAGGAATAATTTTAAAGAAGCACTGACTTATTTCATCAGTGCTTTTTTAGTTTTCGCCGTTCTCAAGGTTCCGCTTTACTTCCTCGATCTCCAGCCGTTTTTTGTCCTCATCCATCTGCGCCTCCTGCATCAGACGTTCATAGATCTTGTTCGCTTCCTCAAAGCTCTTATCATTTTCCTCCTGTACCTGCTTCATGGCTTTTTCAAAAGGATCCTCATCACGGCTGTTGTCTTTCAGGATCGATTCATAGATCACGGTGTTACCTTCCGAAAATACGTCATCACCATCAGCCGGAGCCGGCATTTCATCCGTATTCTCCTCCTGCTGCTCCGGAATTTTAAAATTCACGTTCCACCATTTGATAAGATTCGCTTTTAAGTTGTTATTCCTGATGATCTCATCAAGCTTATCTTCATTGGGTTTCCTCATATTCCAAACCACTCCATACCTAATATCCGTTATCAAAACCTTGGCAATAATCTATATGTCTGTTTTCTATCCATGCCACCGCTTCATTCAACCCTTCCTCCGTCAGAGGGAACTCCTGATATTCCTTTTTTTCTTCCTCCGTATGCTCAAAAGCAAATGGTTCCGGCCAGACACATGCCGTAATCACTTCCCTGCCGTCCTCTTCATATTTCTTCTTTTCGAGTATAAACCGCATACCCGTATCGCTTCCGGTAAATCGTTCTTTTTTAATATAGTTTAACGCGGGACGATATAAATTGTCGTGAAGATTCATATTAATCCCCCATGCCGCCTTCGGCGGCTCAAATAGGAATGAAAAACGCGCTTTTTGCGTTTTTCGGTGTGAAACTTAATAGCTTGCTTCGATGACACGCGATGAGAAATCCGCGTAGGCGGTTTATTCTTCCGGATCCGTTTCAATCCAAGAATACATATTTTGCCTTACCGGATTCCTTCGCTTTGTACAGCGCCTTATCACTGCGCTGCATAAGATTTTCGATTTCGTGTTCCAATCCTGTATCAATAATAGAATAAGCCGCGCCAGCACTAACTGTCATCCTGCTGAATTTTTCATCAGTGTTATAATATGCATGCATCGTCTCCATCATATGACTGACTTCCTTCTGCAGCTCATCCTTTGTGATCATCCGGCTCTGTACGACGATAAACTCATCACCGCCAAGCCTTGCGATAAAATCTTCCGGAAAACATTCCTTTAATAGTCTTGAAGTCTCTACCAGCGCTCTGTCGCCTTCCTTATGGCCATACATATCATTTACCTGCTTAAAGTTGTCAAGATCCAGCGTAATCATCGTCATCTGACGGCAGGATTTCTTTTCATCCAGATAGCGGAACAGACTCCGTCGATTATTCAATCCTGTCAGGAAATCGGTAGTTGCCGCATAAAGCGTCTGCTCCCCAAATTTCTTTTCAATTGTTATATCCCGGAAGATATCGATCTTCCCAAGCGCTTCTCCAAACACGTCAATGACCGGAGCCTCGCGGTATCTCAACACAGTCTTATCTTCCCCTTCATTCAGTTCGATCTCTATGTTCTCACCATTCTGAACCGACTTTTCCTCAAGCAGCTTCTGCTTCCAATCGGCAAATGACTGCCCCTCCTCAAGTTTCACATTAGGAAAATACCTTAAAAACTCCGGATTAACACTAATCACTATTCCTTTCGGATCTTCTATTACAACTGCAAAGGGAAGGCTGTTCAATACGATCGACAGCTCTTTACTGATATTCTGCAGTTCTGTAACGTCATGGGCAAACCCGCAGGTGCCGAAGATCTCTTCATTCGCATCGATCAATGGTGATTTATATGTTTTAAACAAGCGCATTCCGCCCTTTGTCTTCACATTCTCGTCAAACAGGCAGGTCGTTCTCGCCTCCATAACAATATCTTCAGATTCCAGACAGACATAATCTCCCTGCTCGTACTCTTCCTTAGGAATATCCCATATGTAATAATGTCCTTTTTTATAGATCTGTTCCTTCGTCTTCTCCACAGCGCCGCAGAATCCATTATTTACAATCAAATGCGCGCCCTTTCGGTCCTTAAACCAAATCAGATCCGGCAGGCTGTCGATCAACGTATTAAAGCAGATCTTCTGCTTACGGTTGTCTGCTACATCCTTCATAAACAAAAGCAGTTTTTTATAATAAATCACCAGAAGCTCTTTCTGATATCGTTCCCCCGGCATCACCCAGAGCATATCCGATTTTGCAAGCTGCTCCTGTTTCACAGCACACATCTCGTCCACGGAAAGCAGATAAACAACCAGACCTTTTTCCCTTGATATTTCCGGCAGGTCGTCCGTTTTTCCGTCAAGAATCACTGCGGTATCAATCATATTTTCATTCCAGACCTTATGGTAATCATCCACGGTTGTAAATACAACTTCACTGTCCTCCGGCAGATCTATCATATGTACTATCTTCTCAATCTCCCGGGATCCGCTTTGTATAATAATTTGAAATTGATTTTGAAACATAGAGAATATCCTTTTCTTTTATAATAATCATCATGTTACTTTCAAATATATTTTATCACAGGTAATGCCACGATGTCTATTTGATTCTATACTTTTCTATTAGATTACAGCCTTTTCCTATAAGTGATACGGCGTCACCTGATATACGTAATAATTAAGCCAATTACAGTAAAGGCAGCTGCTGTGGGAGCGCCACTGAAGATACGGCTTTCTTCCTGGATCGTCGTCCGGATAATAATTGACCGGCAGATGGATCGGCAGCTCCTTTGCAATGTCCCGCTTATATTCCTGATCCAATGTGTACCGGTCATATTCCGGATGCCCCATCATATAGATCTGTTTCCCATCCCCTGACATACACAAAAATATCCCTGCTTCCTCAGATTCCGCAAGCACGGTCAGTTCCGGACAGCCGTAGATCTCTTCTCTGGAAACCGTCGTATGACGGCTGTGGGGCGCGTAAAACAGATCGTCAAAGCCACGCACCAGAGGGATTTTACGATTCTTCACCTGATGCAGATAAATACCGAAAAGCTTCTCCGGCAGAGCAATCTTATTGATGCCAAAATGATGATACAGACCGGCCTGTGCTCCCCAACAGATATGTAATGTGGAGGTGACATGCGTCTTTGTCCATTCCATGATCTCACAGAGCTCTTCCCAATAATCCACTTCTTCAAACGCCATCTGTTCCACCGGCGCACCGGTAATAATCATCCCGTCAAAGCGTCTATCCTTCAACTCATCAAAAACCGTATAAAAGCGGTTCAGATGATTCGCCGAAGTGTTCATGGATACATGGCTCCTGACCATTAAAAAAGTCACGTCAACCTGCAGCGGCGTATTGGACAATACCCTAAGCAGCTGCAGCTCCGTATCCTGCTTTTTCGGCATCAGATTCAGGATACATACCTGCAGCGGACGGATGTCCTGATGCATCGCCCTGTTTTCATCCATAACAAATATATTTTCATTTTCAAGCTGTTCCTTTGCAGGAAGATCGCTTTGCGTTTTGATCGGCATATTTCATTCACTTCCTTATCCTTATTTTATATATTGGGCTGGCAATTACAATACCGCCGCATCCGTCTTAACTCAGATACGTATTTTGAAATTCCTCCTCGGAAATGATCGGAATCCCCAGCTCCTTGGCTTTCTTATTCTTGCCGGAAGCAGAGGTGATATCATTGTTGATCAGGCAGGTCGTTTTCGACGTCACGCTGCCCGTCACTTTGCCGCCCTTAGATTCTATGAGCTCCTTTAATTCATTACGGTTTGCGTAATGCTCCAGATCTCCGGTAATGACAAAGTTCCTGCCGGAAAGCGTCTGTTCCTCCTCATTGGCTTTTGGCTTACTCAGATGAAGTTCTGCAAGCAGATGATCCAGTCTTTCCTTCTTTATGGGATCTCTCATATATTCGCAGAAAGAATGTGCCAGAATCTCACCGATTCCTTCCACTCCGCTCAGATCCTCCTCCGATGCCTGCCGGATCCCTTCCATATCATGCTCCCATTCTTTGGCGATCATCTTGGCATTGGCAAGACCGATCCCCGGAATCCCCAATGCATTTAGCAGGCGCGGAATCGTAGTCTCTCTGGTACGATTAATGCTTTCCATAAGGTTCTGATAAGACTTTTCTCCAAATCCCTCCATCTCCACGATCACATCCTTATGCCGGGAAAGCTTATAGATATCGGCATATTCATGAATCAGTCCAAGACCGATTATCTTTTCCAGCGTAGCCTCGGAAAGCCCGTCAATATTCATGGCATCCCTGCTGACAAAATGACTGAAGGCTTTGATCTTCTTTGCCTCACAGTCAGGATTGACACAATACAGGGACTCCGTATCATTCATCTGCTTTACTTCCGTCCTGCCGCCGCATACCGGACATGTCTCCGGAATCGGCATATCACCGGACTTTGTCAGATTCTCCGCAATCTGCGGGATGATCATGTTGGCTTTATATACCGTGACCCGATCCCCGATGCCAAGCTCTAACTCTTTCATGATACTGACGTTATGGACGCTTGCTCTGGATACTGTCGTGCCTTCCAGCTCAACCGGCTCAAATATCGCCACCGGATTGATCAGTCCTGTTCTCGACGGACTCCATTCGATCTTTAATAATGTCGTCTCGCGGATCTCATCCGCCCATTTAAATGCAATGGCGTTTCTCGGAAATTTCGCCGTCCTTCCAAGGGATTCCCCATAAGCAATATCTTCCAGAGAAAGCACAAGTCCGTCTGACGGAATATCGTTTTGTTCAATCTGTCCCTCAAACCATGCAACGGCATCCGGAAGCGTTTCGGCATCCACCTTTTTATAGTCCACAACAGCAAATCCCTGCTCCTTTAAAAACAGGAACTGCTGTTCAAAGGAATTGTTAAAATCAACATCCTCCGCCCTGACTAAGGAAAATGCATACAGCCTGACATTCCGCTGTGCCGTGATCTCATTATTCAACTGCCTGACGGAACCGCTGCAGAGATTTCTGGGATTTTTATAGCGTGCATCCGCATCCGTGATCTTTTGGTTGAGCGTCTCAAAGTCCGAATAGGTGATCACCGCTTCCCCACGGATGATCAGCTCTCCCTGATAGGGAATCTTCAATGGCACGTTTTTAAATACTTTTACATTATTTGTAACGACCTCTCCGACTTCACCGTTGCCTCTGGTAACGCCTTTGACCAGCCTGCCGTCACGATAGGTCAATACGATCGTCAGACCATCCAGCTTCCATGAAAGAATACCCTCCCTGTCCTTTAACCACGCTTTCAATTCTTCTCTGTCTTTTGTCTTACCAAGAGACAGCATCGGTTTTTCATGCGTCTCCTTGGGAAGATCATCTACTGCCTCATAACCTACTTTCGTCGTCGGACTATCAGAAAGAACCGTCCCCGTCTCCTCTTCCAGACGCACCAGTTCATCATAAAGCGCGTCATATTCATAATTGGACATGATCTCCTCATCCCGTGCATAATATGCTTCCGACGCGCGGTTGAGCAGCCTGATCAATTCCTGCATCCTTATTTTCCGATCCGGTATCTCACCTATCCTTGTTATCTGCTCTGACATATCCTGCCTCCATATGATCTGTGACTACGCATATCCTGTCTCCATATGATTTGCAATTGTTCACATTCAAAATTTCCTGTGGCTTTGTCCCTTCCGGCTCCTGCCGGCTTCCATCTGCAGCGCTAACCTCAAAATCCCAAAGGGACGTTTATCCCCTTGGGATTAATAAAATAATTATACATTTTTTAATACAGAAAATCAACCCTAAGCATCCAATCTCGCACTAAACTCCGCCAGCGTGTCTTCCATCGTCATCTCAAACGCCGTCGCAATCTCGCTGAAGAATATCCGCTCTGCATCACGAAGGATACGTTCCTCCGAGATATTCAGTCCCTTATGATTCTTACGGTTCTCTTTTCTGAGATTTCTAAGCTGTCTGATCACCTGGGAAACTTCCACATTATCCCCCGATCTTAATACTGCCTCGCAGGCATCCCGCTCCAATATCATCCCCTCTGACTGACGCTGCGTGATCTTCTCCCAGACTTCCTCTGCCTCCGGTTTTGTGATCACCTTGCGGACGATCTCATCCTCTTTATTTAAAGGAACATAGATCGTGCTTCTGGAATCATAGACCGGCTTTAAAGAATAGTAGATCTTGTCCGCTCCCCCAAATGACAACGAGCCCAAATCAACTATCTGACATGCTCCTGAAAACCCATATAAAACATAATCGCCAATCTTATACTTCGCCACCCCGATCCAGCTCCTTTCTAAATTAATTTAATCTTCTCACACTAATTATATCCGTTTTTTTCCATTAAATTCAAGTATATTTTTAAAAATTTTTTATTAAAAAAGCTGCCATGACATTCCGTCACGACAGCTTTCAAAGTAATCACCTGTCCGTATTATTTCTTTTTCTTCTTATTAACTGCATCCTTCAATGCCTTGCCCGGTTTGAACTTCGGAGACTTAGACGCTTTGATCTTGATGCTCTCACCAGTCAAAGGATTGCGCCCCTGTCTTGCTTTTCTCTGAGAGATCTCGAATGTACCGAAGCCGACAAGCTGAACCTTCTTGTCACCCTTCTTGCTGGAAAGCTCTTTCTTAACTACATCACAGAATGCATTTAAACCAGCTTCCGTATCCTTCTTTGACATACCAGTCTGTTTTGCCATAGCTTCAACCAATTCTGATTTGTTCATATTCTTCCTCCAAAAAAGTATATTTAAGTACTCTGTACTTAAATAACAGACTACCACTATTTACGCTTTTTTGCAAGCCTAAATTAAGGAATTTTGCTTTTTTATAAGTCTATTATAAGGAATTTTGTTTTTTTAAGCGGTCACGCTGGCATTTAAAGATATATTGCACCAATTCTTCCCTTACATCCTGTTTATAATCGACGAACTGAACACGGTGGATATAGATATTCCGATTGTCCTTGTGCCGCTCGGAATACAACACTTTTCCCAGAAAGGTATGATTTTTCTTCTGCCCTTCTACCTCCACCTCCATATGCACGATCGTCATACCGCCTTCCGGAAGCTGCTCTTTTGAGTAAAACCTTATCCCGCCGCCGCTGATATCCAACGTCGTACCAGCTTTAAAACCCTGCATCTGCAAAAGATTGTTTTTCTTCACAGCTTCTTTAAATTCAGCCGTATTCTCCGCAGTCAACAACAGATACCGGATATCCATAGTCATCTCAAAGCGGAAAAACTGCCGTCTCTCATATTTCACCAGTTCACTGATAAGACGCACGCGCACAACACGGACATTCCCTTCAACAAACGGCTTCTCAACAACGAATCCTGCCGTATAGATCTTATCTCTCAGGAAAAAATACCCGTCGTAACGTTCGCCTTTGTGCAGTGGAACCAGTCTTGCCCTGATGGTCGGATTTGTAAGCACAAGCGTACCGTCGCTTAATATCTCATGCAGGGAGCTGATATATTTCTTTTCCATATTTTCCAGTGCATCCAGCGCCAGACCTTTTTTGATCATCTCCACATGCATGCCGAGTTTTAAAAACTTTTCCATAAATCAATCCTTTTCATTTATATCCAGAACATCAAACGGCGTCCCACACGCCCATGGACTTCCTATATCGCATCTGCCATGATGGTACTGCCGTCTTCTGTCTCCCGCATCCAGTTCCTCCGTGACCTTTACTTTAAGCCGGCTGACACCGCCTTCCATCATGCTATCAATCATAGAGATCATATCCATGATCTCATGTTCTTCGCTTGCTTTATTCATATGAATCTCTTTGCTGTTTTGGACTACCATAAGATCTCCATTCTGAAATATCACCAGTATTTATAAAAAAGACACTGAAATCCTGCAATCTCAATGTCTTTTAGGGTTGGGCTGTTCTTCTTAACAGCTTGTAGGGGAATCGAACCCCTGTTTCCGCCGTGAGAGGGCGGCGTCTTAACCGCTTGACCAACAAGCCATTCCGACTGTCTTATACCTGAAAAACAAGTCCTTAATCATTTTATTACATTTACGGAAAAAAAGCAAGCATTTTTATTAAATTTTTGCGTTTTCAGCCTCACTGTTTTGGCTTAACGCAAAATCAAAGAGACTAAGCTGGTTACTCTGCGGCATCCCCTCCAACAGTCCCAGTCTGGTCAATGTTTCGATTATCGTATTGGAAAGCTTGGCACGGGCTTTCATATCATCCTTACTGAAAAACTGTCCTTCCTTGGCAGCATCCTCCAAAAGCTCTGCCGCCGTTTCTCCCATGCCTTCAATCGCAGAAAACGACGGCATGATCTTTCCGTCTATAATCTGAAAATCCCTTGCCTTGGCTCGATAGATATCAATCGGCATGAAATCAATCCCTCTCGCATACATCTCCTGTACGATACGCATATCGCCATACTGAAGCTTATCCTTATTTGTCAGCTCCTGATCCTTATTCTTAACATTATCCTGCGCCTCGCCGTTTTCTTTCTCCGGACTCTCCGCCCCCTGGCTGCCGCTGTCCTGCGCCTTTCCCTTGTTCTTCCTCTCATACTCTCTCATATGTCTCTCAAGCATTTCTTTCCCCATACACATGATCTCATAGGAAAATGCCTTGGCGCGCTTGGAATAAAAAGCACAATAATAAGCAATGGGATAATTGATCTTACAATAGGCGATCCTCCATGCCATCATAACATAAGCTGCGGCATGTGCCTTGGGGAACATATATTTGATCTTTTTACAGGACCAGATATACCAGTCCGGGACATTGTTAGCCAGCATTGCCTCTTCCATTTCCGGCTTCAATCCTTTTCCCTTACGCACGCTCTCCATAATGGAAAATGCAAGCGAGCTTTCCACCCCCATCTTGATCAGGTAAGTCATGATATCGTCACGCGTACAGATTGCCGTGGAGATCGTAGCCTTTCCTTCCTGGATCAGCGTCTGCGCGTTACCAACCCATACGTCCGTACCATGTGACAACCCGGAGATCCTGACCAGATCGGAGAATGACTGCGGCTTTGCATCGATCAACATCTGCATGGCAAAATCCGTACCAAACTCCGGTATGCCAAGCGATCCCAATTTACATCCGCAGATGTCTGCCGGCTCCACTCCCAATGCTTTCGTCGTCTGAAACAGCGTCATTACCTCAGGATCATCCAGCGGAATCTGCAGCGGATCGATCCCCGTCAGATCCTGAAGCATACGGATCATCGTAGGATCATCATGTCCTAAGATGTCCAGCTTTAACAGATTATGGTCAATGGAATGATAATCATGATGCGTAGTAATGATATCAATATCCTTATCCGCCGGATGCTGTATCGGAGTAAAGGAAGAGATATCCTCCCCTACCGGAAGCACGACGATACCGCCCGGATGCTGTCCCGTCGTCCGCCGGACACCGACACATCCAAGTGTGATACGATTAATCTCCGCATTTCTCTTTACAATATTTCTCTCATTATAATATTTCCTGACAAAACCGTACGCTGTCTTATCCGCCAGCGTGCCGATCGTGCCCGCACGGAACGTCTGCCCATAGCCAAAGATGACCTCCGTATATTTATGGGCCTTGGACTGATACTCACTGGAAAAGTTCAGATCAATATCCGGCTCCTTATCCCCCTTAAATCCCAGGAAAGTCTCAAACGGAATATCAAATCCATCCTTCTTAAGCTTCTCTCCGCATCTGGGACAGAGCTTGTCCGGCATATCGCATCCGGCGGTTCCGGCATATGCCTTCACTTCCTCAGAATCGAAATCCGTATAATAGCAGTTGGTACAATAATAATGCGGTACTAAAGGATTAACTTCCGTGATCCCCGCCATCGTCGCCACAAAGGAAGATCCTACGGAGCCTCTGGAACCCACTAAGAATCCGTCTTCCACTGATTTCCACACCAGCTTCTGCGCAATGATATACATCACGGCAAAGCCATTGCCGATGATAGAAGTAAGTTCTTTTTCCAGACGGTCCTCCACGATCTTGGGAAGCTCCGGACCGTACATCTCATGCGCCTTATCATAACAGATCCGTCGCAGCGTCTTATCGCTGTCTTCGATGACCGGCGGACATTTATCAGGACGCACGGGCGTGATCTTCTCACACATATCCGCGATCATGTTGGTATTCGTAATAACAACCTCTTCCGCTTTAGCCGCTCCCAGATAAGCAAATTCCTCCAGCATTTCCTCCGTCGTCCTGAAATACAGTTCCGGCTGGCTGTCCGTATCCGTAAATCCCTTTCCGGCAAGGATAATCTTACGGTACAGCCCGTCCTCCGGATTCAAAAAGTGTACGTCACAGGTTGCACAGACCGGTTTATGATAAGTCTCCCCCAGCTTAACGATCCGACGGTTGATATTCATCAGATCCTCCCTGCTCTGTATACCGGGATAGTTCTTCTCATCCGCAATCTGAAACAGATTGTTTGTGATGGGCTGGATCTCAAGATAATCATAAAAGGAAATGAGCTTCGCAATCTGCGCCTCATCCTGCTCCCTGACGATAGCCTGATACAGCTCTCCACGCTCACAGGCGCTTCCCAAGATCAATCCTTCCCGATACTCCAGGATCTTACTTTTCGGTATCCTCGGCCGTTGTCTGAAATAATCCAGATTAGAGGAGGACACCAGCTTATACAGGCTGCGTCTGCCGATCTCATTTTTCGCCAGTATGATGGCATGATAATAATGGAGCCTCTTAATCGCCTCCTTATCCAGTATGCCGAAGGCATTGAGCTCCTCCATATTGGTAACTCCTTTTTCCGCCAACATCGGAAGAAAGCGTACAAATATCTGCGCTGTTGCCTCCGCATCATCCACGGCACGATGATGATTCTCCAGACTGACCCCCATGGTCTTGGCTACCGCATCCAGCGTATGCTTCGCCTGCGCGGGATAAAATGCCCTGGATATCCCCACCGTATCAATATATGTAAAATCTGTTTCAAAGCCCTGCTGCGCCGCATTATAAGTGATAAATCCCATATCAAAATGGGCATTGTGCGCCACCATGATACAGCCTTCGCAAAACTCAAGAAATCTCGGCAGGATCTCTGTGATCTCCGGTGCGTCCATCACCATACTGTCGTTGATGCCGGTCAGCTGCTCTATCTCAAAAGGAATCGGCTCCTTAGGATTGACAAACTCCGAAAAGCGCTCCGTGATCCCGCCATTCTCAATCTTCACGGCGCCGATCTCGATCACCTTATTCTTTGTCTTCACAAATCCCGTTGTCTCAATATCAAATACGACATAAGCTTCATTTAAGCTCTGATTTTTTCCATTGGTCACGATCTCCTGCAGGTCATCAACAAGATATGCCTCCACACCGTAGATGATCTTAAATGGATCATCCGGCTTAAATGTATGGTTGGCAGCCGGAAATGCCTGTACATTGCCATGATCCGTCACCGCCAATGCAGTATGTCCAAAACGCTTTGCCTGCTTTAAGATATCCTCGACATCGGATACAGCGTCCATATCGCTCATCTTTGTATGGCAATGAAGCTCCACACGCTTCCTTGTGGAAAGATCCTCCCGTTTCTTTCGAAGCTCCTCTGTCTTCATGATGCCCACAACCGAACTCATCACCAGTTCTTTGTCAAATGAATCCAGGCTGACGATTCCCTTTGCTTTGATAAAATCGCCGGGTTTCACCAGCTTTAAGAATTCCTCTGCCATATCCTCATTTAAAAACAGCTTAATGCTGAGTGAATCCCTATAATCTGAAATATCGATCCTGATGATATGCTTGCCCGTTTTAGTGACACGTTCATCCACCATCAAAACCTCGCCCGCAACAATGCTGTCGCTGACCTCGTCGAAAACATCATCCAAAGGGGACGGTTCCCCCTCAAAATCCTTACGATAAATCACATCGGGATGTTTCGATTGTATCAGGCTTCTGTCATTTCCCTTCCGACCTCCCTGTCCCGTTTTATCCCACCCGGCGGACAGAGATTTTTTGTTTAATACCACCTTTGGCCCCTGCTCCAATACCGCCGCTTTCCTGGGCTGAACGACCGCTTCTTTTGATAGGCTCTGCTGCTCCAAACCCTCTTTGGGCGACGGTTTGGCGATCTCATCTACTATACGCTCCGCCCGCGCCTCAAGCTCCCTGCGGTAATCGCTCTCCTTCGGCTTCACGTACCGGATATCCATCCGTATGTCAAATTGAAACCGTCTGCCAAAAACCAGTTCCAGATACTCCTGTATCTCCGGCTCTTTGTTTTTACCGAGAATCGTATTCGGAATAGACAGGCTTAACACCCCGTCTTCTGTCATCCTTGGCTCCGCATGCAAAAAAAGCGTATATAAAACCATATCCGCCTGTTTCAATTCTAACAGCATGCTTTCATAATAATGCTCTAAAATATATGCAGCCGTATATTGTCCGGACAGTTCATAAACTTCACAGATCTTTACTATATTTCCCCGATCCGGTGAAAGGAGCTCCTGCAGCTGTTTTTCCAGCGCATAAATCTCCTCTTTTGGTATCAGGCGGTACAGCCTCATATAGATTCTGAGCAGGCGCTGTCCTTTATTCATCAAGACGCGTTCTACTTCCATATCTGCAAAGATCGCATTTAATTCCGGTTTTATCGCTAAATTGCCAAATGTATCACTAAATTTCTGCATATCTTTCCCCTTGTCAAAACAGTAAAACTGTTACCAGTTTTACTGTTTCCAATGCTCCAGTTCATAGCGCAGCGTCTCCAGCAGTCTGTCTTCCGGCACCTTTTTTATGATCTCACCATGCTTAATCAGCAGTCCTTCTCCCTGTCCGCCGGCGATTCCGATATCCGCTTCCTTCGCCTCTCCCGGTCCATTAACCACACAGCCCATCACGGCTACTTTGATATCCAGAGAAAACTCCTCCACCATCGTCTCTACCTGATTGGCAAGTCCGATCAGATCGATCTTAGTGCGTCCGCAGGTCGGACAGCTGACTACCTCAATACCGCCCTCACGAAGACCTAAGGTACGCAGGATCATCTTCGCTGATTTGACCTCTTCCACTGGGTCTCCCGTCAGCGACACACGGATCGTATCACCAATCCCCTGATGCAGGATAATACCAAGGCCTACAGCCGACTTAATATTGCCTCTTGTAAGTGTTCCTGCCTCCGTGATTCCCACATGGAGCGGATATTTTGTCTTCCCGGCAATCAGCCCATGGGCTTTGACGCACATCATAACATCAGAGGATTTGATGCTGATTACAAGATTATCATACCCTGCCGCTTCTATCATCCCGACTTTATCAAGAGCGCTTTCTACGAGCCCTTCAGCAGTCACGCCATGATACTTCTCCACCAGCTCCTTTTCCAGGGAACCGCTGTTCACGCCTACCCTGATCGGGATATTTTTTTCCTTTGCCACGGCAACCACCGCGCGAAGCTTTTCCTCTCCGCCGATATTGCCTGGATTGATACGGATCTTATCTGCCCCATACTCCATCGCCGCAATCGCCATACGGTAATCAAAATGGATATCCGCTACCAGCGGTATATGTATCTCTTTTTTAATCACGGCAATCGCCTTCGCCGCTTCTTCATCCGGCACAGTACAGCGGATGATCTCGCAGCCCGCCGCTTCCAGTCTGTGAATCTGCGCCACCGTCGCCGCTACATCCTCTGTCGGCGTATTGGTCATGGATTGAATCAGGATCGGATGTCCGCCGCCGATCACGCAGTCTCCGATCCTGACTACCTTTGTTGTATCATGATGCTTATTCATAAGATTCCTTTCTGCAATCACCATCAATTTCCTGTCGGAATATCCTGTTGTACAGCTATTCCAAAGAAGCTTCGCCATATCATTCACTTATACGGGAAGGTCTCACTCCGATCTGATAATAATCCAGCCCGTACTTCTTCAAATGTTTCGCGCTGTACTGGTTTCTGCCGTCAAATATCACCGGTGTTCTCAACAGCTTCCCGATCTCATAAAAATCCGGACTTCTGAATTCTTTCCATTCCGTTACCAGCACAAGCGCATCCGCGCCCTCCAGCGCCTCATATTTATTCCTGCAATAAACGATCTTATCATTATCCTTTAAATAACATTCCCGTGCTTCCTCCATAGCCTTCGGATCATAGGCGCGTATATCAGCACCTGCCTCCGTCAGATCCGTAATCACGGTGATCGCCGCGGATTCCCGCATATCATCCGTATCCGGCTTAAAAGCAAGTCCCCACACCGCGATGGTTTTCCCGGAAAGATCCGCTCCGAAGCGTTCCATAATCTTCTCAACAAGCACATGCTTCTGGGCATTGTTTACATCCTCTACAGACTGTAAAAGCTTTGCCTGATATCCAAACTCCTCCGCCGTCTTAACAAGCGCTTTTACATCCTTTGGGAAACAGCTTCCCCCATAGCCGCAGCCGGGGAAGATAAAGGAATATCCGATACGCTTATCGCTGCCGATTCCCTGCCGCACCTTATTGACATCTGCCCCGACGCGCTCGCAGATATTAGAAATCTCATTCATAAAAGAAATCTTCGTTGCAAGCATAGAATTGGCGGCATATTTTGTCATTTCCGCGCTGGCGATATCCATAAAGATAAAATTATCCGTATTCATCAGATATGGTTTGTAAAGCTCACGCATCGTCTCTTCCGCATCTTCGCTATCCACGCCGATAACGATCCGATCCGGCTTCATGCAGTCAGCGACTGCGCTGCCTTCTTTCAAAAACTCCGGATTGGAGATCACATCAAACGTCAGAGCGCTGCCGCGCTTGTCCAGCTCCTCCTGAAGCTTGTCCCTTACCTTTCCTGCCGTACCTACGGGTACCGTAGACTTATCAATCACGTACATGTGATGCGTCATATATTTTCCGATGCTTTCCGCCACGCTTAATACATATTGAAGATCGGCGCTTCCGTCCTCCCCCATGGGCGTACCGACCGCTATAAAACAGATATTGCATATTTCCAGCGCTTCCCTAATCTGCGTCGTAAAATGTAAATTATCTGCATGATAATTCTGCAGAACCATCTCCGATAACCCCGGTTCATAAATAGGAATGATGCCGTTTTTCAGATTCTCTATCTTCTTCTCATCCACATCGACACACCAAACCTTATTGCCCATATTGGCAAAACACGTTCCTGTTACCAGACCAACATATCCCGTTCCGACTACTGCAACCTTCATTTCCTTCTTTCCTCCTGTTTTGTGCTTTGTTTCCTGTTCTAATTTCCTTCGCTGTTTTACATTTCACAATTGTTTTTGTCTGATATTATGTATTATAAAACAATAACAGGCTATCTATACTATACAATATCTGCAGTGCCCCGGCTCGGTTCCGCTTTGCTCCATCTCGCTCACGGGCTTCGCCCTGTTTACTGCATCATCGCTTTCGCGTATAAGATGATTATCCGCGGCTTTTTCAGCCGACAATCCGCATAATATCATTATACAGGACAAACACCATCAGAAGCATCAGCAGCACAAAGCCCACCATGTGGACCAGTCCTTCCTTCTCCGGCGGCACACGTTTCCCCCGGACTGCTTCGATCAGCAAAAACACCAGTCTTCCCCCGTCCAGCGCGGGAATCGGCAACAGATTTAATACTCCAAGATTAACGCTTAAAAGCACGGCAATATTGACCATATTTAAGATCACAGTAAAGGCGCCTTCATCCACCGTCTGTTCTACGGTATCTTCTATGACCGTAGCGACTCCCACGGGACCTGCAATATCTTCCGCAGATGCCCTGCCCTGAATCATATAGCCCAGACTCTGCACCGTAGATAACAGCCAATAACGCACCTCATACCAGCTATACTTAAATACGCTGAGATTATCGCAGGCAATATACTGTCCACTGCCCAAAAAGCCATAATAAAACCGGCCTGCCTCCTCAGAATATAAGGGCGTAATCAGCGTCTCATACTGCTGTCCGTCCCGTTCATAGGTCACCGCTACCGGACTTCCGTCACTGATATAGGAAAGCACACTAATCTCTCTCCAGAGATGGATCCTTTGATGATCCATCTTGATAATACGGTCTCCTGCCTGCATACCTGCCGCTTCCGCAGGATAACCCTCTGTAACATCCCTCAAAACAGGGATATCGGAACCGCAGAACCAGCAGAGAAATAACGAAAGGACATATGCCAGAAGAATATTGAAGATAGGACCTGCGAGAACCGTTGCAATACGTCCCCACACCGGCGCCGCATTAAAGGAGCCCTCTTTAGCAATCTCCGGTATCTCTTTGTCTTTGTCTTCCTCATCATCCTCATAGTGACCGTCCTCGCCTTCAAACATGCATGCGCCGCCAATAGGCAGGATACGGATGACAAAACGGGTTCCCCTGATCATCTTCTTAAAGATCGCAGGTCCCATTCCGATTGCAAATTCATTCACTTTAATCCCATTCTGCCTTGCGATCAGAAAATGTCCGAATTCATGGGCTACCACAACAACTGTGAATATGATAATAAATGAGATGATTGTAATAAACATAGATGACAAAATAGCTAACCTCCATGTCAGAGCAATTAAAATAAAATCTTAATAATGCTGCCTGATATATTCGTATGTTTCCTGCTCCACCGCTAATATCTGATCCACATCCGGTTCCTCTATCTTTTTATGCTGCTCCATACAGCTTTCAATGATCTCCGGGATTTGTAAAAACGTGAGCTTTCCATCCAGAAACAAACTGACTGCCTTTTCATTGGCTGCGTTATATACGGTAGGCATGCTTCCGCCCTCTTTTCCCGCCTTCAGCGCAAGGGAAAGTCCCGTAAAGGAATCCCACTGCGGTTCTTCAAAAGTAAGCGATGACAGCATCGACAGTTCTAATTTGTTCTGTTCTGCCGGACGTCTGTCCGGATAAAACAACGCATATCGGATCGGCAGCTTCATATCAGGCGTGCCAAGCTGCGCAATCAATGCTCCATCCACATATTCCACCATGGAATGGACGATTGACTGCGGATGGACGACAACCTTGATCCGGTCATAATCTACCCGGAACAGCCACTTTGCTTCCATGATCTCTAATCCCTTATTTACCATTGTAGCAGAATCTATCGTAATCTTCCTGCCCATGGACCAATTCGGATGCTTTAGGGCATCTTCCAGCCTGACATTGGCAAGCTCTTCCCGCTTCCTTCCGCGGAATGGTCCGCCGGAGGCTGTCAGCCAAAGTCTTTTGATCCGTTCCCCCGGTTCCCCGTTCATCGACTGGAAAATGGCGCTGTGTTCCGAATCTACCGGCAGGATACGGACATTCATCTGCTCTGCCAGCGGCATAATGATATGTCCTGCCGTTACAAGCGTTTCTTTATTTGCCAGCGCAATCGTTTTTCCTGCTTTGATCGCCGCGATGGTCGGTCTTATTCCTATCATGCCCACAATCGCCGTAACTAACACATCATATGCTTCAAGAGATGATATCTCAAGAAGTCCGTCCATGCCGGATAAGATCTTCACCTTCTGATCTGAGACCTTTTCCCGCAGCTTCTTTGCCGCCTTCTCCTCCCACATAACGGCATATGCGGGATGAAATTCCCTGATCTGTTCCTCCATTAAAGCCGTATTGCTTCCTGCGGCAAGCGCGACAACGCTAAGTCCCTCCTGTTCCCTGACGATCTCCAGAGTCTGTCTGCCGATGGATCCGGTGGAGCCAAGGATCACAAGACGCTTGATGCTTTGGGAGCCACTCTGACCGTTTTGATTGCAATCTGATGTATGATATGAATTCATTATGGTTTATTTCATTTTCCGATGACGGAAATGTACTCCTTTCATATTTTACTGCTTGAATACAGTAAATATCACCGTTTCCTCTATAGACATTTTATTCCTTTTCTCTTACAAAATATACCACGGGCAGCCTTGTTGCTTCCCAACAGCTGAGACTCTATACCTTTTGAGTTACCTATCCAAGGAAACACAGCGCCAGCACATAGATCAGCGGCGAAGTAAATATCACACTGTCAAAACGATCCAGCACGCCGCCATGTCCGGGAATGCATTTCCCATAATCTTTAATATCAAAATTACGCTTAATAGCCGAAGCCGCAAGATCGCCAATCTGCGCCACGATGCTTCCGCACATGCCAAGCAGCGCAAAGATCCAGACCTGTCCGTCTCCAAAGACCCCGCAGCTTTCCAGAATCATTCCATAGAGCCCCCCTGCAATCGTTGCGCCTATTACGCCCCCGAGAGCACCTTCAATAGATTTTTTAGGACTTAAGGCCGGCGCCAGCTTATGCCTGCCCAGCGTAACTCCCACAAAATAAGCGCAGGTATCTGAAGCCCATGCAGAGATAAAAATCATCCACGCAGCAAAAAAACCGACATTATATAACGGGGTATCCATATCATTGCTCATCATCCTTGTCATTAAGGAAAAAGAGATCATGACCGGTCCATAGACAAATGAAAAAAAAGAATGCATGATCTGTTCCGCCTTATATTTCGGAAAAGCGAAAACAAAAACCATCATTGTAAGGATCAGCAGAAAGATGATCGTCAGCATTTCATACAGGGGTTCCTGCACCAGATAAACTACTGCATAATAAATAACGATTCCAGCAATTGAAATCGTCTCTATCAGATTGAGCTTTCTTTTTCCCTGAGCGTCAATCACGCTGACATTTGTTGCATTTGCCATTTCAATATATGCTATTACGGACACCGCGCACCAAGCCACTGCAAGAACAGCGTCCCCAAGCCATACCACCAGCATCATCAGGAGGGCAAATGTCACACCGCTGATTATTCTGACTTTCACACAGCTTCCTCCTTTAATATACCTATCTATCAACTACTTATAATTTACCATGTCAGCAGGAAATCAAGCGCGAACGCAGTGAGCATTTGATTTCACCTGACGTGGTAACGAAAGAATCTTTGAGTGCGATAGCACGGCAGCCGCTTAGCGGCTGGATTCTTGAGTTTATGATACCATAATTCGGCGCGTTTTTTGCGCCATAATTGCGCAGTGCCGAGCTCGATTCCGCTTTGCTTCATCTCGCTCACGGGCTTCGCCCTATTCACTGCATCATTGCTTACGTGGATATTTTCCCATACCTTCGATCGCGATTTTCATATGCCTCAATCGCTTTTTCCAATTCCTCTTTATCAAAATCAGGCCAGTATGCCGGTGTAAAATAAAACTCCGTATATGCCAGCTGCCATAACAGAAAATTAGAAATCCGCTGTTCACCGCTGGTACGGATCATCAGATCCGGATCCGGCATCCCCACGGTATCCAGTCTGGAGGCGATCAGCTTCTCCGTGATCTCCTGTGGCTCCAGCCTGCCGGCACGAATCTCCTCACCGATCTGTCTGACTGCTCTCGCGATCTCGTCACGGCTCCCGTAATTTATGGCAATGGTAAATTTCAACCCGGTATTGTCCTTTGTGGCTTCCTCCAGCTGCGCAATGCTTTCGCGAAGGTCCTCCGCCAATCCCGACTTATCGCCGATCACACGCACCTTCATATTATTCTTATTGGCGCGCTTGATGCAGTTTTTCATATAATCCCGAAGCAGCTTCATCAATGCAGCCACTTCATCATCAGGACGGCTCCAATTCTCCGTGGAAAACGCATAAACAGTAAAATACTCTATCCCCCTGTTGTATACGATCTCACACATATCTTCTACATTTTTACTGCCCTGGGCGTGCCCGTAATTACGCGGCATCCCCTTCTTCTTCGCCCAGCGTCCGTTTCCGTCCAAAATAACGGCTATATGTCTTGGAACACTCATATGATCATACCTTTAAGATATCCTGAGATTTTTCTTCTAT
>CAYQZB010000025.1:0-42682 GCA_964421915.1 uncultured Lachnospiraceae bacterium
TGTGGTATGGGTAAAGATAATTTGTTGGCAAAAGGCGATTTATAAACTATAATTTCCTACCGCAAGTTATGGCACTACATTTAGTAATGGTTATTTAGTTCTTCGGTTAGGAAACGCAACATATGACATTGGTGTAAATATTGCAAATACATCTTCATCATCGGCAACTTTTTCTTTTTCCGCTTTACTGAAATCATAGTGTTTGTATCTATTGTTATTTTATATGCACCTCACTTTGACCTATATTATATAAAATATTCCAGTTGGAAAACAACCTATTTTACATTTTTTGATTGTTGTATCATTGAAATCTACCCTTGTAAATTGCCCATAAGGGCAAAAATAAGTGAAAGAAAAACCTATAACAAAGTATAACACGAAATAAATCCGGCGAAAAAAACTGATCGAAATGCTTTCAAACTCCCTTCAAAAAATAAAAAAGCAGAGAAGTAAAACCGATCATAAAAATCACTTGTCTCTATGTTGTTAATGGTTTACAATAAAACAAAGTATGACAGTACGAAAGGAGATAAAACGGTGCTTTGCATTGCAACAGCTCCATGCAGAGTCTGAGGGGACTGCATGGAGGAATCATTTTAGTTGATATCCTCAGACTTTGCTTCTAGTTTGAAAATAAGTAAAACAAAAGGAGCAAAGAAATGAAATTTACAAAAAAGAATGAATTATATGAGTTAAAGTATTTTTTAATACTTTGGAGTACGCAAAGCATATCTCAGCTTGGCAGTAGCATGACAGGATTTGCGCTGACATTGTGGCTGTATGAAAAAACAGGTTCCTCTCTGAGTACAGCAGCACTTACGATATGCTCTTATGCGCCATATGTATTAATGAGCATATTTGCCGGAGCATTGACAGATCGGTTTGACAAAAAGAGGACAATGCTTGGTTGCGATACATTTGCTGTAATTTGCACGATTATTATATTTATATTGTTTCGGACAAATAGCTTGATGGTATGGCATTTATATGCTTTGAATGCGATTTCGGGATTAATGAATACTGTTCAACAGCCTGCTAGTGAGGTTGCTATGACACTTATTATGCCGGAAAAGTATTACCAAAAAACGAGCGGACTCCGTTCTCTGTCAAGAAGCCTGATTTCTATATTAAATCCTTTGATTGCTACAGCATTGTACTCTTTTATAGGGCTTAATGGTGTAATAACGGTTGATATCGGCAGCTTCCTTGTTGCATCTACTGCATTATTGTTTTTTGTTAAAATTCCGGAAAATAAAAATGGCAAAAAAGAAAGTGTACTTGTTCTTGCAAAAGAAGGACTTATGTTTTTGAGAGAAAATCCGCTTATTATGGCACTGATTTTATTTATGTCCGGTGTTAATCTGGTAGCATCTGCCTTTGATGCCGTATTGCCCGGTTATGTGCTTCCTAATCCGAAAGGCGGCTCATTTGTGTTGGGAATTGTCACATCTTGTTCCGGCATTGCTATGATTGTTGGCAGTTTGGCAGTTTCTGTTTTACCAAAGCCAAAAAACAGGGTAAAGATTATATATTTAACGATGCTGTTTTCATTAGGAACCGAAAACTTTTTATTAGCGTTTTCCAGAGAACCATTATTATGGTGTATTGGGCAGATAATCGGATGGATTCTTGTACCGATTATGGATGCAAATTTGGATGTGGTTCTCAGAACCACCATTCCTGTGGAATTACAGGGACGTGTCTATGCCTGCCGCAATACGCTTCAATTTTTTACTATTCCTATAGGATTGTTTATAGGTGGTTTTATGGTAGATAACGTATGTGAACCATTTATGAGAGTATATGGTAATTTATCAGTTCTAAAAACGCTCTTTGGCTCGGGGAAAGGTTCCGGCGCGGCACTTATGATGCTGATACTTGGAGTAAGCGGAAGTTTGATCTGTCTCATCACAGGAAAAAAATTAAAGAAATACCAATATAATGAAGAATAGCTTTATTTACAAAGGGCGAGTTACCTCGCCCCTTTGTCTTTGCTATGATATATCCGTTCAGTATGCTGTCTATCGGTTTCTTTTTGATAATCTCGCAGCTGCTTGTATACGCTTCTTGTTTTCTGCCTTTGTACATTTTCTCCATAAATCCAGCATTCCTTCATCACGAATACCGTCACTTCCTCCAGTGGCTTTTATTAAACCTGCATGAAGTTTTAGTACCTGCTCTTTGCTTAAAATAATCATTTTGCAAGAACCTCATATGCTTCCCTATTCTGTTTTATTAACCGTTCAGATATTGCAAATACATCTTCATTATCGGCAACTTTTTCTTTTTCCGCTTTACTGAAATCAATGACCAAATATCTGGGTACATTATTTTTCAGAATAACCGCCGTCCCATGTTCGTCAACTACTTTGGCTACTTTTGAAAAATTTTGATTTGCCTCTGTAATTGAAATCATAGTGTTTGTATCTATTGTCATTTTATATGCACCTCACTTTCACCTATAGTATATAAAATATTCCAGCTAGAAAACAACCTATTTTACATTTTTTGATTGTTATATCATTG
The DNA here is from genome assembly GCA_964421915.1 of uncultured Lachnospiraceae bacterium. Taxonomy (GTDB): domain Bacteria; phylum Bacillota; class Clostridia; order Lachnospirales; family Lachnospiraceae; genus NK4A136. Next base: position 2,527 of record CAYQZB010000025.1, read on the forward strand.
AAATCTGCCCTTGTAAATTGCCCATAAGGGCAAAAACAAGGGAAAATGCATGGCAATTCATCTACAAACCGGAATTGTTCAATCTAACTTTAATTCATCATTCAAATCCCAACTGAACAAAATATGACATTTCAAACATTCATACACATAATCCTCAGATATTAAATTTCTACCGAGAATTTCTCCGCATTCAGGACATCTGATACACCATTCAATGTCCCAGCCATCAAGTTTTCTCCATTCAAACTCATCTTTGAAATCGTTATAACATTCTTCACAAATACAACAGGATAAGTCGGTAGGGACAAACCACCACTGATGTATATTATCCTGCACCGGTTCTAAGCAGAATTTACAATGTTTCAAATGAGGTGCATGTTTACAAATTTCTCCACCATCAGTCGGATTGATATTTGCTTTTTTCAAAAATTCAACATCATTCAATAATCGCCAATCATCTTTTTCACCCACAGCAGCCCCTCCAAATCCCGATGTATTAGTGCAAATATAGCCTATTTTTAACGGATATCATCACACTATCTTAGTATCATCGCACCCTCATTGCCAAGATACCCCGGTCCGAAGATATATAAGATCAAATCCGGCTGTTGCTCCCTGATATACGAGATCATATCCTGCTCACCAGAATACCGAAGATCCAGAATATCCAGCTCAGAACACTGCTCTGCCAGAAATACCGATACCGGCACCGCGCTGGAATCCCTGACGATCAGCACATGCGCCCCTTCGGGATTGTTTTGATTGACGATCTCGAAACAGTCAAAATCCTCTTTTAAATACGCATAATACGCATAATAATCAAAACTGGGATGATCCAGATTCTCATAATGCACAAAGCAATCCTCAAAGCTGCCCTCCAGATGGATCCCCTGGGATGCCACATCCAACGTAAATGCAGTATCAAATAAAGGCAGCCACAATTCATAATCATCCAGTCCCGCATACAGCGTTCCCGCCATTCTGGCATGGGTGCCTAAAAACACATCTTCATACAATATCTTCTCATATTGTGATTCTTCCAGATATTCCTGATGGATGGGCATGCCGCATTCCGCCATATAGCCGCAGATTTCCTGATAGGCAAGAAATGCCGCATTGTTCCTCCAGTGATGATCCGACTGATAAAAATAGTCATACCATTCTACCCTGCTTTGCTCCAATACTTCCCGCATATCAATCAACGGGATGCCCGCCTGTCTTAAGCTGCTGACCGCGCCCTCATGCTTGCTCATAGAGTAATTGATAACACCTGACGGGAATTCTTCTTCATATCTCTGCTTTGCCGGCGTCTGTACATACAAAAACTCCGCTCCGATCTCTTGTGCCAGAGCATAAGCCCCCTCAGCGCCTTCCACCGCCGCCGCATAGCTTGGATCGCGATCCGCCATTGTAGCGTAACCATTTTTCAAAAGAGTCACATCTTCATAAAATGTCGAACCATATGCCGCCTGTTTTCCCAGCAACCTTTGAAATCCGCCCCACGCATTGATCGCCGCGTCCTCCACCGTTACCAGTTGATTCAATCCACGCATCCTTCCTTCCGGTTCGGAACGCCTGAAAAACTCAGACAGATTGATCGTTGTCCCGATCACAATAACCGCTATGAAAAATAAATAGATTCCTTGATTCCTTGTTTTCTTTTCTTTTATATATTTCTCTTTTATATTCTTTTCTGTCATATTTTTTGATCCTTTCAAAATATGCCGAATGGAACCACCGTCCCTCAAAAACTAAAGTAGATAAACGGACTATAATTTCCTTTTAGGATATATACGATCGACAGCAGCAATACGAATCCCAGAAGAATCTGGTACAGCCGGGAAATCTTCTCCAACTTCTTCCCGATCGGCGTAACAAACAATACCGCCAGCGTAAAGAAGATCCAGTTATCCTTCAGATAAAATACCGTCACTGCGTCTATAACTCCCGCCGCACCGATTCCAAACATATTTCTTAAATACTGCATTGCGGCCGACAATGACGGCGACATAAAGACCGCCATACCGACGATAACGATCAGCATTGTATATATGTGGTCAATCACCGGAGGAAGTTTTCTTTTCCTCCCAAGCCCGGTCAGACGCTCCGCCACCAGCACAACGAAATACAACATTCCCCACATGATATATGTCCATCCCGCGCCATGCCACAGACCGGTCAAAAGCCAGACAACAAAAATATTCCGGTAAGTGCGCCAGTCATGGGTATTGCCGCCTAATGGGATATATACATAATCGCGAAACCATGTAGCAATAGAAATATGCCACCTGCGCCAAAATTCCGATACACTTTTTGAAATATACGGATAGTTAAAGTTTTCCATAAATGTAAATCCAAACATCTTGCCAAGACCGATCGCCATATCCGAATACCCCGAAAAATCATAATAGATCTGCAGCGTATAGGCCACTGCTCCAAGCCATGCCATCGAAACACTGATTGCACTGCCGCCGGAGATTTCCGTCAGTATCCTTGAAGCAAACAGCGCCATTGTATCTGCAAGCAGCACCTTTTTTCCAAGGCCGGCAATAAAACGTACCACACCCTCTCCAAACAGCGGATACGACTCCTTCCTCTCCTCCATCTGCTTCTCTATTGCATCATAACGGACAACGGGTCCTGCAACAAGCTGAGGGAACAGCGCAATATACAGTCCCAGCTTGATCGGATCCTTCTGTACGTGGACTGTTCCGCGATATACGTCTATGATGTAGGAAAGCGCCTGAAACGTAAAAAAGGATATGCCGATGGGAAGCGCAAGCTCTGTCAAAGGCAGGTTTGTATGAAAAAACCGATTGCAGTTCACGATTACGAAATCAAGATATTTATATACAAAAAGGATACCCAGATTACCAACCAGCGCCAATACAAATATGGTTTTTCTCCGGCTCATTCTTTCAAGCAACAGCCCAAAAACATAATTCATCCCTATGGAAACAATCAGAAGAAGCAGATTCCAGCCTTCCCCATAAGCATAAAATATCAGACTTGCGATCAGCAATAAAACATTCTTGGCACCCATGTGATTTTTCAGAAGCACATGACAGCAGCCATAGTATAAAACAAGCACGACCGGCAAAAAACAAAATAAAAATATATTACTCGGAAACAACATTTCCTAATTCTCCTTCAACATAAGACTCCTTTTTTCTTTACCTGTCCATCTTCTCCGTCTGCGCTGTTAAACTGTTTTTCATTTTCCCTTAAACAGCCTTCTTATAACGCTTTTTGAAATTGATAATATGCTTATTGCCGTGTATACGCATATCCCTTTGCAGGCGCGATGATATCCGCGCGGCTTGCCGGACCGCATACTGCCGCTTCCGGCTGTTCCATTTGTATGGAACGCAGCAGGCGCAGCAGATTGGCAGCCGCCGCATCGGCATTCCATGTATTGCGGATCGTTTCATAAGCCGCCAGACCGAGACTGCGGCACATTCCCTTCTGTCCCACGAGTTCCCGGACGTACTGCTTTAATTCCTTTCTATTTCCATTACGATACACCATACCATTTTTCCCATGGCGTAACAGATACGGAACCGCTCCGATCCCGGAAGCTGCGATGACCGCGCAGCCACTGTTCATCGCCTCGTTTAAAACAGCTCCCCAGCCTTCCTTATAGTCGCTGGTAAACAAAAAGATATCCGCTGCCAGCATTTTCTCTCTGATCTCCTGCGGTTTTAAAAACCCAGTAAATGAAATGCTTTCTTGGATTCCAAGCTCCGCTGCCATCTGCTTAAGCTGTGACTCCATCTCTCCGCCGCCTGCCATTGACAGATGCACCTTGGGATTTTCCTTTAGCACGTCCTTCACCGCTTCAATCGCATGCTCCGGATGCTTCCAATCAATCATACGTCCTGCCCACAAAATTTCCATACTTCCATCAGCGCTTTTATGATTCATCAGCTCGTCTGCCCGGTATTCCACAAACTCCGGAAAATAGCCCCAAGAAAACATCTTGTCCGGGTATGCATAAATCAAGTGAAAATCCGATGCCACATAAGCGCCGGCACAAAGCAGATAAACATTCTTTTTCCGATAACGGATATGATCATGATATTTTTTCTTTAATCCTCTGGGTGAGATAAATTTCCATTGCCCCTCCTTATAGATCCGCTCACTGCATCTGATCGTCAGCTTACCGGTTTCCAAACGGGAGGCAATATAAGCTTCTTCTTCCACCCCGCCAAAAATAACAATCTCTCCTTCATCAATCAGCTTCTGACAGCTCTCCGGCTCTTCATAATAGCATCTTACAAAAGAATACTCTTTTACATCCAAAGCCCAGCCCATCTCTATCCGCTCCTGATCCATAGGCTCTGTCTGAATAAAAAGAAACTCGCCTTCGTTCTGCATCAGCATCGCTTTACAGAACGGCAGCTGATGATGATTGATATAATTTGATACAAAGATGATCTGCATCTTTCGACAGACTCCTTTCTTCCCATTCTCCGAAGCTCCATAACTGATTACATAAGACTTCCCTGAGCCGAAAATATAAAACCATCTTTCTTTATTAATCGGACAGCTTTACACCTCTATGACAAAATTCATACCCCTTCTTTGGTTTGATCAGTTCCGCCGGTGACAATGGTCCTTCCGGCTCCGGCTGATAATCTCCCTGCACAAGCTGTTTACAAAACTTCACCATCCGTTCTGCCGCGGCAGCCGCATTCCACTGATCCGCAATGGTTTTATAAGCTGCAATCCCAAGCTTTTTTCTAAAAAGAGGATCGCCAGCCAGCAACCCCAAATATTCAGCCAGTTCTTCCACATTGCCGCTGCGGTATACCAACCCGTTCTCTCCATGACGGAGCAGATACGGCACGCTTCCTGCACCAGAGGAAGCAATCACTGCACAGCCGCTGTTCATTGCTTCATTGACCACGGCTCCCCAGCCTTCCTCATAATCGCTGGTCATCAGATAGATAGCACTCTTCTCCATAATGCTCCGCACTTCATCAGGTTTCATAAACGGTCGTAATGTAACCACGTCGGAAAGTTTTTTTCCAGCGACCGTTTCTCTCTCTATCATACCCTCAATTTGGGATGCACATTCTCCCTCTCCAATCATTGTCAAATGAATATCTATTTCTGCACCCTTTCTCACCAAAAGCATTTTAAATGCTTTCAAAGCATCTTCAGCATGCTTCCATCCAATCATCCTGCCAGTCCACAGGATATCACAGCTTCCCTTCTTTCCCTCCATCAGATCCCATAGATCATACGGAATAAACGGCGGAAAATAACCCCATTTTAACATTTTCCCGGGATAGGCTCGAAACAGATAAAAATCAGACGCCACATACGCACCGGCACAAAGAAGATATATCGGTTTTTTTCTTTGGGCAGTATGCTCCTTCCATTTCTTAATATAGCCTTTCAGCGCCAATGCCTGCCACTGCCCTTTTTTATAAAGACGCTCAAAATACCGCAAAGTAATCTTTCCCGCTTCGATCCGCTTTCGGATATACAGTTCATGGGTTCCTCCGCAGATAAGCACATCACTGTCCATAACCAGTTTTTCACAGACCTGCATATCATCATCATAAAACCGGACGTATGGATAGCGGTTCTGGTCTTCGATCGCCCAACCCATACGGATTCGTTCCTCCCCCATATGGTTCGTAGCGATAAAAACAAAGTCACTGCCCAGACGCCGGAACATTTCCTCCGTAAACGGCAACTGATGATGTGTCAGATAATTTGTAATAAATGTAAGCTTCATAATAGTCCCTATGCTTTTCAATCTAATTACTTATTGTTCTGTTCTATAGCATCATATACCCAGCACAGCATCTTATAATTCGCCTGTGCATCATGAGTAAGCGCCGCCCTTGTATGTGCTGCCTGTCCCAGATCCTCTGCCAGCTTTTCATCCCGAAACAGCTTATTGACCGCTTCTGCCAGAGCATCCGTATCCTCCGGCGCATACATAAGAACTTCATCATTTTCTTTTGCCAGCGAAGGGATTCCCCCAACCCTTGCCGCAACGCAGGGCATCCCAAGAAGCATCGCCTCCCCTAAGGAATTCGGTGAGTTTTCTATCACCGACGGAATAACATAAACGTGTGTTTGCAGGTATCTTTCCAGCATTTCCTGTGAGGTCAACTGTCCCAGAAAGGTCACATGTTCCTCCAGATGATGCTCATGTATCAGATCACGCAGATATTTTCCATAGGACGATACCTTGAGCTTGTCCTTCAATGTCTTATAAGCAGTCACATTATCTCCGGACACATAAAGATGGACATCAGGATAATCCTCCTTGATCTTAGCAAGCGCCATGACCATATAATGGATTCCTTTGATCGGATAATTACCCTGCGCTACAAAGATTGTATGTCTGATACAATTTCCCAATTCCCACCTTGGCCCATAAAATTCCTGACGCAGCGTCTCATTGATGGTATAATACGTACATGATTTATTGATATCCTCAAGATACTGTTTGTCAAACTCTGTTCTTCCGCAGACATACTCCGCAAGCCGAAGCACTTCTTTTTCATTTTCTCCCCGCTGTTCAAATTTTTCCTTCTGCCTCCAGATACTATCCTTCTTAATAATATCGCGCAGGGTTGCCCGTTCTGACACATCTTCCGGTATGCCTGCGTAATAGAGTAAAGCACAGATATCCATGAGACCCTGCAGATGAATCAGAACACGGCTTTTCCATTCCTTGATCCGAAGCATCGCCAGCGTATGGGGATATTCCGTACCAAAACAGTGAATCACATCCGGCTGAAACTCTTCACAGATCAGCCCCAGAAAAGATTCCAGAGAGCTGTCATACTTCTCCGGATGCCGGCTGTCCTCATAGAACCCAAAATATGCAATATCATCCACCTGCCCATGCACAGGTTCTTCCTCAGGCACCGGAAATGCTATACCCAGAGTCAGATTACGATTTTTGACCACCTGCGATATGGTTCCCATAACCCAGCCTTCTTTATTGGTCGCCGGTTTATGCAATGCGCCGGCAACGATCGCCGGCATTAAGTTACAGATCCATAATACCTTCATATGCAGCTCCGTCCTTTCGTTTCCCTCCAATATATCACCCCTGCCTCAAAGATATTTTCTTTCAGGCAATTGATTATAATGATCATCTGCGGTACAACAAACTCTTCAGCCTTTGATAACCCTTAGAAAGACGCGGATTATCTGCAATCCGTTTACGCAATGGCTGCAAAGTTATGAGCATGATCCCCCGGTAAAGCACACATTTTATGCCAAGATATTTTTTTGTTATCAATTTATGCTCCCCGGCGGCACTCTTTAAATTGTCCTTTGTTTCCGAAAAACCGCTGCCCTCATAGGAAGCGATCACAAACGGCATATAATGGAATACTGCATGCCCTTCATATCTGCACCAGAGAAAATGTTCGTAATCCGCCCTGACCGGATAATGAAGATCATATCCCCTCTGCCGGAACATCTTCCTCCCGTAAACGCATGCCTGATGACAGGGGATATTGCGGTAGCAGACAAAATCCGTAATCTTATGCGCGGGTTCATCTACTGTCTGTTGTATGCGACGGAATAGTTTTCCATAGTAGATGTCCGCCGGATTACCCGCAATCTCTTTGGCAATCCTTGCCAAAACCTTTTCATCATAAAAATAATCGCCACAGTTTAAGAAAATCTCATAATCCCCCGCCGCTTCCCTGACAGCCTGGTTCATGGCATCATAGATCGAGCGGTCCTTCTTCCTGATCAGACGTATCCTGTCATCTGCCGGAAGCTTCTCTACGGACCCGTCCTCCGACATTCCGTCCTTGACTAAGATTTCAAAATCTTTATAAGTCTGCATCAGGATGCTTTCTACTGTCTTGCGCAGCTCCTCCCCGGCATTTAATGATACCACAATAATCGAGAATCTCATATCCTTCTCCTGTTTTTATCTCTATCTTAAAGTTTCATTCCCGCAGATTTCCAATACGCATCATCGGCATATCACAGCTTGGAATAATTTGCTTTATTCAAAGCCCTCAGTCAAAAACATCTGTTTTATTCCGATATTTCGGTCCATAACCAGCTGTGATATGGCAATATCCTGACATTAACTGCTGTCGCCTTGTACAAAAACATCAGAAAATACATCACTCCGGCAAGCAGCAGCAGGCATCTGCAGAGCTTCTTTTTGCTGATATTCCCCATTTTCCCCACCATCGGCAGCTGCGCTTTCTCAGGAATGGCACTTAAAAGAGCAGGCAGAAAAAATAAGTGGCTGATGTTCAGATAATATCCGATCCTTGATAAAAACGGAACAAAGGAAAAACAAAGATATAAAGCCAGCGCACCCAGATTTAACTGGAAATAAAAACGTGTCTCCCGATCAGCATACCATTTCTTGTCCCCTTTCAGCGCATACAAGGAAAATAACAGAACAGCCGCACAGCGGAACACGTTGACGATGCTGAAACCGCCCGTGGTCAGATATTCCTCTTCGTTCACGTAGGACGGATACAGCTTTAAGAACAACGCCATATACTGTTTCTGAAAAAATAACCCGGATACTGCCAATATACCTGCAAGCATAAGCTGCTGCCATTTCCACCGGACTGCGGCAAGCAGATACAACGGAATCACAATCAGAGCCGTCTTATGAAACAGCGACGCAATCAATATCGTGATCAAAAATCTGATATACTGCTTCCTTAGGACATAGCGCATAGAATACAAAACGATCGCCAGTGCAAAGTAATACCGCACCGTATTGTACGTCTGAAAATACGTTCCCAGCATCATAAACAGAAAAAAGGACATGGAAAAATCCACGCTCTGATCATATAGCGCTTTTAAAAAAACTCCAACAGTCAAAAAAGCAAAAAGTGCGAAGATTACCAAATAGCGTTCTTCTTGAAAGAAAGTATAAACCGCTGTTACGATCAGATTAAATCCCCGTTCCGTCACAACATAATTACCACGATAGATATCATGAAAGTGACTGATATATGTCTGATAATCATTGCCCGTATAGATACGGAGCGCCGATGCACCGACAAGCAGCAAAAAGAGTGCCGCCATACAGATCTGATCGAGCTTTCCCTGTCGGTCAATACTCCCCCAAACCGCCCTTCGTCTGCCCAAAGATACAACAGCCCGCCGACGCAGTCCTGCCACATGAAAGGCAAGCCATATCGATAAAATTGTAATCATACTATACAAAATATAACCCATCCATATCCTCTCTCTGCTGTTGCTCTATCTTAGCTTCTTCGCTTTCCGGATCCCCTGCCGCATCAGCTGAAACGCCTGCATCGGTGAAATTTCCTGGCACATAAAAGCTTTCTTGGCCAGAATAAACCGCATTGCAAACAAACCTGCCAGCCTGCCATAAAGATAATGGTACAGTACCCCTCTGTCAAAAAAGAATTTTTCGTGATATCCGGTAAACCAGGTAGATTCCCTTTCCTCTTCTTCCCCAATCTCTACCGGAACAGTATAGATCTTCAATCCGGCTTTCAGGCAGTCTCTGAGAAACAGACTGTCCTCACCGTTGCTGTACCTTGCTCCTCCGCCAAATAACAGCGAGAACGTGATATTGTTCCGATGAAGCTTCTCACGCCGTACCGCAAAGCTGTAAGTCGGATAACGCCCACTGTTGTACCATCGTACCCTGCCGTAGCTTTCAATATGATATGTTGCTCTGGATGCTCCAACCCGCATATTAAACAAAAGCATATCCGCTTCCGGATGCTTTTCAAATTCTGCAAGAATCTTGTCCGCATAGCCGTCATCATACGTGATATCCTCATCTGAAAATAACAGAATATCCCCGTCTGCCCGAAACAGCGCCGTATTCCTGCTGAGACCGACGCCCTTTTCCATAAAATCATAAATGCAGATCTCATGTCCATCACGCGTCAGCTTTTGAAAGCCATGAGCCCGCCCCTGATTGATGATAATCGCATCTGATTGGAGCTTCATACGCGATATCAACTCTTCCGGTTCCTGACCAACCGCCGACACCAGCACCTGCAACCTCATAGATATATCGTTCCTTTCTAATAAACATGCATTTCCACAGCCTGCCTATCAATCACTTGCGATAGTAACGCCGGTAAAATCTCTCATCTGCCCCCACGATCACCACCGCATCCGGCAGATGCTCCTGCAAGGCAAGATCTTTCCAAACCAGCTCTAAAGCTGTCCCATTTTTCCTGCCGTATGGTATCAGCAGGATAAAAGCATCCGCTTCCCCCAATGTCCGGCATTTTCCTTTATCAGTTTCCTCTCCCTTGCCCTGCTCCTGATCGGCATCGTCCCTTTCCGGTTGTTCACCGGATATTTCAACGGTATTCACATTCAAAAAATACTCCGCCAGCACTTCTTTCAGATACTCCTTTTCCCGCTCCGCAGAAGCGCCGCATACAGGATCAGCTGAAACGATCCCTACTTTTCCGGTTTTCTTTTCCCCCAGCTTCTTCCCCAATAGCTTTTGCAGATTATCCGCAAGCTCTTTCTTAAAAAATTCCGGCTGTTCGCTTCCCGTCTTCATGATGACTCCTGCCGGAAGAACGCCCAGTCTTTCTTCCACATCCTGCTCCGTATAAACAGAATCATCCATGGCATTGACATAACAGATAACAAAGCAGGCAGTCAGCGCTCCGATGACCGCTCCCGCTATCGTCATCCTGCCAATCAGAGAATCCTCCCTGACCTGCTCCGTTTTCTTTACATCCCAGACTGCAATTTCCTTAAACCCATCCGTGGATAAAGCATATTCCCGCAAAGACTCTCCAATCGCCATCATCACACGATCTGCCTGCTCTCCGCTTTCCATATCCACATACACCCAGATAAACCGGATATCTGACATCGTGGGGATCGTGGTCGCCGCCGCGATTTCTTCCTTACTGAGATCGCCAAGCAGCTCAGCCGCCCTTCCGGCGATCCGGTCAGAATCCAGGATATCGTTCCACGTATAATCATTATAATAGTCATGGATATTATCCACCTGTTCCCGGTCAAAGGTGATCCCATATAAAGTCTGGGCGCGGTAGAGCGGTTCCCCCTGCAATATATCTGTCTTTAAATAATAAAAAAACGCAAAAAGGCAGGCGCCGATCACAACACCCACAGCAATCTGCCATATTTTATGAAGATTCAGCAGGAGAAAGCGCCTGTTATCAAGCTTCTCCTGTAGGAAATGGTCTGTCATGCCTGTCCTCCGTCATTTTGCCCTAAGGGACTCTTTTTCAACGCAGTCGTCTGACTTTTCTCGACCCCTTCCGTGCTTTCCGGCTTTAATACCGTCTTAAGCGTCAAAAGCAGCAGCTTTAGATCCAGCCAGATGGAATAATTTTCTATATATGTCAGATCCAGCTTTAATTTATCATAAGGGGTGGTATTGTATTTTCCATAGATCTGTGCGTAACCGGTCAGTCCGGCTTTTACCTTCAACCGATATTCAAACTCCGGCATATCCTCAAGATACTGTCTGATGATTTCCGGACGTTCCGGACGGGGACCCACAAAGGACATCTCCCCTTTCAGAATATTGAGCAGCTGCGGAAGCTCATCGATCCGCACTGCACGGATAAATCTCCCAATCGGCGTAATCCGGTCATCCCTTTTCTTTGCCAACCTTGCAACGCCGTCCTTTTCCGCATCCACTCTCATACTTCGGAATTTTAATATTTTAAATTCTTTGCCATTCAGGGTACACCGGATCTGCTTATAAAGCACCGGCCCTCCATCGTAAATTTTGATTAGGATAGCTGTAATCAACAAAACCGGCGAAACAATGATCAGCAGAATAGCGGAACAGAAAATATCCATACAACGCTTTGCAAAACGTTGTTCAATATTCAATGTGTATTCGCGGATCAGATAAATGGGAGAATCAAAGATATGCATTTCCGTCGTACCCTTGATCAGTACGTCTGGTATCTTCGGCATCAAATAGACACGAATAGACTGCGCAAAACAATATTTTAACAGCCTGTTCCTAATCACCGTCGGAATATCCCATAAAACCATGGCGTCATAACGATTCTGAACCTCCTCGCAGATTGCTTCATATCCTTCTGCTATATTCATAGATTTACAGATATTATATTTATCAGGTCTGCTTTCAAATTTTCTCATAATATCATCCGGCGAACGCTCGCCATATACCAAAAGCATATCTCTGGGCGGAAACAGCATGGAATACAGTCCCTGACTGATCGCCGTCCATAATGCGATCCATACAAGATCAACGGTCAACAGAATCAAAAAAGCCCTCATGTTTACCAGCTTCGCTGACATCAGGGAGATCATGGCATAGGTAATGATATTGACACAGGTTGTTGAAAAAGCCTGAGAAAAGAAAACCTCCCATGCTTTTAAATATCCGATTTTCATCCCTCCGTACATTTTAGAAAAGAAAAACAAAAGCACCGCATATATAGAAATTACCAGCATATCGCCCTTGATCCAGAATGTGATTGCAATTTCCTCTTTAAAAGAATGAAACCAAAAAAGAGCATAAACTGCAACCTGAGATACCAAACTCAGCAAAGACAATATCAGCAGCAGTATTCTTCTGGAGGTTTCTAATTTTTTCATATACGTTTCCTTCTTGATATAATGCCATAGTATCATCGCTGCGCCGGCGTGGTCGCATTTCACGCGGCATCATCTCTATTGAGAGTATATCACATCTACAATCTTCTGTAAACCGCGCCAAATGCCCAGCCCGCAAAGCAGCGCAGGCGCTTGGAAAAGGTCATTCCTTCCTGCAGTTTATACAAATTCCATATCCTGCGGATCGCTTCGATCTTATTGGAGGAAAGGGTTTTTCCTGTTCTTCTGTATATGGTCAGATTTTCATCCAGCCCATATGCAAGATACCCGGCCTTTAAAATCTTCCACCATGCCGCCGTATCTTCACTTTTCACCTGCGGCATCCTAATCAGTTCCTTATCGATCTTTGTCAAATCAAATAAAACAGTTGACGTAAAAATAACAGTCCTTGACAATGCATGTTCATAATCCAATATTTCAGGAACATGCACAATCTTTCCGGTTCCCCTGCCCTCCCGATCTCCAAATTCATATCCCGTAAAGACAAAAGCAGCATCCTTTTTCTTCATATATGCCAGCGTCTTTTCCAATTTCTTCGGATGCCACAGATCATCAGCATCTAAAAACGCAAGAAACCGACCTTTTGCCTCTTCTATGCCCAAGTTTCTTGCCGCTGCAGCCCCCACGGCGTGTTTTGACTGCGTCTCTATAATTTTTAACCTCTCATCCCGGATCCGTCTGATCCTCTCCAGACTATCATCCGTCGAAGCATCATCCACCAACAGTACCTCATAATCGGATACTGTCTGTGTCAGGATGCTGCGGATAGTCTTCGCAATATAGGCTTCTGCATTATGGACCGGTATTACAATACTTACCATGTCCCGACTCTTATCATTCATACGATGATTCACTCCCCTTGCGCCGCATCTGATGCAGGATATACGCCATTTCTTCTTACATATAAGACATAATTCTCTCCCGAATCATGATATATATACCGTCCGTCCTCAAGATACTCCGGCAGTTCCATCTGATACATGGCAAATATCTTCCGGGAAAGAATCAATGCGTCACAATCCCTTGCAGAAGCGGTTTCCGCAATCTCACGCAGGTATAACGGCGCATTTTCCATATATATATACGCCTCCCGCTGCCATTCCTCATATATCTGATGCAGCTGGGAATCCATGCTCCCCATCCACAGATCTTTACCATAAAGAAGATAGATATTACCACTGTACACCCTCGAATATTTCATAATATCCTGCGGCGCCCAGAGCAGCACTGTCTCCATTTCATTCTCCTGACGATATTCTTCTACTTTTAATATCATTTCCAATTCACTATCAGGAATATACTCTGCATTTTCTATAATCTTATCACGATTTCTTATATATGCCGTCGTACAGGCTAATACCAGAACCGCAAAAAACGCCGCAAAAAAGAACCGTCTCTCTTTCTTCGTCCATCGAAACGGGAAGGCATTTACCCCGGTGATCAGAATCACCGGAACCACCGGAAGAATCCACAACATCATATAATCAGTAGTCAGCTCCGGCAAAAACACCGCCACCAGCATCAAAAAAAGCGGATTAATTACGATAACCAACGTAATTGTGCCATACCAGAACAAATAGCCGTTCTGCTGTTCCCCTCGGAATTTCTGATTCCACAATGCAATCAGCCCCGCCAGAAACAACGCCGTAAGACCGGAGCTTCCGCCCGCCAATTCCAACATTGACTGCATACTGTTGATCAATTCCGGCAATGCAGCCACCTCCTTAACCAATATCCCGTCGCAATCAGGGTACAAAGGGAAAACACTATCGCAAACGGCATAAACCCTTTCTGATAATCGGTCAGTATCAGCGTTGTGATTCCTGTCATTATCAAATAAATGATGGAAGCGTACTTTTTATTGCCATAGATCTGCCAGCAAAGATAGATCGTATATGGAATCAACACCGCAAATACAATCGTTTCCCCCCGAAATCCCCGATGCATCTGATAGTAGAATATGCTGTCTTCCGAATAAGCTCCAAAAATATTGATAAATCCCAGTCCGATGAAAAAAAGCGCCGCCCTGTCTCTGCTCATATCCGTTTTCCCAAAAAAGACATCCGCCCATAATCCGTACACCATATAGCTTAACAGCAGACCCCATATCGGTATGATGCGGTACACCAGAACCGCCGCATGGCAGGGGAACAGTTCCCCGCCGGAAAATAAATCTTTCAGATATGCATAAAACAAAGGCAGACTGACCAGCTTGCCGCGAAAGGTAATACCATAAGCAAATGTATCTCCCATCCCGGGATGGTTCTCATAGATCAGATCCGACTGAAGCGTCGTATTAACCGTTTCCACGGTAAAATCTCCGGATACATCCGGCATCAGCACAAAAAATCTCCCGGTCTGTATCAAAAACAACAAAATCAGCGCAAATGTCAGTCCCGAAAAATGAAAAGACGCCGTTTTCCACTGTTTTCGCATTTCTTTACCGCAAAAAAGGAACGAAAGACCAGAAAGCGCCAGCAAAAGTCCACTATATATTCTGGAAACTACAGCAAAAGATGCAACAAGCTTTATGGCGGGCAGCACAAGAAATTCCCATAACAAAAATATCAGAAACGTCCCTATCAGAACCGTCTCCAAAGCGTTTTGTTCAGAATCGTGTATTATTTTTTTTATCAGACTTCCCATCAGATAAGATATAAACACCAGGAAAGCAGGCAGAAACCAAACCATTTTTTCATCCTCTGTTAAATTATACCATAAACCACGAAAAAGGGGCAAGTCCCAGCCTGCCCCTTACTCATGCTCATCCTATTCCGTTTTATGCCAGTATTTCTTCTTCCAGCATGCCTTCTATCCGAATGTGATCCACAACCCTTGCAATGCATTCACTATTAGACGGTCTCTCACCTCCGTCAACAACACTGTATCCGAACTCCGTCTCAAAGAAATCCGGATTACCATTCTTCCATGCCACTTCGATGGCATTACGGATACCGCGTTCCACTTTCTGCTCCGTTGTAAAGTATTCTTTAGCGATCTTCGGATATAATAATTTTGTCACACTGCTGACCATATTATTTTCCTGCAGCGAGATCATAATCGCGCTTCTCAGGTAATAATAACCCTTTAAGTGAGCGGGAACTCCCATCCTGTGTAAAAGGATGGTAACTTTTGCGATATTGCAATTTCTACAAGCGTCCTGCTGCTGCATCCACTTTCCCTCCTTTCTGGCAGCACAGTATGTTGATCATTTCCCAAGGATTGATTTAGAAAAACTAAACAATCAGGTTACATAACTTAACGTACCATAAACCAGACAGCATAGAAAGCAAATTGCATCGCGCGCTACACTAAAACGCAGAGTTTTTCGCAAAAACGCAAAAAACTTTTATACTTTAGCAAAGATGATTTTTTGTTTTGTAAACAACGATAAATATACTACTTTAAATTTTATGTCACCTTAAAACGCATATCGGATATATCTTCCGCTTACATCCTTGCCTCAGATACATTCTCTTTAAACCAGTCATAGGCCATCTTTATGCCCTCTTCCAGCTCTACCTTATGCATAAAGCCCATCTCATGAAGCTTTGTCACATCTGTCAGCTTTCTTGGCGTTCCATCCGGCATGCTGCTGTTCCATACAACTTTACCTTCATAACCGACCGCGCGCTGCACCAGCTCCGCCAATTCCTTAATCGTAATTTCCTTACCTGTGCCGATATTAACATGCTGTTCCCCGTCATAATGTTCCAGCAGATATACGCAGGCATCCGCCATATCATCCACATAAAGGAATTCACGAAGCGGCGTTCCCGTTCCCCAGAGTTCTACCTGCTCAGCCCCGTTTACCTTCGCCTCATGAAATTTCCGGATCATTGCAGGAAGCACATGTGACCCCTGCAGGTCATAGTTATCATACGGTCCGTAAAGATTGGTGGGCATACAGCTGATAAAACGATCCCCATACTGCCGCTTAAAGAACTTACACATCTCAAGTCCCGCTATCTTTGCGATTGCATACGCTTCATTTGTCTCCTCCAACGGTCCGGTCAGCAGCGCATCCTCCGGAATCGGCTGCGGCGCCAGCTTTGGATAGATACAGGTGCTTCCTAAAAACAAAAGCTTCTTTACCTGATAATCATGACTGCATTTAATAACATTGCACTGGATCTGCATATTATCATAAGCAAAATCAGCCGGCGCAGTATTATTGGCATTGATGCCTCCCACCTTCGCCGCTGCAAGAACGACTACATCGGGTTTTTCCTGTTCAAAAAACGCTCTGACCGCCGCCTGATCCAAAAGATCCAGCTCCTTATGGGTACGCCCGATCACATTGTGATATCCCTGCCTTTCGAGCGAGCGCACGATAGCGCTTCCCACCAGTCCTCTGTGCCCGGCAACATATATCTTATCCGATTTTTGTATATCCATTTTTGTTTCCTCCTTTTTCTGGAAATAGTTTTAACCTATTTTTTCCTTGCGTTTTTTTTAATATACCCATATAATGATAACGTATATTCAAATTTGTTGCAATCCCAAACATAGGAATCGAGGCTGTTTATGAATTATCTTATTGGAATAACAAAAAATGAAATCCTTTTGTCTGCTGTCGCCGGCTGGTTTGTAGCGCAGGTGTTGAAAACCATTATCCACGTACTTGTCACCAAATCCTTTGATCCCGAGCGTCTGGTCGGAACCGGCGGTATGCCCAGTTCCCATTCGGCAACCGTCTGTGGTCTGGCAACTGCGGTCGGAATCAATTACGGGACAAGCGGTATTGAATTTGCTCTGGCATGTACCTTTGCTATTATCGTAATGTATGATGCTCTCGGCGTCAGACGCGAAACAGGCAAACAGGCAAGAATCCTCAATGAAATGATAGGAATATTTAATAATATGGGTACAAAGATGAGTACGGAAGACCGTCTGAAGGAATTCGTAGGACATACTCCCTTTCAGGTCATTGTCGGCGCCATTATCGGTTTTGGCCTTGCGGTGGCTGTATGCGGCGCAATGTAACACGGCGCAATGCAGCTGACGCCTCTCCATAATTCCGTCAAAATACTGCAATAATCATAACCTCATAAGCATTATTTAATTGCAAAGCTTTTTATGGCATATTTTTCTTAATATTTTTTTCAAGAATTAGTGAAAAAAATTTTACAGTATGCTATAATGAGTTATGTAAACATAATCTTTTTTGGGAGGTAATTATGAAAAGGCTAACAATTCTTTTTCTCACAGTCCTGACCGGCATTTCTTTACTGACCGGGTGCGGGAAAGACTCCAGCGGTGGAAATTCCAACGTATCAGCTGCGCCGAATCAAGTAGTCAATGTGGATGATATATTTGGTTCTTCGCAGACAGATACTGTAAGTCCGAGTGAAACAACAGCTCCTGAAGACGAACAACTCCCGGCTGGGTATGTCAGAAGTTCTCTGACCAACGAGCTTGTTACAGAAAACGTCTATCTGCATCGTCCGGTGGCTATCATGGTTCCGATGGATAAGGTCGCACAGCCGCAATATAATATCAGCAAAGCCGGCATCGTATATGAATGTCTTGTAGAAGGCAGCATCACACGTACCATGTGCGTCATTGAAGACTGGCAGGGTCTTGATAAGATCGGTAATGTCAGAAGCGCAAGAGACTATTTTATTTACTGGATGTTTGAATGGGATGCCATCCTGCTTCATGACGGAGGTCCGTTCTATATTAACGATTTGATTGCGCAATCGACCACCGACAACATCAGCGGCAGGGGATTCCGTGATTCTTCACGCAGCGCGCCGCACAATGAATATTACAGTGCAGACATTGTCAACCAGTATATTGAGTCCTATAACTATACACCGTGGCATCGTACGGAAGTCTGGGATGAAAAACATTTTAACTTTGCGCCAAACGGCGGACAGACTGACCTGACAGCTAATTACAGTGACGCGGTAGAGGTTTACACCGTCGATCTTTCCAAATGCTATCCGATCACCGACTCAACATTTGAGTATGATCCCGATAAGAACCTTTATTACCGTTATATTTACGGAGAACCGCATATGGACGCGGCAACCAATCAACAGCTGGCTTTCTCAAATATCATTCTCCAGAATACCTATGGCGAGAGCAGAGATGCCAAAGATTACCGCATCTACCAGTGCCACGATACCACCAGAGACGGATGGTTTATTACCAACGGTCATGCGATCCATGTCACTTGGGAAAAAACTACCGATTACGGCGCAACAAGGTATTATGACGACAATGGCAATGAGATCCAGCTCAGTACCGGCAAGACAATGATCTGTGTTCTTCAGGATGGCGGCGGCGCATCTATTGACGCAATCTTTCTTGATAAACAGGGCAATGCGATCCATCCCAATTCATAAAATCAATAAAAAAAGAGGGTGTCAGCCCTCTTTTTTTATTTGCATATGAATCAGCATGCCGCATCTTATTTTATTCTTCCATCCCAAGTCCAAGCCGGTTCAGCGCTGAGAAGATTGCCCTGACTGATGCACGCGTGATATTGGAGCTGACACCCACGCCATATGTCACCTTGCCGCTTTCGACATCCAGCATATGGATATATGCAGCTGCCTGCGAATTGGAACCACTCTGCAGTGCATGCTCCTCATAATCAAGGATTTTAATCCTGATATGGAAAGTCTCCATCATACCGCGCTGCACTGCATCCAGAGGACCATTACCCACAGCGGTAAAGCTTCTTTCCTTATCTTTATTTGTATAAGTCACCGATACCTTGGTATCAAATTCTGAGTTTGTCTCTCCCGAAAAATCATCTACTTTTAACTTTCTGAAATGGATCGGCTCTTTCTTCTGCAGATATTCTTCACGGAATTTTTCCATGATCACATCCGGAGAAACCTCGCCCTGCTTCTCGGAGATCGCCTGGATCACATCTGCAAACTCACGCTGCATGCCTTTCGGAAGCTTGAAGCCAAAGTAGGTGTCCATGATAAAGGCTACGCCGCCCTTGCCGGACTGGGAGTTAATCCTGACGATCGGCTCATATTCCCTTCCGATATCAGAAGGATCAATGGGCAGATACGGAACCTGCCAGATCTCGCTGCCGCGTTCCTGCATCGCTTTGACGCCTTTGTTGATCGCATCCTGATGGGAACCGGAAAATGCGGTAAACACCAGCTTACCCGCATACGGATGCCTCGGATGGATAGGAATCTTACAGCATCTCTCATAGATTTCAATGATCTCATTAACATTATCCATCTCCAGCTCCGGATCAATACCCTGCGAAAACATATTATATGCAATATTTACAATATCCACATTACCCGTACGCTCTCCATTGCCAAACAGAGTTCCTTCTATACGGTCCGCACCTGCAAGCAGGGAAAGCTCCGCGGTTGCCACGCCGGTACCCCGGTCATTATGCGGATGCACGCTTAAAATGATGGACTCACGGTCTTTAAAATGATTGCTCATCCATTCGATCCGGTCCGCGAATACATTCGGCGTCGTCATCTCAACAGTGGAAGGAAGATTGATGATGATTGGATCCTCTTTGGTCGGGCCCCAGACCTCCTGTACTGCCGTACATACCTCCAACGCATAATCCAGTTCCGTTCCGGTAAAGCTTTCCGGCGAATACTCCAGAATGATCTTTCCGTCAAATTTCGCCGCACGCTCCTTGACCATCTCAGTTCCTTTGACCGCAATCTCTTTGATCTGTTCCTTATCCATATGGAACACCACATCACGCTGTAAACTGGATGTGGAATTATAAATATGTACAATTGCCTGTTTGCAGCCCTGTATTGACTCAAAGGTACGGTCAATCAGTTCCTCCCTGCATTGTGTCAATACCTGTACTTTTACATCATCGGGAATCAGCTTACGCTCGATCAGCTGACGTAAAAAATCATATTCGATCTGGCTTGCCGCAGGAAATCCGACTTCAATTTCCTTAAATCCCAGTTTGACCAGATACTGGAACATCTCAATCTTTTCGGAAACCACCATCGGGTCGATCAACGCCTGATTGCCATCCCTAAGATCTACGCTGCACCACACCGGTGCCTTGCTAATCTCTTTATCCGGCCAGGTTCTCTCCGCATAACGGTCTACCGGATTCTTTTGGTATCGTTTGAAGTTTAACATGTTTTTATACCTCACTATCATTTTATTATTTTGTCCAGTTCGTTTTAGTGTTGCTGGATTTTTTCTTTCTCTCGATTTTTCAAATTCATACTTTTAATTGCATTGTTATAAATTTTCATATATTCGTCTACTCTATCTTTTGATAACATTTCATAGTCATCCAAATTAGGAAATCTTACAATGAGACCAAGTATTCGGCAAATGATATCAACTTGCCATATTTCAAGAGGAATCTCTTTAATCTTTCCATCCACGCTATGAAGTGTTAATCCAACACTTTCAATTATTTTTTCCATATTATAATTTATCTCCTGTAATAATTCAGATTTTATATATAGTTATACACACATTTCTCCGGCAACAATAAAACGAACTGGGACATTATTTTTAAGGTCTTGGTCATTTAATCATCACTTTCTTAGAAATTAAAGACATGCAGGACACTTGACCGTGTACTGCATGCTTCCTTTCTCAATCCTTGTGGTTTCTATTCTCCAAGGCCGTTTTCTACCGCATCAATCAGGCTTTTTAATGCTTCCACCTCATCCTCGCCTTCACAAACAAACTCGACCTCATCACCGCACTTAACGCACGCCCCCAGCACGCTTAGCACACTCTTTGCATTCGCTGTATTATCTTTAAAATTAAATGTTATAAGCGAGCGAAACTTCATCGCTTCCTTACATAGGTTACCTGCCGGGCGTAGGTGCAGCCCTGTTGGATTCTTGATTGTAACCTTCCGACTTACCATAGCCAAACCCCCTCTGATCTATTTTATTGTTCCTGTCCCCCTGCAGTAAAGCTGTTTTCTCGACCTAATCCCCCATGTCAGAGCAGCTTGCTGCGATTACCCCTAAAAGTAAGTATAGCATCTTTCCTTAAAATCCACAAGTCCATGATTTAAAGCACTGTATTGGTAATCAAATCCGCCAGCTTTCTGGCTTCCTCCTCGATCATCTTCTGATCCTTCCCCTCGATCATAACACGCACCAGCGGTTCCGTTCCGGACGGACGGATCAAGACTCTGCCCTGTCCGTCAAACTTCTTTGTAAGCTGATCGATTGCATCGGCAATTTCAGGATACTCCATATAGCTTTCTTTCTTATGATTTGGCACCCTGGCATTAACCAGAGCCTGCGGCAGCACCTCCATAATGGATGCCAGATCAGAAAGCTTTCTGCCTGTCTCCGCCATGACCTCCAAAAGATGCAATGCCGACAACAGACCGTCACCGGTCGTATTTTCATCCAGAAAGATGATGTGACCGGACTGTTCCCCGCCAAGATTGGCTCCGACTTCTTTCATCCTCTCCAGCACATACCGGTCGCCCACCTTCGTCTGTTCAATATCGATCTGACGTTCCTTTGACATCAGAGAAAATCCCAGATTACTCATCACTGTTACAATGATCTTATTCTGCTTCAGAGTTCCTTTATTCTTCATATGATTACCGACAATCGCCATGATCTGATCCCCATCCACGATCTTGCCGTTCTCATCCACTGCCAGAAGACGATCCGCATCCCCGTCAAATGCCAGCCCTACCTGTGCCTTTTCATACACGACTCTTGCCTGCAGCTCCTCCATATGCGTGGAACCGCAGTTTGCGTTGATATTGGTTCCATCCGGATTGTTGTGAATCGCGATCACTTCTGCGCCAAGCTCTTTCAAAGCTTCAACGGAAGTATAATAGGAAGCTCCTTCCGCACAATCTACAACGATCTTCATACCGGTCAGCTCCACGGAAACCGCTTTGACCGCATGATTGATATATTCTTCTCTGGCATCGCTCCGGTACTTGATCTTTCCGACACGGGAACCTGTAACAAATTTAATACCCTTCATATCATTGCGGATATAACCTTCGATCTCATCCTCCAACTGGTCAGGCAGTTTATAACCGTCTCCATCAAAGAACTTGATCCCGTTAAATTCCACCGGATTATGCGAAGCCGAAATCACAACTCCCGCATCTACGCGATACCTTCTGGTCAGATAGGCAATCGCCGGAGTCGGCACCACACCTACATAAACGGCATTGGCGCCTACCGAGCATACCCCCGCCATCAGCGCATTTGCAAGCATATCTCCTGATATTCTCGTATCGCAGCCTACCATGATCGTCGGCTTGTGCGCTTTCTCTTTCGTCAAAACCGTTGCTCCTGCCTGCCCCAGCTGCATTGCAAGCAGCGGCGTCAGCTCCTCATTGGCAACTCCTCTTACTCCGTCCGTTCCAAATAATCTTGCCATATCAATCCTCTCTCTTATTTCAATCTGTCACTTCCGTAATCCTGACATCAGCATAATATGTCGTTGTTGTCCTGATATTTTCAGGCAAATCGAATACAATTTCCATCCGGTATGTGCCGGATGCAATCTTCTCTCCGTCCTCCTGATCAAGGTATGACGTAATATCCATCGTCCCATGCACCCCGGCGCCATTGATGCCCTCATAAGCTTCCGTTACACCTTCAGTAATGATATGAAGGGTGGCATTCTGCGTTCCTTCCGCATCGCCCGTCAAAATCTCTGCGTGGTATCCCCCCGGCAGATTGATAACAGAAAGATTACTGAAAGGTACATTTAATGATCTCATGATCAGCTTGATCAGATTTACATTGACCGCACTCATTCCGTCAAAGGAAGGATCAGCAAATCTGACACCATCCGGAAGGCATCTGCCAAGATCTACGGATTCAATATAACTTTCATCTTTATCCATGACATTAATGGCAGTTGCAGGCACTTCTATCGAGGAAATCCCCTCCAGCACATTTGCCTTTCCGGCAATCACTACCGTTTCATAATCTGCCGTCAGCGGTTCTTCTACCACATATCCCGCAAGCGGAATTCCGGAATATTGATAAACGACCGGCACCTCCTTCGTCTGTAAGATCTCCGCATTGATATTTACACTATAGATGTTGAACTGCAGACTGGGATGCTCAACCAACTGATTGTTATCGTCATAAAGGCGGATCTCTGAGCTTGTCGTTATATCTGAAGATCTGCCGTTTACGTTGACTACGCATTCCGCCCTGACAACAGAGGATACAACGGACTCCGCACCCGATACACGTACCGTATTCTGATTAGAGGTTATATCCCCTACGATATAGCCATCTGCCGGCTGTCCGTTCTGCACCAGATTGATAGGGAAATGGGAGGACTTAAGATTTTCAATATTTAATTCAACCGCAATATGATCTCCCTTAATCACATCCAACTGATCAAAATTCTTATCCGTGGAAAGCCGGATACCTACCGTATCCATCAATGTCAGCTCCTGCATGTCTGCAATTGCCCGGATGTTTTCCTTTCTGAGCGAATCGATCACCGATCTGGGTCCTGTAACCGTCACATTAATGATATCCGAATTATTTAAAATCTCATAAACCTTTCCCTGTTCAGTCAATGAATCCTGATTAACAATTTCTACCTGAATACCGCTATAAGTATTGGAAATCGTCGGATCGTCATAATTCACAACAATCAGCCAAAGTGCAAAAGCGATAAATACGGACATCATCTTCAGCCCAAGATTATATGTCAATTTATTTTTCAATCTTAGCCTCCTTTGCCCAGCGCCATCCTCTGCGGGTCTCCTCCTGCGGCTTATCCTGAATCATTTCCAATTTTTCCCTGAGTCCTTCCTGATTCAGACCGCTGAACAATTCCCCGCCGTAAGCAACGCTGACTTTTCCGTTTTCCTCAGATACCACTATGGTCAAGGAATCGGTGGATTCGGAGATTCCGACTGCCGCCCTGTGCCTTGTTCCCAATGACTTACTTAAGTTCCTGTTATCTGACAACGGAAGATAACAGGTCGCCGATACCACCCTGTTATCCCGAAAGATCACCGCTCCGTCATGCAACGGCGTATTGTGTTCAAAAATATTGATCAAAAGCTGGCTGGATACGACTGCATCCACCGTGATTCCTGTCTTTTCATATTCCACCAGCGGCTCGTTGCGTTCCAATACCATCAGCGCTCCCGTCCTGACCCTTCCCATTGCAAACGACGCCTTGACAATCTCATCAATGGTACGGTCAGAATATCTGCCGGACTGCTTACCTGCATCCGGCGTTATGAGAGACGCAAAGATATTCTTTCTTCCCAACTGCTCCAACGCACGCCTTAGCTCCGGCTGCAGAACTACAACGACGGCAATAACTACGATTGATAAACATTTTTCCACAATCCAGAGGATCGTATTCATATGGAAAATAGCCGCAAGAAGAACAAAACCCAGAATAATGATCAGACCTTTCAGCAGAGACCATGCCCTTGTCTGGCTGACCCATGCTAAGATCTGATAGACAATAAAAGAAATCACTATGATTTCCACAATATCCGTAATACGGAAATTTAACCTGTCTAATACCGATAAATATTCTTCAATATATGCATTGATTCTTTCCAGCATACTCACTTACTTTCCTGTCTGTAATAGATAACCCTATGATTGTTCGTGTCTTCTGCGTTCTTCTCTTTCCTGTCTCGCCTTCGCCGCCGCAGCGCGCTCAATCCCAGTCATGCCGCTTCCATCCGTACTGCGGATCGCCCGGGACTGCTCCGCCAAATCGATATCTTTTACTTCTTCATCCGGTAATATAATTCGTTTCGTGCCGTTTTTATTGCCCTTGCTTCTGGATGTAATCTGCGATTCCTCACTCTGGCTTCCCTTTGTGGCAGAACGTCTCATACGGTACTCCGGAACATCTGATTCCGATCTGCTTCTTCCGGATGTATGGTTTACGCTGCCGGAACGATGCACATTGCCGGATTGACCCTTGATCTTTTTCACCTTTTTATTGGGAATTGCGACAGTATTCTTCGGCACCGCCTTCACATAATAATAATACTCATCATCTTCAAATTGTACCCGTTCCGTCCTGCCATAATCCACATTGAATACAAAAAATTTAAGTACAATACTGACCAGTACGCTGACTATGCTTCCAAAGATCAGACCGGCAATGGAAATATAAGTATTATATTTCAGATCTCCGATCAATATGATCAAAATATTCATCAAGGTACCTGTAATGATCGCTATCGTCCAGGAATGATCTACGGGAAGCCTGCGTATCAGATATACTGTCAAAATCGTTGCAGAAAAGGCAACAATCACCATCAACAATTCTTTATTTTGTATAATAGCATCAATCAGCATCCTGATCCTTTCAAATATCCCCTCTGAATCCGATGCAGCCAAAACAGGCGCAATTGACGACACATAAGACAATGCATAATAAATCACTACCCCGCAGCCTACAGAAATTACAGATGCCGGCGTTCCCATAAGTCCGGCGGACAATGGAATGACATACGGAATCTTCATAGCAAAGAGGATCGGCGTCAAAAGAAGAAGCACCGTATCCTTAGGCGCAAAACGAAAATACAACAAAAACATCAAAAAAGCCAACGCACCGACCACAAGAACCGCTTCCAGAGAAAGTGCATACAAATGCAGCAGAATAAGCATCCCGCTGATAATTACGATAAAATTCAGCGGCAGAAAAGAACAGAACAACGCAATCAGAACAGTAACCGCAGCACCGGAAAGACGCTCTGCATATCCTACATTGTCGTTGATAAAGATCATCGTGATCAACGCCAAAAGAAATTTCAAAACCGGTACAACAAACGCCTCATACCGGCTGTAAATACTTTTTATTTGTTCTCTAATCAACAATAACTGTGCCATAGTCTTTTCCCTTTATTTAGTCTCAGCATCTTCCTTACGATACATGGAATTAAGTCTGCGGAGATTATTATAATAGCTTCTCAAACTTCTTCGCGCCGACTGGTAGCGCATCGCATAATAGATATACGTAATAATGGCATAAACAACCACCAGCTTCAGATAATCTTTCAAGATCTCTATCCCGAACTGTATCAGATCCATATGGTAGATATCCTGTACAAGCATTTGAAAATTATAACACACATAAACGCCGATGATGATCAGATACGCAGCTGTAGCATAGATGATTGATTTGATAACTTCTTTCCCAATATAATCACCACGGAAATAAGTCCCTATGGACATACTTTTCCTGCCTTCCCGTTCCTCATACACTGCCATCTTCGTCATTAATTTTATTCTTGATTCATTAAGCATGATTTGTTCCTACGTCTTTATTTTTTATATGTATACATTTTGGAACTCTGCTTACCCAGATTAGGCGCCATTTTGGGAGCTTCCACATGGGCAGGCGTAATGGAATCCTTAAGATTATGCGCAGTATCCTTTTTACATTTATCGCAATATCTGCCTGTGTTGATTGTCGCCCCGCAGATCTCGCAGTTGATTTTCACAGGAGAATCTTCCGTAAAAAACAGTCTTTCCTCACGAACCCACTGCTGTATCTGTTTTGCATCCACGCCACAATCTTCCACAATCTCCGGTATCGTAGCAGTCTTATGTTCCTGTACATATTTTTTTACCGCCTGGAATTGCGCTTCTGCACTCTCTCTGCATGCAGGACAGACCGGCATCCCACCGATATAATTAAACATCTTTCCACATTTTCTGCAATTTTTAACATTCATACCTATACCATCCTCCTTATGAAATTTTCACAGTCTGCCAATGGCAAGCGTAAGGAAATGAATACGACTGACTCCCGCAGTCCTAAGTACCTTTGCCATCTCGTCCATAGTGCTTCCTGTGGTATAAATATCATCAATGATAATGATACACTTTAATTTTACATCAAATTGACCGATAATAAAAGCTTTTTTCAAATTTATTTGTCGCCGCACCGGATCCAGCTCCTTCATGGGAACTGTCTGCCTCTGCCGGATCATCAGATCCTGTCTGACAGGGATATGAAGCGCCGCTCCTAGCGCATCTGCCAGAAGCCCCGCCTGATTATAGCCACGCATCCGTTCTTTTCTTTTATACATCGGCACCGGCAGCAGCGCATCCGGATGCCAGCCGGCGATCCTGTCTCCCAGCCGCCCGGCGATCTCCCTTCCATAGAAGCCGGCATATTCACATCTTCCCTTATATTTAAACCGGTATAAGGAATCCTTGATTGACTCGTATTCATAGAGCGCCAGACCGCTGTCATAGATATGGTTCCCTCTCATGCAGTCATAGCAGTATTCCGCCTCCTCACTCTGTAACGGCTTGCCACACTTACAGCATCTTGGTTCCGTCACGTAGCGCAGTCTCGGAATACACTCCTCACAGATCTCCTCTCCGGGCAGAAGCACACCATCGCACACAGGACATCTTGCCGGATATAACCAATCCAAAATTCCTCTTTCTTTTCTCTTATTGATTCAATCACACCCCCAAACTCTGTCTATATCTATACCATCCCAATATCGATCTCTGTCAGTCTTTCTCCAAGTGACGTATAGCGTCTTTGAACCAGATCGGCACGGATCATCTCCGATACGGTATCCGGACTTCCTAATATTATAACACAATCTTTGGCTCTGGTCACGCCGGTATATAATAAATTTCTGTTTAAAAGCATTTTCGGTCCGTTTAGGAGCGGCAGGATGACAACCGGGTACTCGCTTCCCTGAGATTTATGTATGGTAATGGCATACGCATGCTCCAGCTCATCCAGCTCCTGAAAAGAATACTCTGCCAGCTTTCCATCATCAAAACGCACCTTTACCATCCTGCTGAAATCATCAATATCCTGTATCGTTCCGATATCCCCGTTAAATACTCCCATTCCCTCTGAAATGGCAATATTATATTTCCCGACAATCTCCCATTCCTTATCATAATTATTTTTGATCTGCATGATCTTATCCTTCACGCGGAAAAGTGTATCTCCATACTGATATTCTTTTTTTTGAGGTGAAGCGGGATTGAGCCTCGCCTGAAAAATCCTGTTCAATGCCTCCGACCCCAGCGGACCTTTTCGCATGGGAGTAAGGATCTGCGCCTCTAATGGATCTATCCGAAATTCCTTCGGCACCTTCTCCTTAACCAACGCTTCAATATACTGATAGATCACTTCAGGACTATCCTTGGCAAGCAGAAAAAAATCCCTGTATTTTTGTGAAAAGTCTATCGTTTCCCCTTTATTGATCCTGTGTGCATAAGATACGATATGGCTCTCCTCTGCCTGACGGAATATTTTTTCCAGCATCACACAGGCAAATCTCCCACTATCAATGATATCCTTCAGGATTTGTCCCGGTCCCACCGACGGAAGCTGGTTCACATCTCCTATCAGAATCAATTTTGTCCCCGGTATCAGCGCCGCCAAAAGCGCCCGCAGCAGATGAATATCTACCATGCTGACCTCATCGATAACAACTGCATCTACTTCCAGCGGATTGTCCTCATTGCGTTCAAAATTAATCCTGCGTTCCCCTTCCGCCAGTTCGCCACTGATCTCCAGAAGTCTGTGAAGGGTCTTCGCTTCATATCCCGTCGTCTCTGTCATCCGTTTGGCCGCCCTTCCCGTCGGCGCTGCAAGCACAAAGTCCATCTGCTCCGTTTCCAGATATTTTAAGATCGCATTGATTGTTGTAGTCTTACCTGTTCCCGGTCCTCCCGACAAGATAAATACACCGTTGTTAATACATTCTGCCACCGCCTCCCGCTGCAGATCGTCCAGCTTCATATCCATGGATGCCTCTATACCGGCAATGCGTTCCATCATCTTCCCATCCAAGCTCTTAACTGCCGGATATTCATAGCTGTCCCGCAGTTCCAGAAGCTTTCTTGCACAGGCTATCTCCTCTTTGTAATAAGATGCCGGATATACCCGTGCCTCCTCCCGTATCTTCTTTAATATGATCTGCTGATCCATCGCGAGGGACATCATCTGTCCTTCAATATGTTCCGGCTCCAGTCCAAGCAGCTGCGCCGTCTTATCCATAAGAAGCTCTCTGGGATAATAACAATTTCCTTCCGCCGTCTGCTGGTACAGCTCATATATGATGCCGCACCTGATACGATAATCCGAATCCACCCGGATCCCTGCATGGGACGCGATCGCATCCGCAATCTTAAATCCCACTCCCTGAATATCCTCTACCATCCGATAAGGATTTTCCCTGATGACCTGATATACTTCATTTCCGTACTGCCGGTATATCTTATCTGCCAGATTCTGACCGATTCCGTACTGCTGCAGAAAAATAGCAGCATTGCGCATCTCCCTTTTTTCCACAAGCTGTTCCGCAATCTCCCGCGCCTTTTTCTGACTGATCCCCTTGATTTCCGCCAGCCTCTCCGGTTCTTCCTCAATGATACGGAAGGTATCTTCCTCAAAATGATCCACGATCCTCTGCGCAAGCGCATTCCCAATTCCTTTGATCGCTCCGGAACCCAGATAACGCATCAGTGCTGCTTTATCTTCCGGCGGCACTGCCCTGATCGCCGATATCTTAAACTGTTCCAGATATCTTGGATGGACGATATATTCTCCCTCCATTTCCACGGTTTCTCCCTCCGAAAAACCGCGCATAAGACCTACGCAGACGTGTGGCTCTCCCTCTACAACCACTTCCGCAACCGTATAGCCGTTATCCTCATTTTGAAATATAAAACGTCCGATATAGCCTTTTAGTATTTCCATCATCAGCCTCTCCTTAAAAAAGAACGCCGCGTTTATCGCGGCGTTTCATATCTTTATGTATTATGCTTCCTCGGACTGTGCGATCTGCCCCTGCGCCAGAAGCGCCTCCACATCAATCGTCTGAGTTCGTTTCATCTGTTCATACATCTGCATCGCCAGACTATTAGGTCCTAAGTTCTGATCTGTCAGGCTCTTTGCAACATCGCTGATCGCCGTATCCATAAAGGTATCCACCATACTGGAAGAGCTGTCGTCCTCTCCCGTAATATTCACGGTTTCTTTCATGGATTTGATCACCTGTTCCCAAAGATAGTTCTCAAATTCCTTACACGCCTCTAAAAGTTCATCGTCTGTCTGTGCATTTTTTGCCTTATTGGTCATCTCCTGTGAGTCAACCTTTGACGCAAGCTGTGACGCGTAATCCTTATATCCGCCGATTCCTGCAATATCCATATTGTCCTCCATTCCGCCGCCTTCGGCGGCACAAATAACCATGCCTTTTCAATAACCTGCGAACTTTAATACGCTTTAGCGCACTTTAGTGCTGATGTCGCAAGCACAAATTCGCGGTTAAAAAATCAGCACATCAGTGTGATTTTCAACCTATCTCTTCAGCTGGTTCGCCTGCTCCATCATCGTATCTGAAGTCGTAATCGCTTTGGAGTTGGCTTCATATGCTCTCTGCGCCACGATCAGATTGACCATCTCGTCAGCGAGCTGCACATTGGAGCCTTCCAGATATCCCTGCTTGACGGAACTCTTAACAATGTTATTTGTTGTCGCCTCATTCATCGCATTGCCGCTGGATGCCGTCTGACGATACCGGCTGCCGTCCAGCTTCTCAAGCCCTTCAGGATTATTAAACTGGAATAACCCAATCCTGATTCCGAGAGACTGCATATTATTTTTTTCATCAAGCGTTCCAAATTCACCGTCTGTAGTAGCTACAATCTGACTGGAATGAAGATCGGCATTAAACGTGATCGGCTGTCCTTTGGAATCCAGAACCGGCTCTCCTGCCGACGTGGACAAAACCAGACCGCCGTTATTCCCTCTGGATAAATTAAAATTACCATTTCTGGTGTAATAGATCGTACCATCTGCTCCACGGACTGCAAAGAAGCCTTCTCCGTCAATGGCGAAATTATTATTGCCATCTGCCTCGTAAAAGTTTCCCTGCCTGAAGATCGTTGTAATCGAGGAAGGTCTGACGCCCAGACCAACCTGTGAATCAATTGGCTTTGTATCCCCATTCGCCGTTGTGGTCTTTGTCTGAAGCTCCTGATAAAGAAGCGACTTAAACTCATTCTGGCTGGTCTTATAACCCACCGTATTCACATTAGATATGTTGTTCGCAATCGTATCAACTGCCGTCTGTTGTGCAATCATGCCGGTAGCTGCCGACCATAATGAACGTACCATAATAATATCCTCCTTTTTTATCAACGTATCAGTACGCTAGCCTATATCTTACCTATCTGATTGACTGCCTGATCTAAGGAAGAATCGTATGTCTGGATGACTTTTTGATTGGCCTCATACTGGCGCGAAACCGTGATCATATTGACCATCTCCGATACAACGCTGACATTCGATGTCTCCAAATATCCTTGAAATACTACGCAATCCGTTGCATCCGCCGGCTCCGCTCCTTCTACCGGTGTATAATAACTCTCTCCATAATGCCTCAGATAATTGTAATCCGCAAAATCCGTAATCTTAAGCTGCGCAACCATCCTATCATTCTGGTAGATACGTCCCTGTTCATCTACTGTCATCGGAAGATCCGGATTCAGCCGGATCCTCTGAGTCGTATTATTGTTCGCTCTTGCAAGCACATAATCTCCATCAGTCGTCACCAGATATCCTTCCCTTGTCACCTGAAAATTACCGTCTCTGGTGTACATCGTGGAGGTTTCTCCTGCTTTGTTGGTAAACTCTACCGTGAAAAATCCCTCTCTGCCCAAAGCAAGATCGTAATCATTATCCGTCACCTGCAGCGGACCCTGAGAATAATCCGTATATCCTTCTCCGATCTTAACACCCGGATTGGCCGATCCGATACGCCTTGCAAAATTCGAACATTCCGAATCATCTCTAATCTTATCTACGAATACAGAATTGAAGGACTGGCTGGTCGCTCCCTCCTTCTTATATCCAATCGTATCAACATTGGCAAGATTATTGGTCAGAACATCCATCCTGTTCTGTTCGTTGATCATTCCCGTATATGCCGTATATAACCCCTTTAACATATCAGCAGTTATCCTCCCCGCATTTTGATCCAAAATATGTTGTTATCTTTTATCCGTCCTTCTATGCTTCCCCGTTATAATCCGTTAAAAATTCAATGTATCTTCCTGTTCCGATCGCCACGCAGGTCATCGGTTCCTCCGCTGTCATCGTATTGATATGGGTACGTTCCTCGATCAGCTCCTCCAGTCCGCGCAGCATCGCTCCGCCTCCTGTCAGTACGATGCCCCTGTCCACAATATCGCCTGCCAGCTCCGGCGGTGTCTTCTCCAATACCGCACAGATTGTATCCAGAATCTGCGTCGTCGCTTCCTTCAATGCTTCCTGCGTCTCATCAGAGGATACGCGGATCGTCTCCGGAAGTCCGGTGATCAGATTTCGTCCCCTGACATCCATATACTCAACTTCTGCCGGCTTAAATGCCGTACCGACATTGATCTTGATATCCTCTGCCGTACGGTCGCCAATCAGAAGGTTATACTTTCTTCTCATATAACGGACAATCGCCTCATCAAAATCATCTCCCGCAATCTTGATGGAAGCGCTTTCCACTGTGCCCCCCAATGAGATCACGGCAACATCCGTCGTACCGCCGCCGATATCCACGATCATATTGCCCTGCGGTTTTCCAATGTCAATCCCTGCCCCGATAGCAGCCGCGATCGGCTCCTCAATGATGGCAACCTCTCTGGCGCCTGCCTGATAAGTTGCGTCTTCTACCGCTTTTTTCTCTACCTCGGTAACGCCGCTCGGTACACAGACCGCAATCCTCGGTTTACGGAACATCCGTTTTCCCAGCGCCTTTGCAATGAAATACTTCATCATCTTTTCCGTTACATTATAATCTGAGATAACGCCCTGCCGCAGCGGTCTTATCGCTACGATATTGCCCGGCGTACGTCCGATCATCAGTCTGGCATCTTCTCCGATCGCCTTGATCTTATTCGTATCGCGGTCAAATGCCACAACGGACGGTTCCTTTAATACAACGCCTTTTCCCCTGATATATACCAAGATACTGGCCGTACCGAGATCAATTCCTATGTCTGTGTAATTCATACCTTAAACCATGCCTTTCTATCAGCCTGTGAAGCTCCCACTATTCATTTTACCCGAATCTTCCCAACCTATTATAACCGATAGAAATTCTTTGTCAAAGAGTTTTCTTACATAGTTAATAAAATTATCGGCAAATTCCGGCAAAAACTTTATGCCTAATTTTTTCCAAGCATCTTTTTTATATATTTTCCGGTGTAAGACTTCTTATTTCGCACCACTTCCTCCGGTGTTCCCATGGCAATGACGCATCCTCCGCCTTCTCCGCCTTCCGGTCCCATATCAATAATATAATCTGCTGTCTTGATTACGTCAAGATTATGTTCTATCACAATGACCGTATTGCCCTGTTCTGTCAATCTCTGCAGGATCTCGATCAGCTTTGCCACATCTGCAAAATGCAGGCCGGTCGTAGGCTCATCCAGGATATAGATCGTCTTTCCGGTGCTCCTTCGGGACAATTCCGTCGCCAGCTTGATCCGCTGCGCCTCTCCTCCCGAAAGCTGCGTGGAAGGCTGTCCCAGACGGATATAGGAAAGCCCGACGTCATTCAGCGTCTCAATCTTACTGCGGACGGAGGGCACTGCATCAAAGAAATCCAATGCCTCCTCCACCGTCATATTCAGCACGTCATAAATATTTTTTCCTTTATAACGTACCTCAAGGGTCTCCCGATTGTAACGCTTGCCGCCGCATACCTCGCAGGGCACGTAAACATCCGGCAGGAAATGCATCTCGATCTTCACCACACCGTCACCGGAGCAGGCTTCACACCGCCCGCCCTTGACATTAAAGCTGAAACGTCCCTTTTTATATCCTTTTGCTTTGGCATCCACCGTAGCGGCAAACAGATCACGTATCTGGTCAAATACCCCCGTATAGGTTGCCGGATTGGAACGGGGCGTGCGCCCGATCGGTGACTGGTCGATGGCGATCACCTTGTCCAGCTGCTTCATCCCCTTAATCGACTTATGCTTTCCGGGCACGGTATAGGCGCGGTTAAGATCCCTCGCCAGAGCCTTATATAAAATCTCATTAATAAGCGAGCTTTTTCCCGAACCCGAAACGCCCGTCACGCAGGTAAATACACCCAACGGAATATCCACGTCAACATTTTTCAGATTATTCTCAGCAGCTCCCAACACGCTCAATCTGCCTATCGGCTTTCTGCGCTCCTTCGGCACGGGGATCTTCAGCTTACCGCTAAGATACTGACCGGTAATGGAAGCCTCCGCCTTCATGATATCCTCCGCCTTACCGACCGCAACGATCTCACCGCCGTGCTCACCAGCGCCGGGACCCACATCTACGATATAATCCGCAGCCAGCATCGTATCCTCGTCATGCTCCACCACAATCAGGGAATTGCCCATATCTTTTAAACCCTTTAATGCCGACAGAAGCTTGTCATTGTCCCGCTGGTGCAGTCCGATGCTCGGCTCATCCAGAATATAGCATACACCTACCAGACCGGAACCGATCTGCGTCGCCAGACGGATCCGCTGCGCCTCTCCGCCGGAAAGCGTCGCCGTCCCGCGTGAAAGCTCCAGATAATCCAGTCCGACTTCTACCAGAAATCCGATCCTCGCCCTGATCTCCTTGACGATCTGCGCGCCGATCTTAAGCTGATACTCACTAAGCTGCATTTCCTCCAGAAACTTCTGCAGCTTACCGATCGACATGGAGGTAATCTCATAAATATTCTTATCGCCGACGGTCACTGCCAACGATTCACGCTTCAAACGCATCCCATGACAAAGCTGACAAGGGGTGATAGACATAAATTTCTCATATTCCGCCTTCATCATCTCCGAAGCCGTCTCCCGGTATCTGCGCTCGACGTTCTTCTTGATGCCTTCAAAAGCAATCGGGTAGACTCCATATCCTCTCTGCCCGTGATAATGTACCTCTACTTCCTCGTCCGTTCCGAACATCAGGATATCCTGTACCTTAGGAGGCAATTCCTCCCACGGCACATCTAAACTAAATTGATAATGCTTAGCAAGCGCCGTTAAGACGGCATTGGTAAAGCTGCCATCGGAATGTGCTGACTGCCAGCCCATGGCCCTGATGCAGCCATCATTGATAGAGAGCGATTTATCCGGTATCATACGCTCGGGATCAAATTCCATCCTGATGCCAAGACCGGCACAGTCCGGACAGGCGCCAAACGGATTGTTAAAGGAAAAATTCCTCGGCTCGATCTCCGGGATCCCGATGCCGCAGTCAGGGCAGGAGAAGCTCTGGCTGAAATTGATCCGTTCTCCCTCGATCACATCCACTACCATCAGTCCGTCCGCCAGATCAAGTACATTTTCTATGGAATCGGTAAGACGGCTTTCCATGCCTTCCCGCACCACAAGACGATCTACAATGATCTCAATCGTGTGCTTTATATTCTTATCCAGCTTGATCTCCTCCGTCAGTTCATAAAGACTGCCGTCGATCTCCGCCCTGACATATCCGCTGCGCTTTGCCTGAGCTAATACTTTTTCGTGGCGTCCCTTTTTTCCACGGACGATGGGCGCAAGCAGCTGGATCTTTGTTCCTTCCGGCAGCTCCATGATCTGATCCGCCATCTGGTCAACCGTCTGGCGGCTAATCACCTTGCCACATTCCGGGCAGTGAGGGATACCGGCTCTGGCGTATAAAAGCCTGAAATAATCATAGATCTCCGTCACCGTCCCTACGGTTGAGCGGGGGTTCTTATTCGTCGATTTCTGGTCAATACTGATAGCAGGACTAAGACCGGAGATCTTATCCACGCTCGGCTTCTCCATCTGTCCCAAGAACTGTCTTGCATAAGACGACAGAGACTCCATATACCTGCGCTGCCCCTCCGCATAAATCGTATCAAAAGCAAGTGAGGATTTACCGGAACCGGAAAGTCCGGTAAATACCACAAACTGATTTCTCGGAATCTCAAGATCAACATTTTTTAAATTATGCTCTCTCGCCCCCTCTATGCGGATCACCTCTCCGGGAGG
This sequence comes from uncultured Lachnospiraceae bacterium, assembly GCA_964421915.1. Taxonomy (GTDB): domain Bacteria; phylum Bacillota; class Clostridia; order Lachnospirales; family Lachnospiraceae; genus NK4A136. The sequence continues at coordinate 39,093 of CAYQZB010000025.1, forward strand.
AAGCATTTTCTTCGGTGCCATAATAGGTACTCCTTTCCAATCACGACTCTCTGTATATTCCCTGAATAAATCTATCTAAAATAACCACAAGGAATATATTTATCCGGCAAACATAATTAGTATACCATAAAATAAAAAAAAGTACAGAGCAAAAGTGAACATTTGTTCTGCACTTTTTAAATAACGCAAATACCCGGCCTTCCTTCGGGCATCGGTTTCCCATCACTGTCTTTTTTTTATGATCTCCGTTATTTCTTCCTCTGTTGTTTCCAATTCGTCTGCTATCTGCTCGTTTGTCTTTCCTTTCAACTGCTTCTTCTGTATCAGAGACCATAATTTATCTTCCTGACCTTCCATCACGCCGGCAAAATGTGCCTTTTCCGCTGCTTCACGCGCTTCTTCCTGCTGCAACATAAGCCGCCTTTCAAACGTGTAGTCCAATGTCATCACTTTTAACACCTCCGTCCTGCGTTCCGTCAGGAAATCCCTCAGTATGTCCTCCCTGATACAGCTATCGATCGCTTTCTTTATGCACCGTTCCAACTCCCTATGCCCCGCAGCTTCGTAGTTCTCACGCACACGATCCACAAACAATACATATTCCTTCAAAAACCGGCAATGATCCAAAAGCTCCTTATTCTTTCCGATATTGATGTTATAAACTCTGCATATCAGCTCCAGCTCCGGCTGATCCATCCTGCGCTCATACGCATCCGAAAGCCTCATCTCCGACTGTTCCGGCTGATCCTGCCCGCCATTATAAAAAACAACGAATCGCGGTGTCGGTATTTTAACAAGGCCGTATCCATAGATATCTTTTCCCTTCACAATATCCGCTATGATCGTCGAAAAATAGATCAGACTACGCAGCGGCATGTTCCGGCATACCGTGGACTGATGCTCATAAATACTTAGATCCGTATCCAGTATAAATGAAGCATCATTCCTCACCGACAAAGAGATCCCTCTATCCAGAGTGCAGATCTCAACCTGTTGCGGATCCGTATAATTTGAATGATTGATTGCATTATATGCCGCAAGCGCATTTTCCGGATACTCCAACAGCATGCTGAATACGTCGCTTTTGTACTCCCTGTTCCCTCCGTCGGAATATTCCTTCCTTTTCGTTTCTTTCTCTGCCATAAGCATTCCTCCCTTTTCTTTGCAGGAATCCCTGACAGACAATGCATGTCGTCACAAACATGCCCCGTATCGAAAATCCTGCTTTATAATGTTGTTTTGAAAATAAAAGCATAGATTTCCGAGAAAATAAATTAAATATCAGATCAAACGAAAGACATGCAGTACAGACGACCATGCCTAGTTATGAAAATAATGCTTTGAATGAAGCATAACACAGGTAACAAAAAATAGCAAGGGGCGCGTGAGCCAATTTGTGTCAATGAATATGCTTTCTGTAAACTCTGGACGGCTCGCCCTCCATATCGTTCATCATTTGATAAAATTCACATCCGTACTTTTCATATAATCCGGTATGGTTTGTGGAGATAAAAACATCGTGTACATTATCAGCCTTTGCCAGTCTCTCGATTTCCAGAAACAGTTCTCCCACATAGCGATGCCCTCTATATTCCGGAAAGGTGTACACAAATCCCATCCACGGGGTTAAGTCCGTGGGCTGTATATCATCGATTTCCGCATAAGTGCAAAACGAAACGAGTTCATCCCCGTTTGTAAGCAGCAAAACTTTTGATGTTTCGCCCACAATGCTTTTAAACTTATTTTCGCTTAACAATTCATACAGATATTGACCGGCACCCCAGTCGCTTTTCTTTATCCGGCGCAGCCAATGCTCCGGACGGTCGCAGTTGAAATAATCTATTACTTTCATTTATGATTGGCTCCTTAAAAACTGCAAATTATTTCATATACTTCTTCAACTCTATCATCTTGTCCCGCAGCTCCGCCGCAGACTCGAAATCCAACTCCGCTGCTGCCTTACGCATCTGCTTCTCCATGGTTTTCAGCAGTTTTTCCAGTTCTTTTTCATTCATGGATTCGGGATCCTTCGCCAGCTGATCTTCCTGTCTTGCAATCGACTTGCTGATGCTGATCACATCACGGACTGCCTTGCGGATCGTCGTCGGCGTGATGCCGTGTTCCTCATTGTAACGCTGCTGGATCTTACGACGGCGGTTCGTCTCCTCGATCGCCTGCCGCATGGAATCCGTCATATTGTCCGCATACATGATGACGTGTCCATCCGCATTACGCGCGGCGCGCCCTACGGTCTGGATCAGCGACGTTGCAGAACGCAGGAAACCTTCCTTATCCGCATCCATGATCGCCACCAGCGTCACTTCCGGGATATCCAGTCCCTCCCTTAACAGATTGATTCCCACCAGAACATCAAATGCGTCCAGCCTCAGATCACGTATGATCTCCGCACGTTCCAGTGTATCAACATCTGAGTGCAGATATCTGACCCGGATGCCGACATTTTCCAGATAATCCGTCAGATCCTCCGCCATGCGCTTGGTCAGCGTCGTAATCATGACTTTATTCTTTTTCTCTGTTTCCTTCCTGATCTCGCCGATCAGGTCATCTATCTGCCCTTCGATGGGATGTACGGTGATCTCCGGATCCAGCAGACCGGTGGGGCGGATGATCTGTTCCGCGCGTAAAAGCTCATGTTCCGCCTCATAGTCAGAAGGTGTCGCCGATACAAAAAGCATCTGATCGATATGCCCTTCAAATTCCTCAAAATTAAGCGGCCGGTTATCCAAAGCCGAAGGCAGACGGAAGCCATATTCCACCAAGGTCGTCTTTCTGGAGCGATCCCCCGCATACATCCCCCTGACCTGCGGAATCGTCATATGGGACTCATCCACAATCATCAGGAAATCACCCTTAAAGAAATCCAGAAGGCAGTGCGGCGGTGCGCCCGCAGGCATGCCGGTCAGATGCCTGGAATAGTTCTCGATACCGGAACAGATCCCCGTCTCCCGGAGCATCTCCACATCAAAATTCGTCCGCTCGTAGATCCTCTGCGCTTCGATCAGCTTGTCCTCCTGCTTAAAGAACGCAACCCGTTCCCTGGCCTCCTCCTCGATCGCTTTGCATGCCGCCTCCATCTTTTCCTTTGCAACCACATAATGGGATGCCGGAAAGATACTGATATGCTCCAATGTACACAAAAGCTTGCCGGTGATCGGATCAACCTGCACGATCCGGTCGATCTCATCCCCAAAGAACTCCACACGCAGGATCACATCGCCGATCTCGGCGGGATTAATCTCCAGAACATCTCCCCGGACTCTGAAACATCCTCTGTTTAAGTCCATATCGTTTCTATCATACTGGATGGCAATCAATTCACGGATCACATCATCCCGATCCTTCTGCATACCGGGACGCAGGGAAACGATCATTTCCATATAGTCCTCCGGGCTTCCCAGACCATAGATGCAGGAAACACTGGCGATGACAATGACATCATTACGCTCCGTCAGCGCTGCCGTGGCAGAAAGCCGCAGCTTATCGATCTCGTCGTTCACCGAAGAATCCTTTTCAATATAAGTATCCGAGGACGGCACATAAGCCTCCGGCTGGTAATAATCATAGTAGGA
>CAYQZB010000026.1:0-42478 GCA_964421915.1 uncultured Lachnospiraceae bacterium
TCCTGAAGAACCTCCAGAGAAGGTTTTGCCGTATAATATCCCTGGATCAGATCGACACCCATATGGATCACTGCCCGCAGCTCGCCTGCCGTTTCCACGCCCTCCGCCAGTATATGGAATCCATTGTCATGACCAAATTCTATAATGCTTTTAACAAAATGCTGTTTCTTCGGATCCTCCTGAATATTAGAGATCAGAAGCCGGTCAATTTTCACGCAGTTAGGCAGATACCTCAGCAGACTGGAAGTATTGGAATATCCCGTACCATAGTCATCGATGGCAATACCAAAGCCGTCGTCCGCACTTCTTTGCAGCATCATTTCCAATCCCGAATCGTCCAATTCCGTCTGTTCCGTAATTTCCACAACTATCTGTTTAAACAGACCCGTATAGTTACGGCGCAGCTGTTGATGGTCTGCTTCATCTAGCTGATAACCCGGAATACTGTTGATAAATACTTTCTTATCTTCAAATAAATTGATCTTTTCACTGACCTCTTTAAATACATTAAAGAAAGTCGCCCGTTCTATGTCATACAGCCGGTGTCCCTTCGTTGCATATTTCAAGACAATAAACGGAGAAACCGGTCCGTCCAGCTCCGCCCGCATCAACGCTTCATATGCATAGATATTTCCCGTTTTAGCGTCAACGATCGGCTGAAAAGCATATCGAAAACGATTTTCGTCCAGAATGGTATTTACCATCTTTTCCTCTGCGGGGTTGTAGTATTCCTCCGTCCCGCTTTCAGCCCCCTGATAACCACGGCGGTTATTTTTATCAATTCTTTTATTGGCAAATGCGCTGTCCAAAACAGCCTGCATATTCATGTCCGGCTCCAGCGTTACTGCGGTATAACTGTAATTAACATCCAGGCTGTATTCCTTTTCCGATACCCGGTTATAATTTTCGACTCTTCCTACAATGGCATGGATCAGACTTTCAAAGATCTGCTCCTCCTCGCCTGCCACATGCATGGCAACAACAAACTCGTCGCTTCCCAGATGCGCACAGATCTCATGTTCGGAAAGACAGTCGTCTATGATCGTTGCCAATGTCTGAATCGCAACATCTCCTTCGGAATGGCCGTAGATATCATTGATATTTCCCAGTCTGTCAATATCGACGCAGACCAGCATGATCTTTTCTTTGGAATCTATGTACTGCTCTTTCCATTGTTCCAGCTGCTCCATAAAGCCTTGCTGATTATACATTCCGGTAATCAGATCCCGTTTGAGGAGGTGGCTCGTATCCCAATTCGCCTGCGCTTTCGGAAGTCTGGAGATCTCCATCTGCAGACGGTTCCAGCTTTCCCCCATGAACCGGCATGTCTCTGATTTTTCCTCTGCCTCCTGAAACCCTAAAGCCTTATAACAATAATATGCTGATTCGTTATTTTCAAATACGTTAAGCGAAACCTTTGCCACCCGCAGGATATCAAATGCATAACGAAGCGCAAGGCTTAACATTTCTTTTCCAAAGCCAATGCCGCGTTTTTTGGGATCAACAATAACAAAACACAGAAATGGATTTTCTTCGACTGACCGCAGGACAAAATGTCCGACGATACCCGTCTCATCCAGCGCAGTCATCTCATAAAAATCGCCCTGTTTTTCACATTCCATATAAAATCGATTCATGTCTTTTGCAGAAATAGGAAATTGATCATACCTATCCCCGCTCCAAAGGCGGAGCATCCTTTCATCCCCGATCCAGCTTACGATCGTTTCCGCATCCTGTTTTTTGTAAGGCCTTAATCTCAGCATACTTTACTTTCCCTCATACTCCTTATTCTGTCCCATATCCCGGCAATTACTTATCTTCTACACTAATGCAATCAAAGCAATTTGAGGCTCTGATTTAAATTGCAGATTGAAAAATAAGATATCAATCTTATTTTTCAATCTAGTTCCCGTGGATAATTAATATGTCCCTGAAGCCAGACCGTCCCTTTGAAACGCCGCCCGACAGCCGGCTCTCCCATAATATCATGCTGATTGATGCAGACATCAAACATCATATCATTCACATCCAGTCCGATGATATAAACCTGTTCTCCGGTCATCGTGTTAATGACCGTCTCGCAGCTGATGATCTCGCCAAGGATGGAATACAGATCACATTCCACTCCGTAGGGCATAAAATAAGTATCCACCAATGAAAAAACATCTTCGCTTTGAATCTTTTTCTGAATGACGGAATATGTGTCCATATCCTCCATGGTCAGGCTTTCTATTGCTTCCTGATCTCCATTTCTCGCCGCCGCGATCATCTGGTTTTTATTATAATTATAATTTTGTATTCTCTGTATATCCTCTTTATTTTTCCTGATCGGCAGAAGGATCCTTCCATTGTCCGAAAGAGCGCTTAACGTCAGCGTCGTACCATGTACCGGCAGTCTGTCTGCATGCTCAAGTTTTAAATAAGAAATAATATTCTGCAAATAGAAAATCACAGAAATACCAATCTTAAAATCATCAATAATCCCGGCAAAGGATAATTTTTCTATATGCTGCTCCACTGACAGATCTTCCGTACTGCTGATCTTATCCCCACGTAAAAAGGGGAAACAATAATCATAGGAAAATACGTTATTCTCATCATATTCTCCTCGTACGCACAGACCGATCCTTTCTCCGAACTCCGTATAATATTCTGCATACAAACAATCGTTGTCTATGTCTGTATTCAACGATGTATAAGATTTTCTTGAAGCCGTCCGGACAGCCTTTTTCACCAGCTTCTGTAATTCCTTTTTGCTGGTAATATTGCTGAATCCTATTGCCCGTAAATATCTATGCAACCCTTCCTATCCTCCGTGTCAGAGCAATTTTATTGCGGTGATGCGCGGTGAGAAATTCGCGTATGCGGTTTCCCATCTGCAATCAGGGCAAATGCCGTATTGCATACTATCCGATTTGCGTTTTACCGCCCATATAAGGTCTGAGCTTTTCAGGAATCCTTACCGTGCCGTCCGCATTTAGATTATTTTCCAAAAAGGCAATCAACATTCTGGGCGGCGCCACAACCGTATTGTTAAGCGTATGTGCAAGATACTTTCCATTCGGTCCGTCAACACGGATCTTCAGCCTTCTTGCCTGTGCATCTCCCAAATTAGAGCAGCTGCCCACTTCAAAATATTTCTGCTGTCTTGGCGACCATGCTTCTACGTCAACGGATTTCACTTTCAAATCTGCAAGGTCACCGGAGCAGCACTCCAGCGTCCGTACAGGAATATCCAAAGAACGGAACAGATCGACCGTGTTCTGCCATAATTTGTCAAACCACATCGGACTCTCCTCCGGTCTGCAGATCACGATCATTTCCTGCTTTTCAAACTGGTGGATCCGATATACGCCTCTTTCCTCCAGACCATGCGCTCCCTTTTCCTTTCTAAAACACGGGGAATAGCTGGTAAGGGTATAAGGAAGCTCTTCCTCTTTTACAATCTGATCTATAAATTTACCAATCATGGAATGTTCACTTGTACCAATTAAGTATAAATCTTCTCCCTCGATCTTATACATCATGGCATCCATTTCCGCAAAGCTCATAACACCGGTTACCACATTACTGCGGATCATAAACGGCGGCACACAGTAGGTAAAACCCCTGTCAATCATAAAATCACGGGCATAAGAGATCACCGCGGAATGAAGCCTTGCAATATCCCCCATCAGATAATAAAAGCCGTTGCCAGCCACACGCCTTGCGGCATCAAGATCGATTCCCTGAAGCTTTTCCATAATCTCCGTATGATAAGGTATCTCAAAATCCGGAACCACCGGCTCGCCATAACGCTGTACTTCTACATTTTCAGAATCATCCTTGCCGATAGGCACCGACGGATCGATGATATTCGGGATCACCATCATGATCTTCGTTACTTTTTCTTCCAGCTCTGTCTGCTGCTTATCCAATTCCGCCAGCTTCTCTGCATTAGCGGCAACCTGCTTCTTGATCTCCTCAGCCTCATCCTTCTTGCCCTGACCCATCAATGCACCAATCTGTTTGGATAATTTATTCCTGTCAGCCTTCAATTGATCCGCCTGCTGCTGAATAGAACGCCTCTCAGCATCCAATGCGATGACTTCATCCACCATGGGAAGCTTACCGTCCTGAAATTTTTTCTTAATATTCTCTTTGACTGCTTCCGGATTATCCCGTAAAAATTTAATGTCGATCATGTTGGTTTACCCTCTTTCTCTTGTTTGTTTTCCTATATAAAATGATCCTGCGCCCATCAAGCATAACACAGAAAACAGGATTGTCAACTATTTCCTTCCAAACATAAGTCCTCTGCGCAGCTTGGCATTCACCAATTCTTCCATTGTTATATCCGGGAACATATATCCTTTGGAAACTTCCGTCTCAAAGCCATAGTCCTGCAGCTGCTTTCTGATCAATTCCTCATCCTCATAAAAATGATACGTACAAACGGCGCAGCGTATATTTTTTGCCTGACCCATTACTTTTTTAGCGCCTGACAACGCCTGCTTTTCATATCCTTCTATATCCATTTTAACATAATTGATCGTCTGTCCGGCAAACAGCTGATCCAGACATACATTGTCTCCTGATGTTTCATTGCTTAAAAATCCATGGATAATCTGTACCTTATCCATATCTGACGCAAACGTCTTTTCCAACGCTTCGATCCATCTTTCATCGGCTTCGATCAGATAAAGCTTCTGCGCCTTATCAATCACATTTAAGGCAAAATTACCTTCCGCAACGCCGGCATCAACAACCACATCACCCGGAAGCACTCCGTATCCTTCATGATCATAACAGTGCGGCGATCTCTGATCCTGCTCTGTCATGATCCATTTATAGTAATAAACCACATCCGCTTCCTGCCAGCCTTTTGGAAAATACATCCTTCTGTTACAATACGGAATATAAAACATTCCACAGGTTTCGTCCAAAGAAACCTCCACCGGAAGCGTTGCATATTCATCTACAAAATCGTAATTAAAAACCTGTAATAATTTAGTTTTTCCAATATGCTCGATCACATCCCGTATTTCGGGATCTTCCAATTCATCCCGATGCTTATATTCCCAATATTCCTTACTGATCAATATATCCTCCATAACGGGCGAGATCATTCCGACACATAAAATCAACGCATCAATATACAGCAGCACAGCAGCCGTATCCTGCATACTGTTGGAAAAATCTTCCTTTGACTGATTAATCATTTTAATGATATCCAGATATTGCTCTATCAAAAATTTGAATTTATTGGTATCCAGCTCACCCTTCACAACATGGGTTATCTCATCAATCAAAGCGGTATCCGCATGAAGTTTTCCTGCTTTCACTGCCTCCCTGATCCTAATCAACAAATCTTTTGTCTTATTCATATATTCCTCTCTATCAGAACAGCTTTCTACGTCTTAAATAGCGGTGAAAAATACCGCCTTCTCACACTAATCCGCATCCTCAAACTCATCTTCATCCGCCGGAGTGGTATTCTTCTTCGACCGTGGTTTACGGACAGCGGAATACGTCTGCTTTTCCAGCGCCCGTTCCAATGCGGTTTTTTCTTCCTTGCTCAGCTCTATCTCTGACTGTCCGTCTTTGATTTTTTTCGTATAAGAATAACATCCGGTACTGCTGTGTACGGAATTGATCAGAAATCCATTATTGTTCTCATCCAAAACAGCCAGCCCATAACTCAGCTTACCGCCCATCTCCTTAAATGCATCATATTTTACAAGACCGACCTTCTGCAAAGCGCCTTCATGCTTATGATACAGCTCTCTGATATCAATATCATGCTCCTTGGAGGTTCTTGTCAGATCTTCCACATCCTTGATCAGATCCTGTATCTCTGTTTCAAGACTCTTTGCTTTGGCGCCGCGCATAAACCGGTCATATTTGTCCTTCAACCGGATATTCTGTACCAGCAGGATAATCACCAAGACGACCGCCGCTACAACAAGCACTGTCAGCACGATCAACACATATCCGATATCCAGACCTCCAAGTCCCATCTTCGTAAGTATTTCGCTAGTCATAATTTCCTCCGTGCTTTTATATTTTCAATGATTAGTTCTATTGCCATTCCCTGTTTTAATAAGTATTTTCTTTATTTTATCTATCACTATTCTCTTTTCAATTAGTATTTTCTTTGTTTCCCTAATTTATTTTCAGCAGATACATTCTTGCTCTGACACATACTTATAGTTATTATACAACGAAGTGACCCTTGTTTCCACGAATATTTTTATTTTTTCCATCCCTCTTTTCATTTCATCAGTACATCTTTAGACTTTGGGCAAAACAATACAGCCCGGCAGGCATACGCTCTCTATGATCTCCATATCCTCTTTACTCAATCCGGCATACCTTTTCTTTGCAACCATAAGCACCTGAAATACCGGCCGTTGAAATACATTCTTTAACTCCGCCGTATTCCTGAATACCGTATCCGTCTTTTTTGATATTTCATACAAAACCGCTGCCGGTTCTACTCCGATCACATTGGCATGGGGATATTTTGTACGGATATATTTCAGATCTGCGCCGATACCGCTTCCGATCTGGAGTATATTAAACGCGTCTTCTTTTTGGTAAGGGATCTCCCGTATCATCTTCTGATCCGCATTAACATAATTCAAAATATCAAACCCATACTTTTTAATAAACAACTGATAATGATCTATAATAATCTGTTCAACATCAGGATTTTTGGCAAAGCTCTGGCTTCCCGCATGATAGATAAAGCTATTCCTGCAATATAACAGCCGATACCCTGCCTTCAATATTTTCATGGAAAGATCGTCGTCTTCAAAGTATCCCGGTGCAAAGTCTTCGTCCATGCCCCCCGTCGCTTTCCATACATCACTTCTGACCAGCATGGCAAATCCCGAAAGCCTCACCCGTTCTTCATACGGCTCCCGCATCGGCACATTGACGGATGCGCCATATTGCAGATATTCATCCGGCAGCGTAAATTCCACTTCTATCTGCTGCCCGTTTCCTGCATAATTAGAACAGCTTCCTGCCGCACCGATCTTCTCATTTTCATAAAGTCCCATCCTTAACCAGAACAGAGCATTCGGCGCTAATCTCGTGTCGTTATTCAAAAGAAAGATATCATAATCCTGTAATACCCTAGCCCCCTGATTACATGCAGGTGCAAATCCTTTATTTTCCGCATTTTTCAGCAGTACAATATCATCCTGCTCCTGCAGCCACTCTGCCACCCCGTCAGTGGAAGCATTATCCACCACCACGATCCGGTAGCTCCCCTCCGGCAATGACTTACGGATATTTTCTATATTTTTCTGCATAAAATAACAGGCATTATAGGAAACAATCACAATCGCCGTATTCCTTACCCTGATTTTGCCGGTCTGTTCCAGATTTTCCATATCCGCAAGGATCGTGGCGCTGTCTTCTTCATTATGACAATAAAATAATGCATTCTGGAAACAAAGATACGCCTGATCGAGATTCTCCGGCAGATAATAGAATCCCAGCATGTAATACAACTCATAATTGTCATGCTCCTGCTTTAGTCCCTTTTGTATCGCCAGAAACATCCCGTCCCGATCGCCCGCGGACTCGTATCGGCTTGCTTCCATAATAATCTCATTTATTGCATGAGCTTCCGGGTTTTTTGTATTCCCATCCTTTTCCGGCGCTGTCCTTTTTTCCGGTTCATCATCCCATATTTCTTTATAGCCTTCCTGAAATTCCTGCTGGGCAAGCTCTAAGATCTGCCTCGCGGACAGCTTCTCCCGATAACGGGGACTGGTAAATATTTCCTCATGGTCCTCCCGCACGGTATGTCCTTTTTCAAAAGAGATCGCATCAAAATCTTTTCCCAGCCACGCATAATCTTCATCCGTCATGCGTTCCGGATGAAAAAACTCTCCTCCCAGTCGGAAAGAATGCCAGTTACGCAGACAATATGCATCCGAATAGCGGAAGGTCACATACGTTCCATAAGTTTCAAACTCACTAAATGCAGTATTCATGATCTGTCCCGGACGAATCGCCCGGAGTATCTTTTCATAAAAAGCGCCCAAGGTCTGTATATTATTTTTATTAGTATCATACACAGCATCAGCAGTATCTTTCGCGGAAGATCTCATGATATCTCTGATCAGCTGTTTCATAATATCGCATCTGATCAGCATATGCTCCGAGATAAAGGATTTTGCTATACACTTATGCATCCCCGGAAACAGGTTTTCAATCGTATGAAAGTATTCCTCATGATACTCCTGCTTCAGATCCAGATAGGGAAGTCCATCCTCCCGAAACATGGAAAACGGCTTACAGGGAACTGTATCCCCATCCCAGATCAGATAATAATCCTCCTTACAGACAAATGCATACTGCATCTTCAAAAACTGCTGGTAATACCAGCCGGTCACAACTCTGGGAAGCTCATCCGTCTGCAGAAGCTCCTTCATGATCTTATGTACCTCTGCAAATGGAATCAGCTCATCTTCATCAAAAAAGCCGACCTGTCCTTCCACATCTGACTGCTGTATCAATTCCTGTACTTTCCTGCTGCCGATAAATACAATCTTTCTGGGTGCAAGGTTTTGCACCATCCGGACATAGTTGTCCTGCAGCCGTTCAAAATCTGTGGGTGTGGTAAGAACGATTGCATTGTAATTCTCCATTCGGCGCTCCTTAATGATTTTCTTTGTTTATTTTACATTTTTCATCGGAAGTTTGCAATTATTATACTTAAAAACCCAACCTTTTTTTAAAAAAAGTGTCTATATTATAAGGAGGTAAACCTTTGTCAGACGAATTTATTTTGCAGACCATAAAAGAAATTAGCTTAAAAAGGAGGAACTATTAAAAAGATGTTAAAAACACAAAAAATCATAATTGCCATTATTGCCGCCGTTGTGACCGTCGGAGGCATCGCTGCAGCAGTCATTGTCACAAACCATAAAAGCACACCGTCTTCTGATACACAGACAAGACAGGAGAGTCAACAAGCTTCTTCCGGTGCACAAGCAAATCAAGAGAATCAACAGACGTCTTCCGGTGCACAAGCAAATCAAGAGAATCAGCAGGCTTCTTCCGATTCAGAAACAGATCAGGAAAGTCAGCAGACTTCTTCCGATACGGATGAACTCGTATTCTGGTTACATACGGTTGACTGGGGAGAAGAAAAAGACCTGACAGGCATAACTATTTTTAATGATGAATTTACAACTCCCATCAATCTGGAGGACTTCAATGGTGACGAACGTTTTGAACCATTTTTATGTACACGAACTTACGAATCTTCATATAATCTTATGAAATTATTTGACTCTGATGAATTAATCGGAGATACTTCAATAGTTTTTTATACACAGTGTAGCTATGATGAAGAAGATGGTACATATTTCTATCATCTGGAAGAACACGAAAGAAGTACTGCAAGAGAAATTGATCTGGGTAATTATACAGGAGAATACATGTCAGTTAGAGAAGCTTATGAAAACAACCGGTTTAAAGTAGAAACACACAATGATTTTTTTAAAGAATTTAATCCTGACAACGTAAACGTACAGACCTCTGAAAAAGCAATCAGCGTATATGATGCAGTAATCGATAAGTATGGAAGACCTTCTTATATTATTGCTATTAAAACCGATTATTATGACGAAACTAAAGATACATTCCTTGATACATATAACAAAAATGACGGTGATATAGGTTATTCTCTGATATGGGAAAAAGAAGATTTTACATTAATGCTGAATATGTCGGAAAGTATTGATAGCGATAATGGAACACATACTATGGACAGCGGTATTGGCTACAAAGGTTTTATTTTTGCATATATATCTTCAGAGTTATGGCCTGATTTCATAAGTAATTCATACTTTGCTTCTGATTATTTTCAAATTTTTGACTTGGACGATCTGAGATAAACGTTTCATCCCCTTTTGTCAGACAAAAATCAAAGCCTGACAAAGGGGTTACAAAAAAATTCGTATTCTGTACTCTTTAGATTTAAGCTCAAAAACCCAACCTTTTTCTTAAAAAAAGTATCTATATATATGAGGAGGTAAAATTGTGATAAAATCGTGTCAAACAGAATATTTCTATTTGAGTCAGAGCCTCAAATTGCTTTGATCGCAGACGAGAAACCGCATACGCAGATTTCTCATCGAGTGTCATCGCAATATAACTGCTCTGACATGGAGGATTAAAATGAAAATGGAAGAAAATCAATTAGAAAAGTTAGTTAACAAGGCAAAACAGGGAGATCCTGCGGCATTTGAAGAATTGTATTCTATCAGTTCCAGACAGGTGTATTTTACATGTATCAGCTTTCTGGGCAATGAAGAAGATGCAAAAGATGTGATGCAGGACGTCTACATAACTGCCTATGAAAAACTTTCTTCTCTGAATGATGCTGAAAAATTTGTTCCATGGGTAAACAGGATTGCAGTAAATCTTTGTAAGAAAATTTTAATGAAGAAATCTGCAGTCTTTATGGAAATTGAAAATGCGGTTGACGAACTGACAGAAGAAAATGAAAATTTTCTTCCTGAGGAGTATATCACTCAGAAGGAAAAAAGAAAACTTGTAATGGATATCATGAGAGATACGCTTTCCGATATCCAGTACAAAACGGTCATACTTTATTATTTTAACGGATTGCCAATCGAAGAAATTGCAGATATTATGGAATGTCCGCCGGGAACGGTAAAGTATAGGCTGAGTGTCGCCCGCGCCAAAATCAAGGACGGCGTAGATGCATATGAAAACAAAAGCGGCGATAAGCTCTACTCTATTGTGGGATTGCCGCTGCTTATGAGGCTGCTTACTGAGGAAGCAAATTCTATTGACGTGCCGGACATGCTACACGACATTATGGAAGCCGTCAAATCACATCTGGCAGCAGGACAAATAGTAAGTGCAGATGCTAATAATACTTCAAAGGGAGGAATAATCAAAAAAATGTTAAAAACACCAAAAACCATAATTGCCGCTACTGCAGCTACCGTTGTAATTATCGGAGGCATCGCTGCAACAGTCATTGCCACAAATCATGAAAACACACCATCTTCCGGTTCACAGACAAGACAGGAAAGACAGGAGAGTCAACAGGCTTCTTCCGGTGCACAATCAGAAGATCAGCAGATCTTTTATGACCCGGATGGAATGACATTCTGGTTACATATAGCAAACTGGGGAGAGGAAAAAGACTTGACAGGCATCACCCTCTTTAACGGTGAATGTACGGCTCCTATCCATCTGGAAGACTTCGACGGAGACGAACATCTGGCACCCTATAGACATCATGAAATGTCTTCATACAATCTTACAGAACTATTTGATTCTGACGAAGAATTCTATGGGGAGAAAATGTACAGTACACAGGCTACTTATGATGAAGAAACTGAAGAATATATTGATACCTATCTCGACGAGGAAGACAAAGCCATCATTCGATACATTTATCTGTATAATTATGGTGACGCGGTAGAATATATATCAGTCAGAGAAACCTATGAAAATAACTGGTTTTACATTGAACCTTATGCCGAATTCATAGATGAATTTAACTTTGACGACAGACCCACATTTACTAATTATGATGTAATGATCGACATATTTTATGCAATCATCGATAAGTTTGGAAGACCTTCTTATGTTATTGCATATGATCCCAGTTTTAATGATGAATCTAAAGAATCATTCCTTGAAATATTGGAACAAAATAATGGTCATTTAGACTATGATCTGGTGTGGGAACAAGAAGAGTTTGTATTAGTCCTAAAGATGTGGGAATCTATTGATGTTGATAAGGAAAGTCATAATATGAGTATACGTAACCCGAACTATGGTGCATTTTTATATCTTTCTGCCGAGGTATGGCCGAACTATCAAAAAGCCAGTTACCACTTTGAAGATGATTATAGATATAATATCATTTATGACTTAGACGATCTGAGATAAACGTCTCATCCCCCTTTGTCAGACACATCAACGCCTGGCAAAAGGGGATTTTTAAAATGTTTTATTCTGCTTTCTCTAACCCTTCATCAGTATACCGGTTCGATGCATTCCATAAGATCCACTCCTCATATCCTGCATCATATACCGCCTGAATCTGGCTGCGGATCTCATCTCCGCCATAAGTGATATGACCGCTTACCCAGGTGGCAGTAAATGCCTGCAGCCAGGGTCTTACTATTGCCCGATCCTTATCTTCTATTCCGGCAAGCTCGCTTTTGGAAGCCATTAATGCCGCATACACCGTCTCATAAGGATATGCGTCCGGCACATCAAATCCGAATACTCCTTTTCCGTAATGAGAGGGATAGATCATAGGGCAGAGTACATCTACCGTACCGCCAAGTCCTACATAATCCTGTCCCACCTGTTCTACATCTATGGCGCTCCCTATGATCGTGCCAAAGACATCCGCCGTCACCGGAATACCTTTCTCATGCAGGCGTTCTGCCGCATAATCAAGAAAATTCATAATGGCCTGTTCCCTGGGATAAGATTGGATATCCACTCCGTAATCCGCTGTTTCAGCTTCGTTTCCAATAGGAAATCTTACATAGTCGTACTGAATCTCATCAAAGCCCATGTCAGCAGCAGCCAATGCCACATCCGTCAGATATTCCCACACTTCTTCTTTATAAGGATTGACCCATGTCAGACCGTATGCGTCTGTCAGATCGGAACCGTCTGCCTTTTTCAAGGCAAGCTGGGGATTGTGCTCTGCCAGATAAGGATCCTTGAAACATACGATCCTGGCAATAGTATAAATATCATGTTCCTTCAATTCCGCCATCAGGCCTTCCATATCTCTTATATAATTGATACAGGCTCCCATCTCCTGCGCGGATTGCAGATCCATCTGATAAGTAATATTTCCCTCGTCGTTTTTTACATCGATCACAACGGCATTCAGTTCCGTATTGTCGACCAGATCGATCAGATTCTCCATACCCGCGCTTCCCGCCATAGGACCGGTGATATAGATCCCCCGTACTTTCACACGATCTTCACGTTCGGAAAAGCTGATCCATTCTGTTGCAGATGAACTATCTGTCGCGTCAGGATCTGTCTGTACCGTATCCACGGAAATCGTAAATACATCGTCTGAAACGGTATCGTCTGATCCTGATGATAATAACTGGCCATCTGCTGATGTCTCTTTCACTACTCTTGAAATATGTCTGATAAGCAGGAACAAACCGGCTCCAAGCACTATTACTGCCGCAATAATAGAAACGCAGAGGATTCGTTTGCGCCGCTTTCTTTTGATATCGCTATAAGAAACATAAGTAGTTCTTTTTCTTGTCATAAGTATCCTCAGATTTCATAAAATAGGAAATGATTCCTTAAGTATTTATGATTCTTCTTCAGAAGATCCTGTCGAAACGTCAGAGCTTTCTTCCGCTTCCATATTTTCAAAATCCGCATCAACGATACCGTCATTGACTTTTTCACGCACCTTTGCGATCTTGGCAACCTTGATTCCTTTTTCCAGATTGATCATTTTCACACCGGAAGTAATGCGTCCAAGGATAGAGATATCCTCCATACGAAGCTGGATGATCGTACCGGCAGAGGTGATCATCATGATCTCATGCTCATCCGTAACCGCTTTAACACCGATAACATCACCTGTCTTTTCCGTGATCTTATAGCATTTTACGCCCTTTCCTCCACGGTTTTGAAGAGTAAATTCATCCAGATAGGTTCTCTTTCCCATACCGTTTTCACTGACGATCAATAAAGAATCTCCCTGATGGTCAAGCTGCATGCCGACAATATCATCATCATAGTCAAGATTCATGCCTCTGACTCCCATAGAAGTCCTTCCTGTCGCACGGACGTCTGTCTC
Source organism: uncultured Lachnospiraceae bacterium (assembly GCA_964421915.1). Lineage (GTDB taxonomy): Bacteria > Bacillota > Clostridia > Lachnospirales > Lachnospiraceae > NK4A136. The sequence goes on from CAYQZB010000026.1 coordinate 13,847, forward strand.
CTTAAAACGGATGCATTTGCCATATTTTGTAACTAAGAAGATTTCAGTATCCTTATCCGTCTGCTTGACTTCGATCAACTCGTCGTCATCCTGCAGATTAATCGCCGCAAGCCCGTTCTTACGGATATTGGCAAATTCCATAATAGAAGTTTTCTTTACAGTACCCTTCTTTGTTACCATAAACAGGTTCTTGCCTTCGATATATTCCTTGATCGGGATCACCGCGGATATCTTTTCTCCCGGATTTAACTGCAGGAGATTAATAATCGCTGTACCTCTTGCAGTCCGTCCTGCTTCCGGAATCTGATAAGCCTTCAGGCGGTATGCCCGTCCGATATTTGTAAAGAATATGATATAATCATGGGTTGTCATCATCAGAAGATCTTCGATATAATCATCTTCTATCGTCGTCATTCCTTTGATCCCCTTACCGCCGCGGTTCTGGGAACGGAAATTATCAACCGTCATACGTTTGATATAACCAAGATTTGTCATAGCGATCACCGTATTGCTGACAGGGATCATATCTTCCATGGAGATATCCATATCATCAAAACCGATTGCCGTTCTTCTGTCATCACCATATTTTACAGATGTTTCCAATAGCTCTTTCTTGATCACACCAAGCAGAAGCTTCTCATCTGCAAGGATCGCTCTTAATTCATTGATCAGAGCAACCAGATCCTGATGCTCCTGTTCCAGTTTTTCCCTTTCCAATCCTGTCAGCGCTTTCAGACGCATATCAACGATCGCCTGGGACTGCGCGTCAGAAAGAGCAAAACGTTCCATCAATTTTTCTTTCGCTTCCTGCGTAGTACGGCTTCCCCTGATGATCTGGATCACTTCATCAATATGATCCAAAGCGATCAATAATCCCTGTACAATATGATCGCGTTCTTCCGCCTTATTCAGATCATATCTGGTACGCCTTGTAACAACCTCCTCCTGATGCTTCAGATATTCTTCCAGCATCTGTAAGAGATTTAATACCTTCGGCTCATTATTGACAAGTGCAAGCATAATAATGCCATAAGTATCCTGAAGCTGCGTATGCTTGTACAATTTATTCAAAAGGACATTGGCATTGGCGTCACGTCTCAGTTCAATTACAACACGCATACCTTCCCGGTTAGATTCATCGCGGATATCCGTAATACCGTCAAGCCTTTTATCCTTAACAAGATCCGCCATTTTTAAGATCATATTTGCTTTATTGACCATATAAGGAAGTTCTGTAATGACGATCTGGGACTTTCCGTTTGGAAGAGTCTCTATATTGGTAATGCCACGGAGCCTTACCTTGCCACGTCCTGTCCGATATGCTTCCTCTATTCCCGCAGTACCAAGGATCTCCGCTCCCGTAGGAAAATCCGGACCCTTTACGATCTCTAACAATTCATCAATATCTGTTATTCTGTTTTCTTCCACACGGTTATCAATGATCTTCACAACAGCGTCAATCACTTCACGTAGATTATGCGGGGGAATATTGGTTGCCATACCTACAGCAATACCTGTTGTACCATTGACCAAAAGATTGGGATAACGGCTTGGAAGTACGGAAGGCTCTTTTTCTGTTTCATCAAAGTTCGGTACAAAATCAACCGTATCTTTATTGATATCCGCAAGCAGTTCCATAGATATCTTTGATAATCTTGCTTCCGTATATCGCATTGCAGCGGCGCCGTCACCGTCCATGGAACCAAAATTTCCATGACCGTCAACAAGAGGATATCTTGTATTCCAATCCTGTGCCATATTAACAAGCGCTCCGTAGATAGAGCTATCGCCATGGGGATGATATTTACCCATTGTATCACCGACGATACGCGCACATTTACGATGAGGCTTATCAGGACCATTATTCAACTCGATCATGGAAAATAAGATTCGCCTTTGAACAGGCTTCAATCCATCCCTGACGTCCGGAAGCGCTCTGGAAGCGATAACGCTCATCGCATAGTCAATATATGACTTTTCCATGGTTTTCTTTAGATCCACCTCATGGATCTTATCAAAAATCGTATCATCCATTTTGTATTACCAAACCTTTCCCATTGTAAAATATCATTATTTAAAGTCTAAAACGCATTATCACTATAAGCCGAATAAAAAACATTTTATGCTTAGATATCCAGATTCTTCACAAATTTTGCATTTGCTTCTATAAACTCACGTCTCGGTTCTACTTTATCACCCATTAATGTTGTAAATGTCAGATCAACTTCTGATTCCGCGTCTTCATCCATGCATACCCTAAGCAGGATTCTCTTTTCCGGATCCATAGTAGTTTCCCAAAGCTGTTCTGCATCCATCTCTCCAAGACCTTTATAACGCTGGATCTTATTATTCTGATCACGTCCTACCTCTGTTAAGATCTGATCCAGTTCTGCATCCGAATATGCATACCATACTTTTTTATTCTTTTCCAGCTTATAAAGAGGCGGCTGCGCAAGATATACATATCCCTGTTTGATCAGCTCCGGCATAAAACGATAAAGGAACGTCAGCATCAATGTTGCAATATGAGCGCCATCCACATCGGCATCAGTCATGATGATGATCTTATGATAGCGGAGCTTCGTAATATCAAAATCTTCATGAATACCTGTACCAAACGCCGTAATCATAGACTTGATTTCTTCATTGCCATAGATTCTGTCAAGCCTTGCTTTTTCCACATTTAATATCTTACCGCGCAGAGGAAGGATTGCCTGTGTCGCGCGGCTTCTGGCAGACTTTGCGCTGCCGCCGGCAGAATCTCCCTCAACAATATAGATCTCACAATTTTTCGGATCTTTATCAGAACAATCCGCAAGTTTACCGGGAAGAGAAGATCCTTCCAAAGCCGTCTTTCTTCTAGTCAGATCCCTTGCCTTTCTTGCAGCCTCACGGGCGCGCTGCGCCAAAACTGATTTTTCACAAATCAATTTTGCAACCTGCGGGTTCTGCTCCAGATAATATGTAAGCTGCTCACTGACGATACTATCTACCGCTCCCCTTGCTTCAGTATTACCAAGTTTCTGCTTTGTCTGGCCTTCAAACTGGGGATCACCGATTTTAATGGAAATGATTGCCGTCAACCCTTCCCTGATATCTTCACCAGTCAGATTCGGGTCGCTGTCTTTGAGTAATTTATTAGCTCGTCCATATTTATTAAAGGTTTTCGTAAGCGCGCTCTTAAAACCTTCTACATGGGTACCGCCTTCCGGCGTATTGATATTATTTACAAATCCGTAAGTACTCTCATTAAATGCGTCATTATGCTGAATCGCAACTTCAACATAAACATCGTCTCTTTTTCCTTCAAAATAAAGAATATCATCATACAAGGAAGTCTTACTTCTGTTTAAATATGTAACAAACTCTTTGATGCCTCCCTCATAATGAAAGACCTTTTCATTAATATTTTCTTTATCTCTGACATCTCTTAATTGTATCTTTAAACCTTTTGTTAAAAATGCCATCTCACGAAGACGCTGCTTTAAAGTATCAAAATCAAAATTGATATCTTCAAAGATTTCATGATCCGGGAAAAAGGTTACTTCTGTTCCCGTTTTTTCAGGATCGCAGTCACCAACCACCTTTAACGGATAACATACATGTCCTCTTTCATAACGCTGGTTATAGATTTTTCCATCACTATAAATATTAACCTCCAACCACTCTGAAAGCGCATTAACAACAGAAGCTCCAACACCATGAAGACCTCCGGAAACCTTATATCCGCCACCGCCGAATTTACCGCCGGCATGAAGAACCGTAAATACAACCTCCACAGCAGGCAAACCGGCTTTATGATTAATACCCACAGGGATACCGCGGCCATTATCTACTACAGTAATAGTATTTCCTTCATTGATCGTTACGGTGATATGGTCACAATATCCTGCAAGGGCTTCATCTACAGAATTATCCACAATTTCATAGACAAGATGATGAAGACCTCTCAAAGAAGTCGTTCCGATATACATACCAGGTCTTTTTCTGACTGCTTCCAGACCTTCCAGGATCTGGATCTGGTCAGCGCCGTATTCCTGTTCTACTGAAGTATCATTTTTGATTTGTTCACTCATAATTAAACCTTTCCTATCCTTCTTATATATTTAATATTATTGAAACTATTAGCAAAGTATCATTTTTCACACCATGTCTTTCCATAATATGCAAACTTTGTGCCGCAGGCACAAATTTGCGTGTGAAACTTAGTGTTTCTATGCGAAATGCCCATTGGCATAAGCATTAGAAACACTTTTCACATTACTTCTCCATTCGTTACCTTATATACCTTATTTAATTCAAATCTGTCATTAACAAATTCATCAAGTCCTGTACAGGTAATAATCGTCTGGATATCTCCTATATTATCCAAAAGATTTTTCTGTCTGTTGCCGTCAAGCTCTGAAAGAACATCATCCAGTAAAAGCACCGGCTTATCCTTAATGACTTTTTTAACCAGCTCTATTTCTGATAATTTCAAGGATAATGCTGCCGTTCTCTGCTGTCCCTGAGAACCATATGTCCTAAGATCCATGCCATTAGAGCAAAAAATAAAATCATCCCTGTGCGGACCGGCATTCGTCATCTTGGTACGGATATCCTTTTCCATATTTTTTTTCATAACTTCTTCAAATTCTTCCGTTTCAACATAAGGAACATATTTGATCACAAGCTCTTCATTTTGACCGGACAAGTTTTTATGAATATCAAAGATGATTTCATTTAACTGGTTGATAAAAGTTTTTCTTCTTTCAATCACCTTTTTTCCATGAGATATCAGCTGTGTATCCCATATATTTAGCATATCCTTATAATCTCTGTTAAAATTAATATCCTTTAAAAGCTTATTTCTCTGATTAATGACTTTGTTATAATTATTCAAATCATAAAGATAGATGGAATCAAGCTGACAAAGCTCCATATCCACAAATCTTCTTCTTTTGGAAGGTGAATCTTTAATGATGCTGAGATCCTCCGGTGAAAAAAAGATAACATTCAAAAGTCCTAATATCTCAGAATTTTTCTTAAGCTTAACAAGATCGACGGCAATTCCCTTTGATTTTGCCTTGCGAAGATGCATATCCACTCTTCTTTCCAGACCTTCTTTATCAAGATAAGTCTTGATATGCGCTTCTTCAGCATTGATATTGATTATCTCACTATCCTTATTGCCCCGATGAGATTTTGTAGTAGCCGATACATAGATCGCTTCTAAAATATTTGTTTTTCCCTGTGCATTATCTCCGTAAAGAATATTCACTCCTTTATCAAATTGAAGATCAAGATATTTATAATTTCTGAAATTATCAAGCTCTAATGATTTAATAATCATTTTGATTCCCTTTACTGCATTTATCTTATCAATTATAAAATATTAAATATTTCAGGTAAAATCTTTATAAAATCCTTACTGTCTTTCCACGGTAAGTAAATTCATCTCCGGAAATTAATTTCTTTCCTCTTTGGGTACAGATTTCCCCATTTACTTTTACTTCTCCCTCAATAACAGCATATTTTGCTTCCACTCCTTCATTTACAAGTCCTGCAAGCTTCATAGCCTGTCCGAGTTTTATATATTCATCCCTGATTTTGATACTATCCAATAGGTAAGACCTCTCTTATATCTTTTTTATTTTTAACTTAGATTTACCGGCAGTATCATATAGATATAGCTTTCATCAGCATCCTTAATATAACAGGGCGCCTTAGGATTGACAAAGTACATATCTATACTTTCTTCATCAATGACCTTCATGGCATCCAAAAGGAACTTGGGGTTAAAGCCTATCCTTATATCCCTTCCGCTGCTTTTTATATTGATTTCATCATTCATACCACCTTCTGAGGAATTAACGCTGATACTTAATAAACCTTCAGTAATATCCAATACGATAGGTTTTTTATTGCCTTCTTTTGAAAACAGCATAGAACGATCAATACTATCCGAAATCTCTTTATTATTTACCGTGATCTTTGTTTCATAATCGGAAGACAGCATCCTATCCACACTGAAATACTTTCCATCGATCAATCTTGAAACGATCACTGTATTTTCAAATTCAAATATCAAATGAGAATCACTAAAATAAATCATGATATTTTTTTCTGTATCATTATCAATGATTTTGCTTATTTCATTTAAAGTCCTTCCCGGAATAATAACTTCCTTTTCTTCATAACTATTTTTCAATTGAATCTTCCTAATAGAGATACGATGTCCATCAAGAGAAGTAAATTTCAACTGATCATCCTTGATCATCATATGGATACCTGACATAATCTTATTAGTATCACTGATTCCAATGGAAAATATCGTCTGCCTTACAGCTTCCTTCAATGTAAACATAGAAAGTTCTATGGATTCCTTTTTTTCTATCTGAGGAAGCAAAACAAAATCTTCTCCTGATCTTCCGTTGATCTTAATATTTGATTTACCGAAACTTATCATTACATTATAATTTTCATCTGTATTTATCGTGATTTCTCCATCAGGCAGCTTTCTGACTACTTCTTGGATCTTTTTTGATACAACAGCAACAGAACCTTCCTGTTTAATAGATCCTTTTACGATTGTTTCTATTCCAAGCTCCATATCGTTTGCTGTCATCTTGATACAGCCGTTTGAAGCTTCAATCAGAATACATTCCAAAATAGACATTGTCGTATTATTAGGAACTGCTTTTGATACAGTCTGTACTCCGTTGGATAAGTCAGCTTTATCAATTACGATCTTCATATTGTGTACTCCTTCCATTTCTGCGCTTCTTTCATTAATAAATTAATGAAAAACAGTATTAATAGTAATAGGGGTTGTTGATATGTGCATAACCTATTCTATTATACTAAATTTTAAGGAAAATGAAAAGGAAAAGTCGGTTGAAAATTACAAATTTATTTGATCATTTATTAAATAATTTAACAAAAATGAATACAGAGTTCATTTGATGAAGTTATTTTTATATAAAATGTTATAAAGTTATTAAAAATGTCAAAATCAAGATAACATCAAATCAACAAAGGTTTTAAACAAATGTTATAATTATAAGTAAGGTTATAGAACAAATTTTGCAAAATATTTGTACGCACTCCTTGCGCCAACCACTCCAATGAGCCTCTAAAAGCGAAAATCGTGTTCAGCAATGGCTTCCACGATTTTTGAGTCTCATTTTAATTTAGGAAGAAATGATGATATTTTTAAGCATCTCTATCTTTTCTTTCATTTCATGATTTGTTTTTATTTCTTCCTCGATCTTATCAACACCATGCTTGACAGTAGAATGATCCCGCTCAAGAAGAGCGCCGATTCCTTCTAAAGTAGTATTTGTCATATCTCTGCAAAGGTACATAAAGACATGTCTGGGAACAGTTACCTTGGAGGTTCTTTTCTTGGAAATGATATCATCCGGATCGATGCCATAATGATTGGCAACGATATCAAGGATCAGGTTCGGTGTGATGATCGTTGGCTGATCCGGAGAGATTGTATCCTTTAAAGCTTCCTTTGCAAGTTCAAGATCAATAGGTTTATTCTGGTTGATCTTAGAAAATGCATTTACTTTATTAAATGCGCCTTCCAATTCCCTGACATTTGATTTAATATTATCGGCAATATATTCAATAACATCTTTTGGAATATTTTTATTGAAGGTTTCTGCATATTTCATTAAGATTGCGACTCTTGTTTCATAAACCGGAGGCTGGATATCTACGATCAGTCCCCATTCAAATCTGGAACGATACCGCTCGTCCAATACATTCATTTCCTTCGGATGTTTATCAGAAGATATGATAATTGCTTTTCCTGAGGAATGAAGCGCGTTAAAGGTATGGAAAAATTCTTCCTGTGTTGCGGTCCTTCCGATGATAAACTGGATATCATCTATCAAAAATACGTCGATATTTCTGTATTTTTCTCGAAATTTTGACATGGAATTGATATTGCTGTTAGATTGTCCCTGTCGGATGGATTCTACTACTTCATTGGTAAATTCTTCAGAGGTAACGTACAAAACTTTCATATCCTTATTATTTTCTATTATGTAGTGGCCAATAGAATGAAGAAGGTGGGTCTTACCAAGACCGGATCCTCCATAGATAAAAAGAGGATTAAAATCTTTTCCCAGAGATTCCGCTACGGCAAGACAGGCAGAATGAGCCATATTATTATTGGTTCCTACTACAAAATTTTCAAAATGATATTTATGGTTTAAATTGGCTTCTTTTTCTTTTAACATCAAAGAATTATTGTTGATAACTTTTTCTTCTGAAGAATCACCTGATTCCTTCTGATCAGGGGTAATATATTCCGATTCCAATACAAATTCCACATCATAGGTATCTCCCGCAAATTCAGAAATGGCAACCTGAAAAAAAGCTTTATATCGTTTTGTGATATAGCTTACCATAGGATATTGATCATTCGGTACAAGAATGGTTACTTTTTTATCAACGCATTGATAATATTTTAACGGAGAAATCCAAACATTATAAGCCGCTGACATGATCTCATATTCTTTTTTTATACCTTCCTTGATTTCTTCCCAATGCTCTTTGATGAGATCCATTTTAATCCTCCATGCCTTTCTATAACCTGTGAATTCTTTTTAATCTTCCTTTCTTAAAAAGAATTTCATTAATAACAAAACAGCACATAAACCTCCGCTGCATACTGTAGTTAAAGTACCGATTTTAGTCAGAATATTACCAATATTGTAGTTAATTTCATATTGTATCTGTAATTCCGGTGTAGGATCCTGATAAGGAATCCCGGCTTTAAATGCAGAATAATAAAAACCAATGACTAGAATAATAATACCGACAATAATTAATGCGATACTAAAAATTAATATGGTATTTATAACTTTTTTTTTTCATCATATTTAATATCTTTCTTTTTTAATTATATAACTATTTAAATGCTTTAATTTATAATGTTCTGAAACTATAATACTCTGAAACAAAAAAAATTTCAAATTGTTAATTTTGTGAAAAAATTTTTAAAAAAATCAAAATTTTTTATTTTTTAGTTTACATAGTTTGTCCTTATAATTTTTTCAAATTTTAATTTGTGGATTAAAATTTTTTCAAATTAACATTTAAAATGTTGATAATATTGGTTAAATAAAATCAATATTATGAACTTATCAACAAGTTTTCCACAATTAGTGGATAAATTTATGTAAATTTTATGTTTTAAAAAGAACATTTATTCGAAAACTATATTTTGTTTTTAATAAAAAATGTATCCACAACATTTAGAAATTATTAAAAAAAAAGAAATTTTTTTTGTTGATAAACAGCTTTAAAATTTCCAAAAAAACTTGACTATTTCTTATTATTTTTATATAATCAGCTTTGATATTTTCTGAAAAACATACGTTATTTAAAATAAAAAGAAAGTGAGGTGTATCTCCTATGAAAATGACGTTTCAACCTAAAAAAAGACAACGTTCTAAAGTTCATGGATTTCGTTCCAGAATGAGTACTGCAGGCGGAAGAAAAGTTTTGGCTGCCAGAAGAAGAAAAGGAAGAAAAGTTTTATCAGCTTAAGAAGGTCGCGAAGGTGACCTTTTTTGCTAAAATCAATCAGGTGTATATCAGATAAGATGAAATTTTCGGAATCTTTAAAAAAGAATGATGATTTCAAGCATGTTTATCATACGGGCAGATCCTTTGCCAATAAATATTTTGTCATGTATGTTTCAGAAAATGGTCTTGAGAAAAACAGGCTTGGGATATCAGTCAGCAAAAAAGTAGGAAACAGTGTTGTAAGGCACAGATTAACGAGATTAATTAGAGAAAGCTACCGACTACATGAAGAGATGTTCAATAGTGGTTTGGATATCGTAGTCATCGTCAGAAATGCCGCTGCAGGGATCAGGTTTGCCGCTGCAGAAAGCGCTTTCTGTCATTTATCGAGACTCCATAGGATTATAAAATGAAATTAGTTTCTTCTATATTAATATGGAAAGGTATCGGTTGTGAAACATTGATAAAAAAAATAATAATATATCTAATTAAATTTTACAGGAAATATTTATCACCAATGAAGGCGGTAAAGTGTCCCTATTGTCCGAGCTGCTCCCAGTATGGATTGGAGGCTTTTGAGAGACATGGGGTAATCAAAGGCGGTGCGTTGACATTTTACCGTATTCTTCGCTGTAATCCTTTTTCAAAAGGCGGTTATGATCCTGTGCCAATGAAAACAAAGAAGCATGGAGGTTAATAATTTGGATTTGATGCTTTTAACAAAGAACGGTAATATAATCATAAGACCTTTTGCGGAAATCTTAGGATTGATCATGGAAGGGATTTTTTGGGTATTGGATAAGTTAAATATACCGAATATTGGTTTTACGATTATATTATTTACTATTATCGTGTATATTTTGATGCTTCCATTGACGATCAAGCAGCAGAAATTTTCAAAATTATCTGCTAAAATGAATCCTGAGCTGCAGGCTATCCAGAGTAAATATAAAGGAAAATCTGATCAGGCTTCCATGGAAAAGATGCAGCAGGAGACACAGCTTGTCTATGCAAAATACGGAGTGAGTCCTTCGGGAAGCTGTCTGCAGCTGTTGATACAGATGCCGATCTTGTTTGCTTTGTATCGTGTCATTTACAGTATGCCGGCATATGTAGGTAAGATCAGGGCTGCATTTGATCCGCTGGTAGGTGCGGCGGAAGGCGTCGTGGGCGGTCTGACAGCGCAGGAAGGAAGTATTGAATTTATCAAGACTTTTTCCAGCTATAATTATTTAAAAAAACAATTTTCAAATGATGCTTTTACGAATTTTACCAATGGTGTAGCAAGTCCTGAAAATGTTGAATATGTGAAAAATACTTTTGTTGACGTATTAAACAGGGCAAGTACGGCGGAATGGAATAAAATAAGCGAACAATTTCCCGGTCTTGCTCATCTTGTATCTAATCCGCAGGGCACCGGCACTTATGATCTGTTATCAAGGTATAATAATTTTTTCGGATTGAATATAGGCAATTCACCATCTTATACGATCACGACCAGCTGGCAGGCATTGCAGGATAAAGTAAATATATGTGAAAATCCGGCTGTGATGTGGGGTATGATCATCGGCGCTATCATGATTCCTATCCTTGCCGCGTTGACGCAGTGGATCAATGTCAAGCTGATGCCGCAGCAGGAAAGTAATAAAAAAGCGGAAGAAGAAAATACCATGGTGGCTTCCATGAAGATGATGAATAACATTATGCCGTTATTTTCAGCTTTCCTGTGTTTTACGCTTCCTATTGGTATGGGTATCTACTGGGTTTCGGGATCTGTTGTCAGAAGCATTATCCAGGTCGTCGTGAATAAACGGATGGATAAGATGGACATTGATGAGATGATCAAGAGGAATATTGAAAAAAATAACGAAAAACGTAAGAAAATGGGACTTCCGGCACAAACAATCACAGCCAATGCTACCATGAATACAAAAAATGTAGAAAATAAGGCTTCCTCATCCTATTCAAAGTCAAAGAGGGAAAATGATGAAAAGGCTGCGACCAATTATTATAATAAAAATGAGGCTAATCCGGGAAGTCTGGCATCTAAAGCAGCAATGGTAAAAAAATATAATGAAAAAAATAAAAAATAAGGAATTATATAATCAATTATTAAATAATCAATGATTAAGGAGTGAAGTAATTATGGAATTTAGAGAATTTAATGCAAAGACAGTAAGTGATTGTATCACTGACGCATGTACGACATTTTCCGTACCCAGCGACAGACTTGAATATGAAGTAGTTTCAGAGGGATCTTCAGGATTTATGGGAATCGGCGCTAAGCTGGCAACCATCAAGGCCCGCGTAAAGGAAGAATCTTTTGAAGAGGTTGCCGAAGCAAGAAAGAAAGTGAAAGAAGCAGAGGATGAGCAGAAGGCTGCGGCAAAGAAGGAAAAGGAAGAAAGAAAAGAGAAAGAAAAAGCGGAAAAGAAGGCAAAAAAGGAAGCTTCAAAGGAAGTAAAAAAAGAAATGTCCCCTGTGTCTTCGGAAAAAGCTCCTAATGAAGATACAATTGAAAATTCCGTAAAAGAAAATAAAAAGCCAAGAAGGGAGCTGTCAGAGGAAGAAATCAAAGAAGTTTCCGCTAAAGCTGAGAAGTTTTTAAAGGATGTATTTGCATCTATGGGTATGACGGTAGAAGTGACCTGTAAATATCATCTTTTAGATGACTGCTTTATCATTGACCTTGCCGGAGATAAGATGGGCATACTGATCGGTAAGAGAGGGCAGACTCTTGATTCCTTACAGTATCTTACATCATTGGTAGTAAATAAAGGCACTTCCGAATATATCAGGGTAAAAGTCGATACGGAAAATTATCGTGAAAGAAGGAAGGAAACTCTGGAAAATCTTGCCAAAAATATTGCATTTAAAGTAAAGAGAACCAGACGTCCGATCTCTTTGGAGCCGATGAATCCATATGAAAGAAGGATCATTCATTCTGCGCTTCAGAACGACAGATATGTAACGACCCACAGCGAAGGGGAGGAACCGTTCAGAAAGGTAGTTGTAACGCTTAAAAGATAACAATATTAGAAAAATCAGATTTATAAGAAAATTTTATAAGGATCAAACAGCAGCGGTATAGCATAAGCTATGCCGTTGTTTTATAATAAGTTAAAATTTATGGCAATATTGCTTGTGGTTTAATAATTTAATTTGTATAATATAAATAATCAAAAAATAATAGAATTTATTATTTTTTTTAATGAGAAAAACAATAAAAGGGGATAGTTATGAGATCGATAAAAATCAGTATTACTTTGAGTATTATTATTTGTTCTTTGATTTCTTCGGTTATTATCGGAACACTGAGCATTTCCAATGCCAGAAAGATTTCCAATGAAGATGCGGAAAAAGAATTGATTTTAACTTGTGAGAACACCGGGACAGATATCAACGCAATCATTTCCAGAGTGGAGCAGTCGGTAAATACCTTATCTGAGATCGCCATGAATCGTCTTGATTTTTCACGGATGCCGAACAATGATAAGTATGTGGAAGACTATACCGCAGATCTGATGGATGAATTTGAAACATTTGCGGAAAATACGGATGGTGCGATCACTGCTTATATACGGTACAATCCGGATTTTACGGATCCTACGTCAGGTATCTTTTTATCACGTCAAAATATTAACGATCCCTTCGATAGTATTGAACCGACGGATTTTACCATGTATGACAAGGATGATCTGACCCATGTGGGATGGTATTACATACCGGTTGCGAATGGCGCGCCGCTTTGGATGGATCCGTATCTGAATGAGAATATTAATATTTATATGATCTCATATGTTGTCCCTTTGTATGTGGATGGTGTTTCTGTGGGTATTATCGGCATGGATATTGATTTTAGCCAGATTACGGATATTGTGGATGAATTAACCGTTTTTGATAACGGATATGCCTTTATCACAAGTAGTTCAGGTGCCGTCCTTTATCATAGGTCAATTGAAACAGGTACCATGTTAGGTGAATATAATGGCGGCGAAATCGCGTCTGTTGAGGAGTTTTTAGCAGATGAAGGCAACCAAAATTCTAACGTTTTAAATTATACATTGGATGGCGAAAAATATAGTATGGCATTTTCCATGCTGGATAATGGCATGCGTCTTTCCCTTACCGCTGAATATAATGAAATAGTTGAAAGCGCCAATCAAATCACATATAAGATATGGGGATTTTTCATATTAGGATTGATCATTTCCATCGTTATTGGAATCATCATAAGCAACAATATTGCTAATCCGATCAATACGCTGACGGATATCATCAAGAAAACGGCGGATATGGATCTTCGTAAGATCAAAGAAGATAATCTGGTCGACCGGAAGGATGAGACAGGCGTCATGGCAAGGGCAGTCAGGGATATGAGAGTTGCCCTCAGAGAGATGATCACCAATATGAATCAGATCAAGAATAATCTTGATGAAAATATGGAATATCTTGATAATGTCATGCAGGAAAATAACAACATGGCAGAGGACAATTCCGCTACTACAGAGCAGCTTGCCGCAGGCATACAGGAAGCAGCGGATAATTCTTCAAGGATTGTTGATAATATCAATGCGATCAAGGATAATGTTGTAGGTATCCGTCAGTTGACAAAGCAGGGTCAGGAGCAGTCGGCAGAAATCAAGGATCGCGCGCAGCAGTTAAGCAATTATACGATCACCTCCAGCGATAATACCCTTAATATGTATCAAACAATGCATAGTAAAACGGAGGAAGCGATCGAGCAGTCCAAGGTAGTATTTAAGATCAATGAGCTGACGGAAGCAATCAGAGATATCTCTTCCCAGACGAACCTGCTTGCATTAAATGCAAATATTGAGGCTGCCAGGGCGGGAGATGCCGGTAAAGGATTTGCAGTAGTTGCTACGGAAATCGGTTCTCTTGCCAACCAGACTTTCCAGACGGTAGACGGCATCAATGAGATCGTCGGTTCAGTGAATGAAGCGGTATCTAATATGACAGACTGCATCAAGGAGATCATGGACTTCCTTGAGAATACCATCGTAAAGGATTATGAGAACTTTACCAGAGTAGGAAAAAAATATGAAGAAGACGCAATAGTTTTCTCGCAGGATATGGAAGGTATCTATCAGGAAATTTCTGAGCTGAATAAACGGGTGGAAGAAATTACGACAGCGGTAAGTAATGTGCAGGAGATGATCTCCCAGTCATCTGAAGGAATAACTGTAATTGCAGAAAAATCTACTACCGTAGTAATGAAGAATCAGGAAGGATATGAGAACCTTCGTGAGAATAAGGTAAAATTAAATTCTTTGGGAGAAATGATCGGACAGTTTGGACTTTAATAGATCAGATGGGAAGAATATGTCATTTAGGGAAAATGAAGATACGATCGCTGCTATCGCAACAGGGATGACAGACGCCGGAATCGGGATCGTAAGAATCAGCGGCGAAAAAGCCATTGCGATAGGAGAAAGTGTATATCGCTCAAAATCAAATAAAAAGTTAAGTGAACAGAAAAGTCATACCATGCATTTTGGTATGATCTATGATGGCAGTGAGATGATTGATGAGGCGCTGGTAAGCTTGATGCGGGCGCCTCATAGCTATACCGGTGAAGATACGATAGAGATCAATTGTCATGGCGGAATGTATGTAACCAACCGTATCCTGCAGATCATCCTTTCTCATGGGGCAAGGCTTGCAGAGCCGGGAGAATTTACCAAACGGGCATTTTTAAATGGGAAGATTGATCTGTCCAGAGCGGAAGCGGTGATGGATCTGATCCATTCCAAGAATGAATTTGCATTGAAAAATTCTTTAAGCCAGCTGCACGGCAGTCTGTATAATACAATAAAGAGGCTTCGGGAAGATATTATCTATGAGATTGCTTTTATTGAATCCGCTTTGGATGATCCTGAACATATCAGTCTGGATGGTTATTCGGAAAAGCTGGAAGGAAAAATAGAAGATATCCTTCAACAGACGGAACGGTTGAGAAATTCTTTTCAGAGTGGGCGGATCCGTAAAGAAGGTATCCGTACTGTAATTATAGGAAAACCCAATGTGGGTAAATCTTCACTGTTAAATATTTTATCCTGTGAAGAACGGGCAATCGTTACGCAGACGGCAGGTACGACAAGGGATGTTCTGGAGGAATCGGTAAGGATCGGCAATATGGTATTGAATCTTGTTGATACGGCAGGTATTCGGGAAGCGTCGGACGAGGCAGAGCAAATCGGTATATCCAGGGCGAAAAGATATGCGATGGATGCGGATCTGATTCTGTATGTGGCGGATTCTTCTTTGCCGCTGGATGAAAATGACGATGAGATCATTTCTTTGATACAGGAAAAGAATGTGATTGTTTTATTAAATAAATCAGATCTTGAGACGGTGACGGGGAAGGAAGATATTTTAAACCGTTGGAACCGGATCAGCGGTAAAAAGAGCGGCAATGGGATTGATCATCAAGATCCGGTCACGGAGGATGATCTGTGTATCATCGATATCTGTACGAAAGCAATCGATATCTCTTCTTTTGAGAATAAGAAAAAGAACCATAGTCCGGAAAATTGGAAAAAAGAATTGCTTGATCAGCTTCATGAATTATTTTTTCATGGAAATATCAGCTTCAATGATGAGCTTGTGATCACTAATGTCCGTCATATGCAGGAATTAAAAGAATGTGAGAAGAGTCTGAATCTGGTCAAAGAGAGCATTCAAAATGGGATGCCGGAGGATTTTTTATCTATTGATCTGACGGACGCTTATGTTCATCTTGGTAATATTATTGGTGAGGAAATCAGCGATGACCTCATGGAGGAAATATTTTCTAAATTTTGTATGGGAAAATAGAAAGGAGGCGGTTATTCCGCTTTTTTTCCTATATTATCTTTGATAATGTGCAGTATTATTTCTTGATTTTTAACTGCTGTTCTTTATATATTAATGATATATCGTATTTGTTTTATTATGATAGCAGCTGTTTTTCCTAATCAGATATCTTTTGATACTTATTTTTCTTGTGTGATTATTTATTAAGAAAGGACGGATCAATATGAATCTACATACTATTGCATTAAAGGATAATGAAGATATTAAGGTGCATGGCAGGACGATACAGGATCGTGATCCTGTGAAGCTGGTATGGACCGGCAGCGCCATAGAACTGAATGTAAAATGCAGCGAGCTGTATATAGAGCTGGAAAGCTGCTATGTCGATTATGAGAACTGGATTTCCATCATGATCAACGGCGCTTTTATTGCAAGGCAGATGTTGAAGAAGGAAAAAGAATGGATTCCGGTATTTCGTATGAGAAATCCGGAAAAAGTGACCAATGTCCGCATTATCAAAGATGTACAGGCGATGAATGGTGATCCGGAGCATTGTATCAATGTTTATGCTGTTAAGCTGGATGGAGAGATTCTTCCGGTAGAGGATCGTCCTCTGAAGATGGAGTTTATCGGGGACAGTATTACATCCGGTGAGGGGACGATTGGAACAGGACCCGACGAGGACTGGATCTCCATGTTCTTTTGCCATCCGTTTTCTTATCCTTATATGACAGCAAAAAAAATGAATGCAGATTACAGGGTGATCTCGCAAAGCGGATGGGGCGTTTATGCTTCCTGGGACAATAATCCATCCTGTGCGATACCGCTTTATTATGAAGAAATATGCGGCGTGATTCCCGGAGATAGATTCAAAGCGCTTGGTTTTTCAGAGAAGAATGATTTTGCTTCGTGGCAGCCGGATATCATCTGTGTAAATCTCGGAACCAATGACGACGGTGCCTTTCATAATGAAGCTTTTAAAGATCCTGATACGGGAAAGGTTTATAAGCTGCGCATGGAGGGAGAAGATTATGTCAGGGAAGATATTATTAAAGTCAGGGATGCGGTAACGAATTTCCTGAAAATTCTCAGAAAGAACAATCCAAAGGCCCGTATCTGCTGGTGTTTTGGAATGATTGGAGATGCCATGGCGCCGGTGATCCGGGAAGGAATCGATCTTTATCGGAAGGAAAGCGGGGATGAGAAGATTCATTTTATCAATCTTCCTAATACAGATGAAAATACGGTGGGTTCCAGGATGCATCCGGGATATTATGCACATTTAAAAGCGGCGGAAGCGATTACAGCGGCATTAAAAGAATATATTGTATAAATTAATGACGTAGTTTATTAGCTGCAGAAACAAAAACGGAGGAGAAACAAATGGCACACAGATCAGGCGGCGGAAGCCATGGAGGCGGACATCATGGAGGCGGCGGACATCACAGCGGTGGTCGTGGCGGAAGCAGCGGACCTACTTATTCCAGCAGACCTTTTCCAAATTCAAGAAGATTTAGATATTACGACAGGAGCGGCAGGGCGAGATATATTTATAGCAATGGAATACCGCAGAAAATGAGTATTCCAACTTTTATTGGCAGCGTATTATTTTTAGTTCCTTTTATTTTAATCGGTACTTTTATGATGGTATATCCATTATCTTCTCTCGGGGCGCCTAAGCCTCTGAATCCTGTCTATGAGCCAACGGACGTACATATTATGGACACCATCGGGGTCATTGATAACGAGGACTCGTTGGAAATAGTTTTGCAGGAATTTGAAGATACGACAGGCATCTCGCCTTATATCATGACGGTTCATCATGGTGAGTGGTTCGGGTATTATGATGAACTTTGGAATTATGCTTATTCCAAATATCTTAATACTTTTGATGATGAGCAGCATTTCCTGATCGTCTATTCCCAGCCGGAAAATGCGGAAGAACTGGACTTTGTGGATTGGTTCTGGGAAGGGATCCAGGGAGATGAGACCGATCCGATCCTTACGGAATCAAAAGTAGAAAGATTTAATAAAGACCTTCAGGACGATTTTTTGCGGGATAATGTTTCTGTAGGAGAAGCATTTGAAAATGCGTTTAGAAACTCCTTAACATATATGATGAAACGCGATACCGGCAATGAGGATGCGTCGGCAATGTTTATTTTTGGCATCATATGGAATGCATTTATACTTATCTTTGCTATTGCTACAATTAATTCATTTATCATAAGCAGAAGGAATTATCAGGAGGTTCCGATGGAGGGAGCTTCTACGGTTCCCGGCGCAATGGGATATGGAAATCAGAATAATACGACGTTTCAGAACGATCCGAATTTTCAAAACAGCCAGATGTACCAGAGCGGTCAGACGTATCAAAACAGTCAGGTATATCAGAGTGGTATAGGCAGTACAAAACAATATATGTATTATGATAAAAACGGAAATCAAAAATTTGTTTCTTCTACTGTAGAACCGAGCAAAACTGCATTAGTAAAAGCGATTATTATCTTAATAATATTGGTGCCTATATTGTTTGTAACTCTTCCTATATTATTAGTGGCGATTTCGGCATCACTTAATTCCGGTACGAATGTACAGGAATCCGCTAATATGTTTATCTTACTGTTTGCCGTTATCGGGAATTTGCTTATTATTGGAGGTATTGTCACTGCAATCAAGAGTTATGTTGTTGAGAAAAAAAGACAATATGTTGAAGTGACAAATACTAATCCAAATAATTATGGGAACGGCATGCCGAATAATAATGCCGCGCAGTATAACCCAAGTATGCAAAGCAACACAACGCAGTATGGAACGGGAACACTGTATAATGCAGGGACGCAGTATAAAACAGCGCAGTATGGAGCAGGAATACAGTATGATGCAGGAACACAGTATGATGCAGGAACGCAAAATAATGCGGCAGGCACCGATTATTATAATGACGAAGCGAGATTCAGAGGTCCTGAATATTATGATGATGACGCGAGATACCGTGGCAGCACGGCATATGAGGCGGGTAAGAAATAAAAAGGAGGATAACAAATGGCACACAGATCAGGCGGCGGAAGCCACAGCGGCGGACATCACAGCGGTGGACATCACAGCAGCAGTCATGGAGGGAGCGGCGGTAATGGAGCCCGTTATTCCAATAAACCGTTTCCGAATGCAAGAAGATTCAGATATTATGACAGGCATGGCAGGGAAAGATACCTTTATGGCAGTCAGATGCCGACTAAAACAAGTCTTTTTTCGCTTATTTTAAGTTTAATATTTTTTGTTCCATTTATTTTTGGAAGTATTTATTCCATCGTTTCCATTTTTCTTGTCTTAGCGCCGACAAGACCTCTGAAACCGGAGTATAAGCCGACAGATGAACATATTATGGATGGATCAAGAGTCATCGATGATGAAGATTCTTTGGAAGAAATATTACAAGAATTTGAAGATGAAACCGGAATTTCACCTTATGTAATGACGGTATATGATGAGGATTGGAAGAATTATGATGAACTTTGGGAGTACGCTTATGATGAGTACTATGATCTTTTTGATGATGAACAGCATTTTCTGATCGTTTATTCGGAGCCGGAAAATGCTGCGAAATTGGACTTTGTGGATTGGTCATGGGAAGGGATTCAGGGAGATGATACGGATCGGATCCTTACAGAATCTAACATGGAAATATTTAATAAAGACCTTCATGACAATTTTCTGCGGGATAATGTTTCTGTAGGGGAAGCATTTGAAAAAACATTTAAGAAGTCTTTGACATATGTGATGAAAAATAATAATGGTGGTGAAGCGGCAGCAACGATTCTTTTTGTTATTGTATGGAATGCATTTATCTTTTTCGCGATCTATAGTGTGTTCAAATCATATATCATAGGAACAAGGGATTATCAGGAGGTTCCGATCGGAGGTTCGGCAAATACAGCTTCTGGCACTATGGGGAATGGAGCTAACGCGGCGTACCAAAACGGCACAACATATCAAGGTGGTGCAGCGTATCAAAGTAGTACTACGACGTTTCAGGGCGATACAAATTATCAGGGCGGACAGGGGTATCAAGGCGGTCAGGTATATCAGAATGGAACGGCCGGTAAAAAAAGATATATGTATTATGATAAGAACGGAAATAAGAAGTATGTTTCTGCTTCTTCAAACCCTAAATCATCAGCATTAATAATTATGATTGTTATTTTGGTTATAACAGTACCTATATTTCTTTTTTCTGCATTCCTTTTATTTGGGTGCATCTTGATGTTCAGCAAGGCTGCGGATGCAAGCGTGGCATCCGAAATATTGCCTATGTTAATGGGTGTCGCTGTCTGGAATATAATTGTTGTTACTGTTATTATTGGTGTCATTGGACATTATAAAATGGTAAAAAAGAGAGAGTATATTGAAGTGTCGAATGAAAGTTTCGTACAATCCGGCGGAGCGCAGTATAATGCAGGCACGACAAATAACAATGCCGCGCAGTATAACTCAGGTATGCAAAGCAATGCAACGCAATATGGCGCGGGAGCACAGTACAGTGCCGCACAGTACAATGCCGCAGGCGCTTCGGGCAACGATTATTATAATGATGATGCAAGATTCCGGAGTCCTGAATATTATGATGATGACGCAAGATACCGCGGAAGCACCGCATATGAAGCAGGTAAGAAATAAGTGTGAAGTTCATACCGAAAACGCAAAAGCGGCAAGGGATTAAAAAGAAGATTGTCATTGATAGTACGATGTGGGGATCAAGAATGGAGAATACGGAAATAACAAAAAAAAATACCATAAGGGAGCAGGTTGATGTCTGCGTCATCGGCGCCGGTCATGCCGGCTGCGAAGCGGCTCTTGCCTGCGCCCGGATGGGAATGGAAACATTGATTTTTACAGTCAGCGTTGATTCTATTGCATTGATGCCTTGTAATCCGAATATCGGCGGCTCGTCGAAGGGTCATCTTGTCAGAGAGCTGGATGCCCTTGGCGGTGAAATGGGAAAAGTGATTGATCAGACGTTTATTCAGTCAAAAATGCTGAACCGTTCCAAGGGTCCGGCGGTTCATTCATTGCGCGCGCAGGCGGACAAGGCGGATTATACCCGCTGCATGAGAAAAGTTTTGGAACGACAGGAGCATCTGACGATTAAGCAGGCGGAGGTATGCGAGATCATATGCGAGCCGGTAGATACAAGTAATTGTAAAAAAGATATTACAGAAAATGATAATATTGAAGAAAAATATAAAATTAAGGGAGTCCGCACTTATACGGGTGCAGTTTATGAGTGTGGGGCGGTAATAATTTGCAGCGGCACTTATCTGAACGCGAGGTGTCTTTGCGGTGAGGCGATCACTTATACGGGTCCTAATGGTCTACAGGCGGCGACCCATCTGACGAAATCATTGGAAAGCTATGGAATCAGACTCAGGAGATTTAAGACCGGAACGCCTGCCAGAATGGATGGCAGAACTATAGATTACAGCAAGATGGAAGAACAGTTTGGTGACGAACGGATTGTGCCCTTTTCTTTTTCTACGGATCCGGACGATATTCAGATTGATCAGGTCAGCTGCTGGCTGACTTATACCAATGAAAAGACCCATGAGATCATCCGTGCTAATCTGGACCGATCACCGATCTATGCGGGAGTCATTGAAGGGACGGGACCGCGATATTGTCCTTCTATTGAAGATAAGGTTGTGAAATTTGCGGAGAAGGAGCGGCATCAGGTATTTATCGAACCGGAAGGGCTGCATACCAATGAAATGTATGTGGGCGGTATGTCGTCTTCTCTGCCGGAGGATGTACAGCTTGCCATGTACCGCACAGTACCCGGATTGGAGAATTGTAAGATCGTCAGAAACGCATACGCCATAGAGTATGATTGCCTTTCCCCCAAACAGCTTCTGCCTTCTCTGGAATTAAAAAAGATAAAGGGATTATTCTGCGCCGGACAGTTTAATGGCAGCAGCGGTTATGAGGAAGCGGCGGCACAGGGCCTGATCGCCGGTATCAATGCATCGCTTCAATTACAGGGAAAAGAGCCGCTGATTCTCGATCGGTCGGAGGCTTATATCGGCGTGCTGATCGATGATTTGATCACCAAGGATAACAGAGAGCCCTATCGTATGATGACCTCAAGAGCGGAATATCGCCTTTTGCTGAGACAGGATAATGCGGATCTTCGTCTTCGCAAATACGGTTATCAGGTAGGTCTGATCAGCAAAGAAGTATATGATATGACCTGTAAGAAAGAAGAGTTGATCATGCAGGAAGTGGAAAGGATGTTTTCCACGATGGTCGGCGCTAATGGTACGGTTCAGGAATTTTTGGAACGGCATGGAAGCGCGGCGGTCAAGAAAAGTACCTCTATGGCGGAGCTGATCTGCAGACCGGAGCTTTCGTATGAGATGCTGGAGGAGATCGATCCGAAGCGGGAGGGATTTTATCAGAAGATAGAACAGATCAATCAGGATAAGGGTTTGGTTTTAGAAAATATCATTGAACAGGTCAATATCAATATTAAATACGACGGATATATCAAGCGGCAGCAGCAGCAGGTGAAGCAGTTTAAGAAGATGGAAACCAGACGGATTCCGGAAGATATTGATTATGATGAGATCGGAAGTCTTCGATTGGAAGCAAGGCAGAAGCTGAAAGAGTTCCGTCCGTTAAATGTAGGACAGGCTTCCCGGATCAGCGGTGTCAGTCCGGCGGATATTTCGGTGCTGTTGGTATATCTGGATGCAAAGGGGTAGAGTATGCAGAATCAAAGGCAATAAAATGAAATTGCATGACTTGTGATATAGTGATATCCAAATCGCGATTTTTGGAAAGGAACATTATACTATGCTGGAAGAAATGGCATCGTTTTTTGAAAACAGGCTTTTGAGTTATGACGAACACATGATGACTACGATTGAGGGCGCACCGGAATTTTACAAATTCACAGCGTTACAATTGCCTCCCACAGAATATTGCGCAATACTGGATTTGGGGTGTGGAACGGGGCTTGAGCTGGCGGAATATTTCGCTTTAAATCCTTCCGCCAACATTACGGGGATCGACTTGTCGGAAGGAATGCTGTCTGCGCTTAAGGACAAATTTCCGGGCAAGAAGCTGAATTTGATTTGCGGCTCTTACTTTGATGTATCGTTTGGAAAAAATCGGTTTGATGCCGCAGTTTCCGTTGAATCCCTTCACCATTTTACGGCGGAACAGAAATTGTCTCTTTATAAAAAGCTTGTCGATTCTCTGAAAGCAAATGGCTATTTTATTCTTACAGATTACTTTGCAGAAAGCGAAGCGCTTGAACAGGAATATTTTGAGAATCTCCGACAGTTAAAATTAGAACATGGCATTATTGACAGCACATTTTATCATTATGATACCCCTCTTACCATCGGTCATGAAATGGAAGCCTTGAGGTCGGCTGGTTTTTCACAGTGTGAAATACTGAAAAACTGGGGAGCAACGTATACAATAAAAGCAGCTAAATAAACTCCGGTTGCGGAGTAAATCTATAAATTATTTTAGGGACAAGATAAGGGGGATTCTTTTCCGAAAAGAAAGTTTTATATGCGGCATGGAGGATTAGTATGCAGGAGTTAAAAAAATATTGCAGCGTATTTTCAATAGAGCTGACGGAACGGCAGTTGGAGCAGTTCCAGATGTATTATGAGTTGTTGATTGAATGGAATGAAAAGGTCAACCTGACGGCAATAACAGAATATGACGAGGTATTAAAGAAACATTTTTTGGACAGCCTCGCCTTAGTTAAGGGAAGCGAAATTGATATCATACACAAAGCTTGTATTGAAAATCAGCAGATAAAATTATTGGATATCGGAACCGGCGCGGGATTTCCGGCGATTCCGTTAAAAATAGTATATCCGCAGCTTGCTGTCATAATGTTGGATTCCTTAAATAAGAGAATAAATTTTTTGAATGAGGTGATTCAAAAATTGGGATTGTCAGATATTACAGCGTTGCATGGGAGAGCGGAAGATTATGCAAAGAGTGCAGCAGAAAATCATACAAAGAAAGTGGATAATGCAGCAGACATTTCAGATGCGATATGTTGTAGGGAAGGATTTGACATTGTGGTTTCCAGAGCGGTAGCCAACCTTTCCACACTTTCGGAATATTGTCTGCCTTATGTACAAAAAGGCGGAATATTTGTTGCTTATAAATCAGAAGAACTTGCACGGGAACAGGAAAAGGCGGAACATGCAGTTGATATTCTTGGCGGAAGGATTGAAAAAGTGTTTGACTTTACTTTACCCTATACAGATTATCATAGAAATCTCTGCGTCATCCGTAAAGTGAAACCGACGCCGAAGAAATATCCGAGGAAAGCGGGGACACCGGCGAAGGAACCTATCGTGTAGGAAGAGCTTTTAATTGCTATAGCAATTTTGTTTGTAGAGAAGTTCTATGTCTTATACCGATAGAAATGCTAAACGAACCCGTTTGCTTTTAAATCTGGCATTTATCATTTGGAATTATGTGCAGCAGAATTGCGATATGGAGAGTTGTGTAAAAGGAAAAGAGGAACATGTTTATGATCAAAGAATTAGATTCGGTAAAAGATTTTTTGGAGGAAGAATATAAATCATATTCAGAGCAATTATCTGAAGCTGAAGAGTTTCTTAAGGAACAGGAAAAGAAGATTAGGGAGCAGGAGCGTTTTATTGCTGTTCTGGAACAGGAGAAAGAAACAAAAAATAAATTTCTTTCCGCTTATAATAATGATGATACCGTGCTGAATCGTATTAATGAAGAAACGGAAAAAAAGCAGCGGATAGAAAAAGATTGTTTGGAGACCGGAAATAAAATAAAGGAGCTTTCTGATAAAACCGAAAAATACCGGACGGCTTTAGAACAGGTAAGTGCTGTTGATCAGGAAGATCATGTAATCATAAGCGATCAGTTCATGAGAGAAACAGAAGAGGTTTTAAATTATTTTGCTAATCAATATACCAAAGAATTAAAGTCCTTTGCCAAGATGGTAGAAGAATATGTGTATATGGATCCGGAGCGGGTAAAAGTGGAACTGCAGAAATTTATGAAAGAAACAAATGCAAATATCAGTAAAATAAAAAGTATAAAGAAGAAATTGAAAGAACAGTGTTGAAAATTTTTGGAATTATGTACATATAAAAAATAGGTTTTAAATGCAATTACAAATCGGGGTTTTAAGGGAGAAACAACTTGGATAACCAACAAAAAGGTACTATTATAACCTTGCTGCAAATTGATAAAATGAACAGAAACTATACAAATAATTATTGGTTTGCATATAATGATTTCTTAGACCCAACAGATGATTTTACGGATTTCTCATGTGAACGTCTTGATGGGAAACAAGAGTACATTGCCTTGATTGAAAATTTGCTTAGCAAAGATGGAAGTGCAAAAATTTTTGTACAAGTCTATGGATTGGAAGAAGATAATAGTGAGCAGTGTATTACTGCAGACAC
This sequence comes from uncultured Lachnospiraceae bacterium, assembly GCA_964421915.1. Classification (GTDB taxonomy): domain Bacteria; phylum Bacillota; class Clostridia; order Lachnospirales; family Lachnospiraceae; genus NK4A136. Next base: position 39,676 of record CAYQZB010000026.1, read on the forward strand.
TTTGATTATTTTTAGCAAATTATCACTTGTCGAAATAAAACAAATTTTTAATGAGCCCAAAGATATATTTCCAAGCGAAATTGGAGAGGAAACAGATTTTTCACAACCAACTTTTTTTATTGGTGATAATGGTGAATTAATTCCAAGTACAAAGCTATTCAGTGATGATTATTCTATTTATTATTGTTGGTGGGATTAAATCCCAGTTCGTAGAATAGAAAAAATCGGGATTTATGAGGGAAAAGCTATGAAAAGAATTATCCTGTTGAATGGCGCGTCAAGCAGTGGAAAATCTACATTGGCAGTCGCAATAAAGGAATCTCTTAAATTAAAATGCAATCTGGAATATGAAATTATATCAATAGACGATTTTCTCAGAATGACATCAAATGACGTTATTTATGAAGACGATGTATATGATATTTCACCAATGCTTTGTCAAAGGGCAAGGGAATTATTGCAGATGGAAGAGGGTATTATTGTTGACCATGTAATTACCAGCGAACGGATATATCGTATGTTGCGAGAGAGTTTACAGGACTACGATTTTTTGTCGGTTCATGTAATATGTCCCATACAGATATTGAGAGAACGAGAAAAACAACGTGGAAATAGGTGTATGGGTTCAGCAGAAGCCTCCTTGCAATATTTATATCCTAAAGGCGGATACGAAGTAACAGTTGACACTTATAAGATGTCAACCAGTGACTGTGTTTCAAACATTATTCAGATGTTATAAATTGTGTTTCATTTTTATGGTTTGAACGACAGGGTGACGAATTCCGGTTTGTAGAATTGGATAAATCGGAATTTGAAAGGAGTACATCTATGTATAAATGTAGATTAACATATGATGAATGGAAATGTATCACTTCAAAAAATAGAATTGGAAAACAAGTGGATATACCACAAATAAAGGGTTATATTGGACTATTGACTATAAATACTGTTTTGGAAAAGCAAATATGGAAATACAATAACAAAGATGTGGTTGTATGTGATAACGGCTATCATTGGTTAACGATTTTGCCATGTGATGAGTTTTACTGTATTACAGTAATGATGGACAATAATTATGAAATGAAAGTTTGTTATATAGATATGATTGATACACAAGGATACGATGATGATAATGTCCCATATTTTTATGATTTATATTTGGATTTGGTAGTCTATCCAAATGGAGATATTATTACAGATGATAAGGATGAGTTACAGGAAGCATTGGAAACAGGTGAAATTACTGAATTACAATATAATCGGGCAATCACAACTTCTCAAAAGTTACAATGCGGATTATTATCAGACATTGGAAAATTTAAGAATTATATTAAAGAAATGCTTAGTATTTTAGAGGGTTAATAAAATTCCGGTTTGTAGAATGGGATAAATCGGAATTTCCGGAAGGAATAATAATTATGAATATAGAAGAACAGTTTAACTTAATAGCCAAAGAATATGATTGTAACCGAAAAAAGTTTATTCCTTGTTTTGATGATTACTATGAGAATTCAACGAGGTTTATTCTTTCAAATTATGGGATACCAAAATCTGTATTGGATTTGGGAGCAGGAACAGGTCTGCTGACATATTATTGGTATAAAGAATGTCCGACTGCAAAATATATGATGGTTGATATTGCTGATGAGATGCTTGATGTAGCCAGAAAAAGATTTGCCGGAATAAAAAATGTTATGGATACAGTTGCAGATTATAATAAAGCGTTTCCAAAAGGGAATTATGATGCTGTTATATCCGCTTTATCGATTCATCATTTGGATGATTTTCAAAAAGAAAGACTTTTCAAAACAATATATGAGAATCTTCCGGAAGGAGGTATATTTGTAAACTACGATCAGTTTTGTGCAGATACACTTAAAGTGAATGATTGGTATAATTCATATTGGGAAAGTCAATTATATGCAAGTGGATTGACGGGTAGAGATATTGAATTGTGGAAAGAACGCAGAAAGTTAGATAAAGAGTGTTCTGCTGAAACAGAAAAGCAGATGCTGAACAGATGTGGTTTTTCAGATGTTAGTTGTATCTATTCATATCATAAATTTTCTGTGATTGCTGCCATAAAATGATTATAAGTTCATTACAACTTCCGGTTCTTCTGGGAGTTAGATAAGAAAGCAAAGCGATATTTTGGAGGTCTGAAATAATATATTATTTAAAGACATAAGGCATAGTGATATTGAAGCGGTACGAGCATTAATATCAGTAAGGTGAAAAGTATAAAGAAGAAATTGAAAGAACAGCGTTAAAAATTTTTTCGGAATTATGTACATATAAAAAATAGGTTCTAAATGCAATTACAAAAACGGAATTTAATGAGGTGAATGTAATGGTTTTTAAAGGAATTTCTAAACGATTTTCCACAGAAGATAATAGACAGTATAATGAAATTGGGGATTACTGGGATTATTTTGCAGTCAAATATGGCAGAGAGAATTTGTTTGGGCTGGGTTTGAATTGGGAAAACGATAGTATAGAATATGTCATAGGTCAGTGCGAAGGGCGTATGGAATATAACTTGGAAACCGTTCGGAAGAAATACCCTGATGCAGTGTATAAAGAAATTGTTTTACCAGATACAGGGTGGACAGTGTATTATGGGCAAACAGAAAAATTAAGTGAGTTGTATGAAAGAATCTATCGTGAGGGTGTTCTTTTGTATGAAATCGAGGCTTTTTACGATGATGGCAGTTGTTTGGTCAAAATAATCAGATAGACAAATTCAAGTTGAACAAAATCGCTGCGCGATGGCCTGCCGAGGCTGTGGCGCAGTTTTGCCTTC
>CAYQZB010000027.1:0-11744 GCA_964421915.1 uncultured Lachnospiraceae bacterium
TTTCTCCCGCTTCGCTATGGGCGCCTTCCGCCACATAAGCAACGCCGCCTATCATATTCAGGCCTTTATTTAATCGGTCTACACGTTCAACAAATTTTGCCGTTTTATAATAAGATAAAGGGAAAAAGGTCAGCATCATCCCCTTATCGCCTTTTATAAGCTCATTGGATACTTCCTCACCCAAAACTTCTCCGGCCTTTTCAACTCCCGGTTCCTGCTCACAGCTAAACATTCCGATTCGCATTTCACACTGTTCAAATACTGTGAGAGAAAGCAGGCACACGCCCTGTAAAATCTTTCCTTCACAGATTACGTGGGATGCGCTGCATCCGATCATCACGGCGCCCGGCAATAGCTCTTTTAATTCCGCGGTCAGTTCTTCCATCATATCTGCGGTATGTATACAACTATGAATCCGTAATAATACCTGCCTGTTCTTGTCCAATGCAATTCCGTCCAAGAAATCATTAAAGTTTTCCAAAGTTTCAAACAAATGATTGTAAGTTTTCATAGCGTTTGCTCCTTATCCAAAATGTATTGATGGAATCCCTTTATATTTTAGCAATTATAGAAACAAATTTCAACTAAACTATTTTGTATGAACATGCAATTTCTTTAAGTTGTAATTCAACTATGGCTGCTTTATAAAGACCAGGGGTTACTTAACCATGTTAATTTTTTACTTTGATTGTAAGGTTAAAAGTATTAAAAGCATAAACAAAATGGTATAATTTGATACCAAAAAGCGTTTTCAGCATATTTTAGAAAAATAACAACTTATTCAAGCATTTTCTATTGATATATGTTACAATTTAGGTATCAACTAATAGCGGAAACTCTGTGAATCAAATAACGCCTTCAAATATGACATGATCGTCAGATGTGGAGATCAAAATAACAGAATATGTTATATTAAGGCGGCAGAGAGGGCGTAAATCAGCAATTTGAGTCAGAGCCCCAAATTGCTTTGAGCGCAGATGAGAAACCGCAAATTTGTGCCGGAATGGGGATTAGAATGATAAAAGAACTTGTTGAAATAAATTATCCATCAGTTATTATTCTGTTGTTCTTTTTGGTTTTCATATTTACAAATGATTACTTTACCAAAAGGATCCGGAAATTGTTTCTTTTGGCGGATGTTCTTTTGTTGTGCCTGATTGTGGCGGATTCCATAGAATATTGGACTGCGTCACTTGATACATTCACTCCGATCCGGATACTGATGTCTGCAATAGGATATAGCATAAGACCGGCAGTTATTTATGTTGTTGTTTTATTGTTGGGAAATGTAAAAGACAAAAAATACAGATGGATCTCGTTACCGCTTGTTGTAAATACGATCATTGCTTTTTCGGCATTTTTTGTTGATTATGCATATTCCTATACTATGGATAACCAGTTTGTGCGGGGACCTCTTGGCTATTTTGCTTTTGTAACAAGTGCTTTTTATGAGATCGTACTACTGATTTGCACGGTAAAATTGTATAAGTCGGTTAAAATTACAGAAACGATTATTTCCATTGTAGTTCTTTTTGCATTTATGATTTCTATATTGATGGAATCTGTTTGGAAATATGAAGGGATTATCAATGTATCAGCTGCAGTTACATTAACTTTTTATTATCTGTATTTGAATACCCAGCAATTCAAACGTGATCCCATGACGAACGTACTGAACCGGAGATGTTTTTACATAGATGCTGAGAAAAACAAGGCAAATCTGAGTGCTGTCATATCGATTGACCTGAACGATTTAAAGAAATGGAATGACGAGTATGGACATGCGAAGGGGGATGAGGCAATCTGTACGGTGGTCAGCTGTGTAGAAGCAGTACTTCCTTCAAATTGTTATCTGTATCGTGTAGGCGGCGATGAATTTATGCTTCTTTGCTTTAATCAACAAAAAACAATCATTGAACAGTTAAAAAATCAAATTAAAGAAAAAGTGTCACAAACTCCTTTTTCTTGTGCAATCGGTGTTGCATACCGCGATGAGCAGACTGATTTTAATAAGCTGTGTTCACAAGCAGATAAGTTTATGTATGAGGATAAAAGGCAGATGAAACAGCATTAATCCAAAGCTTGAACCGGTCTTCTCTACGGAGCATCCTCACAGGTGTAAGCTTTCCAGTTCTATAAAACATTTTGATATAGTTCAAAGCTTTTTCAAATACTCTTCCACATTTAGATAGAATACGTCTTCTCCTGCCTCTAAAAGCGTCGTTGCTGCACCTCGATAAATCACATATTTACCATTGATTGGACCATATCTAAATTCTGTTTCCTTACATTTTTGTTCATCTAATAAATGTCTGCACTGCTGTGGAACAACTTCTTTACTGTGCTTAATTTCATAGATTTCACAGCTGCCTTCTTCCGGATTAAAAACCACCATATCGAACTCACCTACAGCAAACTGCAATCGGAACACTTCGCAATTCTTTTTAGAAAGCTTAGTCTCCAGAAGAACAATATCTTCCATCATTCTACCTTTAATTTCATCTATTATTCTTGTGGTTACTCTATTTCGTTCTTTCAAAGACAATTCTCTGAACATTTCATCCTGCATAAGAGATTTTACAAGTGCCTCTGCCTGTGAATAACGCAAACCCGGCTGTGAAAATGCAGTTCTTGTTTCTCTGCGATTATAATCAGACATCCATCTGCTCTCTATGTCTACCGTAAGATCCAGTAAGTCCAGATACTCTTTTATTTCAGAACGATGTGCATCTTGTATTTCTACCGACTGTTCTGACTTATCTTTGATTTCCATCAAAGACTTAAGTGTTTCATTCACTTTAAGTATGTCGATACGGTCAAGAATATCTGTTGGCTCCTCCCTGTCTTTTCTCAAATTGCCTGCTGAAATTCTCAAATCATGTGACTTAAAATCTCTGGTCAAAACCTCTATAGTGAATCGATGATTCATATCCTCTACGATTCTGTTTATAGCATTTGTTAATTCATTTTTCTCATACAATTCCCGCAATGAACGGAAATGTCCTTCATACTTATAATTCTTCAGGGAATGTTGAATATTTCGCGCAATGGCACTATCTACATATTCATCGGTGCTTTTCTTAGTAGCAAAAATCATAGTATTGTCATTATACCGTTTTCCGCCAAGACTCATTGTTCCGCCATACCGAATGAAATCATCAATACCAACAATTCCTAATACTTTCTCAAACTCGCGATAAGGGATAAATGTTGTATGTGACATAAAGCATCTATCATACAATTCCTCATCCTCTGTAAACATAAATCCAAGAGAATCTGTACCGGATAAAACTATCTTCATTCCGCTGGCGGCAAATACATCAGAAAATAAAGCAGCACCCTCGATAAAGTCATTCAACAGCGTAACTTCATCAATAAACACATATCTGTAACCATTTTCTTCCAAATACTTCAGATCTTGATTTACATCGTCCAAAGTCTTACTGTCCTGTATCTGAATAAACACTGTCTTACTTCGCATGGTGGAATTCATTTCAGATATGATCTGACGAATTAATGTTGTCTTACCTGTCCTTCTAAGACCATACAAAATGTATACTCTGTCATGTATATCACCATAAACATAATCATAAAGCTGCCGGTAGCATTCGCGTTTCTCCCACTTTTCTACCGGCTTCACGAAACATTCCAGTTCGTTTCCAATTCTTACCGCACATCGAAACTGATGAGATTCTTTCTCCTCATCGGTTTCTTGTAAATTTATATCTTTTATCATGTTCTGAAGTTCTTTTCTACGTTCAATTTGTTTTGAAAGCTCTTCTAATTCTTCATTCTTCGTTCTTCTGGAACGCTGTTTTCCATCTTCTCTCCATTGATAATAAGCATATTCTTTGCCATTTATTTTCTTGTAAGTAATACCACCGGATGGCAGTGTTTCTATCTCAGCAATAATTCTGTTATATTCTTCGTTTGCCATAGCTAATCCTCCTTGCAAAATCATTTTAACCTTTTTAACTTTGCGTGTAAAGTTAAAAAGTTAAAATAATTAAAAATATAGGCAAAAATCAATGCCTATACTTTAAAATGATGCCATCCTTTCATAGTTTCTATTTAATTCAGCTACATCCAGCCTGTTTCAGTCTTAAACTATGCTTCCGGCAAACCTTTCCATTGCTTATTCCTCCATAACCTTTGCTTGCTTTTTAATTTTTTCATGCATAAAGCCCATTCCTTTATGTAATCATTTTAACTTTGTATGTAAAGCAAAAAAAGCATTTAATCAAAGATTTACGGTTAGAGAGAAGCAGCTTCATACTCTGCGGACAATTTTAAAGAATTTTGATAAAAGTTTTGATAACCAGTTGAAATTAGTAACCAAATGTTATACAATATATCAGACTGATATATTAAGCGTATTTAATGGAGATGCCTATGAAAAGACAACGGGTATTTTGTCATTACCTCTGTTGGATGGCTCCTTTTATGATATTAGGAATAAAATTTCGTAGAATTATACATCTGCCGGGTATACATATTAAAGCAGCCGAAAAGGGGAATTGTATTTCTTGTGGAAAATGTAATAATGTTTGTCCTATGGGGATTGACGTAATGGGAGAAATAGGAGTAATTGAAAGAGAGGAAAATAGAAATGGCAAATGAAAAAAAGATTGATTGTGTGATTTTAGGGTTACTGAGTCATGAGGAATTAACGGGATATGAAATCAAAAAGCGAATGGACACCAATCTTAAATATTTTTGGGGCGCAAGCTATGGCAGTATATACCCCGCCTTAAATGATTTGGTTAATCGCGGTCTTGCTACGAAAAGGGAAGATACAAACAACAAGCGGAATAAGCTGATCTACGCCATAACAGAAAATGGCCGTGATTATTTGAAAAATTGGCTTTCATTGCCTATTGAAAAAGATGAACTTCGTTATGAAACATTATTAAAATTATTTTTTGGATGTGAGAAAGGTGAAGAACAGGCACTCATTCATATCGAAGCGTTTGAAAAGAAAATCAAAGAAGAACTGCCATATCTTTTACATGCAGAGACAATTTTAAATAAGGCCTTGAATGAGGATACTACACACAAATATTATCTGCTTACGGTTGAGTTTGGGATAAAAACCTATCAGACATATTTAGAATGGTGTAAGGAAGCAAAAAAAATTTTAGCCGGAGGATAATAATGTGTTTGGAAATTTTGGATTTTCATATATAGGATTACTTTTTTTGTTGATGTTATTTATTCCTAATATAATGTGGTCAAAAAGAATGCCACAAGGATATACAGCTGAAAAGGAAAATAAAATCTTACTGTTTTTTGAAAGATTGGGGGAAATATTGACCTGTTGCTGTTCATTGGTGTTTTCCGATTTTAATATACATAAATGGACGCTTTGGTCTTTATGGCTGATTGCAGCTTTCATTTTAATGATAATGTATGAAGCATGGTGGGTACGTTATTTTCGGAGCGAACGCACGTTATCAGACTTTTACAGTAGCTTTTCAGGGATACCCCTTGCCGGGGCAACTCTGCCTGTTATTGCATTTTTTATGTTGGGAATCTATGGAAAAGTTATATATATGTTAATCGCAACCTTTATTTTAGGTATCGGTCATATAGGCATACATATTCAACACAAAAGGGATATTGAAAAAAGCAATAACAATAAAGAGCCAGACGCAAAGACGCAGAGCCGATAATACGCAGATTAAAACTGCGGTTATCGGCTCTTATTTTGTAAATATGCGCCTTGTAACGTAATTAAAATACAGCAGATTAAAAACTTGTCAAAGATGCATATATCGACGCTCCAAGCAATAGCACGCCAGCCACAATTACAACGATAAGAATTATTTTCATTCTTTGTCTGCTTGCCTGATCTTTTTTAATATTAGCCAATACGCCCGTTGAATAAAAGGTTGCTACAAGCAAAGCAGAAAACGCTAATCCAAAAGAGACGCCCCTGATATAATCAACTACCGGCAGATGGATATTACTTATATTCAGCACCTGCAGCACTATCATTGCAACCAGACCGACAATGCTCACATTTCTTAGCTTTTTTAATAGAAGATTTTTTTCATTCTCAGCATAATCCGCGACTAACGTCATTGTTTCTTTTTCTTCTTGATTCATTTTCTCGCTTTTCCTTTCTCCATTAATAATTTCCCGAATTTCCACATCATAAAAATCCGCAAGTTCAATTAACAAACTCAAATCTGGCATATTGCTTCCTGTTTCCCATCTGGAAATCGTTCTATTTGAAACATTAAAATGCTCCGCCAGTTGTTCTTGTGTAAGTTCCTTTTCCTTTCTAAGATTTTTTAAGAAGGACCCTATTTTCTTTTGATCCACGTCGTTACCTCCTTTCCACTATCAGAGTACTAAATCGTAGAATCATAAAACACGACACAAAGCGAGAAATGCCATGTTTTTATCTATTTGACACGTCATGTCTAATGATAAAATAATGCACCATCCAGCTGCTGCAAAATCGTACCAATATGCTCCATATTAAAATTCTCTGGTTTTAACATTTTTATTTCTCCATAGTCAATTCCATACCTACTTCATCTACCAAAAAATGATATATCTCATCTTTCTTATGCCTCCTGTTTGCGTATCGAAAAAGTTTAACCTGATCAATATAATATTTATCAAACATCTCTGCTATCGCTTTTGCGTACTCTCCGATATGAACCATACTTTTCAATTTCTTATTTGCAAACAAATCCACAATCAATTTTTCTAATGACATATTATACTCATCCTGATTTCCCTTTGGAGCTTCAGATACCAACCTATCAATAATTACCGTATCCGGCCCGGCATAACGGTATAACTCTTTTTCATCCGGTCTAAGCAAAATATTTCCCTCATACTCATCGCTAAGCTCCGTATACACAAATTCACAACCCATGCGCTCCACTTCTACAAATATCTTGTTTTGCGCAATTTGATGATTCCAAAACTCATTTAACCAACTTAATTCCCATATACGGTAATCTAAAAGAGGATATTTTTCCTTCATCCAATTTACAATCATCTGTGCTTCTTCAGAATACAAATTTTTATAAACATTTTTAACATCATTTATGTTTCTTTTTTGATATTGATTCCTTCCTACTCTTACTATCTTCCCTTCTTTTAGCAGTTTTTCCAATAAATTACGCAGCAATGTCTCCTTAAAATCTGTAGAGATCGTAGTGGCAATATTTGATATATCTTTTCTGGAAAATATGGTATCTTCGGGTATTCTATTTACTATTTCTCTCTGCATCTTTATATAATCCATACTAATCCTCCATGTCAGAGCAGCTTACCGCGATGACACGCGGTGAGAAATCCGCGCAGGCAGTTTCTCATCTGCAATCAAAGCAATTTGATGTTGAAATAAATATATCATAAACCTTTTTTGTTCGCAACAACCATACCGGCAATTTTTTATTTTTTTGCCGATATGGTTAATCCATTTTGTAACTTTTACATAAAAAAGACCATGTTTTTCTACATGATCCTCGCAATCAATAGTATGTTTTTGTCCGGTTATAAAAGCTGCTGTAAAATCTCTCCGATATCCCCATTAATGCAGATAGACTGCTCTTTGATATCATCCGGGCACACAGCTTCTCCCATATTCAGACAGGCATAGACCGCTTTCCTGTTTCTGGCAGTCATCTGCCAGAAAGAATATTTAATGATGCCCGGAGTGTTATAACCAACGCCAAGTTCCAAAAACAAAATCCGCTTATTCTTCCTTGTACGCAGAAATTCTTCATACCGCCCTGCTGCCGCATGCCATCCCTGATCCTCCACAAAACTTCCGTCAGCACGCAGGTTCATAGTCAGCGGTTTCCCACAGTGCGGACATACAGGCAGAAGTTCCTCTGGTATCCGCATATCTTTTTGCTTTTCCATCATTTCACGGACAATATCCTCATTTTCAAATGTCTCCTGACAGCACGGCTCACTGCACTGGAACAAGCCGTAATCTCCCTGGGTATAAAACAGCCGTTTCTTATCAAAGCCCGCTTTCTGAAAACAGTGATCTACATTTGTCGTGATGACAAAATAGTCCTTATCCTTTACCAGTTCAAATAATTCCTGATATACCGGCTTCGGCGCATCCATATATCGGTTGATAAAGATGTAACGGCTCCAATAGGCCCAATATTCTTCCGGCGTCCGGTATGGATAAAATCCTCCTGTATACATATCATGGAAATCATACTTTTCTTCAAAATCCGAAAAATACTGCCGGAAACGCTCCCCGGAATATACAAATCCCGCCGATGTGGAAAGCCCCGCGCCCGCACCGATCACCACTGCATCAGCAGCTTTTAATTCCTCTTTTAGTCTTTCCATTTCTGATGAATAATTTTTTGAAATCATTAAATACCACCTTTCCATGTCAGAGCAGTCATTTTGCTGTATGTCTGTTCCTTTTATTTCCTTACAGTCTGTACAGCAGCCTCCGCCGCATACTTCATACCCGACTGCAACTTTATTGTAATCCATGATCTCTAATTAGAAAAGTACGCACTTTTTTGTAACAATTGAAAAAATTTCTGGCTGGAATCATCCGGAAACTTATAATAGATTTAGGGAAGCACTGTTTTAATTAGTACTTCCCTAAGTAAGATATCAACACGGCACACTACTTATTAATTAAGAAATTTCTTAAGCACGGACATGAAAACATTCATATCGAGGGGTTTGGCAATATGGGCGTTCATTCCATTCATCAGTGCCGCCTCCTTATCCTCTTCCAATGCATTGGCCGTCATGGCAATGATAGGTAAATTATTCACATCATTTCTTGGAAGTCTACGGATGGTTCTGGTAGCTTCATAACCATCCATGGTTGGCATCTGTACGTCCATCAAAATCGCGTCATAATAACTTTCTTCCGCTTTCTCCATGATTGCTACGGCATCTGTCCCATCCGGCGCTGTATCTACAATTAAACCGGCTTCTTCTAAGATTGCCTGCGCGATCTCACGGTTTAATTCATTATCCTCCACCAGAAGGATACGCTTCCCTTCGAAATTGGCCAGAGTCCATTCCGGAACTTCCTCCTGTTTTTCCATCAGATTATTAGCAGCAAGCAGAGCCGTTTTCAAATCGGACATAAACAAAGGCTTAGCGCAAAATGCGGTAACCCCTGCAGTCTTTGCTTCCTCCTCAATATCCGTCCATTCATATGCAGTTAAAATGATAATGGCCGCCTCTTTGCCGATGATATCCCGAATCCTTTTGGCAGTTTCCAATCCGCTAAGACCCGGCATCTGCCAGTCAATAATAAACGTATGGTAGGCATCACCCTCCTCAAGGGCGCTCTTTGCGCGGTATACCGCTTCTTTACCGGAAGTCGTCCACTCGGAACGCAGACCAATTTGTTTCAACATCCTGCTGACACCGTCGCAGACATTGAAATCATCATCCACAACCAGCGTCCGCAATCCTTCCAGTTCCTTAATCTGTTCCGCATTTTTTTCCGTATCCTGCAGTTTTAATTCCAATTCTACCGTAAATGTACTGCCCTGCCCCGGCTCACTCTCAACGCTGATGGTGCCGTTCATCATCTCTACAATATTTTTGGTAATGGCCATGCCCAGCCCTGTTCCCTGAATACCGCTCTGCGTCACTGTAGCCTCCCGTTCAAAAGGCTCAAAGATATGTTCCACAAACTCCGGGGACATTCCTATGCCATTGTCCTTAATAATAAATGTATAATCACCGTATCCGTGCCGGAACGTGGTCTTTTGCATGATCCGGAAGGAAACCGTACCTCCGGCAGGCGTATATTTCACTGCATTGCTTAACAGGTTGATAAATACCTGATTTAACTTCAACGGATCCGCGATGACATCCTCATTGGTAACATCAAAGGTATCGACAAATAATTCCAGTTGTTTTGCCTTGATCTGAGGCTGGACAATATTGACCAGATTATGCATCTGTTCAGAAATATTGCACTCCTGCTCTTTGATCTGTACTTTTCCGCTCTCGATCCTGCTCATATCAAGAATATCATTGATCAGGCTGAGAAGGTGGTTACTGGACGAAAGAACCTTTTGCAGGCAGTCCAAAACCTGTTCCTTATTGTCAATATGGCTGACGGCAATGGTCGAAAATCCTATGATAGCATTCATAGGGGTACGGATGTCATGGGACATATTGGACAAAAATGTAGTCTTAGCCTTATTGGCATGCTGCGCCTGCATCAGTGCATCCTGAAGAGCCAGCGTCTGCTCCCTCTGTTTCCTGACCTGCTCCGTAATATCTTTCGATATCACCATAACCATAATGTCACCTGTTGTTTCATCCTTGGTCATAATAAGAGACTGGCGCACGCACATCTGGTTCTGCTCGTAGCTTTCTTCCCAATACTCGGCTACCGCTTCTCTGACACCCTGATCAAAGCAGTTGGTCAGATTCTCTGTATTTAAAGTGTCAGAATACTCTTTTATGGATTCCTCCAAAACAAACTGTTTCCATTTTTCAAAATATTCTGAGATCTTACAAGGAGCTGTCAATCCCACCCGTTCAAGGAGTGATATTTTCTGTCCGTTGATCGTCCTGATAATATCCTGCTCAATAAGATCCTGTGACAGATTAAACTCAAAGCTGCATAAGGAGTTGGACATGAGCGCTATCTGGTACTGTCTTTCCTTACGGTTGGCAAGCGCTCTTTCCGCCTGGATACGCAGTTCTTTTTGCTTCAGCTCCGTTACATTCTGGCGTATGAACAAAACCTTGGAAGCGATATCATCTTTTCTTTCCAGACAGATAATATTTACATGTTCCCATTCAAAGTGCCCATCCTTTATCACACAGCTTTCGAACCGCAGGTCGTTTTGATTTGACATTGCTTTGACAATGGATTCTTTATCAATAAAATCAATAAGCTCCTGACGACCGCTTTCTTCCACATAGCTAGCCAGATAATCCACGAGATCCTGATAATTTCCGCTTTCTTCGATTTCCGTACCCTCAGGTTTTGTTCCCGCCAGATACTGATAGGTGTCCTTCTCAAAATCAACCATGGCAAACCGTGTAAACAGCGTGTTGACACCGCTTATAATATATCCCATCTCCCGATTTTCTTTCTCCAACACTTTCCGATTACGTCCGGCACGAATAAGTATAAAAATAATATAGGCCGCAAACAGTATGATCAACATAACCTCCAGCTGGATTCCCACCAGATTTTCTGCAACAATCATTCTCTGTGTAACATTTTGGGGGAATGTCTGCACGAAAACATAAGAGTTTTTCGGCAAATTTTTGATACAAATATTATCTGTCTTACTGGAAGAATCACATATAAAAGCACCCTCTCCGCCATTTTCAAAGATCTGATTGACTTGATTTGCAACATTCTGGTCAATCATACCCATTTCCATCAATATATCAAGAAGATGTCCTTCATAAACCGTATTGTCAGAGCTGGCAATAATACTGCCATCCGGCGTACACAAAAATACCTGTGCCTCCTCCCCGAAATATGTGGTACCCAGCATACTTCTCAAATATTCCTCGGCAAGAAAAGCGCCCCGCAGCACTCCGATGATCTGTCCCTCAAAGCGGACAGGCGCATAAAAGCATACCATTGTCTCGTCAAAAAAATAAGAATCAAATATAATCTCAATGCCGCTGTTTCCACGGATACCGTTATTGTATGATTCCCGCTCCGCCGCGTCAGTCGTCCGACCATCAGAAGCAAAGTCCTCACCGTTAAGATCCGTAAACAAAATAGCATCAAACGT
>CAYQZB010000027.1:11844-19667 GCA_964421915.1 uncultured Lachnospiraceae bacterium
CATCAGAAGCAAAGTCCTCACCGTTAAGATCCGTAAACAAAATAGCATCAAACGTGGAGTTTTCTTCCATCTGTTCAAGCATCTGTGTCGTAATCACAGGTTCCGTCAGACCTTCTCCTAAAAAGTATGCATAGGCTTTGATCTGGCTCAAGGCATTATTCAGTTCCTCATCAATCTGCTCAGACTTCAACTGTGCAGAATCCGCCGCATAATCCCTGTTCTGCTCCTCTGTCCGTCTGCTGTTCTGTTCCGTAAACCAGAAAAACAAAAGGATCATGGCTGTTAAAAGAAAAAACGCATAAATAATTTCTTGTAACGACTTTTGTTTCTTCATATTTGGTTTCTCCTGCATCTTCTGATTTGTATTGACACTATTATTTTTTATACCATATCCGCAGTATCCGCAATGCTCCATTCACGGGCTTCGCCCTATTCATTGCATCATTGCTTTCGCGTATATTATATAACATCAATCTGCCGGATGGAATATGTTTTCAACATTTTTAAATCATCCAAACCGGCACAATATAATGATCCCTGTCAATCGCGCTAAGTTCCGGTTTCATGCAGATAACCGCTCCCTTGGAACGAATTGCAGATGACTTATCCAACAAATCAAATACTTTGATCAACTCTGTTCCCGGATTTGCAGTCTTTTTGATTTCCATCGGATTAAGCACGCCGTCATGCTCCAGAACAATATCAATTTCCTTAGCATCCTTGTCGCGATAATAGTACAGATATGGCTCCTTTCCACTATTCAAATAGGTCTTCACAATCTCAGCAACCACATAGTTTTCCAAGATAGCCCCATTCATGGCGCCGCTCTCCAAGGTTTCCGCACTACTCCATTTAGTCAGATAACAAACCAAACCGGTATCGTAAAAATATAACTTCGGCGTTTTTACAAGACGCTTCAACAGATTATTGGAATACGGATGGAGATAAAATATGATTCCCAATGTCTCCAAAATTCCCAACCAACTCTTTGTCTGCGTCTGATTAATTTCTGCGTCTCTTGCAATATCCGCAACATTAAGCATTTGACCGCATCTTGCCGCTACCGCAGTGATAAACTTATAAAATTTTAATGAATCAATAGCATTGGACAATTCCTTCACATCACGTTCAATATAAGTGGTTAAATAACTGCTGTAAAAAATCTGACTGTTGCTGTTTTGACCACTTACGATAGCAGGCATAGATCCTCTGAAAATCCGATTATAAATATCTCTGGTATCAGCCTGTTTTCTTTCTTTACTTCTTGCTGAAAGTGCATCCAGATCGACAGTAAATGGTTCCATTCGACCATTGCATATCTCTGCCTGCGATAATGATGTCAGTGAAAGTACCGCAACTCTTCCAGCCAAAGACTCCTGCACGCCTCTCATCAATTTAAACACCTGTGAACCGGTTAACCAGAATGCACCCGGCTCATGACTTTTGTCCACATGCATTTTAATATAAGGAAACAGTTCCGGCGCATACTGCACCTCATCAATCAACACAGGCGGCTTGTGCAGCTGCAAAAATAACTCCGGATCCGTCTTCGCAATATTTCTTTCATTCAAATCGTCTAATGTAACATAACCCCTGTCAGTCCCTTCCATTAACTTCTGAAGCATTGTAGTCTTACCAACCTGTCGCGATCCGGTAACTAATACAACCGCATATTCTTTTGTAACCTGACTGATTACATTCTCCAAGCTTCTTGTTATATAGCTCATATTTCAACCCTCTTTCGGCTATTATTCTATTTAATTAAATATTAGCCGAAAGCCAAATAAAAAGCAAGCATATTTCGGCTAATTTATATTTTAAATTAATTTTAGCCGAAATATGCTTTTTGAATTCAATTTTATATTTTTAGTTTTATACCAAGCAAGAATATTAACTTTTCATCAAAATTTATATTATTTCATTTTCTTTCCTTCTGAACTATTTCTTCTCATAAATACATTCCATGCTTCGCTACATAAAAACATTGCCTTTTTTATCTTATTTTAAACAATCCAATATAAGACTTATCATCATTTCCATTTCTTCCGACTTGGATTCAGCAATTAGGATTGTAAGAGTCACAAGAGAATAATTATCTATCAATTTCATTCCGTCAACAAAAAGCCTTTTGTTTTGATAAAGAAAATAGAGAAACATCGTCGCTGCAATTCTTTTATTTCCATCAAAAAAGCTATGATCTTTTGTAACAAAGTATAGTAAATGCGCAGCTTTTTCCTCCCATGTCGGGTAAATCTCTTGTCCTCCAAATGACTGATAAATATTTCCAATGCTGCCTTTAAATGAATCATCCATTTCCTTTCCAAAAAGCTCAGATTCATTTCCATATCGCATCGTTGCAATAATCTTCCAACATTCTTCATAAGAGAGTTTATAGAGATCCGTATTTTCTGTCGGTGGCGTCCTATTTTGGTGTTCATAAAGATTCAGTAATTCCAACGCTTCACTGTATTTCTCTATAACCTCAAGCAACTGTTGACTGTCTAACTCATTCTGTGTGCGTCTGATCATCCGCACCACTTCCCCTAGCTGATTGACACGATTATTATTTAAATCATATCCCTGGAGTATGTACTTCCTCAAAACCGAGTTGGCCCATTTGCGAAAATCTAAGCCACGTCTGGATTTCACTCGATAGCCCACAGAAATGATTACATCTAAAGAATAATAAGCGACGGGTTTATCAGAATTTGCTTTTTGCAAATAAAGTAAATTGCTTTCTTTTTCTACCTCTTCTTCATTAAATATATTGTTGATATGATGTGAAATTACGGATATATCCCGTTTAAACAGCTTTACCAATTGTTCCTTTGTCAGCCAAACTGTTTCTTGCTCAATATGCACTGACAATTTTATTTCTTTATCAGTAGTTTCAAATAATACAATTTCACCATTACCCATTAGAAATTATCCCTCTATAAAAGCCATTGTTCTCCGAAACTTATGCGGAGGAATATTATAAATTATTATTTTTTGAGAATGTTTATTCGCAACTACAAAATCTTTTTTCTTAAAAATTTATTAATTATAGAGATGGCAGTAAAATAATTTTACTACATACTTTATATAAACATCATTCACGTTCTCTGCATATATATTATTTACACAGTCTCCCGTAACATAATAAAAGCACCTACCACTTTGATAGATGCTCTCACTCTTTGCTATTTTGTATTTTTGTGGTATATGCCCACTCCCTACGCCAAAAATCCCCTTTTGGAAGCGTCTCCCGCATTGTTTTCATTAAGGTCTGATTTGCCATAGGTCATGCCTGCATAAACAACCTCCGTATTTTCCATAACGGATGGGGAATCGTCCTCTTTGCTTACGGTAGCATATGCATCCCTTAACGGACTTATATGACCGGATACCTCTTTTAACGGTTCTTTGTCCAAGCGGACGTCTGCCTGTATCAACAGGCGCTCTACATATCGGTAGATCTGGTAAAGATTCTTTGCAATCTCATATTCCATGTCCAAGGATTCAATCAATTCATTCAGCACTGCCCTTGCATGACTGATGGCATTGTGGAATTCCTCTCCTTCCGCCTGCTCCGCATCCTCAAGATATGCCTGAAACATATCATATAAGATAACAACCAGCTCCGTTTTATTAGCCTGTGAAATCCGAAGGGTAAATTCCTGTTTTTTTTCGCTTGTCATATTGTGAATCCTTTCTATGTTAATATTTTCGTTAATATTTTCTTTTTATTCTGTTGCTATCTTTTATTCTGTTTCTTTTTTTACTTCGTCTTATACAATCTCTTTTATTTATTACTCCCTTATCGGAGAAATGATTGGTTTTCCGTCTTTATCCAACAATGGTGTCATTCCGGAAAAGGAGTATTACAATCACTGCAGCAATTGTAAGATCTGTGACGGACGCTCATTTGCCTGCGCCAGCATGGAAATGCCCGCCTGCGATAATACCTGCTGAGTTGTATATTCCGTCATTTCCTCCGCCATATCCACATCCATGATCCGGGAATAAGCAGACGTCATATTCTCTTCGGAGATATCGTTACTTGAAGCATTATGCTCCAGACGATTCTGGTATGCGCCCAGACGGGAACGCACAGAGTTAATATAAGTCAACGCTTTCTTTGTACTTTCAATGCCTTCCTGCGGACCATCTATATCCATGCTGCCATCCTCTTTATATGTCCTAATGGCAGTCAGCTTATCTATCCCCATGTCTTCTAAGCTGATCTTCGGAATACGGATGCCCAGCTCCTGACCTTCATTGGCACCGATCTGGATCTTCATGGCGCCGATCTGAGTGATATCAATGTCAACTTCACCACCTGTAACCGTTGTAAAATCAGCCCTAATGTTCATTTCAAAATCGCCGTCCGCCGTTATGGTAAGCTCATCAAGATCTTCATTGACTTTTGCCATAAGTCCCGTTGTCGGGAAACCGGTCAAATTAGTTTTCAATACACTTTGATCAACCGTACCTACTTTTTTACCGTCGATTTCAGTAATTGTAATTAATCCGGTCAAATCAATTTTATAATCTCCCTGCCGCACTTCATCGGAATAATACCCGATCTTAACATCAGGATTATTGGTATAACCCTTTAGGTCAAAGGAACCGTCTAACAGTGGCATACCATTATATTCCGTATCTCTTGCAATACGCTCTATCTCCTGCTTTAACTGCTGAATCTCCTTATCAATGATCTCTCTGTCCCCATCTGTCTTAGGATCATTGCTTGCCTGAACACACAGCTCACTCATACGCTGGATAATCGCAGAAATTTCACTCAGCGCACCATCCGCCGTCTCAACCACGGAAATACCGTCATTTGTGTTGTTGGTTCCTACTTTAATACCCCTGATCTGGGAATCCATACGACTGGCGATCGCAAGACCTGCGGGATTGTCTTTCGCATGGTTGACCTTTAAGCCGGAGGACAATCTCTCCATGGCTGCTGTCAGTTTATTATCCGTTCTGTTCAGGGTATTGTTCGCCATCATCG
The DNA here is from genome assembly GCA_964421915.1 of uncultured Lachnospiraceae bacterium. Lineage (GTDB taxonomy): Bacteria > Bacillota > Clostridia > Lachnospirales > Lachnospiraceae > NK4A136. The sequence goes on from CAYQZB010000027.1 coordinate 16,844, forward strand.
CTGTCGCATTGTAATTGATCTTCATAATCTTGTATCCTTTCAGTTTGTAAATTCTGTTTTACATGGTTCCGTCATTGGATGCTTCTCTGTTATGTCCTTACTTTCTTATCCTTTGACTGATAATGCCATAACATCGATTCTCCATCCGTTCATTGCAAGATACATAGATGCACCTATTATACCCCGCAATTACTATAACGAAGTTATTAACGAAGTTATTGACGTATTTTCTCCGCAAATGGCATCCTCCATGACATCATTTACAACTGTCAGACAGCATCCCTTAAAAATACCTTCATAAATGTCTTTGCTGTCTGATATAATCTTTCTGACGACATCCCTGTTCTATTAATATCATCGGCTCTTTCCGCAAAATAATTAATATCTACACGGTCAGATTGAATAAATTTTATTTCCGATAGCGGCAGATCCCTTGCCTGCATCTCCTCCTGAAATGCATTTTCCTGTTGTTTCAGAGCTGCCAGACCGTCTGACCTGTCGCAGACAATATAGCCTGACATCGTATCCCCCTCAAACAACGCGGAGACCTTGCCGAAGTTCTCTGTTTCCATGGTAATCGTTACATGATTCTCCATGGTGCTGCTGTGGCAGAGACGCACATTGACGGAAGTCATCCTGCCTCCGATCTCCATCGGGATCTCAAAGCACTCTTCCCTCGCCATATTTCTTGCAACAGAAACCTGTTTCCATGCCAGATTGATCTCCTTTACATCGATCCTGTCTGTCTGCTGCTGTGCGCTTACCGTCAGGATCTCCTCCATCCGATCCGCCAGACGCTCATAGGCTTCTTTTGCGCTGACGCTGTCCGTAAAATGCTCCTGCAGGCTGCTGATGGCATCGTCCAATAAGCCGCTTATACTTTCCGCCGCTCCGTCTGTTGTTTTAAAAGCGCCGTCCAATAAACCGCTTATATTTTCTGCTGTTTCAGATGCCTCATCAGAACCGATTTCAGATGCGGAAGCCGCTCTCTGTCCATCCAGATATGCCGCCTGCTTCTTCACCTGTCCTGCCATGCCGCCCCTGTCTGATAACAGGCTGTCAGCCGCCACAAGATTATCTAATGTCGCAGGCATATCGAACGATAAAAGCATCGATACTGCCTGATCAGATACTTCCGCCGCCATCCTGATTTCTGCCGCCTGCTCTCTCAGATAAGCATGATCTGTTCTTTCCGCCTCCGGCGTCTGTGTCCTCGCCATTTCCTGCTGCTTATCGTAAAGCGCTTCCAAGCTGATATCGCCAGTATTAAATACCTCCGATACCGCCTCCGGCATCAATCCTGCCTTGATATCACCGGCAAGCTTCTGATAATATGCAACCCTGCCGTCCTCTTCCTGACTCTTTGCATAGGATCTGCTGCCGCCATCTTCTTCCTGATTTCCTGCATTGCTATTTTCTTCCGCCATTCCCTGCCCGCGATACGCCGTTTCGATCGCCATTGTGATGGAATTGCGATAGCCGCCTTCTCCCGCGATCTCTTCTTTCAGCGCACCAAAATCATCATCCACCTGATAATCCATCCTGCCGCGTCTATGGTTTCTGACTGCGGTCAGAAGATTCTTAAAATTGATCTCCGCGCCTTGATTTAATAAGCTTCCAATCGCTGCGCCGTCCCGTTTTTCCACCTGATGCAGCAGACGGTAGATACCGATATAGCTTTCTTTTTCTTCCGGCGTGATTTCATTTCTCTGCTCCAAACGGTACAGATAACGGCTGTATTTCTCCATTTCTTCCTGAGAACCGCCGTCCCTGTCAGCAAGATGATTTTCCAATTCTTCCATGGAGATCGTCAGCGGATTGACGCCTTCTCTAATCAAATCCAAGGTAGCAGCGGGCGTCATTTTATCGATTACTCTGCTGACCGTAGCATATGTTTCTTTTACCGCACAAATATTTTCTTCACTGAGTTCCATGCCGTTATATCCCAAAATCCTTACGGCGCGCCGGTTACCCTCCGTTGTTTCCAGATGCAACTCCTGCAGGATATCATCTACATTGCGGAATGCTTTCTCTATGGAATCGCCATATTCAGCCATCGGCGCCGTCATCAATGGCTCGTATCTTTCCTCCATGGCTGCGTAAACGCTTTGTCTTGCTGTGCCGGTCTCATAGACCATTTCCACAGTAACATTTTGTGAAAAGGCCGTTTTATTTTCCTGCAGCAGTTCGCCAAGAATCGACACCGGCATACCGGGAATCGCCCGGACCTTGCTGATGGTCTCCTGAAATAATGCAGACATTTCCTTTATGGAAGTCATCGCTACATCGCCTGTATTCATTGCGCCACTGCCTGTATCGCTGCCTTCTCCCGGTCTGCCAAATAAAACCCTCTGGATCTCCTGCTCTGCTGCCTTTAAGTTCTCCACCAGAGCGGAAAGCTCTGTCGTATCGATAGAGATCCCCTGCTTCAATAAGCGGTAATTGACCTGTACCGACATATAAAGCCTAACCTCTTCCATCTGACGGCGGGCATAAACGGAGCGATCCGATGCGTCCGCCTGTCCTGCCGTTTCCCCTTGCGCCTCGCGCTGCGTCACCGTATCGCTTTGGGTATTCTTCTGTTCCGCCGTTTCGCTTTCTATCTTCTCCTGCGCTGCCGTCAAATGCGCAAGATCCAGTCTGTCTCCATCTGCAACAACTTTATCCACCGCTGCGTCCGTGATTGCAGCTGCTTCCTGCTCCACGCGCACTGCCTTTTCCAGCAGGGATTCCTGACCAAGAAAATCTGTGACGTTCGCTGTCCTTCCATCCTGTGAGATTTCATTGATCACCTGATTGATATGATTTAATTCCGCAAATGACT
>CAYQZB010000027.1:19767-41921 GCA_964421915.1 uncultured Lachnospiraceae bacterium
TCCTGTGAGATTTCATTGATCACCTGATTGATATGATTTAATTCCGCAAATGACTCAGCCGTCAACGGAAGACCTGTTTCCACCATCCATGCTGCATCCTGTAAGGATTCCTGCGTCACCTCATAACCGGCTTCCTTGATGACCTTCTCCATAGAAGCCTGTAGCGCGGAAACATCCATTTGATCTGCCTTTCGTCCATAATATCCGCCTGTCGTCTCCGCAAAATATCCCCTTCCCTGCACGTCCGCATCATGGGAGCCACTATATACGGCACGGTACAGATTCTCTAAAACAGGGGAAAGATGATTTTCGAGGAGATACTTCTTCACTCCTTCCAGATCCTCTTTTGTACTGTTTTGCAGCTGCTTTGTTATCTGCTCCGCCATCTCCATGGCAGCCTGCGCGTCCTGTACATTCTTTTCCGTCACCGGAATATCATATTGATGAAATGCATCAAGGATCTCCTGTGCCCGCACTTCGCTTCCCGTGATCTTCTTTAATGTCTCAACATCAATATCATCATTATAACCGGCAATGACTGTCCCGGACTCCGCAAGCTCCGCCTTAATCGTATCTACTATGGTAACCGCCTCTTCCGGTTCCATCACTCCGGGATCATAGCCCTCCTCGGATAATTTCGCAAAATCCTCATCAGACATGGAATTGGACATCACCGTCATATAATCTTTCTGTAAAGAAACGTCGGTTGCCGCCGCTTCCGCCATGACGTCTTCCATCGTTTTTCCCTGTTTATCATATGCCTGATTGCCCGGCAAGCCTCCGGAAAAATCTACGCTGAATCCCCGGCTGCCCGCCTTATGGACGCTTCCACCGGCTTCACGGGCAGCGCCGTTATGACTGCCGTGTACATGACCGCCATGCATTCCCTGAGCGTCTTGCATCCCGGCATATTGTTCCATTTCCTTCTGATTTCTCTGAATATTCATGATGATTCCTCTCTATTCCTTTTTACGCGAGCTATATTATATTTCGGTCATAACCTTGCCCAACTTAACACTCAATAAAATTTGGGAATCAAAAGCACCTTTTAAATTTTGAAGCGGCAAGCTGCGCAAATAATAATCTGTGCATGTGCATTGGAAGGAAATTAGAAATTCTTAACAGTCCTTCCAATACCCAGCAATTTCGGAACACGATGTTCCGAAAAGGGGCAACTGAGCCATGGATGGCGAATTGCCCCGTTTGCGTCCGCCTTTCACAACTTAAATTAGGAATGTTTAGAATTTCTTATTTTCGTACAGCGGCACATGCACAGATTATTATTGTGCAGCTTGCCATCTGAAAAGATAAATGCAAAACGCCCGACAACCATTGTCAGGCGTTTTCTTAAATCATTATGATTGTTTGCGGTCATTATACAGCACTCATTTTTAGAACTTATAAACCGCTGCTCCGTAAGGCGGAAGATCAAATTTGATAGCGTAATCCTTTTTGTCACACTCCATCTTGATCGCCTTCAATTCTGCCGGAAGCTCATGGCCAAGTCCGCCAAAGCGCTCCTCATCACTATTCAGCACCAGCTTATATTTACCCTTTTTCGGAACACCGACATAATATTCTTCCCGCTTCATCGGGGTCATATTCAGAACAAACAGCATGTTGTTCTTACCGTCTGCAGATTTGCGGATAAAGCTGTAGGTACTTCTGTCCGCGTCATTGGGATTGATCCACTCAAATCCATCCCAACTGTCATCCAACTCATACAGACAGGGATTCTTCCGATATAACTTCAGCAGCTCTGCCACAAAATCCTTCATGCCGATATTCAATTTTTCACCCAGCAGGAACCAGTCAAGCTCCCTTGCTTCGCTCCACTCACGCTCCTGGGCAAATTCCTGTCCCATGAACAAAAGCTTCTTTCCTGAATGTCCGAACATAAAGGTATAGCCTGCCCGGAGATTGGCATATTTATCAATCGTATATCCCGGCATTTTATTGACCATGGAACATTTCAGATGTACCACCTCGTCATGGGAAAGGGGCATAATATATTTCTCACTGCAGTTATAACTCATGGCGAATGTCATTTTATGGTGGTTATTCTTTCTGAAATACGGATCCAGCTTCATATAATCACAGAAGTCATGCATCCAACCCATATTCCATTTAAAGGTGAAGCCAAGACCGTCATCCTCCGGCGCCGCCGTAACCTTCGGCCATGCGGTGGATTCCTCTGCAATGGTCATAATGCCTTTGCCTAATCCGTGAATTACGGAATTCAGGTGCTTAAAGAATTCAATTGCTTCCAGATTCTCATTGCCGCCATATTTATTGGCTACCCACTGTCCATCCTGACGTCCGTAATCCAGATACAGCATGGATGCAACCGCATCTACACGGAGACCGTCAATATGGAACTCATTGATCCAGAATAATGCATTGGCAATCAGGAAATTCTTTACCTCATTCTTGCCAAAGTTAAAAATCTTTGTTCCCCAGTCAGGATGCTCGCCCAGACGCTTATCCGGATGTTCATACAGACAGGTTCCGTCAAACTCCGCAAGTCCAAAGGCATCCCTCGGAAAATGCGCAGGTACCCAGTCAAGGATAACGCCGATTCCTTTATTATGAAGCTTATTAACCAGATAAGCAAAATCCTCCGGCGTACCGTATCTTGCAGTCGGTGCATAATAGCCTGTTACCTGATATCCCCAGGAGCCGTCAAAAGGATGCTCCGCAATACCCATCAATTCCACATGGGTATACTGCATCTCTGCCAGATATTCGCAGATACGATCCGCAAACTCCCGATAATTGTAAAATCCATCTTCCGTTCCATCCGGATGTTTCATCCAAGAACCGATATGACATTCATAGATTGCTATCGGCGACTGGAACAGATTCTTCTGGGCACGCTCGCCCAGCCATTTATCATCAGTCCATTTGAGCTTGGTAATATCACATACAACTGAAGCAGAACTTGGACGGAGCTCTGCCTGATTGGCATATGGATCTGCTTTATAAATACCTTCTCCTGACGGAGTAACTATATAAAATTTATAAAGATCACCCTCAGACACACCCGGAATAAACGCTGTATAAATACCGCCTTCTCCAATCTTCTCCATGGGATGGGTATCTGTATGCCATCCATTAAAGCTTCCTACCACATGGACGCTCTGCGCATTGGGAGCCCATACTGCAAAGAACACTCCCTTTCTGCCATTCTTCTTACAGGGATGCGCTCCCAGCTTCTTATAGATCTCATAGTGCGTACCCTGTCCGAATACGTATTGATCCGCCTCAGAAATAAATACAGTATCCTGCTGCTGCGCCGGAGCCTTGGAAGATCCGGATGTTTTTTTTCTTGTCCCTGCCGTGGTCTTTTTTACAGCGGGTTTCCGTTTTGTTGTTTTTGTCGGTTTTGTTTCCACTGCGCGTTCTGCTGCGGATGTTTTCTTTTCTTCCATAGCGTCACCCCATCCTTTTCCCATTAATTTTCATAAATTTATTTCATAAATTAATTTTCATCATTATAATAAATAAAAAGTTTTAATTAGGTCTATTATAATGTCTGAACATTATTATGTCCAATGATTCATGATAAATTAATCAAAATCCTTTTCTCTTAATATGATCATATCCTCATAATCATATCTTTTTCCAACCAGGATATCAACATATGTAGAAATTCTTAACCGCTTGGAGCGCTCGATCGCCTCATCTATGATATCTTCAATCTCCCGTGTCGTTACATTATGCTCGCCGATCTGAAGCTCATTGATCCGGCGGTGAAGCGCCAGCACGGCACGTTCCTCGTCAATCTTATATTCTCTGGTATGGGCATATTTCTTTGCGTAATCCACCAGCGCATTGTCATTCATCGGCTTGATGTCGATCCTCGCATTAAAATATCCGGTAATCATATCATATTTATCGATCAGCTTCTCCATTTCCTTCTTCCGGTCGGTCATAATAATAATGATGCCTTCGTGAAAGCCTTCCAGGATCCTGCTCATGCCTTCCAGCGTGTCCCTTGTCATAGCGCCGGCTCTTTCAATAATCAGCGCTCCGTTGGTCAGCTGTTCAAACATCGCTGTAAGGTCTTTACGGTTCATCTTATCACCGCTGATCTTGGCAACCTTGGAAGCGTTAAAATTATTATCGATCATCTGGATCTCTTTGATCATCGTCTTGGCAAGCTCGATGACTCCCGTGCCGGAATCTCCGGTAATGATGACATTGCCGACATATGGCGCCAGACTGATCTGGTCGATAGCATCTAAAATCTGATTCCGCATCTTTTTGGAATACATAAAATCAGAAAACAGCTCCTGCTCCTCTAATGTCAGATAATGTTCTTCTTCGCCGTTGTAATTATCATTATCTTCATCTGCCGTATCGGCGCCGACTTTATCCGCCTGCGCTTCCAGCGCGCTTTCAATATCTCCAATCTGCGACGTACTCAGAATCTGTTCATTAATTGGTTCCGTCTGACCGGATAGTTCTTCTTCATATCCTTCATACGCCTGCTCTGCCATTTCATATTCTTCCATGAAAGCTTCTTCGGGGACTTCCTCGGAAACATATTCCGCAGCGCCTTCCCAATCCTCAGACGCAGCTTCCTGCACAAAGCCTTCCTCCGCCAAAGCATCCTCCGCGCCATAATATTCTTCCGCAGAAGGAGCTTCCGCCTCACCGGACTCCGCGTCATAGCCTGCCGTCTCTTCCATTATAATAGAAGCGTCTCCCGCTGTCTGTTCTACCTCCATGGCTCCCTGATATCCTTCGCCATTTAAAACTGCAGATGCAGCCTGTCCGATCGCGGACAGATCTCCTGCGGCTCCTTCCGCCAGAGACGCTTCAGCCGCAATTCCTGCCGCAGCTCCAACGACGGTTCCCACTGCCGCACCTGCCAGCGCCGCAGCGTCAGCTGCCGATTCGTCACCGCCTTCTAACTTCTTTTTATCCGCCTCAATCGCCGCGTCTACCTCATCCCAGATAGACCCCTGCGTATAAGAAATCTTCTCAAGCGCTTCAACAGAACGCAGTTCTATCTCATTATTCTGGAATTTGCTGGCAAACATCGTGCTTTCCTCTTCTATCTTGGCAAGCGGACCCGTTCTTGCCCCTGCTTCAAATTCCGCAAATATCTTGCCTGTTTCCTGTATAATGTCTTTTGAAGTCTTTGCCTTGAGTTCTTCCTCTTTCCGCTTCTTAACATTTTCCCAATCCAGAAAGAGCTCCTGCAGATTCATCTGTCCGGTGATCTGTTTCTCCACAATGACATCCTGCGGCACCACCAAAGAGATCTGCCCGTCCAAGCCCTGAGACAGCACATTATCAAATACACTGTTGCCCTGCTTTTTCTCTACTCTCTGATGTTCCTCCACCAGCACTACCGGTTTTGCTTCCGGCTGCTCTTTGGCGGAAGCTGCTGTTATATCTTCTTGCTGCCCCTTGGCGGAAGCTGTCTCTGCTGCTTCTCCCTGCTGCTCTTTTGACAAAACTGATGCTTCTGTTTCCTTCTGCTCCTTCACAGACGCTTCCTTTAACTTAGCATCGGCAACAGCCAATCCCGGCATAACCGTACCGGCAGGCGGCGTATCGATAACGATATCCTCTGTCTTATCTTCAAAGAAAACTTCACTTCTGTCATCTCCTTTGATGGCATCTTCTTTTTGAGATATCTGAGGTTCGTCCTCCGGATAGACCTCTCCGTCTTTTATCGGCTCATAATCATCTTCCGAATATGTCTCACCATCTTCCAAATAAGCTTCTTCGCTTTCCATCGACTCATAGCCGTCCTCCGGGTAGACTTCTCCGTCTTCCATCGGTTCATAGCCATCCTCCGGATAGAGTACCCCGTCCTCCATCGGTTCATAGCTATCCTCCGGGTAGAGTTCCCTGTCCTCCATCGGTTCATAGCCATCCTCCGGATAGAGTTCCCTGTCCTCCATCGGTTTATAGCTATCCTCCGGATAGAGTTCCCTGTCCTCCATCAATTCATAGTCATCCTCCGGGTAGGATTTTCCCTGTGTCTTCCTTCTATGATATGCACGTTCTCTTGAGCCAAAATGCTGTGTATCACCGATCTGCTGTTCCAGCTCTCCGGTAGAAACCAATGGCGATTCCTCTGACTCATCCATATCCTCGCCCATCAGCTCCCGCATGCTTTCTGCCAGCGCCTTCTGAAGATTGATAGTGTTGAATTTACCCATATCGATCGTCTTTACATGAAAATCCTCCGTGCCCATATCCGCGGCAACGGATGACTCTGCCCGCTCTACTGTATAATCATCACTTTCATATGCTTCGATCTGTTCAGAAAAATCATTTCTGCCATCATAGATCTCCTTCTGCTTGTCCGTCAGCGGCGCATGCAGCATTTTTAATTCGATCGCCTTAATAACAAAAGGACCTTCACCAAACCAGGTGATCAGCTGGTCGCATGTTTCCACACATTTGGTTGCCAATCCAATCCTATGATACAGATATGCAAGCTGATACGCCCATTCTTCCGTATAATCTTTATGATTCAGCTCCTCTAACAGCTCGATCTTTTCCTCTGTCTTGGCATTCTGCATCTCCAGAATCCTGTATTGAAGGATCAGACCGCCCTTATCTCCGGGCGCCATTTTTTTATATAATGCAAGATACTGCAGCGCCCCTACCAGATCGTCAAGATCAACTGACAATTCGCAAAGAGAATATACGATGACCCTGCTGTTAGGGTTTTTATCGTACGCCATCAGCATGATATCCATCGCTTCGTCAAATCTGCAATTAATACGGTAAAGCTCGCTGATCTTCTGTAATGTGCTAAAGCTTCTGACCTTCCGCCAGTCTATCCGGTCGGCAATCTCTACTGCATCAACAAACCGTTCATCGGCTACAAGCGCCATGATTTCTTCTGATAGAATCTTATATTCCTGTTTATCCACCTGATTCACCTCATCTATTATTCCGCGTCTATCTCCATACAGGATAAAATTTGTCGCTTTTTGACACTCTGCCGGAGCAATCGCACACGCAATATCTTGTTACCATTTTACTTCACGAACACTATATGTATTAAATATAATCCACTATAGTTTATCATAGTAGATACGCAATGTCAAAAGATTATTGCCCTATTTTAGCTGTTGAAAATGTCAACATTAAATGCGAAAGTTTTTTTAATTTTTTTACTTTCGGCAATATGCACAATAAATAGAGCTATTATATTGTGCAACTTTTATATTTTGTAAATTTGTGTGTTGGTGTGATGCTGATCCGGATCCGGATCGCCTGCTGCGATGCCTAAAAATGGGCGCACGAAATAAAAGCTACTCGCATAGCAAACATTCGTTCTATGCTGCAATCTTTTCCAATTCTTTATTATATAATTCCTCTGCCGTCTTGTACTCATGCAGGCGGCGCGGGTAGTTGTTGATCCACTCCGCTATATTATCAATATCCCCCTGCGTTTTATCATCAAAATTAACGCCCTTTGGAATGTGGCGGCGTACTAATTTGTTTTGGTTCTCATTGCTGCCACGCTCCCAACTGCTATAAGGGTGACAATAATATATTTTCGTCCTTTTCTTTTTGCTGCGCTTGGATCGCTCCATGCCCTCCCAATCCGCAAACTCGGATCCATTGTCTACAGTAATACTTTTAAATATTTCTCTAAACTTCTTTCCTAGCTTTCTTTCCAACCGATCTAATGCCTTTACAACTGCTGCCGATGTATGATCTTTCAGTAAGAATATAATTTCCTTGCGTGTTTTCCTCTCTGTCAGTACCAATAAAGATTTTTTAGAAACGCCCCGCGCCCCTACAACGGTATCCATTTCCCAATGTCCAAACTCCTCCCGCGTGTCTATTTCGTCCGGTCTGTTTTCGATGCTCTCCCCTTTTGTTGCCCGCTTTTGCGTTGTTTTCCGCTTGTGTTTCTTCTCTCCTTTTCTCTTTTCCGGCAGGTCTTTCATTGTCAAATTCAGAAAAACGCCCTTATCAATGTAACTGTATAGAGTAGTTACACATATTGAAAAATCAAACCCTTCAGCTTTTACTTTTGCCAGTGCCGCCGCAGGGCTGTACCCCTCATTTATAATAATTTCCTCTATCCGGTCTGCAAATGCTTGCTCATTCCCGATTTTCAGATCCGCGCCCTTTGCAGCTAAAACCTCCTCTTTGTGCTGCTGTGCTATATCGGGGCTGTATCTCATTTCTTTTGTAAGATCTGAATTTAAAGCCTCAAATTGTCCTCGGTTCAATTCTCTATAAATCGTGCTTACATGGAAATGCAGAATTTCCGCGATCTCTTTCGGCTTGTGTTTTGCCTTAATAAGTACCTCTAACCGCAACCGGTCATTATATGTAAGTTGTTTACTCATAATTGTATTATCTCACTTTCTGCGCACATTAAAGGGCGGCGGGTAATAGTCTACCTGCCGCCCTTACACGCGCCAAACCTTTTTATTTCATATCATTATCAATCAAACTGTTAATATATTCGTTTACGCTTTTCCCCGCTGCTGCCGCTTTTTTCTTTATTTCCTCCTTCCTGCCTTTTGGCATCGTCAAATTGATCCGATCGTACTTCTCTTTGATATAGTCGTTTTGGTATGCAATTTGGTTAAATTCATTGTTGGATCGCAATGTTCAGCCCTCCCTTCTTGACTTTTTCGGCTCCCATGATATAATGTAAATCAGTTAAGGGGCTTTGGTTACTTAGTTACTACTGCTCTTTATCATCTTTGGGGTTGTCGGTTTGGTCGCTGTCAACCCTATTTTTTATGTCCTTGATTACCTCTAAGACAATTACCGTTACTATTGCTACTTCTACCAAAACTTCTATTAACTTTATCATGGGGCTTGTTTTCCTTTCCTTTGTGCTGCCCCTTAACTGTTTACATGAATATTATAACGCATATTACGCAATATGTCAATACATATTGCGTAATATTTTTAAATTTTATAAGACTGCCTGCATCGCCGCTTTTGCCTCATCATCTAAATACCAGTACCGCCCGAAACCTCTTGTATATGGTTTATCAGAATTTACTTTATATACCCTGTTTTCGCTTGTTACTTTTCCGTCAACCCTTATTTGCTGCCAAATCGCGCCGCCGCGCTTTATATATTCCGTTTCCAGTAGCCGCCCTTCGTACATTTCTGAAACTGTGGCTTTCTTCCTTTGCTCTGCTGCTGTCTGCTGTGCCTCTCTGATTGCTGCTTTTACCAATTCGCTATACTCTGCCATTTCCTCGCCTCCTACATCATTTCTAAAATTGTTTCCAACTGCTGCCGTCTGCCTCTAATCATCGCCTCCGCTGTTTTTGTGTCAATCTTTCCTGCTGTCGCTTTTACTATCGCTTTTGCCAATTCCTCAAATGCTTTGTATTCCTCACTATATGCCAAATCAAAAGCCTTTTCTTTTTCCTCATTCTCCGGATCGTTTTCATATTCCCAATCGGCTATATTTGCCTTTTCCTCTGCTGCTTTCAATCTCACTAATAATTCCTTCATGGTGTTGTACCTCTCTTTCATTTGATATATTTATTATATTACATATTACGCAATATGTCAATACATATTACGCAATATTTTTTAAAATATTTCTGCGCACAAAAATAAAGGGGGTACAGCCTGCGCCATACCCCCAAAATTATATTTACATTCTCTTTACTGCTCGGAAACCTCGGCTTTTACCTTTTTCGCCTCGATTGCCTTTTTTGCAGCCTCTGCCTCGGCTTTCGTCATGCCCTCGGCATAAAGCAGGCTATACTCTTTTCCCTTGATTGCAAGCGATACATTCACGCCCGCCCGCCTTGCCTCTGCCGCCCTCTGTAACGCCTCATTTCTGGCTTTAAATGTTCCGCAGGTAACTTTATATGTCTTTTCCTTTTTAAGCGGCTCCTGCGCCTCTCCTGCCACCTTATTCGCCTTGTTTTCTGCCATGTGTGCCTCCTTATCTCAACTTTAAAACCTGCCCCACATTGATAACATTTACATTTTTAATGTTATTCAGCTTTGCAAGGGCGGCAACCGTTGTATTATATTTCTTTGCGATCGCGCTCAACGTGTCGCCGCGCTTTACGGTATATGTTGCCGGTGCCGATCCGGATCCGTTCATAAGGGCATTAACCGCCGCCTGCACTTCGGCGTAATTGTAGCCTGCCGCCTCTAACCGCTGCTTTCTTTCGGGATTGTTGCCCCATTTGCCGTTTTTCACTTCCTGCGCTACTTCCGCAACGCTTTTTTTCGCCGGTGTCGCCGGTTTTTCCGGTTCTGCTGCCGTTGCCATGCTCGCATAGTTCGGCAATCCGTAACCTCTGATGTACTTACCGTTTACCTGCAGATCGCGGTATTCCACCGCATCATTTTTATTTCCCTCAATTACTTTAATAGTGCTGCCGGAAACACTGCAAACCAAACCAACGTGATCCGGATATCCGGTATTGTCGCCTTTGCCGGTGTCCTGCCAGTCATAAAAGACAACATCGCCCGCGCTCGGCACATACGCATCATTTTCCTGCCAACGCCCTGCAGCCTTGTAAAGATCAACCATTGCGCCGCACCCACATTCACGCAGGATAATCTGCGACAACCCCGCCTTGATGCCTACCGCGCTAACAAAAGTTGCACACCACGCATCATTATACTGTACCGCATACCCGCGCGGCAGGGGCTTTACTGAATTGTAAAGATCAATGATCGGTTTGTGTGTGCCGTTGCTCTCTTTGCAGCCTGCCCACGCTTTCGCGGTATTTACTGCTTTTTCCCTTAACTGTTTTTCCGTCATGGTGTCCTCCTTCTTCTGCATCGCCGCAACTTTTTCATATACCTTTTTGCGGCGTGTCAGATATTTATTTGTTTGTTTAATGGTTGCCTCATACATCGCTTTCACATCGCCCGCGCCTTTTAACGCCTCTGCCGCGATCGTTTTCCATAATGCGGAGGCGGTTCCGTACTGGTTTACGCCGTCCGCGAAATAGATCAATGCGCCCGCATCTGTCAAGCCGTAACTTTGCCCCTTTTTGATGTAGGTTGTTACATCGGCGATCGCCTGCTCGTCCTGCGCCGCTTTTCCCGCTCCGGTTGTTAAAATTGCTTTCAGCTTTGCCGCCTCTGCCTCTGTTACGGTTCGCGCCGCCCAACTTGCGCCTCCAGTAATTTCCTTGTAAAGCGCATCGCCTAAAATGCCCTTTGCGCTCGGCTCCGCTTTAATGATCCCTCTAAGCATGGAGGCGGCTCTATCCGCGTGCCATTGCAGCTTACCGATAGAAACCGCCCCATTATCATTTTTATTTACGCTGCCATAGTTGCCTTCATTGTCAAAAATGATGCCCGCCGCCGTTACTGCCAGTTCCTTAATTTCCATTTGTGCCTCCTTCTTTTTTCAGATTGCAGCGATCTTTTAATTCGCAGGTTTCGCAATTCTGATTTTTACAAACCAAATCATTGATCTTGCCCTCGATCTTTTCATCTGCAATCTTTAATGTTTTTATCAACCAAACCGGAACCTTCTCCGGCATGATTACATAAAGGTTTTCTAAAATGCTTGTAAACTCATTCACAAGCATAACGGCGGTAACATACCAACCGATCAACATAGCAAATTCCAAATTCAGCCCCGCGCCTGCGCCCATTTCTTTAATACCCCACCCGATCAAAAAGGCGGTTCCGATCATCACGAAATACATAACTTTCTTGATGATGCCCTGCAAGCCGGTTTTTGAGTTCCAATCCCTCAAAAAATACTTTGCCTTGATCCAACCGGTCACATAATCAATCACAACCGCCGCCATGAATAAGATCAAAATAACCGGTATCTTTCCCAATGCTGCCGCTACTGCCGTAAAAAATGCCGACACGCTCAACCCTGCCGCGTCCGGTGTCCTCGTTGCTGCAAAAAATTCTTTCATTGTGTGCCTCCTTTTCTTGTAAAAAAATAAAGCCTATCGGCTTTCCCTTGCTTTGGCTCGTGCCGCATCGGTGCAATGCAGCGCAAAACCGCTTATGATGTTTTCTTTTAGCCCCTCATTCGTACAATGCTTTAGCAAACCATTTCAATCCACACTCCCCGCAAGGGGAGCGACTGCCTGCTGATGCTCTAATGTGGTTGTGATATATTTCAATCCACACTCCCCGCAAGGGGAGCGACAATAATAAACTCATGCTTTACACCAACCTTTCCAATTTCAATCCACACTCCCCGCAAGGGGAGCGACTGCTCTGCCATGACGATCGCCTCCTCGTCCACGCTCTATTTCAATCCACACTCCCCGCAAGGGGAGCGACGATCATATCCATAGCCTCAACGATCTTAATCTTCTTATTTCAATCCACACTCCCCGCAAGGGGAGCGACTACCTTGTAATCAATCTTTTCAAATTGCGGCGTTATTTCAATCCACACTCCCCGCAAGGGGAGCGACGCGGAAATTTAGGTGGGGCTGCGGTCTTAGCAGATTTCAATCCACACTCCCCGCAAGGGGAGCGACCTTGAATAACTCATAGCAGGGCGCGTTCAGATTATTTCAATCCACACTCCCCGCAAGGGGAGCGACTTTTCTGTTATGTATATTTCCTGCACCTTATTTTTATTTCAATCCACACTCCCCGCAAGGGGAGCGACAAAATGTCTTGATACTCCCCGATGTAATCATGTGAATTTCAATCCACACTCCCCGCAAGGGGAGCGACACCTTGTAATCAATCTTTTCAAATTGCGGCGTTATTTCAATCCACACTCCCCGCAAGGGGAGCGACTCCCCGCAAGGGGAGCGACTGCAAAAATCACCTATTTTATTTAAAATAGAGATTTTCATTTAGACAATACTGACAAATTACAGTATTGCTTATTTCACTCAAATACAAAATTTATTCTATTTTGTTACTTATTATAGTGCGAACCTCCCTGAAATTTAATGTCAACTTACCACTCGCACCAGATTATATCATTAAAGTTCCCTCAGCATCATAAGAAGATTTACTCCCAAAATGCTCAACCTTTGTCTTATAATTGTTTCCCAGATAATAAAATCGCAAACTGTCTTCCTTATCATTAATTAATGACTCGAGTCGATCTTTTAGCAACAATAATTGTGAAGCATCCAAAACACACTCAAATACAGAATTCTGAACACGTTGCCCATAATTAACACACTCTTTCGCAACTTTACGAAGACGGGTCTTTCCTGCCGCATTCTGGGTAGAAACATCATATGTAATTAACACTAGCATTTATACACCTACTTCCATAAAAATGGCGGATACTCATCAGCATCTCCACGAATAGTCCGAGCAAGCAATAAAGCCTGTACATAAGGAACAAGTCCCCACTCAATCTTTTCCTTTAGATATGGATGCGTTATGAATTCTTTTTTATGATTCTGCCACGCATCGAAAAACACTTTTCTCCCATCATCGTTTAATAAGACTGCGTTATCTTTTTGCTTTTCAAAATGAACTGTCTGAATCGCTTTTGTATTGATTAAAGTCAAGACAAACCTATCTGCCAAAACAGGCCTTAATTCTTCCATTAAATCAAGCGCAAGCGATGTTCTCCCCGGTCTGTCACTATGCATAAATCCTACATACGGATCTAACCCGACACTTGACAAAGCATTAGCGCAATCACCTGCAAGTACTGTATAAGCAAACGATAATATCGCGTTTATATTATCAAGCGGCGGTCTTCGGGTCCTTGTAGTAAATTCAAAATCTTCTTTCTGATTCAGTATCATATCATTAAATACAGAAAAATATTGCTCAGCAGCCTTTCCTTCAACTCCTCGAAGTTCGTCCAGTTTAAGTGTATTGTCTATTTTGGTCAACGTATCATATAAAACATTAGACATCTGTTTAAGCTTTTCAGCATCGACACGATATGCATGGTCTCTCAACGTACGTTCTATGCTCCATCTACTGTTAAAGACCTTTCCCATGATCATATTTTTAGCATATCCCAAGCTTCTATTATCATTATCAGATATTCGATATTGTTCTTTTCTAAGAAGTACATTCCCGTATTCCTTTCCAACAACCCTGGCTAAAAATTTCCCCCTCGGCGAGAAAAAACTCATTCCTATTTTCCGATCAGCACAAGCACCCATTAACGCCGGACTTGCTCCCTTATATGTAAAACATATAATATTTTCCAATGTATGAAGTGGAAACCTGCCAAGCGTTTTTCCTTCGTCCTGTATCACAATATTTTCACCATCAAGAATTAAATAACAGCTCTCAGTCATAATATACAAGGTATTTAATAATTTTCGCACGTCAACCTCCTGATATAATGCAAAAAATACTTATCCTGCTAAAGAATAAGTCTAATTGATATGCTCCATGCTACTCATTTGCTCTGATATTTTGCTCAATATACTCCCTGACTTTCACTGCCTTTTGAAGCTTCGGAACACACAGGTTTTCCAGCGAGCAGGCTTTGCATTGCTTGGTGGGTTTCACATTTGGTGTATACCCTCTTCTAAGCAGCTCATGCATTTCTTTTGTCATCTTCTTTACTTCTTCTCGCAGATTATCTGTAAACTCTACATAGCTGCGCCGTCGGTTTTCACCATAATACAGATACCCATTGAGTATACTTGCCTGAAACATTTCTTCCAGACAGATCGCCTGTGCACAAAGTTGTAACTCGTCAGCATTATTTCCTTTGGGTGTCCCACGTTTATACTCAACAGGCACAGGATGCCATTTCCCATCGTACCCAAATAATTCTACGCCTCTTTCGTCCTGATGAAATTCAACGACATCGCATTGTCCGCTTACTCCGAGTTCATGGGAAGAAATACGCAATCCTCTGACAATCAGTAGATTACCTCTTTTTTCAAAAGAGCCCTCATCATGTGCCTTCTTATGCATCAGTTCACCCGCAGTTGTCCTATAATTTTCAGCCCACTGCTGTTCAATATGTATAATTGCCCACTGTCTTCTGCAAAATGCAAAATGTTGAATACCGGAAAGCATTAAGTAATCTTCTTCAGAATACATGATTAAATACCTTCTATTTCCTCAAGCTGTAAATCCGGTAAAGAATCTACTTGTATATCATAGTCTTCAAACTCTTTTGGATCGTCTACTTTTGCAACAATCTTTATAAGCCTGTGAACCTTGGCTGATGAATACTGCCCTATAGGACAATTATGTTTCCACCAATAAACCTTGCACACTTCCATACTTCCATCAGGTCTTGCAGAAGAACTGTCGTTTACAAATAATGTGCGTAAAGCTTCTTTGATCTTCTCTGCATCTTCATCGCTGAAGCCGGTCTTTTCAGCAAGCTGATGATTAATACTGCCTTTAACAACATATAAAGCTGAAGATATCTTATGTTTCATTCCCATTGTATCTGAGGATTTCTTTCCATCCTTTACTGTTTCGCTGTTAACACTTTTGGTTATCTGCATGCTGTCAATGGATACCGGCAATACACTAAACGCTGAATGAACAGAAACTGGACCTCTCACACCCACAGATACACTATCGTCTTTGAATGCAAATACCTGTCCAAAACTACGGACATCAATCCATGTCTCACATGCTGCTTTCGCATAAGCTTCCTTATCCTTATCCTTTATTGCTTTCTGCATTGCCGCGTTACTTTTCGCCCTGTCTGCGAGGCTCTTATATTCATCATCGGAACGCTCGTCACTCTGTACAAAAACTTTTTCTCCCATATCCTGCAGCCTGTTTCTGATTTTCCGTTTAATGCATACATCCGATATCTCGCCGAATCCATCATATGTCTCACGCGGTCTGTTTCCATTCAGCGGATCTCCATTAGGATTTGCATTTTTCACCATTACCAAAACCTCAAAATCAATCTTGTTTGTAAATTCACTCATCATTCATTCCTCCTTTTATTGTTCTTTTTTCTGAAACACTTTTTTCATATATTCCATCTGCTGATAATATCCCGGTAGATACATTTCTGATAAAGCTCTGTTATCAAACTCGTCTTTTGCAAAATGTGACATAATTTCACTTGTCCAATTTTCAAACTTTACCAATTCAAAATCACTTAATTTTTTTTCATAGGCGACCAGATTTTGCTTTATCGTCTTAAATGTTTTAGCTGGTCTACTACTGTATGCATTCCAGTAACGCTTTGCATTTGTAGTCCGGCGTTCCTTTACTCTTCCGTTCTCGTCATACTCAAACATGGCTCGCTGCTCCATGTAATCATATACTGCTAAAAGTCTTCCGAACAAAACATTTCGGTCATTAATGTTGTCATTTAGGAAATTCTCCATCGTTCTATCTCCTTTCTCGTAATTAAATCGTATCATCGCACATACAACGCAAAGTACATCATTGTACCAAACAAAATCACTCATGGCCTGTGGCATGGATGCGCGTCTTGCCGCCGCTTTAACAAGATCCGGCGGAATTTTAACCCCCTCTCGTGTAATACATGGCAGTAATCGCTTAACTGTACCTCTAATCAGTTTGCTGTCCGCTTCCAGCCATTCTGACCTTTGAGTACCAAATGCTGCAAGTACCATATCTCTGGGGGAGGGGGTGCATTCGCAGGTGACTCTCTTTTTACCTTCCTCCGATTTTTCCACTCTTACAGTCCTGCGCCATTTGCAATGTTTTTGCCAGTTTATTATTGCATCAGCATATTGTTTCCCGCCTATCTCATCATAATATACAATTGCGAGACGACCGGTCGTTGCTGCATCCAATGCAATGATTGCAACTTTATCATCCATTTCAATTTTTTCGACATAACCATTTACCGCATTATTAAACTTCTCCGCAAAATATTTGCCGGTATCATGTTTATTCATGCTCAATGTCTCATCCGACTCGATTATGTCAAAATCAAAGTCAAAATCATCAATGTTATTACATGCATTGATTGAATCCTTCATCATATCGGGAAGTTGCACATCTCTATTTACCATCCAGCATACGATTGCTGACTCGTCACGCGTATACCCTTGTTTTTGGATGAGCCAGCGTAGGGCGTTGTGAGCTTTCTGAGATGTATCATAACCGACTGAAACCGCCTGTTCTTTCGAAGTAAATCTTCCACGATAAGTAAATCCAGATTCATCATTTCCCGAAATCAGCTTTGCTTTGTCACCACTATTCCGTATTTTGGAAGGATGTTTATCAGAACAAGATTCTATTTCTCCAGACGCATAACATAACTTTTTTTCTCCTGATTTTTGTTGATAATATTCGCTATACTTTTTATAAAGTTCCTGATTTTTCCATACTTCCTGCGGCATGCTGCTGCCCCATACAATAAATCTAATGTTAGCTCCCGTCTGACCTAACCCATGTATTTTTGTTTGATCTGTAAGCCTACCATCTTCATCCAATTCCAATGTTTTACTTCTTACCAGATCCTGTATTAATGATTTCTTTTCAACGTATTTGTATATTGCCTGTACCATAGAATGTGTAAAATCCGATTCAGTCCAGTCCTGAAGCTGTTCCATATAAGCTTCAAAATACCTTTCTTTATTATCCCCTGTATACAATGTATAGTCTCCTGCTATGTAACATAGTTTATCACACAACGGATGTGGTGCAATCCCACTGCTTCTGGCAGCCGAATCCTCTGTTACAGGAATAATTGTGACTACATCACTACCCTTCTCAAGTTTTCTGGCTCCTTGAAAATTACCCTCTTGATCAATTGTCACCTCAATCTGTGCATTGAATGTCGAGTGAGAAATCGGCAACAATACCGCTTGACCATTTTTATCAACTCCCGCCAAGTCGGAATAGACATCATATGTTTCAGCCAAAGTCCTTAACCATGCCAAATAAGTCACCTCCTTCAAATTCATTTAGTCCTGCAAAGTTTTCTTCAAAGACAAACTGCTTTTGTTTCGCATCCCGCAGGATATGTCTTATCACACATTCTTCAGGACGCGGAAAATGTATCACCCCATTAGTCATCTGCGCGTTCCAAAGCCGTACAGTCATTTTTCCTTTTTCCTCTTCCTTGACAGCTTCATCGGGGTAGGTAATGCCATGCACCATAACCCCAAATGATAAATTTGTGTTATCATATGTTCCTTTACCTTTATGAAAAGTACACGGCTCCACATAACCCTGACACTCTCTCGCTCCTAAAAAGATATCCCTTCTTCCTCCTCTTTCGACCATTCTCTTTGCAATATCGTAGTGCTTATTTTCATTTCGGTCGTGTGCTAAATCTCTTCTGTTTTCATTCCATTCAAAATGTGCTCTGACTCGATATTCCACATTACGCAAATAGGTATAGTACGACAAATCATTTTTCTTATATTTATCATATTTATATAGAATTGTCCTAATTCCTTTCGATTCCGTCTGTATCGGATTCATAATACGACATTCATCAACAATCCACGTAATGGTAGGTTTCCAGTAAATGGATTCCGTTATCCCTTTCAGCGCCTGATATGTAGGTATTTGATAACTAAACTTTTCACCACCCGTTTTTGATAATGGGTCTGTAAACAATGCATATTTTCCAAATACACTGTATTCAATGATATTAGGCTTGTCCATATTTTCCCTTCCTTTCTAATGTTTGTTTATTTTTTCTTACTTTTCTCTGTAAATATTACTGATTGCACTTACGATATTCCTGCATAAAGTACTCCTGTTAAAATATGAGTGTTTCCCACTCTGGCGTAATCCCATAGTCACTATTGTACGCTCCGGGAGCCGCCACCATATAAAGATCCGGTATTTTGTCGCTTACTGGTTGTATCAGCCCGTCAAACTTATTTAACTGGCTTCCCCTGACATTTACTGTGTATCGCTGAGCTTGCCGTATATAAGCTTTTACCTTTGCAACGTCAGTTGCTGTTTGAATAGATTCTATAAGTTCCGCGCCCTTCTTGTATGGCACAATGACGCCAAAAGAATGATCGTCTATGACTCTATAAGCCTTTCCCGCTGTTTTATAAGCTTGATTCATGAGATTACTCTTTTCTTTAGGAGTAAATCCCCTTGATAGCAGTTCAATGATGTTTGTGTCCAATTCTTTTATCGGAAAATTCATTTTATCTGACGCATAAAAGTAAACATTTTTATAATATTCATTCATCCATTCAGGCATTAGCAGACTGTCAGTTTTTTTGCTGTTAAGATATTGATATATAACCTTCTCTGTTATTCTAGAATTTTGTTGCAATTCTTCCATATTACCTGTATTTTCATCTTCAAGCATGATCAGATATATTATGCCTTGATCCATTTCACCATTTCTGTTGCATCGCCCTGCAGTCTGTGCCAGACTGTCCAACCCTGTCATAGACCGATATACACATTCAAATGAAATATCCACACCTGCCTCAATTAGATTTGTACTGATAACAACAATATTTTCCTGTTTATTCTTAATTGTTTCCTTAATAGAATTAAGTTTATCGCTTCTATGTTCAGCACATAAGTTTGTCGTCAGATAACCAGCATTGATATTTCGCGCCTTCAATATATCATACAGCTTTCTCACTGCCGATTTCGTATTCAAAACTACCAGAATTGACTGATACTTTTCTGTTCGTTCTGCAATCTCATCCCCAAGACTTTCAAATGTATATTTTTGATCCATCTTTGGCGTATTAATTTTTACTCTCTCAAACTTACGAACCCATTCAGTTGTATTTTCTATCATATATTTGGGGGTGCTGTAGCGGATTGGGCACTCTGCTTCCTCTAAAGTCGGCTGCGTGGCTGTACACAAGATGATGTTTGTATTACATACGGCATTTAAAAAATTAACCATATAGTTAAATGTATGTACGCACTTTAATGGCATTGCCTGAACTTCATCAATGATTACAACCGAATTGACAAGTCGATGCATCCGCCGTATCGACTCACTCTTATCTGAAAAAAGTGTATTCATAAATTGAACAAATGTCGTGCAGATAAACGGTTCTTCCCAATTGATATCATACCTTGAAAATTCGCTGCTCCGATAATCTTCGTCCTCCGCTTCTGTATTTTTGATTACTGACGAATGGTGTTCCAGTATCCACTTGTCATTACCAATTGCATCACGGAACACTTGAGCATTCTGTTCTGTTATAGATATAAACGGTGAAACGTAAATAATACGCTCCGTCTCCGGATGCAAACTGCAAAACTTCAATGCATACGCAAGGCTGCTCAATGTCTTGCCTCCACCGGTAGGAATCGGCAGACAGTATATCCCTGCGGGATGTCCTGCAAATTGTACGCATTCATTTTGTAATAAATTTCTCGCTTCAAATATTGCTTTTTCTTTATCAGTTAATTGAAAGTCGACAATAGATTGCTGCTTCTTACGCATATATTTCTCGAAATTTTCTCCGGCATTCTTAAATATCTCTTTGAAACCGAAGTCCGTCGGTTTTGATAGCGTATCGATGTTATCCATAAAATCCGAAGTTGCCTCCCAATCCGAATCTATTAATATAGATAGCATTAGGCGTTGGAAACATGCAAGCATGAAATATTGACATTCAGATAGCATTGCTTTAGCGGTACTACCATATTTGGATATCAGCATGGGTTTTAGTTCCGTCAGTAATCCTTTTATTTTATTCCATATTAAACTAAATTCATCCGTTGCACCCATAAAAATTTTATCAAGATCATATTCATCCAGATAGTCTCGTCTTGCATTATCATAGGCTTCCTCATAATCATCAACTTTTCTGATTTTTTTGGAAAATATATCTATATGTTTTATATCAATATCAACACAATCAAACAAACCATGGTGTGCCGCTACTGCATAAGAAATCATCTCAACCATAACTTTTGTATTATTTGGATCGTTATGGTAAAGGTCATAAATGAACTTCGCTCCTGTCGATGCATGTGCAATAGTTCCTCTTAATTTTCGTTTTGTATTTTCATCAGCGTGCAGGTAATCATTGAATATCTGTTTGTTTTTACCCATATCGTGAATAATTCCGCATAATGACATAATCTGAGATAGTCCGCACCTTTTTCCCTTTTCATTACATAAGAATGCCGTTTTCCGGGTATGCTCTGCCACCGATTCTTCTCTATTAAGTCCATCATTTGAAATATGCGCGATCAAATTTTATTCCTCAATCTGTTTTATTGTTTCTGTTTATATACCTTTGCTATCTCAAAAACTGCTGCCAAATCAGTTTCCTTATTTTTGTCAAATGCTCCACCAGCTCCTAATGCTGTTTCTACAATAGCATCCTGATCCCCAAATAATCCCATATTTCCTTCTTTTCCATCTATTAAACACGACTTAAATTATTATTATCTGTTACCTAATAAACAATATCACATTAGATGTCCTTTAAAACGTACTGTTTAAAAACGCATCTTTATATTTATCTATTAGAATATATTTTTCAAAATTAATTTTACTATAAAACATCAAATTTGTCATTCAAATTCTCCCAAAAATTACATATAACATGTAAAAAAGACAGATTTCTCTGCCTCATTTCATCTCTTAATAATGTGTATACTTTTTTCTATGTGCAGATTTATATAATAATAATTACCCATCAAATAAATCCGCATGTGTTCCTGTATCAATCAATGTCTATGGCAACGAATCCAAAGGTATTTGATGCAACAGTCATTCCACAATAATTTCATAAATCTATATCCTTCAGTGCCTCTGCAAAGCTACCATATCTTTTTGTATTCGGGTCTCTGCTAATCTGCCTTGCTTCTTCCATAGCGTCTAACACTTCCGGTTTATATTTTTTTACATCTTCTTCTATTCTTATTTGAGTTTGTACAGTAGCCATAATATCACTCTCCTTGATTTAGATTATATACAATATACATCCCATCATTTACTGCCGCTTTATCTTCCTATTCTCACATTGACTTAAGTCTTTCCGCCAGCTCCCCAAACTGCTCCAACGTCAGCGCCTCTCCCCGGATGGTCTCGCTCAGATCCATTTGTCTCAGGGCTTCTACAACCGCCTCCCTCGTCAGATGCAGTCCGCTGTCATTGCTCAGATCATTAGCAAGCGTCTTGCGCCGCTGGTTAAATAACGCTCTGATCAGCCGGAACATATACTCAGGATCAGATACCCTGATCGAGGGCTATCTCCCATTCCCCATATCTATTTCATTCTCCCTTTATCCTTAATCTGTATTCTTCCTCTGCCAAATCGATTCTCTGCTGAATCTGCTCTGCGGTGGGCAGTTGTGCTTGGATTTCCTGTAATTTAA
>CAYQZB010000028.1:0-39315 GCA_964421915.1 uncultured Lachnospiraceae bacterium
CTGATGTATTTGCTGATCGTCTGATATCCTTCCGCCACGACCACCATCTGATGGATACCATAAGTCAGATTCTGCTCCGTATCGGTATCAACGCGTCTGCCATCGATATAAACCTTGGCATTGGAAGGCGATACCGTAAATACCAGCACGCCGTATTTGGCTTCTCCCTGCCATTCGCTGACATCCCACTCATATTCTTCATTTCCCTTAACCGTGATCGTCTCCGTACCGCTGCAGCCGGCATTGGAAATCGTCACCTCATAAGTTCCCACCGGTACGGAAATCAGCATGTCCTCACTGACCTGATAGATCTTGGAATGATCTATCTCCAAAAAACCGCCGATAAAAAAGCTGTCATTGCTAAGTCGCAGATAACCATGACCGCGCTCCACTACGATACTTTCTATCAGATGATCATGACCGCTCACCCGCAGCACATCCGCCTCGTTGATATCCATCCGGTCGCCGATGCCGTTTTCCGTAAGCACTACCACATCCTGCACCATCCTGTATATCTCATTATTTAATTTTATTTCCCTGCTGCCCGTCTCCATCGCGAACTGTTCCACCCAGTCAAACGCAAATGTTTCCGAAGAAAGGCGCAGACTGTCCAGACGCTTCGCACGGTGTAGAAAATCCACGCTCACAATCTCCCCGATCCGTACCTGTTCAAGCGACAACGCCTGTCCGTATTTATCATAATACGCCGTGGCGCCGTCATAATTTAACGTATAAAATCTGCCCAGCTCCATATTTTTAAATGTGATCGTCGAAGCCTCGGTATTCTTGCTGATCACGATCGCCGTATCTCTGGAATCATAATTGCCGCTTGACGCAGGAACAAAGCCGGTATCATAATTGCCCTGCTGACCTCCTGTGCCGCTTCCCGTCAGCTGAGCGCAGCCCGTCAGCCAAAACAGACCCAGGCACAGCAGAAGCAGATATAAGACTTGTACTCTTTGTAATTTTACCACTCTTTCGTTCTCCTCAAATAAAAGTATAAAGTGTTCAGGTAATTGCAAAACTCTATTTAAATTCTTTCCTATTGTGCAGCATTGACAATTCAACGCAGACACGCTTTCGCTTCGTGAAAAACGCAGCGGCACTGCCGGCAGTTTTTCAAAGGTCTGCTTATGAATTTGTCAATGCTTCACAATAAATTTTATACTATTGAGAGTTTCGCAATTGTCTGTTTTATGCTCCTAGGCAGTTACAAAACAATTACTTTATAAATTCGCAATTTCGCCCATGAGATTTACATAACTCAAAGTTGGAAAATATGTGTTCCAAAAATGATTTCATAACATGATATTTTTGGAACACATATTTTCCAACAATAAGTTATGTAAGCCGCACTTAATTCTTTCATGTATGATTATATAACAGCGACTCCAGAAAGGAAACCCCTTTCTCTCTAAGCGGTTCCTGCTCCATAATCTTTTTCAGCTTATCGGTATTGCGTTCCATCACGACTGACTTGCGTGTATTTATGTAAAAATTAACAATTTTCCAAAATTTTTCCGGATAGGAAAGACGGTAAATCAACAGTTTTTTTTCTGCTTCGGAGAACTCCCTCTCTTTCAGGTAATTTTCGGCACAGATCTCCGCACAGTTAAGATCCCAGCCATTTTTCTCCATTACCTTTCTAAAAAACAGGGAAAAATCCCTGATCCCGCTGTCCCATTGGAATTTTTCAAAATTCATCACCGCAGGACCCGAAGACGTAAAAACTATATTGTGATACTGGAAATCTCCATGGCAGAATATGCCCTCCGTAAGGAGCGCGCGGTCATATTCGCCAAAATCCTCCTGTTCCAGCCGTTCCTCTATCGCCAATGCCTTCCTCATAAAAAAGTCATAATTGATCAGCAGAAAATTCTCAAAATTACTCCGTCCGGCTCTTCCCCGGATAAATTTTTTCCCCCGTTTCAGCTCTGCATTGCGTTTATGTATTTCATTTAAAAGTCCGCTGTTGCCCTGTACCGGAACTTCCTGCGGCACGCGCATCGCTTTATGCAGTTTTGCCATATGGGCAAATGCCATGCCGATATCAGTCATATCCGTCGGACTGCATTCTTTCCCTTCATAATAATCTTTAAGGATATAGGTATTCTGCTCGCGGTCCCGGCAGAGATACATCCCCTCTTTATTCCGCATATAAGCATCCAAAAGATATCCCGATCTCTCCCTTACAGTCCTTAAAAGCTGATCAATCCTGGCGATCCGTTCTTCCGTTCCGCGGTATTCCCTGAGCACCTTCAGTCCCTGATCTGTCTCACATATGATCGCGCTTCTTCCCCGATAGGTACGGAGCACATTTAATTCATAATTCTCAAGCATACTGACTGCCCTGTCATTCATAGGATTACCGCCCTTTCCGCCATTTTCGGCATACACTATCCTATGAATGTTTTTAATGGAATATTCCAAATTCTCACAAGGAACGATCTTCACGGCACATAGCGCTGCATCAGATATTCCCTTGTATTATGGGAAGGCTCCTCGATCACATCCTGCAGCATCTGCTCCAAAATCATGCCAAGCTCCCGTCCCGGCGCGACGCCCGCCCGGATCAGATCCCTGCCATTGACCACAAGGCTTCTCAACGATATACACTGTTCTTCCTCTTTGATCTTCTGGTATATCTGAAAGCCTTCTTCTATCGCCGCAAGCTTTTCTTTTCTCCGATATTCACTCTGCGCCATGGCATCCGCTTTTCCGACCTCAAATAATGCCGGAAAATACTCTTCTCCGATCTGATGGATCGCTCTGCGCACCGATCTTTCATTCGGCTCTATCCTCCTGTCATGACTGGCAACCAGCCCCTTCACCATAGCAATTGTTTGATTATCAAATTTTAAACGCCTTAAAATATCTTCCGCCATTTTGCTGCCGCGTTCCTGATGCCCCTGAAAATGATCCACGCCCCATTCATCCGTAGTCTTTGTCTCCGGCTTGGCAATGTCATGCAAAAGCATGGCAAGCCTCAGGCTCTGATCCGCTCTGATATGAGAAAGACTGTGAAGAGCATGCTCACCGACGGTATAGCAATGATGCGGATTGTTCTGTACGGTCGTCATCATCCGGTCAAATTCCGGCAGAAAATAAGCCGTCAACCCGCACTCATAAAATGTCCGGAATCGTTCCGGATGATCCGATATCAATAGCTTTACCAGCTCTGTCTGGATACGTTCTGCACTGATCTTTGCGATGGACGGCGCCAAGTCCCTGATTGCAGCCAATGTATGCTCCTCAATCTCATCATCCAACTGCGCCGCAAACCTGACAGCGCGCATCATCCGCAGCGCATCTTCTGTAAAACGCTCCTTCGGATCTCCCACACAGCGGATCACGTGAGCTTCCAGATCTCTCCTGCCATCAAAGGGATCCACAAGTCCTGTATCAGGATGATATGCCATCGCATTGATCGTAAAATCACGCCTCTTTAAGTCTTCCTTCAGTTCAGGCGTAAAGATCACTTCCTTCGGATGTCTTGCATCCTCATAAGCTCCATCGATCCGATACGTGGTTACCTCATAGCCCTGCCTTCCCTTCATAACGGTCACGGTTCCGTGCTGTATTCCGGTATCGATCGTCCTTTTAAAGATCGCCTTGATCTGAACAGGTGTCGCCGAAGTCGTGATATCCCAGTCATTCGGCTCTTTATGCAATAAGGTATCCCGCACACATCCTCCCACAATGTACGCTTCATAGCCTGCATCATTAATCTGTCCGATAATTTCCTCTACTGCCTGCGGCAGCTTTATCTTTATTCCTGTATCCATGCTGCAAGCCTCCTTTGCGGGCAGCTACTGTAACATCATTTATGCTGCCTGCCACACAATCCTGGCAGTTGAAAATGCCGCCTTCATCAAAATTGATTCAGCGCATCGATCACCCGCTCCTGTTCCGCCGTCGTCAGTCCGTTATACATCGGAATCGAAAGCGCTTCATCCGCATATGCTTCCGTGATGGGATAATCCCCCTTTTGATGTCCCAAATACGCATAAGCCTTTGAAAGATGCGGCGGGATCGGATAATGTATGATCGTATCGATCCCCCGCTCCTTAAGATATTCCATTAACCTCTGCCGTTCTTTGCATCGGATGACAAACTGATGATATACATGTCCTGCACCCTCTCTATGCTTCGGCAGAAAAATCTTCCCGTTATGAATCTCATTAAGATACTTTTCCGCAATCTTCCTGCGTTCCTCCGTCAGCTGCGGAAGATGCTTCAGACGCACCGACAAAAGAGCCGCCTGCAGCTCGTCCAGTCTGGAATTCATGCCGACCTCTTCATTATAATATCTGACCCTGCTTCCATAATTGCGCAGCATCCTGATCTGATCCCGGTACTCCTCACGATCCGTCACAATCGCGCCCCCATCTCCGAACGCGCCGAGATTCTTAGTGGGATAAAAGGAAAAACAGCCGATATCCCCAAAGGTGCCTGTCATCTTCCCCTGATAATCAGCTCCGTGGGACTGCGCGCAATCCTCGATCAGCCGCAGATCATATTTCCCACAGATCTCCATGATCCGATCCATCTTTGCAGCCTGTCCGTACAGATGCACCACCATGACGGCCTTCGTCTTATCCGTGA
This sequence comes from uncultured Lachnospiraceae bacterium, assembly GCA_964421915.1. Taxonomy (GTDB): domain Bacteria; phylum Bacillota; class Clostridia; order Lachnospirales; family Lachnospiraceae; genus NK4A136. The sequence continues at coordinate 4,606 of CAYQZB010000028.1, forward strand.
TCTTCTCTTCGATCTTATCGGCATCGATCTGAAAGTATTCATCCGGCTCCACAAACACCGGCGTTGCGCCCGCTATTGTAATCGCCATGACTGTCGCGATATACGTATTCGCCTGTACAATGACCTCGTCCCCCTCCTGCAGTCCGAGCGTCCTGCATGCCAATATCAGCGCATCCAGACCGCTTGCAGTACCAACGCAGTGTTTCGCGCCGATATAATCCGCAAATTCACCCTCAAAGCATTCCAGCTCTCTTCCCATGATATACCATCCGGAACGGAGCACACGGATCGCCGCCTCTTCAAATTCTTTTTGATATAGAAAAAACCCTTTATCAAGACAATTGGTCATAATTCGATCCATACAGGGATCCTCCTTATTATTTTATTACTAGGCGTTTGCGAAACTCTTATCAGACTCTTTCCTATTGTGCAGCACTGAGAATTTCACAATTGCCTGCTTTTCATTGCTTCTTTTGTGTATAAAGAAGCGTGTCCGAATGGACACGCCCTGCATGCTTTTATACAGTTGGGAATATCTCATTAATCCTCATCGATCCCCTGACTTTTGATGTAGTTCAATACATCTCCGACTGTTTCAAAATTCTCCAGCTCCTCATCCTCTATCTTAATACCATATTCTTCCTCCAAAGCCATAACCAGCTCCATCAGCTCAAAGGAATCAGCCCTCAGATCCTGTTTGAACGAAGTTTCCTCCGTAATGACTACACTCGGTGATACATGAAGCTGCTCTGCGATCATTTCTGCAATTTTTTCCAGCATAATTACTATCTCCTTTGTTACTATAATTATAAGACAAATAAAGTATATTAAGTCATACACTGTTTGTCAACTATTAATCACAGTTTTTCAGCAGATATTCATAAATTTCCCTTTTTCCCACTCCCCGATCTGCCGCCACGCGCTTCATTGCATCCTTTCTGGACAGTCCCTTCTCCTCATAGAACGCCACATGTTCCGCGATATTTACGCTGTCCCATTTCTGCCGCTCCTCCAGCCTGACCTGCTCACGCTCTTTTCCGGCGAGCACCAATACATATTCTCCTCTGGGATCCTCATTTTTATACATGGCCAGCGCTTCCGATAAAGTCGTGGGAAGCACCGTTTCAAATTTTTTGGTCAGCTCCCTGCAGATTGTCATCCTGCGATCTCCCAGGACATCATATAATTCCTCCAGCGTTCTCTTTAAATGATGCGGCGCTTCATAAAGGATCATAGTGCGGGTCTCCGACTCCATTTCAGCAAGAACTTCCTTTTTTTCCTTTTTGTCCGATGGCAGAAAGCCCTCAAAGCAAAACCGTCTGGTCGAAAGTCCGGAAAGCGTCAATGCCGTGATACACGCTGCCGGTCCAGGCAGGGAAGTGACGGTGATCCCCTCTTCCTGACACATCCTCACAAGCACCTCACCGGGATCCGAGACTGCCGGAGTCCCTGCATCCGTAATCAACGCAATATCTTTCCCATCCTTTAAACTGCTGATCAGCTGATATGCCTTTTCTGTCTTATTATATTCGTGATAACTGGTCATCGGGGTTTTGATGCCGAAATGCGTCAGAAGATGGATGCTGTTCCTCGTATCCTCTGCCGCAATCACATCCACCTGCTCCAGCGTCTCAAGCACTCTGGCTGTAATATCCTTAAGATTTCCGATGGGGGTCGCGCACAGGTATAATGTTCCGGACATGTTGGGCTCCTTTCCATAAAGATATAATGGGTATAGAAATATGTTGTCCGGTTTACATAACTTTTTGTCAGAAAATATGTGTTCCAAAAAAATCATGTTATGAAATCATTTTTGGAACACATATTTTCCAACTTCGAGTTATGTAAACCTCATACAAAATACCATATATCTCTCACATAAAATATCATATTATGACGTAATGATCATAAGCCTTAAAGAAAAACTTTACTCGGCAACTGGCGCAAAAGAAGATTGGGCGAACGACTTTTGCACCATGGAAATGAGACTCAAAAATCGTGGAAGCCTCTGCTGAACACGATTTTCGCTTTTAGAGGCTCATTGGAATGCTCGGTGCAATGGAGTTCGCACAACTTCTTTTGTGCCATTTGCCGTCAATCATTCTCATCCAAAATACCACATATATCCACTTGCATTAAAAGCTATAAAGTTCCGTGATCTCCCGGGTATAGACTCCCGGCGCCTCGTTGATGATCAACGGTTTCTCCACTGTCATACCGGACTTTCCCCCGCGGACAGCCTCAAGCAGAAGCATATTCGGTTCCTGATCCACGTAAGGGTAGACCATCCTTAGGCGTTTCGGCTCTAAACCAAATGCCGACATCGTCCGTATGATCTCCGCCATTCGAAACGGACGGTGCACCATATACAGCCTTCCTCCCGGCTTCAATACTTTGGCAGATGCCGCAGCAACATCCGTCAGGGTACAGCAGATCTCATGCCTCGCGATCGCCTTGTATTGGTTCGGATTGGTCAGTCCATGTTCCGCGATCATGTATGGCGGATTGCAGGTAACCACTTCAAAAGAAGCAGGCGCGAATATACTGCCTGCCTCCTTGATGTCTCCCGTAATGATCTCTATCCTGTCCTGAAGATCATTTAATAACACACTCCGGCGCGCCATATCCGCGCTTTCCTCTTGAATCTCCAGTCCGGTCAGATGCTTTGCTTTCGTCTTGGCGGAAAGCAGAATCGGAAGGATACCCGTTCCCGTCCCCAGATCCAGTACATGCTCCCCCTTCTTAGCCACGGCAAATCCGGACAAAAGCACCGCATCCATGCCAAAACAAAATTTCTCAGGGTGCTGTATGATCCGATAGTGGTTACGCTGCAGATCGTCAAGACGTTCTCCATCCTTTAACTCAATTGTCATCCAGCTTTGATTTTCCTCCTTTGGAATCCTCTCTTTCCAGACGTTGAAGTTCTTTGAGCTCCTCAGGAGAAAGATCTACCTTCTCCCTTCTGTGGCGGCGCTTAAATTTTAAGTCTTCCACGGCATATTCTTTGATCACTTTTTCATCATTATCATCCACAATGACTTTCACCTGCTGGCGCAGAACGCTGACACTATGCACCTCGCCCTCGTCGCCTTCCGGCGTAGTCACACGATCGCCGGGATTCGGCAGCTTTTTATTTAACTCCTCATATGTGTCCTCCTCATGCTTTAAGCAGCACATCAGCCTTCCGCATACGCCGGAGATCTTTGTAGGGTTCAGGGACAGCCCCTGCTCCTTTGCCATCTTGATCGAAACCGGAATAAATTCCGACAGATAGGAATGACAGCATAACGATCTTCCGCAGTTGCCGATACCTCCCCTGATCTTCGTTTCATCTCTGACACCGATCTGACGCAGCTCAATCCTGGTACGGAACACACTTGCCAGATCCTTTACCAGCTCCCGGAAATCCACCCTGCCATCAGCAGTAAAATAAAACAATACCTTATTGTTGTCAAATGTATATTCCGCATCGATCAGCTTCATTTCCAGACCATGCGCCTGTATCTTCTCCAGGCAGATCTTAAAGGCGTCCTTTTCCTTCTCCTTATTCTTCGCCGCCTGTTCGTCATCCTTTGGCGTCGCTATCCTAAGCACCGATTTCAGCGGCTGTACCACCTTGTCATCCTCTATCTCTCTTGCATCTCCTACTACAGTGCCGTATTCGATCCCTCTTGCCGTCTCTACGATCACATGATTGCCCCTTACGATATCCAGATCGCCGGGCGCAAAGAAATAGATCTTTCCAGCTGTGCGAAAACGCACACTGACTATTTTTGTCATAATAATAACCATGCCTTTCCGTAACCTGCAAATTTAAATATACTTTAACGCTATGTCGCAGGCACAATATTTGTAAAACGAATAAACGTATGTTAATTTTCCTTAATGGTCAGCAGCAAAAGCTCAATCGTCAGTTCCAGACTGACTTTCGAGGCAAGCCTGCTCTTTGCCTTTTCCAAAGCATTGATCACTTCCTCGATCCCTTCATAGTCACTGTGCTGCGCAATCTTCTTGATACTCTGGATCTCATCCCGAAAGATCAGATGATTCATATCATGAGTCGCTTTAAAAAGCAGCACATCCCGATACCATACCGACATAATATCAAGATAATCGCCAATATCCAGACCATCCTTCTTGATATCATTGATCGCCTCCATGACCTCTGCCGTATCCATATCAAAGATATTTTTCATCAGAGATAATGTCGCTTGTCTTATTTTATCAAAATCCTCGTTAGATGCAAGGGCTTTTGCCCTTCCAACATTTCCCCTTGCAAAAGCAACGCAGATCTCCGCCCGATAATCCGGCACTTTCAGATCGCGCATCAGGTATCTGCGCATCTCCTCATCCTGCACCGGCTTCATATGTAATACGACGCAGCGGCTGACGATCGTGGGAAGCATCGCTTCCATGGAAGCGGTCAGCAGAAGAAATACCGCATACGCGGGCGGTTCCTCCAGCGTCTTTAATAGAGCATTCTGAGCCTGCGTCGTCATTTTTTCCGCATTTTCTATGATATAGATCTTATATCGGCTGCTATACGGCTTGATCAATACCGTATTATTGATCTTGTCCCGCACGTCATCCACGCCGATTGTATTGGGCATATCATGGCTTAGGGCAATAATATCCGGATGATTACCTGATGCCGCCTGTTTACACGAACGGCATTCCTGACAAGGCTCTCCTTCCTGTCTTTCCTCACACTGCAATGCCTGTGCAAATATTTTCGCAACAAATTCCTTACCGGACCGCATTTCGCCGTGAATCAGATAGGCGTGGGAAACTATATCCTGCGAAATCGCTCCTTTTAACTGCTCCTTGATCTGCTCCTGCCCGATGATCTCTGAAAACAATGCCATACCCGATCACTCCCTTCTTTAATTTTGCCAAAGCATAAAGTTATATAATTGACTGTTCCTGATATCCGGTTCATATGATATTTCTGAAATTTTATTCTTTCATAATATTACAAAAAAGTCAAAATATTCGCATTGCTTAATAGCCCAATGACAAACTATATCCTACATAAACAGATCCAGAATCAACCCTCTGATCTCGCCGATCTTAGAAAGGATCTCCACATTATCCTTCTCATCCTTCACCAAAGCCTGGGCCAATGCATCCAGATTCTCATCTACCAGTCTGATGATGCCATAAACTCTGTGGCGGCCCCGACGATCCAGAAAATTCTCTCTGGTAAATTCATGGGAATGGTTCACGATCTCATTCATAAATTCCTTGATCAGGGCACGGTATTTCTTCATGTCCCTGATATCCTTTTTCTTACTGATCTTTTCCCCCTGCTGCGTGATCTCTTCCATCAGTACAGTCAGCTTCTCCTGCAGCTCACCCTCCTGAATATTACTGGCAAGCATGAATTTAAAGGAGCCGTCCGCCTCCTGTACCTTCTGCGCATGTTCCACATGCACCGGCTGTGATAATTGATTAATCTTCAAATGATCCATATATTATCATCTCTTTCAGCTATGATCTATACTCAACAACACTCCGGCGTTACTCACTGCCGATAGAAGCATCGTCTTTTTCCGACAGGATAAAATCGCGAATCTCCGCTAGACACTTCTCCATCGTATCATTATGAAATCTTCTGAGGATCTCCAGCCGTTCTAACTGCTCATCGCTGAAATCTCCTACGTCGGCAAGGAATCTCCGGCACATTTCCTGATATTTCGGTTCTTTTTGGATGCGTTCCCTATTTAACGCGCGCTGCAGGCGTTCCCCGTCCTCTACTTCAACATAAACAGGTACAACCTTCTCTTTCCCCAGATATTCCCTTGTCTTTTCATAAGATTCCAGCGTACCTATCATCAAATAATCATTCCCGGAAAGATCGATCTGTCCATCATCCGCAGTAAAATAATACCAGTCACCATGGACTGTATGATAACAGCGTGCCTCGATCACCCTGCCCTGCGCATTCATCTCATCCAGCCTGCTTTTATCTACAAAGTGATACGTCTCTCCCTCACATTCCCCTTGCCGGATCGGGCGCGTCGTATAAGGAACGACCAGCCTTAAACCGAGAGTCCGGTCTCCGGCTAAGATCCGATACAAAGTATCTTTGCCGCTGGCGCTTTTCCCCATAATATAGAATAATTTCCCCATGATCATACCTGTTTCTTTTGTTTTATTCTTTGATTTTTCAATCTATTTCCACAACCCGGATCATATTCGTATTGCCGGCAATGCCAAGCGGAAGCCCCGCCGTCAGCACTACTTTGTCGCCCTCCTGTACATAACCTGCCTCTTTGGCAGCCTCCAAAGCCGTTTCAAACAGATGTTCCTCCGAATTGTCTTCCCCGATCAGGAAGGGTTTCACGCCATACAAAAGATTCATCTGACGGCACACTTCCTGTGTCGTCGTAAATGCAACGATTGGACATGACGGCTTATACCGGGAAATCTTTCCCGCTGTGAATCCTGACATCGTAACCGTCAGGATCGCCGCAGCTCCCACATCTACCGCCGTTTCACAGGTAGCGTGTGAAATCGCATCCGTGATTCCCAGTTGCACACCGTAATCTGACCGGCGCATCCTCCCTGCATGGTTAATGCTCTGCTCCGTCCGGAGCGCGATACGGGACATTGTCTCCACCGCTTCTACCGGATACTCTCCCGCTGCACTTTCTCCGGAAAGCATGATCGCTGTCGTACCGTCAAAAATTGCATTTGCTACGTCCGTCGTCTCCGCCCGAGTGGGACGGGGATTGCTTACCATGGATTCTAACATCTGCGTTGCCGTGATGACATGCTTTCCCTGTGCAACCGCCTTTTTGATCATCTCTTTCTGCAGGATAGGAATCTCCTCCATGGATACCTCAACACCCATATCTCCCCTTGCCACCATAACGCCGTCCGATACTTCTAATATTTCATCCAGATTCCTGATGCCCTGCATGTTCTCAATCTTGGAGATAATCTTTATCTCGCTTTCATACTCATCCAGAATCTTACGGACCGCCAGCACATCCTCTTTACATCTGACAAAAGACGCCGCAATAAAATCATATTTCTGCTGCGCCGCAAAACGGATATCCGAATCATCCACTTCGTTGATATACGGCATGGAAAGCTCTACGCCCGGCACATTCACGCCTTTATGGTTGCTGACTTTACCACCGGTGATCACCTCACATATAATATCGGTATCCGTGATCTCTTTCACCACCATCTCTACTTTGCCGTCATCGATTAAGATATGCGTTCCTACGGATACATCATTTTTCAGATTCTTATAGGTAATCGTGGCGCGTTCCGCGGTTCCCATCATTTCCTCTGTCGTCAGGGTAAATGTCTGACCTCTTTGCAGGATCTCTTTGCCGTTCATAAAATCTCTCAGCCTGATCTCCGGTCCCTTGGTATCCATTAACATAGCCACGGGAAGCGCCAGTTTTTCGGCAACCTTACGCACGCGGTCTAACCGTTCCTTTTGATCCTCCTGTGTTCCATGTGAAAAATTAAATCTTGCAACATCCATACCGGCCAGCATCATTTTTTCCAGCATTTCCTCTTTCTCGCAGGCAGGTCCTATCGTACATACAATCTTGGTTTTTCTAATTTCTTTCATTAATAATATCCTTTCTGATCTCTCTGGTTCCATTGTTTCCTGTTTTTCATCAGGCAATTGCGAAACTCTGCTCAATCAACTTTCTGCTATTGAGAGTTTCGCAATTCCGTCTATAAGATTTACATAACTCGAAGTCGGAAAATATTTGTTCCAAAAATGATTTCATAACATGATGTTTTTGGAACACATATTTTCCAGCAAAAAGTTATGTAAATCGGATTTAACTCTTTCACAATTCTATCTATAAGTTTTGCATAACTCGAAGTTTAAAAATAGTTGTTTAAAAATGATTTTATCAACAAGATATCTGAGTTACCCTTTGTCACATATACATAATAATCGAAACATATCAGGATCTTCCTCCCATAAAGCAATACCATGTACTTCACATCCGCTGCTTCTGCAATATTGCAATTCTTCAATCACCTGTTTTGTGATACGTTCTCCCGGCACTAGCAAAGGCTGTCCGGGCGGATAGACTGCCACGATCCCCTGACTAATCCTTCCTATAGCATCCTCAGAGGATATCCATTCTCCCTCCATCGCATCCGCCTCAGCCATCGTATAAACCGCCTCCGGCAGATCTCTTGTACATTTTTTCTTAAGACACTTTTTAGTATTGTCTGTTTTTTCCATATTATGATCGATCTCATGCAGCGCGTCCGAAAGTCTCCTATATCCCTCCTCCGTATCCATGATCGTAAGAAACAGCAGCACATACATAGATGCCGCCATCTCCGGCTGCAGATGGTATCGCAATCTTAAAGCATCGTGTAAATCCCTTGCCGTCATATACTCCCGATCGGGTATCAACAGCAGCTTACCCATCTCCGGGGCATATCCGTCCGGCTTGCCGGAAGACGAAGCCAGCGGAGTAAATGCGTCAACAATACGGATGTGCTTCAATCCGTCTGATAAAGCATGCAGTTTTTTCCGCTTCTGATAAAATGCCGCAAATAACCTCTCTTTACCGTTTTGAAGCATACAGATACATTCATCAATACCCGCCATTAAAACATAGGAAGGTGAGGTGCTCTGAAAAACGGATAAATACCGTTCTACCTGACGGATGCTGACTCTACCGCCATTGACATGCAGCAGCGCTGTCTGCGTCGGCGCCGGGAGCGTCTTATGAAGGCTGTGAATGACAATATCCGCCCCGGCATCTACTGCATTTTCCGGCAGATAATCCGCCATGCCGAAATGGGCTCCATGAGCAGCGTCAACGATTAACAGTTGATCTCTCTTATGAAGTTCATCCGCGATCTCCCGAAGCGGCATGGAAATCCCCTCATATGTAGGCGATGTCAAAAATATGGCTCCCGCCTCCGGATGCGCCTCTGCCATACTGATCACCTGATCGGCCGTCACACCGAGATCCAGTCCCGTCTCCGGATCCGTCCCGGATGGCAGATAGATGCCGCGCATCCCGCCAAGCAGTATCCCATGATATGCGCTTTTATGGCTGCCACGCATCATAATCAGGCTGCCGCCCCGCGGTACTGCCGCCATGACCGCCGTCAGCACGCCCGCCGTACTTCCATTAACCGAAAAATAGGTATGTTCGGAATGATACAGCCTGGCCGCCCGTTCCATTGCTTCTTTTAAAATGCCATCCGCATGATGCAGACCGTCAAAGCCGTCTATTTCCGTAATATCCCTTTTATAATATTCTTTCCAGAAGAGTGGCGTTCCCTCTCCCTCATACCGCTTATGTCCCGGCATATGATAGGGATAGGCATCGGACTCGCCATATTCTGTCAATATGTCATATAATTTTCCCATATTCAGTCCCCATGCTGTATCATATCTCTGCTTGAAGCAGAACTATTGATCAGCTACCGGCTTATGTTCTGTGTATTAGTTATACCATTTCCGGACACTTCAGAAGCAGTATCGGCTGTATTACTTTCGGACGCTTCAGAAGCAGTATCGGTCGTATTACCTTCGGACGCTTCAGAATCAGTATCGGTTATATTATCTTCTGATGCTTCAGAAGCAGTATCGGTTATATTATCTTCTGACGCTTCCAAAGCAGTATCGGTTGTATGATTCCCTGACACCGCAAAATCAGGATCTATATTGTCCGGATATTCCACAATAACATCCTCCGTCAGATAATAGCAGATAACCGGGCAATCTTTATAAATATAATCGTACAGCTTTGCCGCAAATGACGTTGGCAGATTGATACAGCCATGAGAACCGCTTGTCAGATAAATGTCTCCCCCAAAGAGTGTTCTCCAGGATGCATCATGAAAGCCGATATTTCCATTAAACGGCATCCAATACTTCACATAAGAAACATAATCCCTTCCACGCAGCGTTGCATTTCTTGTCTTATAGGTCAATCCGAAGATTCCGGGGGGCGTTTCGCAGCCGTTAGACATATTGCCGGTCACACAGTCGCTTTCCAAAACGATCTCTCCATGATCGATGATATAAACCCTCTGCGAGGTCATATCCACCTCGATATAAAAATCCCCGATATCATTATCCCGGGATGCGCCTTCACAGGAATAGAGCGGTTCCCTTACATCGATCGTTCCCGCTTTGATATCACTAATCAGAAGCTCCGTCTCCGCCGCAACATCCATCTTCCAGCCAAATCCGCCTTTCGGAAGATTGATGACATAACCGTCGACTGTGGTAAAATTCATCCTGCCATTATAGGTATCGTACTGCTCCGCCAATGTGCGCAGATACTCTTCCGCCGCCGCTTCATCGATCCGGATCGTATTGCCCCACTCCTGAATCCAGCTTTCATAGACCGTAAAATCCACGACCTCCTCTTCCGGACCAAACTGATAGGTAATGGATGCCTGCATATATTTATTATAATACGCCAATTCTTCAAGCAGCTCTTCATTGTCCGACATGATCTCCGGCAAGACATAACAGCCGTATTCATCCAGCCGGAGGATCTGATCTTCCTTCTCAATGGCTGCACTCACCATTTCATATACCTTATCCTGATCAATCCACGTCCCCGGTTTTTCCGATACGACCTCAAAGCTGCCAAGCTCCTGATTGTATGTACCAATATAAGCATTTTGGGGAGCAATCATATTTTCCTCCTGTAAAAAAGGAATCTCCGCCAGCGCCGCCCGCAGTTTGTCTTCGTCATAATGGACAGTATAATCAATGAAATAATCATTGATCCCATACATCTCCCCCGGCCACAGCAGCGCATTCTGCTGCACCTTGATCGTGTCCGCGGACTGCGCGTAATCACAGGAAAGTCCGATCTCTTCAGCGGAAATCACTGCGGATTCGCCATTCTTGCTATATATGACAATCGAATATCCATCCCATCGTTCCCGCAGAGCCTGATCCGCCTCCGGTGGTGTGTCGTTGGCATAAGGCACTCCATTGATATAAGTATTCGCATACAGGTGGTCATCATAAAACAATGACATTCCAAGATAAACAGCAAATAAAATGCCCGTCACACCGGCAATACAGATATTTCTGATATGTACCCATGAATATGTATCTGTTATCTTCTGCTCTTCCATCATGTTTCTTTACCAAGCCTTCTCCGTTCTCTCCTATCCGTTTTGTTTCATTAGAAGCGCTGAGCAAATCAACGCATCTGAAAAGTAGATAATACTTCTTCCGTATAATTGCCCAGATCCGTGTATTCCCTTGCGGCATACCCATCATCCGGATCGACCTGCACATCGGAAGGAAACACCACAATATACATCCCTGCAGTATTTTCTCCCAAGACTTCATAATTAGGCGCTTCTATCTGTGCTCCCCTTTGCATATGGACGATCGTAAATAAAACTCCCATATAATTCTCGCTTGCCGCTGCAGAACAGATAAAATTATCCGCGCCGTCCGTCTGATATATATGGACGCGTTCCTCCCAATTTCCGGGAATCATCAGGCTGTAACCGTCTGTAATCCATTCCGTTGCGCCGTCTTTCCAGTTTTCATACAGATAGCCCGCCTGATCCACATAAAGCACCTGAATATTCATATCAATGATCTTTGGCGTCTGACCTGATTCCGCCGTTCCCTGAACCAGATATTCGATCCAGCCCAGTTCCTCAGAGATCGTATCTTCCTCATGATCGTACAGCACGTAAGAAACCGTGACCATATTTAAGATACCGCCCATATTTTCAATCGACACAATATCTCCACGCGGGCACGCAATTCCCCAGTCACCCGCCATTACCAGCATACCGCCTTCTCCGTCATTCATGCATACCTTCCCTGTACCGGTCAGATCATCCATCATCGGAATGGCGCTCACGGTTTCACCAAACAGCCATTCCTCAGCAGCCTGTATCTTCTCCGGGTCGGCATACAGATATCCTTCCGGTGCGGCGTCCCAGACTCCTTCCACCTCATCCGCCATCAGGATCTCTGATGAAATATCCGGCAGACAGCCATATGCTATCGTAACGCCCGCCGTCTGTAATTTTAATGCATCATCAAAGGTTTCATGCTTCTCCATTCTGCCTATCATATAAAGTCCCGCCCACTGTATCAGGGGATCGATCAATGCTTCTGCTTCCTCCTGTGTCAGCAGGGATTCTTCCATCTCATATGCGTCATCAGGACGGCTGTCCTCCGGCTGCGCCGTGCCGGCATCCGCTTCCGTCAAATCCGATGCGCCCTGATCTTCCGTCACGATATCTTCTGCGATTCCCGATCCTCCCTGATCAGGAGCCTCTGTCTTCGAACATGCAGCCAGCAAGACGGTCTGCATCAATAATGACAGGATACTTATACTGATCATCACATATCTTTTCATCTTCAAGATATCAACCATGCCTTTCTTAATAGATTATGATCTTGGGCATCTGCAATCTCTATTTCCGACAGCTTTGCGCTGTGCAAATGCCAATAGATCATGATTTCTCACATCTGCTTACGCACGATCCTATACTCATCATCCGACTGATAGAACGCGCAGGCTGACATATTTCCCATCAGGAACCTTGCCATGTCGTCCTCATCAAGATCCATGTCGCAATAATAATATTCATATTCTTCATCATAGATATAATGGCTGCATGTATCACAATTTTCCATCATCTTTAACATCTTTCCGGAACAGCCTACCACTTCGGCTTTTGATCCTTATGGGTAAATCTCTTCATCTGCTCTTTATAATAATCCAGCTTATCTTCATAATACTGTCTGTCGTTCCCCTTTACCCTGCCGCTTTCCTCCAGCGCCCTCAGGGCATCTTCATATTCTTTCAGATTCATCTGCGCGGCGTCTTTATAATTATTCTCAAAATTCATCTGTACGCGGTTCAGAAGTTCATTTAACTGTTTATTTTTTCCCATTTTTTTAAAGAATATCATAGCGACCTCTTAGCATTTTACTTTTTTAACTGATGGATCAGATGGAATACCTGTTTCACCGTCATATGTATATTCTGTCTTGCATTGTCCTTATCCATCGCCTCTTCCTCGCTCATCGGACCCCGGCAGATACTGAAATAGGCATCCATACCGGCCTTGTTACATGCCTCCGCGTCTTCGGATGTCGCACCAGTAAACGCAATGACGATCGCGCCATGCTTTTTTGCCATCGCCGCAACGCCTGCCGGAGCTTTGCCCATTGCCGTCTGGGCATCCAGCTTCCCTTCTCCGGTGATCACGATATCAGCATCTTTCATCTCCTCATCCAGACCAAGCTTATCCAGAATATAAGATATCCCCGCACCCATCGTCGTATTCAGAAAGGTTAAAAAAGCAAATCCCAGACCGCCTGCCGCCCCAGCGCCTTCCGCCTCCGCAAAGTCTTTACCGGTATCCCTGCGTATCACTTCCGCATACCGGCGCAGTCCTTCATCCATCAATGCGATCGCCTTTTCATTCGCGCCCTTCTGCGGACCATAGATCGCCGAGCTTCCCATCTCGCCGCACAAGGGATTGGTCACGTCGCACATGATCGTAAAATGACATTCCTTTAAGATCTCAGCCATATGGGAGGTATCCACCTTCGCCACACGCATCATATCCCTGCCGTAAATGCCGGCTTTCCTACCCTCACTGTTATAAAAATCCACGCCGAGCGCCGCCAACATGCCCAGCCCTCCATCATTGGTCGCGCTGCCGCCGATCCCGATGATGAACTCCCGGCATCCATGCTCCGCAGCATGTAGGATCATCTCTCCGACTCCATACGTCGTGGTATTCATCGGGTTCTTAGAGCGTTCCGACACCATGGTGATCCCGGCTACATTGGCCATCTCCATCACGGCAAGCTTTTCCTCCTCCAGAACGCCGTAATAGGAGCGGACCTTTTCACCTAACGGGCCGGTCACTTCGACTTCCACTTCCTTTCCATGCATACAGGTCATCAAAGCCTCAACCGTACCCTCTCCGCCGTCCGCCAATGGAAATACTTTAATTTTGGAAGCAAATCCTGTTTCTTCTATCGCCTCTTTGATGCAATTGCCTGCTTCCAGAGAAGACATACATCCCTTAAATGAATCGATCGCAACAACAACCTTCATATCTGACCTCATTTCCGCGCCGCTTTACACTGCACTGTTTTCCGTAATGTTTTAACGTAACCTGCGTATCCACACCGCAGGCACAATTGTTGTTTGAAAATTTTAAATATCACTCATATTCCTCTATACGATATACCATCATTTCATAGCTCAGCCTGCATCCCTCATAGATTCCTTCCGGCAGCAATGCCCTTGCTACCAGCTTGTCCTCTGCGTCCTCTCTTTCACATTCCATAAGGTGCGCATAATCTCCATCTATTCCTGTTACCGTATAGTTCTTTTTTTCAAACATGAGCCGCTATCTCCACATCCAGTTTACATAACTTATATGTATCTATATTCAAAAACATATTATATTTCATCCTGCGCCATCTGTCATATCAGCCTTCTTACAGTTAATATCCCCCTGTACTGCGCATTTGATATTTTGATCCCTGTCCGCACGGAGCTTGCATGGACGATCAGACCATTGCCGATATAGATCGCCACATGTCCCGGATAACAGATGATGTCTCCCGGCTGTGCATTTTCATAGGAAACCTCCGTCCCGGCGCTTCGAAGGGAATAGGAAGTCCTCGGCACCGTATAGCCAAATTCCTTATAGACACTATATACAAAACCGGAGCAGTCCGCCCCGTCAGTCAGGCTTGTCCCGCCCGGCACATAAGGATTGCCGATAAACTTACAGGCAAACACCGCGATTGATTTCCCAAGATCGCCGCCGTTTGCGGCATAAATCGAAGATACATCATAAGTAACCGAGTTAGTCGTCGTGACCCGTCCGCTGTCTGCAGAACCCGCTACCGATTCCTGCGCCGCACGTCGTGCCGCTTCCTCTGCTGCACGCCTTGCCGCCTCTTCCGCCGCGCGTCTGGCTTCTTCCTCCAATCTTGCGATCTCGGCATTCTGCTCCTCAATCTTTTTCGCATATGATGCCGCCAGTGCCTCCGCATCGGCAATCTGCGCCGCAAAATCATCGGAAAGCGCCTGCAGTTCCAAAATAACGCTCTCCATATAAGCCTGTTCTTCTTCATAATCTGCCTGAAGTGCAAGCAGGTCTTCCTGCTCCGCCTCCAGCGCAGCCTTCAGCTCCTCTACCTGCTCTATCGTCCTCTGATATTCCGCAAGCATATTTCTATCGTATTCATACAGATCCTGCACATAATCCGCTTTGGTAAGCGCATCGGAAAAGCTTCCCGACTGCATCAGCATCGTAACATAATCCAGCTCTCCGGCTTCATACATATATTGGATCCTGATCTTCATGGCCTCGTACTGCTCATTGGCTGTCGCTACCGCTTCCTCATATCTTGCCTCCGCCAGAACGATCTCTGCCCTTTTATCCTCTACCGCCTGCCGTATCACTTCTACTTCTGTCATGACCGTAACAAGCGCTTCATTGACCTGCTCGATCTCATCGATCACTTCGTTCTGCTCCGCCGCCAGCTCCTCCAGCGTCGCCGTCACCTCATCCAGCTCCTGCTGCGTTTCGTCCCTTTCATCTTTGACCTCGTCGATGGAAGGATCCGCATAAGACACGATCGCCTGCGAACACAGTACGACAAAGAGCGCAGTCGCTATCACTCTAAATACTGTTTTTTTCACAGCCGTCTCCTCCCGTCAATAGTAGATCGTCTAAAACTGCCATCATAGACATACATAGATATCATACCATATTTTTAATATGAAAAAAAGACTTTTTGCCACATATAAAAAAGAATTCTAATTACAGAATTTTCCGCTGCAGCATAATAAAAAAGGAGCCGGACACTAATTAGTGTGACAACCCCTTTTTCATTAACCCTGCTGATATTATCCCTCCATTAATGCCTTTAAGAGTAATAGATTTTTTTGCGCTTCGATATTTCCTTGTTCAGCCGCCATACGATAATATTTCTCCGCCTCTTCAAAATTTCCGGCTCCCTTCAAAAGAAGCCCAAGACAGAATTGCGCAACAGCAACTCCTTGTTCTGCAGCCATCCGATAGTACCTCTCGGCCTCTTCGAGATCTCCCGCTCTATGCAAAAGAACCCCCAGATTAGATTGTGCCTCGGCATCTCCCTGCTCCGCTGCCATACGATAGTATCCCTCCGCCTCTTCAAGATTTCCGGCATCCTCTAAAAGAGCTCCGAGATTAGCTTGTGCAGCAGCATCTCCCTGCTTCGCTGCCATACGATAGTATCTCTCCGCCTCTTCAAGATTTCCCGCTTCTTCTAAAATTACCCCGGCCATGGCTTGTGCGGCAGCATCCCCCTGCTCCGCCGCCATACGATAGTATCTCTCCGCTTCTCCAAGGTTTCCGGCTTTAACCAGCAGCCTTCCGAGATTAGCTTGTGCAGCAGCATCTCCCTGCTCCGCCGCCATACGATAGTATCTCTCCGCCTCTTCAAGATTTCCCGCACTATGCAAAAGAATTCCGAGATTGTATTGTGCCTCGGCACTTCCCTGCTCTGCCGCCATACGATAGTATCTCTCCGCCTCTTCAAGATCTCCCGCACTATATAAAAGAATTCCGAGATTGTATTGTGCCTCGGCACTTCCCTGCTCAACCGCCATACGATAGTACCTCTCGGCCTCCTTGAGATCTCCGGCTTCCTTCATAAGGACTCCAAGATTAGATTGTGCAGCAGCAACTCCTTGTTCCGCTGCCATGCGATAATACCTCTCGGCCTCCTCGAGATTTCCGGCTCTATGCAAAAGAACTCCGAGATTGTATTGCGCAAGTGCATCTCCTTGTTCTGCCGACATACGCAGATTTTTCTCCTTCTCAGCAAGATTTTCCATATTAATCCTCCATGCCGCCTTTGGCGGCTCAAATAGGAATGAAAAACAAGATCATTCTATGTATAACATATCACATAGCTCCAAAAAAGAAAACAATATCTTTCGCTAAATATTTTCATTTCCGCTTCATCACAATAAAATACAGCCGTCGAATCACATACAGAATCCAACGGCTGCACCTTATCTTATTACATTTAGTTCGTTTTGTTATTGCGGTCCTTCATATTGAGCATCGCCAAAGCCCAGCATGCACATGAAAATCGGAGCCAGGAAAATCAATCCAACCGCAAAACCGGTTCCCTTGCCAAATGCCTTAGCCAACTTCACGTATGTCATAATCAAAACAACGAAGTTAACAACAGGAATACACATCAACAGGAATAAAATCCCTTTACCCCATGTGATCTTAAACAGCACAAAAGCATTGTAGATAGGTACGATAGCTGCCCATCCCGGCTCTCCCGCCTTTACAAATACTTTCCACATTGCTACCAAACATGCCACAGCCACAACCAAGCAAACGATTGAATATACTGCGGTGACACCAGCGGCAGCCGCTAATGCATCTTCTCCACCCATAACTACTCTTTCCTCCTTGTATGTAATTAATTTTTAATTGTAATGTATTGTATCACGCAGAACACAAATTGTAAAGTCTTATATTAAGAGAGTTTTTAATTGCACTTTTAAAGAAACAATGCTACAATGGGATAATCAGACAGGAGGTGACCGGATTGAGACCACTTTATATTATATTGATCATCGTAGGCATAATAGCCGTTTTACTGACCATCCTTTATTTTGTAGGAAGAAAACTGCAGAAAAAACAGGAAGAGCAAAAATCTTTGCTGGAAGCTAATAAACAGACCGTTTCCCTACTGGTCATTGATAAAAAACGGATGAAGCTGAAAGATGCGACGCTTCCCGCCGCGATCGCAGAGCAGATCCCGAAAATGTCCAAAAACCTTAAAGTTCCGCTGGTAAAAGTAAAGGTCGGTCCGCAGATCATGACGATGTTCTGCGACGAAGAAGTTTTTGAGCTTATTCCGGTCAAGAAGGAAGTCAAAGCAGAGATCAGCGGCATCTACATTGTCGGCGTTAAAGGCGTACACGGCACTGTGGTCAAGAAAGAAGAAAAGAAGAAAGGCTTCTTCAAACGCGCTATGGAAAAGGCGCAGGAAAAAGCCGGTGCAAAACCCATGAAATAAAGGGAATAAAGATAAAATAAATTAATACATTGCAGGATCAGGATCGGAACAGCGCCGATCCTTTTTCTTTAGAAACCGCTTCCAGTATGATCTCACATTCCGCCATCGGCATATAATTGATCTCCAGCTGATACCTGATCTTTAAGCGCAGGCTGTCCTTTTCTTCTTCAAAACCGATCTCGTCAGTATAAAGTCCCATGGCAAGCGTTCCGTAAGCAGTCTGATAATTGGTCAGATTCTTTTTTCCGACTTCAAAGATCATATGTACGTTAACATCGCCCTTTTTGGTCAGCTCGACAACATCTTTTTTGATCTTGATGCGGCTGGATGTCTCATTTCTACTCTCGTCCATCTCCTCATACAAAAGATAATGCGTATCATTTTTATAAAAATATTCTCCGGGAGTAAAAACCTCCATTTCCTCCGAACCGCTTCCGCCGCCTTCAAACTGGATCCCTTTTAATGCAATCAAAATATCTTTCGTCATGCTGCCACTCCTCACTTTCCAAGCTTTATCAATTCAACCAGCTTATTGTAAATGTTATATCCTCCGCTTCATAGATGCCCTCATAGATCTCCTGTCCGGACATCTCGGCTGTCACGTCATTGCCGTCCCTGTCTGTCACGGAAGCCGTATCCCCGTTCCAGATAAAATCCGGAAATAACCATCCGAAAATAACCATCGCTGACAGCAGCAATTTACCCAGCATCACCTGCCGGCATTTTTTGCTTTCCGTATTCCATACCGGCATTTCTCCATCCTTTAACATTTTCCTCACCCATCCTATTCTATCATATGATCCGGGAATTGTCCGTTTCACATTTCCGATACGGAAACTTTGAAGCGCTCCGGCACAACCCGTCAGATAGAGTATGGGCAAAAAATCCGTTCTTTATTCAAGATGCAGCTTGCGCGCTATGGCTGTCTCCTGATTGGCAATATGCAGCCTCACGATCTCAGCCGCTTTCTCCTTATCCTTGCGCGCAACGCTTTCAACCATCCGCCGGTGTTCCTCTATCAGCTCTTCATGCCTTTCCGGATCCTTTACATACTCATAGCGGTAACGGTAAAACTGCTCCGAAAGATTGGACGTCATCTGCACCAAGCGGTTATTGCCGCTTGCCTCCACAATGATATCATGAAATCTTACGTCCGCCTCCGCTATCTTTACTTCCTTTTTAGAACGGATAGCTTTCTCAAATTCCTCCATCGCCGTTTTCAGGCGTTCTAACTGTTCTTCATTGATCCTGTCGCATGCAAGCTTGATCGCAAGCTCCTCCAATGCCGTCCTGACTTCCAGAACATCCTTCAACCCTTTGGCTGTGATCTGGGAGACCTCAGCGCCGCAACGCGGCTTCATCACAACAAGCCCTTCCAGCTCCAGCATCCGTATCGCCTCCCTGATCGGCGTCCTGCTGACCCCCATCCGTTCTGCCAGCCAAACCTCCCTAAGTCGCTCGCCCGGTTCCAATTCACCCAGAAGGATCGCCTTGCGCAG
This sequence comes from uncultured Lachnospiraceae bacterium, assembly GCA_964421915.1. GTDB lineage: Bacteria > Bacillota > Clostridia > Lachnospirales > Lachnospiraceae > NK4A136. Next base: position 24,181 of record CAYQZB010000028.1, read on the forward strand.
CGTCTTAAAAACGACATCACGCAAGGGAAGGTATTCATCTGCCGTGACCTGCAAAAAATCTTTCATTTTCAGCCTCCATCAATGTTTTCCTAACAGATGATACCCGCCGCCTGAACAAAAGCCTGCGGATATTTCCGCCACATCCGTTTCTCAGCTTCCGCCGCTTTTTCCATCGTATCAAATATACCAAACACCGTCGGTCCGCTGCCGCTCATCAAAGAACCGATTGCGCCTGTTTCCAGCATCGCATCTTTTAGTTCACGTATCAACGGATATTTTTCTATGGTCACGGATTCTAAGACATTGCCCAGAAGTCCTGTCATCTCTGTCAGATCTTTACGCTGCATAGCCGCAAGGATCTGCTCCGTATCAGGATGCGTGACCTGCTCTAACCGGAGGTTTTCATAGACATATTTGGTAGAGACTCCGATTGAGGGCTTGGCAATGACGATATACATCTCTGGCATCGTTTCGATTGGTGTCAATTTTTCTCCGATCCCTTCCGCCAGAGCGGTTCCGCCCATAATGCAGAATGGCACATCCGCACCCAGCTTTACGCCCAATTCCTGCAGTTCATCTTTACTATGCCCCAAGCCGAACAATTCATTCATCCCCATTAAAACTACCGCAGCATCGGTGCTTCCGCCGGCAAGTCCCGCGGCAACAGGAATCCTCTTTTTAATATGTATATGTACTCTCTCGCTGATACTATCATGTTCCAGCAACAGCTTCGCCGCCTTGTAAGCCAGATTGCTCTGATCAAGGGGAACTTCATCACTGTCCGAAGTCAGGGCAATACGCATGCCGGTATCCCCAACCGCCGCCGTCAGCTCATTCTTTATGGCTTCAGACAGACGACTCAGCTCGATCGTATCGTAAAGATCAATCTGCTGCATTACGGAGCGGAGCAGGTGATAACCGTTTTCCAGTTTTCCGATCACATCCAATCCCAAATTGATCTTCGCATATCCCTTTACCGTCACATTTGCTTTCATAAGATCTCTCCTTATTTACGTCTATGCGGCGCACACATGATAGCACTGTCCGCAGCATATGCAAGATACCTCTTGCCATAATCAGGTGCATGATATATGATATAGTATAAGGTGTCTTTTCAACTTCTACAACACTATTTTGATAATCTTTATTATATTTATGGAAGGAATGAGCTTATTTATGGAAGATACGGAACATATAGAAGGAAACAGTTACGAAGAATATAAAAAGAACCTTTCCCGCAGCAGTACCTGGCGCGAGAAGATTTACGGCGGGAAAGTCTGCCTTATTTCCGGAACATGTCTGTTACTGCTTTTTTTATATATCCTTCCATTCCATGCGGGCAACGCGCATGAGATCCAAGGGGATCAGATTGAATTCGGAGGACTTCATGATTCTCAAAAAGTCTATTATTTTGAAAAGCTTGAAATCTTAGATGCCAAAACGGGTACGGATGATGACAGCATATACTGTATTGCAAGATTTTGCGATTGTGACCAAAAAGAGTGGATCATCCTCCTTACGCCGGGCAGGAACGAACCTCTGGCGGAACAGATCAGGCTATTTGACTCTCTCCTAAAGGTGGGATATAATTTTACGGTAAGCGGTTATTTTGTGATGAGAGATCTGAGCTATCTGCCTATTGGAGCAGACTCTTACCTCAGTATACGCGGGCAAAGCTTCGCAGTCAATGACGGCTCCAACATAATAAACGTGAACGCCGAATACCTGTGCAGCAGAACGGAGAATTATACCCTGCAGGCGATTAAGCGGCCCGGCGTCCTATTGGAGACTCTTGTAGTTGGTCTATCAGGCGTTATTTACGGTGCCATTTCATTGATCCGCAATCGCCGCCGTAAAACGCCATAAATAAAATGCGGCATTATTAATAAAGAAAATATAATAATACATATGCCGCCTGCGCGGCAGAACGGAGGAGAACTTTGGTTGCATCTACAGATCACAAAATTTATCAACGACACATGAAGATAGGAAACGGAAACATTTTAAAAGCCTTACGTATTGACACGAAGGGCTGGAAAATCCTGATCACTATCGCTATCATCTATTTGTTTTGTATGCTGCCCCTTACGCTCCGCGTTTTAATCGCGGATCCTGCCCACATTTCCACATACATCGCGTTTGCACCCGGAATTTTACTGCTTATACTTGGAATCGTACTAAAGTGTATACGTCATTCCGGCTGGCTCTCTTATTATCAGAAATCCACCGGCTTTTCCGAGGGAGAGCTGCAGAAGATCGGTCGTGAACTATCCGATCCGTCTGTAACGCTTGTCATTTGCCAGAAGCCCACTTCCACAGCAGATGATTTTATTGCCTGTTTTCTTACGCAGAATTATATGGTTATGAACGCTATGGAACAATATGTCAGGCGGCTGGAAGACATTATTGCAGTCGCATTTTCCGACAGCACGGATACCTGGACCATGAAATGTTTAACAACACAGGATAAAGAGGCCATGTCGGTTGCCCTGTTTACCGACACCGATAAAAAAGCCGCCCTTTGCAGAGAGATTATGCTGGAACTGCGCAAACGCAATCCCAAGATCATCTGCGGGCAGGAAATCATCTGCGATGGCAGAAACTACATACTGGAGCGTGATAGTGCGGAACTTCTTCGATTATACCAGGAAGGACACCCTTTGGAGCCTGCAAAATAATTTTTAAACTATATTAAAATATATGCCGCCTGCGCGGCAGAACGGAGGCGAACTTTGATTGCATCTACAGAGCACAAAATTTATCAAAAACAAAGTAAGGTAGGAAAAGGAAGTATCTTAAAATCCATACGCATCGACAAAGGCGGCGGGAAAGGTCTGATTGCCGGAGCGATCGTTCTTTTGGTTTTTACGCTGCCCATAACGATCTTCGGCATCATAGCAAGCCCAACTTCCATATTCCCGTATATTGTGTTAGTGCCCGGAATCGCACTGCTGATACCCGGAATCGTACTGAAGCGTAAGCGGGATTCCAGCTGGATGTCTTATTATCAGGAAACCACCGGCTTTTCGGAGGGAGAACTGCAGAAGATCGACCATGAACTTGCCGATCCTTCCGTTACGCTTGTCATCTGCAAATCGCCTGGTGCTGCAACAGATAACTATATTGCCTGCTTTCTGACGCAGCATTATATTGTTATGAACAGCATAGAGCCTTATGTCAGGCGGCTGGAAGACATTATTGCGGTTGCATACTCTGATAGTACGGATTTCTGGACTATGAAATGTTTAACAACACAGGATAAAGAAGCCATATCGGTTGCCCTGATTACCGATACCCATAAAAAAGCCGCCCTTTGCAGAGAGATTATGCTGGAACTGCGCAAACGCAATCCCAAGATCATCTGCGGGCAGGAAATCATCTGCGATGGCAGAAACTACATACTGGAGCGTGATAGTGCGGAACTTCTTCGATTATACCAGGAAGGACACCCTTTGGAGCCTGCAAAATAATTTTTAAAAATTTTTTCAATTTGCTATAAAGTTTTCGTTAAGTACATCCGATATAACTGATAAGGCAGATTACCAATTAAGAAAACTGTCAAAAAATTATTTTTTCAAGGAGGATAAAATCATGAGCGTAAAAGGAGTTACGGATAGTGTATCATCAAATTACAGTGGATACACCAACTACAATCAGTCAACAGAGACAAAAACTGCAGAAAAGGCAGCTGCGGATACTGCAACATCTGAAAAAGAGGATGTCGGAGCAGTTTATGAAGCAAGCAAGGATACAGCAACAACAAGCGCTTCCACAAAGAAAACATATAAGGCTGATCCCGCTTTGATCGCAAAGTTAAAACAGGACGCTAACCAGCGTGCACAGCAGCTGCAGAGCATTGTAGAGCAGTTGATGACAAAACAGGGCAAAACATACAATAAAGCCAATGGTCTTAAGGGATTATATGAGTCACTTGAAGTTGATGCTGCAACAAAAGCGCAGGCTCAGAAAGACATTGCAGACGACGGTTACTGGGGTGTTGACCAAACCTCCAGCAGAATCTTTGATTTTGCAATGGCTCTTTCCGGCGGTGATCCGGATAAGATGGAGCAAATGCGTGATGCTTTCTTAAAGGGATATAAAAAAGCAGAGAAAGCCTGGGGCGATGCTCTTCCCGATATCAGCAAACGGACTTATGATGCCGTAATAGAGAAATTTGATAATTATAAGAAAGAAAATTCTAATTCGGCTTCCAAAGTAACGGAATCACAGGTTTAAGAGGCAGCCTGTAAGTTCTTAAAAAAATACAACATAATCATATCCTCCCATGCATATAATGTAACGAATACACAACGGATTACATTGTATAGCATGGGAGGTTTTTTATGGATTTAATCAAGCAAACCGTACATATGGAAAGAGAATATCCTAAGGCGTCTTCTCAATTTGTGGTAGAGGAGGATTTGATCATTCCCGATCAGAAGGCTGATATTTATAAAGTTCTGTTAAACAAAAGCGACATTATACAGGATGAGATCCGCGTACTGGATAATCATATCGTCTTCAAAGGAAAACTAAACTACTGCATCCTTTATAAGACGGATACCCAGCCGGCGGGGCTGTCCTCTCTGACCGGCAGCATCGCTTTAGAAGAACAGCTGTTTATGGACGGTCTTCAAAATAATGACAGCGTCAATGCTTCTGTTGCCCTGGAAGATTTTGAGGTAACGATCATCAACTCCCGCAAATTAAATCTTCATGCACTGCTTCATCTTTCCGCTGTAAAGACGGAACTTTATGACGAAGAGATTGCTTCCGGTCTGGAAACCGACGAAATCATTGAAACACATACGGAAAACCGTGAATTATTAGAGCTTTCCGTATTAAAGAAAGACATCTGCAGAATCAAAGAAGAAATCGAGCTGCCGAAAAGTTACCCCAACATTGCGCAGACTCTATGGAAAAGAATCAGCTTAGGGGAGGTGGATATCAAACCGGCGGAAGATACCCTGCAGATCAAATCCAATATATCCGTATTCCTGCTGTATATCGGAGAAGGCGAGGATGCTCCCATCCGTTTTTATGAAACCAGCATTCCATACCAGTGTACTCTGGAATGTAATAACAGCACCGCCTCCATGATCCCAAGAATTTCTTACCACGTCAGCCACTCAGAAGCGGAAGTACGCCCTGACTTTGACGGCGAAGAACGGATCATCGGCATTGACATGGTTCTGGATCTTTCCATCCGGCTGTTTACCGAGACGACACTGCCGGTACTGTGCAACATCTATGGCACACAGCATGATTATCATGCTGTTATGAAAGAAGCAAAAACCATGCGGCTGTGCATCAATAATTCCAGCCAGCATACACTTAATGAAAAGGTATCCTTAGCCGAAGACGCTCCTGCCGTAATGCAGCTATGCTACTCCAATGGATTTTTAAAACTTGATGATCCGAAGATCGTAGAAAACGGCATCGAAATGTGCGGCGTCCTGCAGGTACAGATCTTATACGTTACCCAGGAAGACGCAGCGCCATACGCTTCCTTTACGAAAGATATCCCTTTCTCCTATGTGATAGAAGCGCCACAGATTACAACGGATTCCGTATTTTCCATCGACAATTGTCTTGACCAGTTGAATATTAATATGGTCAATGGAACAGAACTGGAAATCCGCGCCACGATCTCTTTCAAGACCTTTGTTTATGAGACCGCCAGCTGCAATCTTATAACAGACATTGAGATGAATGAGATCGATCCGCTGAAATTAAACGCCCTGCCAAGTGTCATCGTTTATTTTGTCAAAGAAGGCGACAGCCTGTGGAAGATCGGTCAGCAGTACTATGTCACGGTAGCTTCCATCATGGAGCAGAACAATCTTACCAGTGATGTGATCCATCCGGGCGACAAACTCTTTATCGTCAAATAAAGATAATGATTCTGTCACGATCATAATACAGTAAAAAAACAGGGACCGAAGCACGGTTCCTGTTTTCTTTCATTTGCTCCCGCCTTATAGCATTAAATACCACAAAAGGAGTTCCTATCATTGCATCATACACCCAGATATGCTTTTTTGACATCTTCATTCTCCAGCATTTCAGATGCCTTTCCGGACATTGTGATATTGCCGGTCTCCAGTACATAAGCCCTGTCCGCTATGCCAAGCGCCATCTTTGCATTCTGCTCTACCAGAAGGATCGTAATGCCGCTTTCATGGCAGTATTCTATAATAGAGAATACTTCCTTTACCAGCAGCGGTGACAGTCCCATAGACGGCTCATCCATCAGGATCATCTTCGGAGAACTCATCAATGCGCGGCCCATGGCAAGCATCTGCTGTTCTCCGCCGCTAAGCGTTCCGGCAAGCTGGTTTTTTCTTTCCTCCAGCCGCGGGAAATGCTTATAGATCATCTCCAGCGTCTCATCGATCACTTTTTTATCCTTCTGGATATACGCGCCCATCTTCAGGTTCTGATATACAGAAAGATTGGCAAATACCCTTCTGCCCTCCGGCACATGCGCCATCCCCATGGAAACGATCTTATGACCGGGAACCTTTGTAATATCCGTTCCCTCAAAAATGACCGAGCCTGCTTTGGGCTGGATCAAGCCGGTGATCGTATGAAGGATCGTTGTTTTCCCTGCGCCATTGGCACCGATCAGCGCAATGACTTCTCCCTGATTTACCTCAAAAGAAACACCCTTGATCGCCTGGATCAAGCCATAATACACTTGTAGATCCTTAACTTCCAGCATTGCCATATTGTTTATTACCTCTCATTGTTCTATTCATATCAGGTAATTGCGTAACTCTTACCACACTTTTTTCTATTGCGCATCATTCTTTTGCTTTATTTACATATTTTACTCGCCCAGATACGCTTTCACGACTTCCGGATTATTCAGCACTTCTTCTGTGTCTCCCTGGCACAATACCTGTCCGAAATTAAGCACAGTCAGTTTTGAACAGATTCCGGATACCAGTTTCATATCATGCTCGATCAAAAGGATCGTCATCTTAAACTGATCCCGGACAAACTGTATCGTATTCATCAATTCCAGCGTTTCATTAGGATTCATTCCTGCTGCCGGTTCATCCAGAAGCAAAAGCTTTGGATTGGTGGCAAGAGCTCTTGCGATCTCCAATTTACGCTGCTTACCGTATGGAAGATTGCTTGCCAATGTGTCCGCTTCCTGATCGAGATCAAATACCTTTAACAGCTCTATGGATTTCTCCCTCATTTCTTTTTCTGCCTTGCGATAAGAAGGAAGCTTCAAAATGCCTGCTATAGTAGGATACGAGATCTCATTATGCAGACCGACCATAACATTTTCCTGTACGGTCAGCTCTTTAAACAACCGGATATTCTGAAAGGTTCTTGCGATACCCTCCTTATTGATCTCTATGGTCTTCTTTCCGGTGATATCCTTACCATCCAGAATGATATGACCTTCACCCGGTTTATATACACCGGTAAGAAGGTTAAAGACCGTTGTCTTTCCCGCGCCGTTTGGCCCGATCAGCCCGTACAGCGCGCCCTCCTCAATGGAGACATTAAAATCATCCACCGCTCTCAACCCGCCAAAGGATATGCTTAAATTGGTAACCTCTAACATTGCCATATCGTATCCATGCCTTTCTCTCAGCTATATCAGCAAAGCCTCAACGCCCGCAGACCTTTCCGTATCCTCTGAAACACTCATGATATCAGTCTGCCTGCTTTTCCACCTGTTTGTTCCGTCCCCTCTTCAGCTTTGTAACAATGCCTTCCTTCCATTCAATCGCTTTCGGACTCCAGTTAAGCAGCATCATGCCGATCAGCACCACCGAATAAATCAAAAGCCTGTATTGCTGCAATCCTCTCAGCAGCTCCGGCACCAGCGTCAGGATGACTGCCGCAATGATAGAACCGCGGATATTGCCGATTCCGCCAAGCACCACAAATACCAAGATCAGGATCGACATATTATAACCAAAGTTATTGGTAGTTGCCTTTACGATTGAAAAATTGTGTGCATACAACACACCCGCCGCACCGGCAAGCGCCGCCGAAATCGAAAATGCCATCAGCTTATATTTTGTAATATTGATGCCGACAGATTCCGCGGCAATCAGATTATCACGAATTGCCATGATCGCTCTGCCGTCTCTGGAATGAACCAGATTCAATACCACAAACAACGTAATCAGAAGCAGCAGGACGCCTATTGTAAAATTGGCATCAGAAGGCATGCCGCTGATCCCCTGCGGTCCCTTGACGATCTCTACTGCGCCTTCTTCCATGCCCAGCGACATCATATCTTTGGTAGAAAAATGCAGACCATTGGAATCCTTTCCAAGATAGACGATATTTACAACATTTTTTATAATCTCACAAAACGCCAGCGTAACAATTGCCAGATAATCTCCCCGAAGCCGAAGCACAGGGATACCGATTAAAAATCCGATCACTCCCGCCGCCAGTGCGCCAAGCAGGATCGCAAGGAAAAACCGAAGATATGATACCGTAATCACATCCTTCATACAGATAGAAAACACCGCACCGACAAACACACCGATACAGGAAAATCCCGCGTGCCCTAGGCTCAATTCGCCCAAAATGCCAACCGTAAGATTGAGCGATACAGCCATAATGGCATAATAGCAGAGCGGCACCAAAAGTCCTTTCATCTGATTGGACATATGACCCGTATGCATACAGATCTCACATATGATATATGCGGCAATGACCATACCATAAGTAATGATCATCTGCTTTGTATATGCAGTCATCTTTTTCTTTTTTGCATCTTCCATATCCCCAGATATGCCCCTTTCTTAACTATATCCTCAACTATAATTTCAACAAGTTTCTTAGCTGTCGGCGATGGATCCGATCATACTTTCTCCTGTATCTGCCTGCCCAGGATACCGGTAGGCCTCACCAGCAGCACAATGATCAACGCCGCAAATACAATGGCATCCGAAAGCTGGAAAGAAATATATGCCTTACTGAGTGCCTCAATCAATCCCAACAGGATACCGCCGATCAACGCTCCCGGGATCGAGCCGATACCGCCGAATACTGCCGCCACAAACGCTTTGATACCAGGCATCGCACCTGTATAAGGGGATAATGACGGATAAGCAGAGCAAAGAAGCACGCCTGCAACTGCCGCCAACGCGGAACCTATCGCAAAGGTAAGCGCAATCGTGCCATTAACATTAATACCCATCAGCGAAGCCGCGCCCCTGTCCTCAGATACTGCCAGCATCGCCTGCCCTGCCTTCGTCTTATTAATAAATAACGTCAGACCGGTCATGATAACGATACATGCTGCGATCGTCACGATCGTCTCACCCGATATGGTCAATGCCCCATCCGCAAGCTTTAATGACGGAATCTTTACCACTGATGAAAATATCTTTGGCGAGGAACCGTATATGATCAGTGCAATATTTTGCAGAAAATAGCTGATGCCGATAGCCGTGATCAGTACGGCAAGAGAAGATGCCGCATTCCTAAGCGGACGATAAGCGATCCTCTCAATAGCCACGCCCAAAACCGTGCAGAAGATCATGGAACAAATCACCGCAACGACCGGCGGCATTCCCATGCTGCTTGTCGTCAGGGAATAGACAACAAATCCCCCCACCATGATAACATCGCCATGCGCAAAATTAAGCATCTTAGCAATTCCATATACCATGGAATATCCAAGCGCAATGATGGCATAAACACTTCCCAAACTTATTCCACTGATTACATACGAAATAAAACTCATACAAATCCTCCATGCCTTTCCATCTTTCCATAAATGAGATAAAGGGGGGTGCCATGAAGCATCCCCCTTAACTCATGCATCAATTACTGAAAGTTGGTATATACACCATTTTCGATAACCATAGCTCTGGGATCTTTGGAAACTTCACCGGTTTCTACCCATGTCATACCGCTTCCTGTCAGACCATCAATCGTGATCTGTGTCATAGCGACTGAGAGTTTATCACAAATACCGGATACACCGTCCGCCGGTGCTGCACCGCTCTGTTCGATTGCTGCCTTAATGACATAAACCGCATCATAAGCGTCTGCCGCAAACTGATTAGGGATCTCTCCATAGCGTTCCACATATGTTGATACAAACGCCTGTGTCTTCTCATCCTCTGCATCCGCAACGAACGGTGTCAATAATACAACGCCTTCTGCAAGATCCGTATTAAAGCCTTCAATGGCAAGCACACCGTCAAGACCATCACATCCAAAGAACATCGGCTGATAACCGATAACCCATCGCATCAGCCTGTGTCAGGATCAACGCCGCTTCCTTAGCATAGATCGGAAGAAATACCAGTTCAGCGCCTGCATCCTTTGCCTGCTGAAGCTGTACCGTAAAGTCACTGTTGCTGTCATCTGTAAAGGATGTCTCCGCAACGATCTCAAATGACTGATTAGCCGCTTCCGATTTAAACCTCTCATAAATACCGCTGGAATATACATCCGAACTATTGTAGATTACCGCAATCTTGGAAGCCAGCGCATTTCCGCCAATATACTGCGCGGAACCTATTCCCTGGTTAGGGTCTGAGAAACATACCTGGAATACATTAGCATTTTTAGCGCAATCCGGTGAAGAAGCTGACGGTGTCAACTGATACATATTATCTTTAGCTGTCTCTGCCGCAACTGCCACACAAGGCGCGCTTGTAACATTACCGATCAGGATATTCATGCCCCAATCCTTTAACGCATTGTAAGCATTAACTCCCTTTTCCTCATTATGCTCATCATCCTCGAACTTGTACTCGATCTGCACACCATTGATACCGCCTGCCGCATTAATCTCATCAACCGCGATCTGAATACCGTTCTGTACGGCAATACCATATACGGATGCACCGCCGGTAGTCGGTCCGATACCGCCGATCTTCCATACCTCTGACGAACCGCCGGCATTTGACGTACCGGCATTTGACGTACTGCCGCCATCTGATGTACCGGCATTTGATGTACCGGCATCTGATGTACCGGCATTTGATGTACCGGTGCCTGTTGTACCACCGTCACCTTCATTGCCGCCGCATCCTGTCAAAAGACTTAAAGACATAGCCGCAATCAAAATCATACTAAATAACTTTTTCATAATCTCTCTCCTCTCCCTTACTACTTCATTAAGCATATGCTTAATTTGCAATAAAGGATACCACCGGTTCTTGTAAAAATCAATAGTTTTTTTGAATTTTTTTGTATAAAATGTTAAACAACGCCGTTTTTCGGTGTGAGACTTAGAACTTCTCTGCAATTGAAAATCTTTGATTTTCAATTTGGTAGCACTTTGCTACAAGCAGCTAGAAGTTCTTCTCACACTTATATCCCAAGTTTAATGCGCAGATAACTCTTCACCACTTCAACGCACTGTTCATAGGTAAGCTCGCCGGTATTTAAGCAAAGATCATAATTATAAGGGTTCTCCCATTCCTTGCCGGTATGGTATTTATAATATGCCCTTCTATGCTTATCCTGTTCGGAAATCCGCTTTTCCGCTTCTTTTCTGGAAAGCGCCAGACGGTTCATCTCCGTCTGGATGCATTTTTCCAACGGCGCATAGACAAAGATGCTGATGACATTCGGATAATCCCTGAGGACATAATCTGCCGCCCTGCCGATGCAAATGTAGGATTCGCGCTCCGCCAGCTCCTTTAGCACCTTTGCCTGAAATGCGAAAAGATTGTCGTTTTTCGTATAATCAGCGCTCTCCGGCGGAATGATCTCCCCATTATAAACCTTCTTCGTCACGCTGTAGAGAAGGCTTTTTTTCATGGTCTCGTCCGCCTGCGCAAAAAGGGCTTCGCTGATACCGCTGTCGTCACTTGCCATGCGCAGGATATTCTTATCATACATATCGATTCCATATTCTTTTGCCAACATCTGCCCGATGATCGTCGCGCCGCTGCCGCAGGTTCTTGTCAATGCCACCACAAATCTTTTTTCACTCATACGAAACACCCCTTTCATTATTAATGTACTTTTCCTTCTGTGCTTATTATACCATATCCGCAGTGCACCATTCGGAAAACCTTCGGTTTTCCTCATTCGCGGGCTTCGCCCTATGTTCGCTCCTGAAATTATATGTCGCTCGTAAGCAAGCTTCCGGCAACATATAATTTCACTCACTCACGCACTGCTCATTGCTTTCGCGTATATTTTACTGCTTTTATGATCTCCCGGATATCCTTGTGTCCAAATTTCTCCATATATGCCTCGATGCCTTCCACTACCTTTATGGTCATGACCGGATCCACAAAATTCATCGTGCCGACGGAAACCGCCGTCGCGCCTGCCAGCAGAAATTCCACGGCATCCTCGCCGCTGCCGATGCCTCCCATGCCGATCACGGGGATCTTCACGGCATGCGCCGCATCATATACCATCCGCACCGCTACCGGTTTAATGGCAGGTCCCGAAAATCCGCCGGTCTTATTCGCCAGCGCAAATGTTTTCCTGTTAATATCGATCTTCATGCCAATCAGCGTATTGATCAGGGATATTGCGTCCGCACCGCCTGCCTCAGCCGCCAGTGCCATGTCCTTAATATTGGTTACATTGGGACTGAGCTTCATAATAACAGGCTTCTTTGCCGCCTTTTTGATCTCTGCTGTCACACGTTCCAAAACTTTGGCATCCTGTCCGAATGCCAGAGCGCCCTCCTTTACATTGGGGCAGGAAACATTGATCTCCATCATGGCGATCGGCTGGTCATTTAACCGTTCTACAACTGCCAGATATTCTTCCACGGTTTTACCGCATACATTCACAATGATATTTGTATCAAACTTTTTTAAAAAAGGAATATCCCTTTCAATAAATACATCAATGCCGGGATTCTGCAGTCCGATGGCATTCAGCATGCCGCCATAGACTTCCGCCACTCTCGGCGTGGGATTCCCCTCCCAAGGAACTGCCGAAACGCCTTTTGTTACCACTGCGCCCAGACGGTTAAGATCAACCATCTCGCTGTACTCCTGTCCGGAGCCGAAGGTTCCTGACGCTGTCATAACGGGATTTTTAAATTCTACCCCTGCAATGGTCACTTTAGTGTTCATCAGATCTCCACCTCCTTTGCGTCAAATACGGGACCTTCCGTACAGATCCTTGTATTATTGACATGGGTGTGATTGTCCTTCTTTACCGTCCTGCATACGCATCCAAGACACGCCCCGATGCCGCATGCCATCCGTTCCTCCAGTGAAATATAGGCTTCTATCTGATGTTCGGCTGCATACTGCTTCACTGCGCGGAGCATCGGCATCGGACCGCATGCAAATATAACGTCGCCATCTATCTGATCAGCATTCATGGCATCGATCACTGTGCCCTTTGTTCCAACGCTTCCATCCATCGTTGCAATATGTACCTTTGCTTCTTTTTCAAATTCAACCTTTAAATAATTATCCGCATCGGCATAGCCCAGCACGATCTCCTTTTCCCCAGGAACAGACTTCGCGGCAAAAAGCATCGGTGGGATCCCGATCCCGCCGCCGATCACAATGGTACGCTTCCCCTCCGTCACGCTGATATCATATCCATTGCCCAGCACACCCAGGATCTCCAATGACTTGCCTCTTTGATATCCGGATAACTTCCTTGTTCCCTCGCCACTGATACGATAGACCATCCTAATCAGTCCCCTTGCGGTATCTACATCACAGATACTGATCGGTCTTGCCAGCAGACGGCTTGCATCCTCGATATAAACGCCTAAAAATTGTCCGGCATGAGCCTCCTCCGCCATGGAGGTTTCGATCGTCAGGGAAAAGATATTATCTGCCAGCAATTCCTGACGATAGATCCTGGCAGTCTCTTTTCTTTTTGCCATATTAATTATCCTTTCTTTTGCTTTCTACTATATACAACCTCCCCACCGCAGATCGTATATTCCACTACGCCGTCTAACATCTGTCCGGCAAACGGGGAGTTTTGCGATTTGGAGAGGAAGGGTCCTGCCTGTCCTTTCTCCTGCTCATGAAATATCACAATGTCCGCCGGTTTCCCAACCTCTATCGAACCTGCATTCAGATGATACAGCTTCGCCGGCGCATAACTCATCCGCTCGATCAGCTCCATCATGGTCAGATGCCCTGTATGGACCAGATTGGTGACTGCCAGAGGAAGGGCCGTCTCCAGACCGATAATGCCGCTTGGGGCTTCCGTCAACGGCTTTGCCTTTTCTTCCGCACTGTGGGGCGCATGATCTGTCGCAATCAGATCGATTGTTCCATCCTTCAAGCCTTCTATGATCGCCTGCCTGTCGTCCTCCGTCCGAAGCGGCGGATTCATCTTAGCCAGCGTCCCATGCTCCAATACCGCCTCCTCCGTCAGAGAAAAATGATGCGGAGTTGCTTCCGCATGGATCCTGTCGCTTTTCTTTCTCGCCTGCCTGACCAGTTCTACGCCTTCTTTCGTACTGATATGCTGGATATCTATAGCTGCGCCTGTCTCAAGCGCCAGCGTCAGATCCCTTTCGATCATGGTGATCTCCGCTTCTCTGGGCGCACCTCCGATGCCAAGCCGCTCTGACACCTTCCCCCGGTTGATACCGGGATTCGTAATCAATGAAGGATCTTCTTCGTGAAAACTGATGGGAACATCCAGACGCGCCGCCTGCTCCATTGCCCTTTTAGCCACTTCCGCTTCCAGCAGCGGCAGTCCGTCATCCGTAAATCCCACAGCGCCACATCTATGAAGCTGGTCCATATCAACAAGCTCCTGACCTCTCATCCCTTTGGTCACACAGGCACAGGAATATACGTGAATCGGCGACTTTCCTGCCTTCTCCAGAATATAGGAAAGCGTCTCCTCCTGATCCACCACAGGCTTTGTATTCGCCATCAGGATCACACTGGTATATCCGCCCTTCGCTGCAGCAAGGCTGCCTGATTCAATGTCTTCCTTATAAGTAAATCCCGGATCCCTGAAATGCACATGGACGTCCACCAGACCGGGAGCCGCAATACAGCCTTTAGCATCAAGAATCTCCTGTGTCCGGGAGGAATCCTCGTTAAATTGTTTGTTCTCAGTAGATTCCCCCTGTGAATCCTGTCCCACGATTTCTTTTATCAGACCGTTCTCAATATCGATCCGGCATATTTCATCCCTGCCGTCGGCAGGATTGATCAGTCTCACATT
>CAYQZB010000029.1:0-37216 GCA_964421915.1 uncultured Lachnospiraceae bacterium
CTAAATTATTGTTTAGCAAATCAAAACTGAGGAATAGGGGGCTGATTTTTATGCCAATAGTTTTAAATACAGATGATGGAATAGAAATATCTTCTGTTAGTGAATATATGAGAGAGATAAGCAAATTGAATGAGCAAAAAAATAATCCGAATGCTCAGCTGTTCTTTAGGGGACAGCCTGTAGATTTTTGGGATATTCGCCCCAGTATTTTTAGAGACAGAATGCTAAGTGTTGAGCACTATTTAATGTCTGAACCATTAAGGCAAATTCCTAATGAATTTATTAATCTTGGTGACAGTTTTGGGATTATGGAAAAATATCAACATTATGGTATGTGTACAAGATTGCTTGATGTAACAACAAACCCTTTGGTGGCACTTTATTTTGCTTGTGAGCATTTTGATAAAGAGGAATATAAAAACTTAGAATCTGATGTAATTGAAGAAATGTCTCCGCAGGGAATTGTATATTTTAAAGAAGAGAATATGCCATTAAAATATAATGATTTAGACGTAAAGATTATTGCCAGATTAGCAAGTTATGACTTGAATAATACTTATACATTGAAGCAAGTTGTTAAGCAGTTATGTGAAGACGAAATAATAAGTAATGAACAGGCTAAGAGATGGTCTGAAGAAAAAGGTTTGTTGGAGTTTGTTCATATTTGTCAAAGTGTGTGTACTGTTCTTCCAGTTATGAATAATGACAGATTGATTAGACAAAGTGGAGCCTTTTTATTACCGGGGAAATTTAATATAACATATAGAGGAGAAAATTTGCAGGATGCAATTATTACAAAAGCAGAATCAAATTTAAGGGAAGAATTTGATAAAACTTTCTTTTTTATTAGTGATGATAATAAGGAAAAGATAAGGATAGAATTGGAGTATTGTAATATTAGTGAAGCAAACTTGTTTCCTGAATTAGAATATCAACTTAAGTACATACGAAAGCATAATGAACAACAGAGAAGGGCTGTTTCTTATTTTGAGAAATTTCAAAAAACGCTACAGGAATCAAAAGGTAGTATACAGGGGGATATAGTATATAATAAGGACATAGTTAAAGAAGTCACAAACGCAATGCAACTGGATGAAACAATTGCAGGTGATATTGAGACAATATTTAATGATAATATAGAAGTGGATTGGATAAAGAGAGATAGTGTTAAAAGCAAGATTAGGATTTTGATATGCAAAAAATTAATGGAAAATTGTTATTCTAAAGAGGATGCAGAAAAACTATCAGCTAATATTATGAAAACGACTATTGAAAAACATACAGTGAGGTGATACATATGTCCACAACATTCACAGAAGCCGATTACGAGAATTCCATAATAGAGCTATTTCAGAATATGGGATATCAACATACTTACGGACCGGATATTGAACGTGATTTTTATAATCCGTTATATAATGATGTGCTTTTGGAATATATACATAGATTAAATCCATCCCTTCCAGAGGATGCTATTTCTGATGCTTTGTATAAGTTGAAAAATTATGAAAATGGTGATCTTGTAGAGAAAAATGAAGTGTTTATGGATTACATACAGAATGGTATTCCGGTGAGATACAATGCTAATGGAGAGCAATGTTTTTCTTTGGCTTATATTGTGGATTATAAAAATGTGGAGAATAACTCTTTTATTGTGGCAAATCAGTGGACATTTATTGAAAATAGTAATAAGAGACCTGACATGATTTTGTTCTTAAATGGACTTCCTGTTGTGCTTATAGAATTAAAATCACCTTCGAGAGATGAGACAGATGCTTCGGAAGGATATGCACAGATAAGAAATTACATACATGAGATTCCGTCGATGTTTATTTATAACTGTATTAGTGTTATAAGTGATCAGCTTACATCAAAGGCAGGGACGATTACATCGGGTGAAGATCGTTTTATGGAGTGGAAAACCAAAGATGGAGATTATGAAAATACACAGTATGCTCAATTTGATATATTTTTCGAGGGAATGTTTGATAAGGCAAGATTGCTTGATATTATCAAAAATTTTATCTGTTTTTCAAATGAAGGATTAAAGAAATATAAGATTCTTGCCGGTTATCATCAGTATTTTGCTGTTAGTAAGGCAGTCCAGATGGCAAAAAAAGCGACGCTTACAGATGGCAAAGGAGGTGTTTTTTGGCATACGCAAGGCTCTGGAAAATCTTTATCTATGGTGTTTTATGCACATTTACTACAAGATGAATTGGATAGTCCCACAATAGTTGTTATTACAGATAGAAATGACTTGGATGATCAGCTTTTTGGACAGTTTGCAAAATGTAGTGCGTTTTTAAGACAGATGCCGGTTCACGCTACATGTAGGAAACTTGGGCCGAATTCCACAAAGGAAGATGTGGGATTAAAGGATTGGTTAGATGGCAGACAGGCAAATGGTATTATTTTTACAACAATGCAGAAATTTGAAGAATCGGACGAGCCATTATCTGAAAGACGAAATATTATTGTAATGGCAGATGAGGCTCATCGCGGGCAGTATGGATTAAGTGAAAAGGTAAAAATAGTAGAAAACAAAACTGGAGATAAAGAAGCTAAAATCGTTACGGGAACAGCCAGAATTATTCGGAATTGTTTGCCAAATGCTACATATGTAGGATTTACAGGTACTCCTATATCGATGAAAGATAGAAGTACAAGAGAAGTTTTCGGCGATTACATTGATATATATGATATGACACAGGCTGTAGAAGATGGAGCTACAAGACCTGTATATTATGAGAGTCGAGTTATAAAATTAAAACTGGATGAAGCTACCTTAAAGCTGATTGATGCAGAATATGATTTGATGGCAGAAAATGCTGATTCGGAGGTGGTTGAAAAGAGTAAGAAGCAATTGGGTCAGATGGAGGCAATCCTTGGAAATGATAAGACAATTGAATCACTTGTTTTTGATATTTTAGATCATTATGAAAGCAATAGAGCAAATTTGCTTACGGGAAAAGCAATGATTGTTGCTTATTCACGTTCCATTGCTATGAAAATATATAAAAGAATTCTGGAATTACGTCCGACGTGGAATGAAAAAGTTGGAGTGGTAATGACGGATAATAATAAAGATCCGGAAGAATGGAAAGAAATTATAGGAAACAAACGTCATAAAGAAGAAATGGCAAAGAAGTTTAAGGATAATGATAACCCATTAAAAATAGCCATTGTGGTAGATATGTGGTTAACTGGATTTGATGTACCATCGCTTGCGACAATGTATGTGTATAAGCCTATGAAAGGATATAATCTTATGCAGGCAATAGCACGAGTGAATCGCGTGTTCCAAGATAAAGAAGGGGGACTTGTTGTTGATTATGTAGGTATTGCATCTGCTCTTAAGGAGGCAATGAATGATTACACTTCTCGTGATAGAAAAAATTATGGGGACACTGATGTCGCAAAAGTGGCTTATCCTAAATTTTTGGAGAAATTGTCAATTTGTCAAGATTTTTTCCATGGGTATGATTATTCAAAGTTTCTAACTGGTAGTGATTTGGAAAGATCAAGAACTATTAGTGGAGGCGTAAACTTTATTGTTGCTATTGGTAAGGGAAAGGAGAAAACAGAGTTCCTGAAGGAGGCGTTACTTTTAAGACAGGCATTGTCATTGTGTTCGTCATTGGTTGAGGAATCACTACGTGTGGAAGCTGCTTTTTTTGAATCGGTTCGAGTTCTGGTAATGAGGCTTATGAATCAGGGACAAGGAAAGAAAATATCCCTTCCGGAGATGAATGCCAGAATAAATGAATTATTAAAAGCAAGTATAAAAAGCGACGGAGTAATTAATCTTTTTTCGGATATATCACAGAATTTCTCATTATTTGATCCTAAATTCCTTGAAGAAATATCTAAGATGAAAGAGAAGAATCTTGCAGTAGAATTATTGAAAAAACTGATAGCTGAACAGGTTCAGATATATAGAAGGACTAATGTTGTAAAGTCGGAGAAATTTAGTGAAATCATACAGGAAGCTATGAATAGATATCTTAACGGTATGCTTACTAATGAGCAGGTAATAGAAGAACTTCTTAATTTAGCAAAGCAGATTGCAGCGGCGCAAAGGGAAGGCGATAAACTTGGACTTACAGCAGATGAGCTTGCATTCTATGATGCATTAACAAAGCCACAGGCAATTAAGGATTTTTATGAAAATGAAGAATTGATTGCTATTACTAAGGAACTTGCGGACACATTGCGTAAGAACCGTACGATAGACTGGCAAAAACGTGATTCGGCAAGAGCCAAGATGCGTATGATGATTAAGAAACTTTTAAAGAAACATAAATATCCACCAGAAGGAATGGATGATGCGGTACAAACGGTTATGACACAGTGTGAGCTTTGGACAGATAACAACGACATGGACAGAGAGGAGCATAACATTGTAAATTTTAGTCAGAGTTTTGTCTCATATGACAATGTAATTAGTAAACCTGTGATAGTAGCAGAATCACAGATTGAAGATGAACAAAAATAACAGGAGGGATTTACTTTGGATGCAACAAAGGGAAATATATATTCCATTTTAAACGGAAATAAACAATTTTTGATTCCAGTATATCAGCGTTATTATAGTTGGGATATTGAACAATGTAGAAGACTTTGGGACGATATCGTTGACATGCAGAAAAAGAATAGGCAAGGTCACTTTGTAGGTTCCATTGTTAATATAGTAGAACAGGCAATGCCTACAGGAGTTCAGAAATATATGATTATTGATGGACAACAGAGAATGACGACGTTGACTTTGTTATTGATAGCACTTAGAGATTATGCAATAAAACATCCGGGAGATACAAGTATAAATTCTCGCCGTATAGATGACATGTTGCTTAAAAATGAATATGAAAGTGGCGATGAGAAATATAAGTTGTTGTTAACGGAGAATGACAGAGATGTACTTATAAAATTGGTTGAGCGAAAACCGATAGCTAACAATACAGTGTCACGTTTGTTGACAAATCATAAGTTCTTTGTAGAGCAAGTAGAGAAGAATGAATTGAAACCAGAGGAAATTTATGAATCCATAGGAAAATTGCAGATTGTTAATATAACATTGGATAGAGCTGTGGATGATGCACAGGCAATTTTTGAAAGTTTGAATTCTACAGGTAAAGAATTGTCAGAATCAGATTTAGTCAGAAATTATATACTGATGGGATTAGAAAATGATGAGCAGTGCTATGTATATGAGCATTTGTGGAGACCAATGGAGTTGATGTTTGAGTATGAAAAACAAGACTCTGTTATGGATAGATTTTTCCGTGACTATCTTACAATGAAGTTGACTAGAATTTCTAAAATGGACAAGATATACGAAGAGTTTAAGTTGTATCATGTAAACTGTGAATTTTCGTCGGTGCGTGAGTTGTGTGATGATTTATTATTGTATGCGAAGTATTATACAGATATTGTATTTGTCAGAAATTCAAATCTTATAATAAAAAATTTATATGCTGATGTGAATGATCTCAGAATGGATGTTGCATTCCCGTTCTTGCTTAAAGTACATAATGATTGTGCAGAGGGAATTATCACGGAAGATAATCTTGTTGAGATACTCAAAATGTGCATAAGCTATGTATTTAGAAGAAGTATTTGTGATATTCCGCCAAATTCTTTGAATAAAATGTTCGCAACTTTGCGTAATGAGATTAAGGCGGATGATTATATGAATTCCCTTAAAGCATTCTTTGTTTTGCGGGATGATTATAAACAATTTCCGGATGATGATAAATTTGAGTCTGCATTTGTTTCTAGGGATATCTATAATATGCGATCAAGAAATTACATTTTAGGACATTTAGAAAATTATAACAATAAAGCTCCGATTATTATTGAAAATTATACAATCGAACATATTATGCCCCAGAATGCTAATCCTAACGATGAATGGAAGAATGAATTAGGATCAAACTGGAAAGAGATTCAAAAAACATACCTCCATACGATAGGTAATCTTACACTTACAGCCTACAACTCAGAAATGAGTGATAAACCATTTATGGTAAAGATGGAGATGGAAGGTGGATTTAAAGAAAGTGCATTACGATTAAATTCTTATCTTGTAAAATTAACGGAATGGAACGAGAAACATATAAGAGAAAGAGCAAAAATATTATCGGATAAAGCAAAGGAAGTGTGGAAATATCCGAATCTTTCAGAAGCAGAACTTGCGCCATATCGTGTAGAGAAACAACTGGTACAGAAATATTCATTAGATACATATGATACTAATGTGTTTACTAAAACATTATTTGAAGTATTGGACAAGCGCATTATGAATCTTTCTTCAGATGTGAAGCGAGAATACAAGAAATTGTATATAGCCTATAAGTTGGATACAAATTTTGTGGATGTGGTAATTCAGAAACAAAGATTAAGAATATCTGTAAATATGAAGTTTGCTGAGATTTATGATCCAAAAGGAATATGTAGAGATATTACAGGCCTTGGACGATGGGGAAATGGCGATGTTGAAATATTGATGGAACATACGGCAGATGTTGAAGATGTTATAGAGATAATTGAACAGTCGTATAGATTGCAAGCGGAATGAGTTTTTTATTTAATGAGGTATGATAGCTGATGCAAATGAACGAGTCAATTGACGATGAAGTATATTTCAAGATGTGGGGCGTAAATGCGGATGAAAAAATGTTTATATACTATGATGAGAGCAATAATTGTAGAAGGTTATGGTTAGATGCTAATAAAGAAGATTTTAATGCTGATTGTTATTCGGATTTTACATTAGCTGGTGTTGCATCATGCGAAAAAATTGATATTTCTTTTGATGAACTAAGAAAACGATTTAGATTACAAAATAATGTGGCAGAATTAAAATCAAAAACATTATATCGTGGAAAAAATTTTTTGGAATGCATGAATTCAAAACAGACGGCGATCTTAATAGATATAATTAATGAATTTGATTTATATATTCACTATGATCATGTAAATAATTTTTATTATACTATAGTTGAAATATTAGATTCTATTACTAATCCTATAGAAATATATGAATTTGGTTTTGATTATTTTGAATTAAAAAGTACTTTGTATAATATGCTTATTCATAATATAGACTCAGTTAGGAACACAATGATAAAATATGCATATCCGAATATAAAAACTGACGATATTAGAGGTTTTTGCTTAGAATTACTAAACTCAATAGATATGAGACATAACCAAAAACCAGATGAAAAGTTTGTTTCAGGGGTATTAAAAAGAGCCGCTAATGCTACTGAATTAACATTCATTCAAAACAATACAGATTATATTATGCAGGATAGTTTTGCGGAATTTTATGTTTCAACAATAAAGAGATTTCCTAATTCGATGCATTATTTTGATAAAGAATTATCAATTCAAGAAGAAGTAAATAAGACAATTTGTGATTTTAATGATGGGGAGGGTAAAGATAATTATGAATTTATTGATTCACAAGAAAATACTTTGATTCAAATATCAGATTTAGTGGCAGGGATATTAGGAAAAATGTTCAGATTTTTTAATACAACAGAGCGAAAAGAATTCAGGGGGATTGTATCTTCAATGACTAATCAGCAGTTGAATAATTGTCTTGGAATTCAAAAGTTAAGTATCAAATCAGATGAAAGAAACAAGGGCTTTTTGCACAGTTTAGCGCCGATAAATGTACTGGTTAATATAGATGTTTTTTTGATACTGTTTACCAAGAGCTTTTAAATAGAATGAATGAAAACTAAAAAGGTTGCAACTGTCAATTAATGAAAAGATTTTTATCCAAAAATTATGAAAAGGAAATGAGATCATGGCAATACCAACAAATATAAAAACATTATTATCCGGTGAAGTAGTAGAATGGGCAAGAATTGAATTTAAAGGAACATGGGATCCGGCGGCTTCCTTGAAAACGATTTGCGCATTTGCTAATGACCTTGATAATTGGGGTGGCGGTTATATTGTTCTTGGCGTGGAGGAGGAAAATGGAAGACCGTCCTATCCCTTAAAGGGCGTTCCCGTGAATAAAATCGATGCCTATCAGAAGGATATTTATGCAAAGTGCAAGCTGATTAGACCTGCGTACGCACCAATTGTAGGTATAGAGACTTACCAGAACAAGCAGTTTATTATTCTATGGTGTCCGGGTGGCGACAACAGACCATATTCATCTCCCAAAACTATGGCAAGGGAAAGTAGAGAACGTATACATTATATTCGTAAGACATCAAGTACGGTAGAACCCTCAGATGATGAAGAAAAGGATTTGTTTAATCTTGCTAATAGAGTGCCTTTTGATGATCGGGTAAATTATCAGGCAGAGATGTCTGATTTAAATATAACACTTATTCAAAATTATCTAAAAGAGATTAAAAGTTCTTTGTATGAGAAGTCAAAAACCGGAGAATTTGTAGAAGTGTGCAGTGATATGAATATCATCAGTAATCTTCCAGAATATACGAAGCCCAAAAATGTTGGGTTGATGTTTTTTAGCATGGAACCGGACAAGTTCTTTCCGTATGCTCAGATAGATGTTGTGCAGTTTCCGGAAGGATTAGGTGGTAATGATATTATCGAAAATACATTTAAAGGACCAATTCATCAGCAACTTAGAGATGCGCTTCAATTTATCAGAAATACGATTATTACGGAAAAGATTGTTAAGCATCCGGACAGAGCGGAGGCAGATCGTTTCTTTAATTATCCGTATGCAGCTATAGAAGAGGCTTTGTCTAATGCTGTATATCATCGTGCATATGATGTCCGGGAACCAATCGAGGTGCGTATTGAACGTGACAGAATAGAGATAGTAAGTTTTCCGGGACCGGATCGTTCTGTAACGCAGGAAGGTTTAAAAAATTATCGTGTATCAAATCGCAGATACAGAAATCGTCGAATCGGTGATTTTTTAAAAGAGTTGCACTTGACGGAGGGAAGAAATACCGGATTTAAGAAGATTTTGAATGCCCTTGAATCAAATGGTTCCCCGAAACCGGAATTTGAGACAGATGATGACCATAGCTATTTTATATCTAGATTATTTATCCATAAGGCATTTTTGAAAGAAGAACCAAAAAGGAGCCAAAAAGGAGCCGAAAAGGAGCCGAAAAAAGGAGCCGAAAGAAGGCAAGCAATATTAGAACTTTTAGAGAAGAATCCAACAATGACACAATTAATGCTTATGGATAGGCTGAATTTAAGTAGAAAACAGATACAAAAGGTCATAAAGGACTTGCAGGAACAAAGTTTCCTTGAAAGAGAAGGCTCCAATAGAAATGGACGATGGATTGTTAAGAGATAAATGTGAAAGGTTTGAAGGATGTGATAAACAGCATTTTTATCTCTATTTAGGTCGTCGAAGGCGACATGGGAGATTAGTGTGAAAAATAAATTTTTTTGCACACGATTTTATTTGTAATGTAAATATTGTGATTATAGCCCAAATTCGTAGGTTACGGAAAGGCATGGTTATTATTATATAATAATGAGTTAAGTAGATAGAGGAAACCAGGTATGATCAGAGAAGCAGATAAATCCGATTTAGAGGAAATATTACAGTTATATCTGTATCTTCATGAGACGAATATTCCTGAAGATTCAGAGCAGTTAAGAAATACATGGGATAGCATTGTGAATGACAAAAATCACCATCTTATTATCTGTGAAGTGGATGGTAAGATCGTGGCGTCCTGTATATGTGTGATCATTCCGAATCTTACAAGAAATGTAAGACCATATGCCTTTGTAGAAAACGTGGTGACACACGGTGACTATCGAAAAAAAGGATATGCTACGGCGTGCCTTAACTATGCAAAGCAGATTGCAGAAGAAAATCACTGCTATAAGATGATGCTGCTGACTGGATCGAAGGAAGAAGGTACACTAAACTTTTACCGGAATGCCGGTTATAACAGTACGGATAAGACAGCGTTTATTCAGTGGATCGATATGTAAAAATGGAGAAAAAGATGATATATGAATTAGCAACAATTAAAGACATACAGGCTGTATATGATGTTGTGCAGCATACCATAAAAACAATATATCCGAAATATTATCCGCAAGAAGTAGTAAAATTTTTCTGTGAGCATCACAATTGGGACGCCATATTAAAAGATATCGAAAATGGTTATGTGAGTGTACTTAAGATAGATGATGAAATCGTCGCAACAGGTTGTTTCGTGGATAATCATATCACAAGAGTTTATGTGTTGCCGGAATATCAGAAAAAGGGTTATGGCACATTTATTATAAAAAATATAGAAGCACAGATTAGTGATAAATATGATAAGGCATATCTGGATGCTTCCCTGCCTGCGGCAGCACTTTATGAAAAACTGGGATTTTCAACTATAAAGCATGAGTGTCATCCTGTGGAAAATGAAGTGATACTTGCATATGAAATTATGGAAAAAGAACTTTGCAAAGGTTCTACAGATATTGATACTGATGGAAGGAGGTTCATTCCTAAAATGAATTCCGAAAATGGAGAGGCATAGGGTATGAAATGTAAGCTGCTATTATTTGATCTGGATGGAACATTATTGCGAAGTGACAAAACAATTTCCAAAGTTACGATGCAGGAGTTAGAAAAATGCAGAAAACAGGGGATTATGATTGGAGTATCCACTTCAAGAAGCGAGCAGAATTGTATGGAATTTATTGCAGAATTAAATCCTGATGTGGTGATCTCCAGTGCCGGGGCTTTGGTAAAATGCAGGCAGGAATATATTTATAAAGCAGAGTTTACCAAAACAGAAACAATGGAATTGATACGAAAGGCAAGACAAATATGTGGAGAGGACTGTGAAATCACAATCGATACGGTAGATGCGCATTACTGGAATTATAAAATAGACCCGAAACAACAGGATCAAAGCTGGGGAGATAGTATCTACACGGATTTTCAAGATTTTGAGCAAGAGTCCTTGAAAATGTGCGTAGAAATATTTGATGAAAAGGCGGTAGAAAAGCTACAGCAAAATTTGCCGGATTGTGACTGTGTTCGCTTTTCGGATGGTTATTGGTACAAGTTCACGAAGAAAACTGCCACCAAAGAAAATGCCATTTTACATATATGTAAGAAGTGTGGCATCACTACAGATGAAATCGTAGCGTTTGGTGATGATTTTGCAGATATAGGAATGTTGAGTTTATGCGGAACTGGAGTTGCCATGGGAAATGCAATTGATGAGGTAAAAGCAGTTGCAGACTGTGTGATAGGCGACAATGACAATGATGGAATCGGATTTTATTTGCAAAATGTCATGATGGAAGGGAAAGGTTATTAGCTGATAATGAAAGAACTAATTATAAAAGATCCCATAGAGGAATACTTATCGGTATCAAAATACATCAACTGGAACGAGGGAAGTATTTTATCAAAAGCTGAGGAATTCACACAAAAATATGTCGATGAAATTTCTCTGATCAAGGCAATTTATGAGTTTGCGCGTGATGCTATAAAACACTCATGGGATGTGCAGGACAAGAGAGTGACAAAGTCCGCCACGGAGGTTTTGGAACAGGGTGTAGGGATATGCTGGGCAAAAGCCAATCTTCTTGCCGCGCTGCTTCGTGCATGTGGGATACAGGTGGGTATTTGCTATCAGCGGCTTACCTTGGGAGATGTGCCGGAAACAGGATTTTGTATCCATGCGTTAAATGCTGTCTATATCAAATCATTGGATCGATGGATTCGTCTGGATGCAAGAGGAAATAAAGCAGGTGTAGACGCCCGGTTTGATTTGGAGCAGGAAAGATTAGCGTTCCCGGTACGTAGCGATCTTGGAGAGGAAGATTATGGGATTGTTTATGCAAACCCATCTGATAAATTGATGAAAGTATTAGAAGACAGTACGGATGCACTTGATATGTATTTGAATTGTCTGCCGGACAGTATATAGCGTATCTGGTATTGTAAACAGATTTGGGACAGATTCACTGTGCTTATTTTTTGCCTACAGTTCAGATAATATAAACTAAGGTAATATAGTTATTGAGAAGGACTAAAAGGTATGTTGATTCAATGCAAATATTGTGGAAGTAATTACAGTGATACCGAGTTGGAGTGCCCCAATTGCGGCGCCGCCAATGACTGTGTAAACAGAACTGCCGCAGGGGTGCCTAAAACCATCAGCGAACTTCTTGAGTGGTCCAGACGGCATCATCTGCCGCTTGACGAGATGCGTACATATATCGGGCAGGATATAAGAACTGCCCGCGCATATGGTATCTATAAAGATTCTGCTACGGGAGATTTTGTGGTTTATAAAAATAAGTCTGACGGTTCCCGGGCGGAACGCTATCGGGGCAAAGACGAAGCATATGCCGTAAATGAACTTTATCAGAAGATGAAGGCAAGAGTGGCTGAGCAAAAAGAGCACCGGATGTCGGACGCTGACAATGGCAGCGTGCAAAGATCCGGCAAACAAAGGGATACCGGGCTAAAACGCGTATTATATAAAGTTATTGCGATGGTAGTGGGTTGCCAGATCCTAACCTTATTGTGTACGGGACTTTTCATGTTTTCCGGGAAAACAGATCCGGTGATGATCTGCCTACGCGTCTTCAGGTTATTACAGTTACGGCTCTGATATGTATTATCATGATTATGGGGACGACTGGTATATCTGGGATGAGGATTACGATACATGGTCCAGTTATGATGCTGATTCCGAATGGGATCTGTTTGAAGACTACGACAATTATTATGAGGGCTATTCTTACGATGAGGAGTATGGCGCCTCCGATTGGGATGAGTGGTATGACGACCATCATGACAGCCAAAGTTATGATGATGATAGGTATGATGATGATGATTGGGATTACGATTACGACTGGGACAGCGGTTCCGACTGGGATTCCGGCTGGGATGATTGGGATTCTGATTGGTAAGATATCAAATGCGCATTGCGGTGGCGCTTGATTCCCTGCTGACATGGCATAATGCAGGAACACAATCTGTCTATCAGGATAAATGCTGCGAATACCCGGGATGCCGGGAATTGAGAATGGTTTATTTTCTAATCGCCTATAGCATTCTTAGTTATTTGGGGGTGACAGAATGAGAGACTTTGTTTTTGATTACATAAAAAAGAAATACGGGACGCTGCCGGAATATCCGTGGAGAAAATATGATATGAATGCCGTGTTCCGGCATAACGATAACAATAAGTGGTTTGCACTGGTCATGGAAGTCGGGAAAGACAAGCTGGGGCTTCCCACCGGGGAGAAAGTAGATGTGGTGAATCTGAAGATAGACGATCCTTTCTTTAAGGATGTATTGCTTAAGGAAGACGGTATCCTGCCGGCTTACCATATGAACAAGGTTCACTGGATCAGCGTGCTGCTGGACGGAACCGTGGCGCGGGAGAGGGTATGCGATCTGATCGACATGAGCTTTGCGGCAACCGATTCCTCAAAGAAGAATTGTGGAAAGAAGATGGGAGATAATGCGTAATGGTTGAAAAGGAGAAAAAAAATAAAAATTATATAATATTATGTATATTAAACATTGTTTTTAGTTTATGTGTTATGATTTTTTTCTTCCGCAGTATTGATTTTATTGCTAATATTGGTAATTTGCTCTTGCAAAGCCACGGTTTTCATCGGGCTCTTTCTTATTTGACCGGTTCATATTCTCCCATAATTATATTTGCGGATATCCTCGTTTTGTTTGTAACGGCTCTGTGGATACATTGGATCAAATATGAACAATGCGACATTTTAGCGGATGAACAATATATTTTAAGGTTTCTTAAGAGGAATAAAAAAGCGGTAAATTTGCATAAGGAGTTACTGTATGACGAACTTGCATTGGGAAAGTATGATGAATGTAAGCGGGAGATAGAGGAACTGCATCAGTTGGAGAGCCGCTTAAAACCTTTGCAAAGAATAGAGATACAGCTTTATTATATTGACTATTTAATGGCAGTGAATATAACAGAGCCTGTACATACGGAATTGGAGAATGCGGAAAATCTGCTGGCATCGATAAGCGTTAAACGTGACGAAATAAAACAGGCATATCAAAGAGGAATCAGATTTCGCCGATATCGAATAGAAGAACAGTGGGAGGATATGCTTGAATTTATAAGGACAGAGCTAAAAAGAGGCCGGTCGACTTTGGAACAGGTGGTCAATGCCTATTATTGCGGATGGTGCTGCTATTGTCTTGGCAGGTATGAAGAAGCGTTTAATGAATTAAAATATGCTGCGGAATATGGCGGAAATACAAAATATGTCAAGCTGGCAAATGAGCTGATGGATCAAATCCCTGAAAAAAATTTATATGATAATAATATAGCGGGGCAATCAAAAAAACAGGATCGTAGGTTCTATAAAATGGTAGCCATAATTTTGGCGGTCTGTGGTCTGTTGATCATGATGTGGCTTGGAGTCCATCGTTATTTCATGCGTGGGGAAAGTATTGAGGAAGCATATAGTAAAAAATATTTTTGCGCGCAGGATGAACTGGTGGTGATTTATCAAAAAGAGATTGACAATTATGAGATGGCGATTTTGTATGATGGGGAATATGTAGCATATTGTCTTTTCGAGGAAACAGCTAATCATTACAGATTAATAAAGTCTCACCGTGAGGAATTTAGCTTTTTGAGAAGGAGCAATTTTCCTGAAGTGAAGGAAGGAGAAGAAGATTTTTTCCTGGGATGTGATATAAGGGATTTGATCATCTTTTTTTATAAGAAACATAATATTTTTTATCAAGAAGATGCGGAATATGTCGGTATCTGTTTTTATCCGTTGGATGAAAACATTAAAATTGAAAATGATCTGGTCAACATTCAACAACTTGATCGGGTAATATATATAGATGATGTGCCTGTCTATCTTTGGAGTTTAAAAAATGTAGATATAAAAAATATAGGTATCAGGACACATATTTTTGTTTACCGTGCAGAAGAATAATTTATTTAAAAATTAAACGGGTAAATGATGCAGTGCTTTGGTGTTTTTATATCTTCAGAAAACAAACTGAAAAAAGAAATGAGGGAAGAAAATGAATGGGAGTAATGCAAAGATTCAAAAGATACGGAAAATCAGCAGCGAAGCATTGATTTTTTTTAGTGTTATAAAGATCTTGCTGATTGTCTATGCTGTTGGTGCATTTTTGGTCGGCTGTTTCATGATCTGGATGAGTGATTATTTTGACCAAAAATTAGTTGGTGTGAAGTGGTCTTTAGAACAGCAAATACCAACGGCAATTTGTTTTGAGGGTGGATTGATGTCAGATATTGTTAATTTAAAGCGTAATACTGAATCCCAAGCTGCCGGGTTTGGTGTAGAGCTTCTTGCGATTGCCGTCGTAATGGTCGCTTATGCGGTGGTTCTGCATTTTGTGGCAAAGATATTTAAGGCACTCAAGGAGAGCGATTCGCCGTTTCGTCCGGCAGTCATAAAGAATATAAAAATTGTATTTGTGCTGATTTCGATTTTTCTGACGCTGCAAAGCGGTTTTTTGACAGGTGCGCTCGTGGCTGTTTCCTTGTGGGGCATATTCATGATCTTTGAATATGGATGCGTGCTTCAGAAGCAGTTCGATGAGACTCTATAAGAGAAATCCGGATTGGAGCCGCAAGAGGCGGCATGAGAATCAGAGAAAGGAATGGATACCGATATGGCGATTATTTTTAGGCTTGACAAAGTGATGGCGGATCGAAAGATCTCGCTGAATGAACTGGCGGAGAAAGTAGAGATTGCCGATGTGAACCTTTCTAATATCAAGACGGGGAAGATCAGCGCAATCAGATTTTCCACGCTAAACGCAATCTGCGACGCGCTGGACTGCCAGCCCGGCGATCTGCTGGAGTTTCAACGGGAGCAGGTTGTACAGGAAAGAGGGTTCTGTAATATTGAAAGCGAGTAAGCTGCCGCAGCCGGATCTGACGTTATCGGGCTGCGGCTCTTTGTTCATAACTATTTCAGCCGCCGAAGGCGGCATGGGGATTAGTATGGTCAGACTTCGGGGATACGCAATACCTGCCCGATGTTCAGCAGGTCGCTGGTCAGTCCGTTTAAATTTTTGATAGCGTCAACGGTCGTACCGTATTTTCTGGCAATCAGCCAGAGGCTATCTCCGGACTGTACGGTGTATTCAATATAAGGGGCGTTCTGCCCTGCCGGTATTTTTAAAATCTGTCCGGTAGTGATCATGTTGTTTGTTAATCCGTTTAAATTTTTGATGGTGTCAACGGTCGTGTTGTATCTTTTGGCAATCAGCCACAGGCTGTCGCCTGCTTTCACTACATAGTCAAATGTGTCCGCTCCCGGTTCTGCCGGAGGGATGTTCTGCACGATTCCCTGATATACCTTATAAAGCGTCTGCCACGTGAGGGGACCCACCGTGCCGTCAGGAGAAAGCTGCATAGCCTCCTGAAACTCTATGACAGACCGGCGTGTTCCGCTGCCGAAGATACCGTCCTGCGCCGGCGCGGGAATACCGGGATAATATTCTGAGATCACATTTAACAGATACTGCAGGGTGATGACGTCCTGTCCCCTTGACCCCTGACCCAGGACGGAGGATGGGGGAACTGTTCCTATGCCAAGCGTATCTCCCTCGCTGTCCAGTTCGGCAAGTCTGGTCACGGAGGAATACAGGCTTGAGAGCTTATACCATGTGGATTTGCCCACAATGCCGTCAGATTGGAGCCCGAAAATACTTTGAAATTTTGACACGGCATTTTTGGTGCTGTTGCCAAAGGTTCCGGTCTCGTCCGTGATGGCGGGGATGGCAGGATAGTTTTTCCTGATTCGGTTTAAATAGGTCTGTATGGTCTGTACGTTCAGCCCGGTACTGCCTGTTTTTAAAGGGCTTCCGGGATAGGAGGAAAGAACGCCTGTCACGATGTTGGTTTCCGCTATCTCTATATCGTCCGGATAGTAGGAGCGCAGGATCTGTATCGGCGTCAGTCCGCGGTCTGCCAGTGAAACGGTTCCCCACTGTGACAATCCGCTGCAGGTGGAAGTGGTTCCGTTGCAGAAGGAGGTAAAGTAGGGTGCGTTTTGTCCCTGTCTGCGGACATATTCATTAAAGATCCGGTCAACGATCCGGCTGATGGAATCATAGATCGGCCGCCCATAGACAAAGTATTGGTCGTAAGCGGTGCTGTTCGTGATATCAAAATTGTAGCCTCTGCTTCTGTACCATTCCGTATAAACGCGGTTAAGGGCAAAGGTAATAATCGCGTAAATGTTGGCGGTCAGGGCAGCCTCCGGCCATGTAGGGTAGATCTCGCTGCTTGCAACATTTTTCACATAATCCGGAAAAGAAACCTGTATATTAGATGCGGATGCGCTTGGCGCGCCGAGATGTACCGTGATGGGATTGGGTATTACAACCTGACGCAGTACATATGGCGTTGATACGGTGCCTTCCTGCTCTCTTTGAACCGGCATGGAAACAGCCGGTCCGCCAATATTGATTTCAGCCTGCGCCGGACTGCGCTGCAATTCCTGCATGGGGATCATCGTCAGCGGGAGCGTCGCCGTTTCCCCGTCAAAAATAGGGATATTAGTAATATAAAGATCATTGAATCCCACCGCCTGCGCCAATACATTGTAGTTATAATACGGAGTCCCGGAATAGTTAGGATTCTTGGAAAAACTTTTATCGACGGTTTCTAAGGGAACGGTCTGCGTTTCGCCGTTTTCATCGGTCGTCAGTGTATAGAGCGTATTTCCCTCATCGTCCAATACCTTGACCGATACGCCGTCAAGAGGTACGGCATCATTGGCTGTCCGTGCCTGTATACTTAAATAGCCGATTGCCATAGGTTTGAAATCTCCTCGTAGGATATTTTTCTGTTATCCTATTATATGAAAAGAAGGAAAAAACGGTAACCGGGTACTCGGTTTATCTTGCCGGAAGAGTAGGTGTTATATGAAACTGATTAACTGCAATCTGATTTCTTATTGAAATAGCGTTGCAGAAAATGGTAAAAAGGTTTATATTATGTTATATTATATTGTAAATATATATACTGTACCAAAGCATCGTGGACAAGGGATTGCTGTAGCACATTGGAGGCTGATGGAAGATACAAAGGAATGGGACGTCTTTAATATTGTGTGAAACTGAAATATGTAATGCAATACAAGTTTAAAAATTTTAGTAAAGAGAAATTAATTCAATGAATACAAAAAAATATATGATTATTATTAAGAACGAAATAAAAACGTCGGAAATCATATCATGCCGATATAATAGTGATACCAAGAAATGGGATGTAAAATTTAATAATGGAAAAACTTACTCATGTGGATATTTGAATGTGGAAAAGTTGACTGACCCAGCAGTTTTAAATCCAAATATGTATCGTATTAGTAGAGAAGGAAAAGAGTTTTTTGATATCAAAGAAATATATGTATTTAAAAGTACGTATGAGCCTTACTGGCATATTTGCTTTGGCAATGGCAGTGAAAAAGATTATCGACAGAGTGAATTAAATATTATTGAGTCATGTCTGAATCAAAGTCAATGTGCAAATGTATTTAAATACATAAAGCAGATTGCAGGGTTAAGTAATATTAAGAATGAGGAAACCGGCGAAAAATTACTGACGAAAAGTTTTGAAAAGATAACTTTTATAGGTAATGATGTAGCGTTAGCAAAGTATTTAGATCCGACTTTGCTGCAGGCTGATAAAATGGGACATGAGTATATCCCGATTTTCCCTTTTGGATGTAATAATAGCCAATACAAAGCTGTAAAAAACGCCATGGAAAATCAGATCAGTGTTATTCAGGGACCGCCCGGAACAGGTAAGACACAAACCATATTAAATATTATTGCCAATATACTAATGCAGGGAAAAACCGTTCAGGTAGTTTCTAATAATAATTCGGCTACGGAAAATGTGTATGAGAAATTATCCTCGTCAAAATATAATTTAGGCTTTATAGCTGCGACATTAGGTAGTGTTAAAAATAAGAAATTATTTGTTGAACATCAGAACAGGAATTATCCTGATTTTTCATCGTGGAAGACGGAAGAAGATCCGGATGTATTACAGAAAAAAATTTTAGAGCAATCTAGGCAGTTAAAAATTGTTTTTGATAAACAGGAGAGGCTGGCATATTTAAGACAAGAATATTCTCAATTGAATACAGAAAAAGAATATTTTGATCAATATGCTGAGAAAAAGGATGTTGATAATGAAAGTATAAAGTTTAAGAAAAAACTTTCATCAAAGCATTGGATGATGTTGTGGCAAGAATATCAGATGATTTTGGAAAATAAGAAAGCGATCAATGTTCCGTTTAAGATAAAAGCTCTTTTCAAATATGGTATCACAGATTGGGATTTTTACAAACAAGATATTACAAGAATCATAACTACATTTCAAGCTATGTATTATCATGCAAAGCAAGCCGAGCTGTCTGCGGAAATTGAAGCAATTGAAAAATATTTGAATACTGTTAATCAAGATCTGCTTGAGGATTTGTGTAATCAGTCCATGGTGGTATTAAAAGACAAACTGGCAAGAAAATATGAAGTAAATGACAGCCGTAAAATATTTAATGAAGATAGTTTGTGGAAAGAATCTTATAAAGTTTTGGCAGAATATCCGGTGATATTAAGTACAACATTTTCGTCAAGAAACAGCTTGAATTCAAACGTGGTATATGATTACCTTATCATGGACGAGGCGTCACAGGTAGATATTGCAACCGGTGCGTTGGCGCTTTCCTGTGCAAGAAATGTTGTTATAGTAGGAGATACCAAGCAGCTCCCAAATGTTGTTACGGATGATATCAAGGCGAAGGCAAAAGCAATATTTGATCGTTTTCAAGTCAATGAAGGGTACCAATATACGAAGAGTTTTTTGCAATCCATTTTGGATGTTATGCCTAATGTAACGCAAACCTTGTTGCGAGAACATTATAGATGTCATCCTAAAATAATCAATTTTTGCAACCAGAAATTTTATCGTGGAGAGTTGGTTATAATGACAACGGATAAGGGGGAAGATGATGTTTTATCTGTGATTAAAACAGTTGTAGGCAATCATGAGCGGAATCATTATAGTCAGCGTCAAATAGATGTAATTAAAAATGAAATCATACCTAAATATGGTTTAAATCCAGAGGATACAGGAATTATTGCGCCATATAAAAATCAAGTAGGGGCTTTGAACAAGGCGATTAGCGGTATTGAATCTGCAACAGTGCATAAATTTCAGGGCAAAGAAAAAGAGAATATTATCATATCCACAGTAGATGATGAAATATCGGATTTTGCAGATGACCCATACTTAATCAATGTTGCTGTATCAAGAGCAAAGAAGAAATTGATATTAGTTGTAACAGGTAATAAACAGGAAAAAGAACATAATATAACAGATTTAATAGATTACGTCCAATATAATAATTTTGATGTTGTTGATAGCAAGACCTACTCGATTTTTGATTACCTATACAAGCAGTATACTGAGAGAAGAAAAACATATCTGCAGAAACGTAAAAAGGTATCAGAATATGATTCGGAAAATTTAATGTATGCGTTGATAGACGAAATTCTTGCTGATAATAAGTATTCAAGGTTGGATGTCGTTAGTCATTTTCCGTTGAATATGCTGATTAAGAATCCGGAGTTATTAAACGAACGGGAATATCAGTATGCAATGAATCCGGCTACACATTTGGATTTTCTGATATTTAACAGAATAGGCAAAAAGCCTGTGTTGGCGATTGAAGTTGACGGATACGAATATCACAAAGAAGATATGGTACAGGCTTCAAGAGATCTTTTGAAGAATCACATATTGGAGTTGTACGAAATTCCGTTATTGAGATTTAAAACAAATGGCAGCAGCGAAAAGGAAAAACTGATAGAGATGCTGGAAAAGCTGGTTTGATTATTGGGGCTGATTTGGAATTTTCAATCTTAAATCAGCCCCCTTCTTTTATATCTTTTTCGGTCTTGCGACAAAATGTACACCGGCGGTAATCAGCGCGGAGCCTGCAATCGCTATAGGAATTGAACATATGCCACGAAACAGGAAATATATTTCTGCAAATACGATACCCATTACCACCCAATGCGCAATTGGAAAAGCATAAAAGCCATTTCTTGCATAGTCCTTTTTTTGATCCGCGATTTGGGAGAGAATGATCAAAAGGACGATTAAAAGGACATTTGCAACATATTCCCAGTATCCCTCAAATAGTATTATCTGGTATTCCCAAATTACGGCCATATCGAAACCGATCGCCGTTACAATAACTGTAAAGATGGTTCCAGGAACATGGTTTGTCACCTTTTTGCAAACGAGCAACAAAGAATAATACGTCATAAATATAAGTATGGTAAACCCGGCATAGCTCCAAAGATCTTCTTTATTATAAAAAATGAAGTCCGTATTTTTTTCGAGGTACAGTATATCCAGGCGGATGAGCGCTATTTGTATCAGCAAAAGAATTCCTATCGTAAACAATCCGCTTAGGTAATGATAGATTAGTAAATTGCGTGACTTTACGGGAAATATGCGTAGTACTTCTGTGCGGTTTTTGGTCTCCTGTACCAGCAATTTGATCGTCTGTGCAATCAATACCACAATTACGGTCACTAACGCCATGTGATTCAAAAACTCATTCGAAATCGAATTTAAATAAATACCGTCCTGATAGTGCAGTTGCGGATGTTCATCCCAAAGATCACGCAGCAGTTCTGGATTGTTGTCCCAAAATGTACGCGTCCATTGTATACGTTCTAAATAATCCTCCAGGTGAAAGAATTTATGCTGATACAATCCGGATACATTCGTCATCATATAAATGACTACTATTGCCATGATCACCGTCATAATTTCCCAGTAAAAGCGATCTTTTTTGAATAATTTTTTTATATCACTCATTCTTCAGTCCTCCTTCTTTTGGGATGTCATTCGTCCTTTCTTTTCTCTGCAGATATCTTTTCTTTAAAAGGATGTAAATCTCCTCCAGTGTAATCTGCTGCTTGGAATAATCTTCGATACCCAGCTTCTTTAATAGGTATTCGTTATCTTCCTGCTTTCCTACGGTGTAAAACTCTGATAAGTCGCCTATCTTGGATACTGCATGGACAGTCATGTCAAACAATTTTTCATCCGTTGGATTCTGTGGCTGAATACCCTTCCATTTCTGGACGCTTTCCATAAACTCATCCACGGATTTTTGTGCAAAAACCTCTCCCGCCTCCATCATAGTCACACTGTCGCACATACGCTCCACATCCGTAAGATCATGACAGGAGAAAAGCACTCCGATCTGTTCTTTCTCTACTTCTTCAATCAGGATATCGCGGAACATTGCTCGACCCTCCGCATCCATGCCGCTCTCGGGTTCGTCCATAATCAGATATTTTGGCAGCTGTGCAATCGCCAAAGAAAAATTCAATTTTGCCCTTTGCCCCTTGGACAACGTGCCGATGTTCTTTTTGGGATTGATATCAAAGCGTTCCACCAGATCATCAAATTTCTCTTTGGAAAACGTGTCGTAGAAGTTCTGATAGTATGATGCCATTCCCGCAACAGTATAGATGTTGATAAAATCAAGCTGCTCCGACACATACGCCACTTTGGCTTTCACTTCCGGATTATCATAGATATCCTTTTCATCATACTGTATCGTTCCCTGCGCAGGTTTATAGATCCCTGTAACGCATTTCAGCAAAGTGGTCTTGCCGGCTCCGTTGGAACCGATCAAGCCATGGATCTCGCCCTGATGAACGCATATATCAATTCCGTGGATAACCGGTCGATTATTGTAGCCTTTATGTAAGTTTTTGATCTCTAACATTTGCTTATCTTTCCTTTCTGAAATATTTTTGCCATAACATAAGGGAAACGGTGATTTAATCAGCGCTTCCTTAGATGGAGGAATAGATTTCTTTTACCAAATCCACCACATCTTCCTCGGAATAACCGATACGTTTCAGTTCGATCAGCTCGCTTTGAATCCGCTTTCGAATCTTTTCCAGATCCTCCGTATTGGGTTCCATGTTTGGCATGGTGGTTATATAGGTTCCTTTTGCCCGGATCGTCTCGATTACTTTCTGACGTTCCAGCTCCTGATATGCTTTCGCCACGGTGGAGGGCGTGATATCCAGAGTCTGCGCCATCTTCCGGACAGAAGGAATCGAATCTCCGGGACTTAAATGCCCTTTGATCACCAGCAGTTTAATTTGTTCAATAATCTGCTCATAGATCGGTTTTTTACTGCGATAATCCAGTTCGATCAAATGATTACCCCCTTGTATTATCTGTATTATTTCAAGTAGTACAGTCATCGTATCATAATTTCATTTGTCTGTCAACGAAATTTTTTGAAGTATTTTATTAATGCTTTTTATTCCGAATATCGTATGGACGAAATATAAGCCTGAAGGATATTGGTTTAGATATTTTAAAAGTGAGCATCAGATGAAAGACTTTTACAGCATAAAAATGAAATACTTGGAAAAAAGAAAGTAAAATAAAAAAATCTGAAAATCTGTTATGATTCTGTAACCTATCATCCCCCTTAATTGTATAATTATTGAAAGGCCTTTAAAAAGAATAATGTGGGAGCACTCATGAAAACAGAAATACAGGCAGTAGTGGAAAAATATAAGGATAATCTGTTTTCGGCAGCGTTTAATATCTGTAAAAATGCGGCTGATGCGGATGACATTGTACAGGATACGTTTTTCCAATACTACAAAACAAGTAAGCAGTTTGAAAGCGAGCAGCATATACGGGCGTGGCTGTTACGGGTAGCAATTAATAAAGCAAAAAATGTTAATCTGTCTTTTCGGCAAAGGACAAGCGTTCCGTTGGAAGAATATATGGAAACATTGGCATTTGAGACACCGGAGGCGGAGACCTTGTTTGAGGAGGTCATGAAGCTTCCTGAGAAGTATCGGATCGTTATCCATTTATTCTATTATGAAGATTACAGTATTCGGGAAATATCGCAGATATTACATATTACGGAAAGTAATACGAAGGTTTGTCTGGCAAGAGGCCGTAAGCTGCTGAAAAAAGTTTTACAGGAGGGGTGGAATGACGATGACGAATAAAGAAAAATATAAACAGGCGTTTGGTGTGCTCCATGCTTCCGAGACAATTCCTTTAGGGGAAAGCAGAAAAAAGTCTGATATTTCGTATTTAGAGAAAGGCATGGTGATCGATATGAAACGTAAATCTTTTACAAGTAAATTTGCCGCGGCATGTATCGGCGTGGCAGTCGTTTTGGCAGCGGGCGTGACAGCCTATGCGTATGGCGGAGAGCTCATCAGCAATATCTTTGGCTGGGGAAACAATTTTGAAATACGTGAGACGGTTGATGAAAACGGAGACACAATGACAGAGGGGATACTTTATACTGAAGATCTTACGGAACCGGTGGTCATACAGGATGGACGCATGATCTTTATTGTAAATGACCAGCAGACGGATATCACGTCTTTGGTTTCCGAAACGAAAGCATATACGTATGAATATACGGATGAGGAAGGTAATATGCATATCTGGCTGGTTGGTTTAAATTCGGGCAGCATTGAGGATTATGGCTATGGCGAGTTTATCAAGGATGCGGACGGTGAATGGGTAGGCGGTTATTCCACCGGTATTAACTTAGAGGAGGACGGCAGCACCTCGGCGCAGTGGTATAATGAAGCCAAGAAGGAGCT
The DNA here is from genome assembly GCA_964421915.1 of uncultured Lachnospiraceae bacterium. Taxonomy (GTDB): domain Bacteria; phylum Bacillota; class Clostridia; order Lachnospirales; family Lachnospiraceae; genus NK4A136. The sequence goes on from CAYQZB010000029.1 coordinate 24,686, forward strand.
GAATATCCCTTGGTAAATCAGGTTTTGTGCTGAGCTAAAACCCGGGCAGCATAAATATAAAAAACGCAGACTACGTGATCTGCGTTTTTTGAGTTGTATCAATAAAAGATGAGTTCTGGATTCTAAGAAAGCACTTTAATCTGCGTTTCCTAATATGAATTGGCAATCCTTCCTTCGCTTACGCCAAATGTTATGTAATGTTGATATAATGCGTTTTTATCATAACCAAAAGCAGCCATTAAGTCAGGATATCTGTCAGCGTAATCCATATAGTTAAATTCATTGATATTAATAATATTTGAATCTGGTATATCCTCGTTCCGGACCGATAACCATGGATTATTGATATCTATATCTGTCGGATCCCATCCTCTGTATGGAGAATCCTCCGGTATATTGATTGCGGTTGGTTTCCCAAGTGGTCCGGGTACTTCGCTGTTGGAGTATACGACCACCGTTGTGCCCGGCTTGCAATTATCGTATATCCATTTCGCATCTTCAACGGACAATCTCACGCAGCCCAGAGAAGCATTTTGCCCCAGCAGATTGTATTGATCCCATTCCAGCGTATCCGGTGAAGCTGTTATATAGGGGACTGAATGAAACAGGATCTTTCGATTAAACCGTACTGCGTATCTTCCATAAGTGTTATCTACCATCAGGCACCATTCATAATAATTAGAGGTTTGGAAAGTTCCTTCCGGCGTTCCATGCCCCTGACGACCGCAGGAACATACCATTGCCTTGACAGGCGTCTCGGTGCCATCTGCTTCCTTCTGTACAACAGTAACACAGTTTAAGACTCTGTTTACATAGATGATATAATCCGGTCTCGTATCAATATTGGTATTTTCGTCTCCTGATGCCGGCGCTTTTGCCGCTTCTGCAACGGCAGTATTAAAAAACATCAGGATTCCCATACAAAATATGCTTGCTGTTAAAAGTAGAAATTTTTTCATAGCAATCTCCCATACCGCTTTCAGCGGTTCAAATAAATATAAAAAAATATAAAACTCTATTTTTGTAACGGTGAGATTATAACATAGGGTTAATTAAATTGCAATAAATTTTGCCGATGATACAGTAGACTTTTGGAGGTGTGATTGATATAATAGGGATATTCAATAGCGCTTTTTAAATTTAAAGAAGGATTGGAAAACATATGATGCGTGATACAATTTTGATTTTTGATGATAATGAAATCGAACGCGGGATTTTATGTGAATTATTTCGAGAGGAATATAATATATTAGAGGCGAAGAATGGTAAAGACGGAATTGATCTTTTAAAAAACAATTTTGATTCCATTTCCGTTGTTTTGATTGATAATATGATGCCCGTGATGGATGGATTTGAGGTGCTGGAACGCCTGAAAGAAAAAAATGTCATCAATAAAATCCCATTTATCATGATTACGGGTGAGGATTCCGTGGAATATGAGAGAAGGGGTTATGAATACGGGATCGTAAGTTATATCAAAAAACCATATCAGGCCGAAGTCATAAAGCAGGTAGTACATAACGCAGTTCACTGGTTTCAGTATAAAATGCAGCTGGAGCTTGTTGTAAAAAAACAGAATGATGATATCCAAAAACAGAATGAAATGTTAAAGAGGCAGGCGCAGAAGCTGAACCAGCTGAATGAGACTTTGATCGATTCCCTCAGCAATTTAGCGGAATTTAGGAACTTGGAATCCAGGCAGCATATCAAAAGGATACGTGCGTTTGTTGAGTGTCTCGGAAAATGCATTATGGAGCGTTATCCCGAGTACGAACTTACTCCCGAAAAACTGGATCAGATCAGCTGGGCTTCCTCGCTCCATGATGTCGGGAAGATCGTGCTCCCGGATAGTATCATCTTAAAATCCGGCAGGCTGACGAAAGATGAATTTGAATTAATTAAATCGCATACTTTTAAAGGAGCGGAAATTATAGCGCAGTCCATTCCGCTGAATGATAAAGAAATTTTTGATTATGCATGCGATATTGCCAGACATCATCATGAAAAATATGACGGTAACGGTTATCCTGACGGCTTGAAGGGTGATGAGATCAGTATAGCGGCGCAGATAGTTTCTCTGGCGGATGTATATGACGCGCTTACTTCCAAGCGTGTTTATAAAGATGCTTACGAACCGGATCGGGCGTATCAGATGATCATGAGCGGACAGACCGGTGTGTATTCGCCTAAATTGCTGGAAGCGTTTACCGAAGTGCGGTCAGATTTTGAAAATCTGTCGATTTTATATAGTGATGAAGAGTAAGTGGCGGAAAAGGGTTTTGGCATATAATAATGGGAGGCGGAGTGAAATATGGGATTTAAACCGCGTATTTTATTGGTGGATGACAGCGCTATCAATCTGGCATACACGGAGCAGAAATTAAAGGATCTATATGACGTAGTAGCAGTTAATTCCGGTTCAAGGGCAATCCGGTACTTAAAGGGTGAGAAGCCGGATCTTATCCTTTTGGATATCCGTATGGCGGAGATGGACGGTATCGAAACTTTAAAGGAGATCCGTACCATGGAGAATGGGGTGGGTATTCCCGTTATCATGCTGACGTCCAAAAACGATAGGGAAAGCATTGTCGAAAGCCAGAAATTGGGAGTATACGATTATGTGTTAAAGCCGGTTGAGGCGGATGTGCTTTGCAGCCGAATCAAGCGCGCGCTGGAAAAAGAAAATAACAATTAAAAATTTATGCGAAGGGAGCTTGTCGGATACAGATGAAAAAGAAATATGCCGGTGCGTTAAAGGCTGCATTCCCTTATACGGTGCCGATCTTTGCAAGCTTCTGGTTTTTAGGTCTGACTTATGGAATCTATATGAATGTTTCCGGCTTCAGCTTCTGGTATCCATGTCTGATGAGTCTTACTATCTTTGCCGGTTCTGTGGAATTTGTGGCAGTCAGCTTTCTGCTGGGCGCGTTTAACCCGCTTCAAGCCTTGGCAATGACGTTGATGATCAATGCAAGGCATCTTTTTTATGGAATCTCCATGCTGGAAAAATACAGGGGGACGGGTCTGAAAAAAATATACCTGATCTTCGGGATGTGCGACGAAAGCTTTTCCATTAACTATACGGCGAAGATTCCGCCAGATGTAGATAAAGGCTGGTTTATGTTTTTTGTTACCCTGTTGAATCATTTTTACTGGTTTTTTGGGGCGACGCTGGGCGGATTGTTCGGTTCGCTGATCCGGTTTAATACGGAGGGATTGGAATTTGTCATGACGGCTATGTTCGTTGTGATCTTTATGGAACAGTGGTTTAAGGACAGGCAGCATATAGGGGCGGTGGGAGGACTTCTGCTTTCAGCGGTTTGTCTGTGGATATTCGGACCGGAGCGTTTTATCATCCCGTCCATGGCAGCTATTCTTCTTGCGCTGACCTTTGCAAGGGGGCGGCTGGAGAAAGGAGGGGCGACGGAAGCATGATGACGTTGACGGAGCAGATGATTACGGTTGGCGTAATTGTACTCGGAACTATGCTGACACGGTTTCTGCCCTTTTTGGTGTTTCCGGCCGGAAAGCCGACACCGGATTATATTAAATATCTTGGCAGGGTGCTGCCCGCTGCGGTTTTTGGCATGCTGGTGATATATTGCCTAAAGGATGTCAGTTTTCTGACAGGAAGCCACGGTCTGCCGGAACTGATCGCCATCGCCGTAGTAATCGCGCTTCATGGCTGGAAGCGGCAGATGCTTTTGTCAATCGCCGGCGGAACAGTCTGTTATATGCTGCTTGTGCAGATGGTGTTCTGATTGGTGTAATATACATAAAATTGGGTATGATAATTTCAATAGAAAAGGAGAATAGACAATGTGTACTGCCATAGCATTTCATAACAAGGAATTTTATTTTGGGAGGAATCTGGATTTGGAATATTCCTATCATGAGGAAATCACGGTCACGCCGAGGAATTATCCATTTCGATTTCGGAACGCGAAAGAAATAAGCAGCCACTATGCCATGATTGGCATGGCGTATATTCAGGATGATTATCCGCTTTATTATGAAGCGGTCAATGAAGCGGGGATCGGCATGGCGGGACTGAATTTTCCCGGTTATGCGGATTTCAAACCATACGCAGAGGGAAAAGACAATATTGCGCCCTTTGAGTTTATTCCGTGGATTTTAAGCCAGTGCTCTACCATGGGGCAGGTTCGTGAAAAGCTTTCCGTAATCAATCTGATTAATCTTCCATATAACGATCAGCTTCCGCTGACTCCTCTGCACTGGATCATCTCCGGCAGGGAAGGGAGCATCACGGTCGAATCGGTAAAGGAGGGGCTGATGGTTTATGACAATCCCGTGGGGGTGCTTACCAATAGTCCGCAATTTCCGTATCATATGACTAACCTTGCCAATTACATGAATCTTTCCGTGGATTCTCCGGCAAATCGTTTTTCGGAAAAGATAACGCTGGAACCATACTCGCGCGGTATGGGCGCAATGGGACTTCCGGGAGATCTGTCTTCCGCTTCCCGTTTTGTTAAGGCATCGTTTACAAAGCTGAATTCCTGCTGTGAGCCTGCGGAGGATGCTAATGTCAGTCAGTTTTTTCATATCTTAGGAAGCGTTGAACAGCAGCGCGGCTGTGTCCGCATGCCGGACGGAAGATATGAGATCACGATCTATTCTTCCTGCTGCAATGCGGATAAGGGGATCTACTATTATACGTCTTATGAAAACAACAGGATTAGCGCAGTGGATATGAATCTGGAAGATCTGGACGGACGGGAGCTGACTTCATATCCCATGCTGTTGGAACAGAGTATTAAGCTGCAGAATGAAAAACGGTAGAATGAAAGCAGCGGACGCGCTGAAATATTGACATAGAAGTACGTAATTGATAAAATATTTTATTAAAGGAAGCGGTGATTTGATCAGCGCTTTCTTAGGATTATTATTTTGTTGACTGACCATGAAGTTTATGACAGGCAGATATGTTTTTTGACAACGTATGATTGGGGGATGCTTATGTATCATTGTCATGTATATTGTTATGTGATTGGTAAGAAAAGTCATCTTTTTGATATTGTCAGCGCTATGCCCGCGCTGGTGTCTTTTTCGCACGAATACATAGAAAGTGAAAGCCCGAAAAAGGAGCTGGCAAAAAAGGCTGATATCATCCTTGCGGATCTGCATGATGCGGATGTAGGAAAGGAAGTACAGAAGCTGACTGCATGGAAGAAGCCTGAGGCAGAATTGATACTTCTGACGGAGCAGGGGAAGTTTGAGGATCTGGGAGAGAGCATTTCGGAAATTACGGATATCTGGACACTGCCGATGACGGAGGAGGAGATACGGTTTCGCTTCCGGAGATGGCAGCAGTCCTATAAAATAAAAAAGGATCACTGGCAGACGGGGCAGTATCTGGACCGTACCATTGACAGTATGCCAAATCTTGTCTGGTATAAGGATAAAAACGGGCTCCATGAGAAGGTGAACGATTGTTTTTGTAAAACAGTGAATAAAACCAAAGAGCAGGTACAGGGTCGCGGACATGCATATATCTGGGATGTGGAGCAGGATGATCCTGCCTGTATTGAATCGGAAAATAAAGTCATGAAACAGAAGAAGACTTTTGTTTCCGATGAAATCATCCAGACCGGTGAAGGGAAAAAAATTCTTGCTACATATAAATCCCCACTGTACGATCTGGACGGCAGCGTTATGGGAACCGTGGGAGTGGCGATCGATGTAACAAAAGAGCGCGCGTATGCGGAGGAGCTGCTCAAGAAAAACCAGACGCTGGAAACGCTTTTTATGACAACAGACTGCGGCGTGATGTGCCATACAATGGATGGAAAGCGAATTATCAGCATCAATCAGGCCGCCTTAAATATTTTGGGATACCAATCTCTGGAGGAGATGGAAAAGGATGGATTTAATATGGTTTCCCCTTCTGTAGTGGATGAGGATAAGGTGAAGATGCAGAAAGCCATCAAATCTCTGAAAAAGATAGGCGACAGCATTAGTATGGAGTACCGTGTCCGCCATTCGGACGGGAAGCTCCTTTATGTTCTGGGAAGCTTTAAGCTTGTGGAGGAGAACGGTGAAACGTATTGTCAGAGGTTTTTATTAGATCGTACCGCCCAGAAACTGCAGGAGGAGGAAGAACGGCAGAAGGATAAGCGGAAGCAGGAGGCGCTTATCCATGCCCTTAGTATTGATTTTAACCTTGTGTGTTTCTTTGATCTGAATACCGGAATGGGCAGGGCGCTTCGGATCGGTGAATGCAAAAATGGTATATTATCTCCTATTTTTTCAGGAGATCTCATCTTGGAGGATGCGCTGGAGAGATACATAGAAGCAGGTGTTTTTGAGGAGGATAAAGAGCCACTGAGGAAGGCTGTTTCGCGACAGCAGTTGGAAAAGGAACTTTCTGAAAAGTCTATATTCCATATCAATTACCGTACCACTTGCTGTGGTGAACTGCAGTATTATCAGATAAAGATCGTACGCGCCGGAAAATGGGATAAGAATCATGGTATTGTTTTGGGATTTCGCTGTGTGGACGAGGAAACCCGTGCGGAAAGGGAAAAGAAAGAGCTGCTGGAAAATGCGCTTTCTCAGGCGAATCGTGCGAACCAGGCAAAGAGTACATTTCTTTCCAATATGTCCCACGATATCCGTACGCCGATGAATGCTATCATTGGATTTACGGCGTTGGCGACTTCGCATATTGATAATAAGGAACAAGTGGAGGAGTATCTGAAAAAAATCATGACCTCAGGTAATCATCTGCTGAGTCTGATCAATGATGTTTTGGATATGAGTCGTATTGAGAGCGGTAAGATCCGTTTGGAGGAGGAGTTGTGCAGTCTGCCTGAAATCATACATGGTCTGCGCAGCATTATTCAGGCGGATATTCATGCGAAGCAGCTGGACTTACATATGGATGCGGTGGAAGTTCAGAATGAAGAGGTATACTGTGACCGGCTGCGTTTAAATCAGGTGCTTTTGAACCTGTTGAGCAATGCTATAAAATATACGCCTTCGGGTGGTACGGTCAGCATGCTGTTGATTCAGAAGGACGACGCTTCGAAAGGCTTTGCAAATTATGAATTTCAAATCAAGGATACCGGCATCGGTATGAGTAAGGAATTCTTATCTCATATTTTTGAACCGTTTGAGCGGGAATGTAATTCCACGATCAGCGGCATTCAGGGAACAGGACTCGGAATGTCGATTACCAAAAATATTGTGGATATGATGAATGGCACCATAACAGTGAATAGTAAGCAGGATGTTGGAACAGAATGTATTGTTTCCTTTTCGTTACGCGTGAACGAATCAAAGAAGGAACGTCAGGAGATCCCTGAGCTGAGCGGTTGTCGGGCATTGGTAGTAGATGGTGATTTCAATACATGTGACAATGTATCCTGTATGCTTCAGCAGATCGGTCTGCGGGCGGAGTGGACGCTGTCGGGAAAAGAGGCTGTGCTGCGTACACGTCAGGCTGTTATGCGCAACGATGAGTATTTTGTATATATTGTTGCATGGCTTCTGCCGGATATGAATGGTATCGAGGTGGCAAGAAAAATCCGCCAGGAGGTAGGAAAGGACGTGCCAATTATTGTCCTTACGGCGTATGATTGGTTTGAAATTGAGGATGAGGCGAGAGAGGCGGGAGTGACAGCATTCTGTGGTAAGCCGCTGTTTTTCTCAGAACTGCATGGGTGCCTGAACTCCATCGTCAATACAAATGAAAATGTTAAGATTGTCTCTGAAAACAAACAACCGATTCGCAAAGGACGTATCCTATTGGCGGAAGATAACGAGCTGAATCAGGAAATTGCGGTTGCAATCTTAGAGGAAGCGGGATTCTCCGTGGATGTTGCCCAAAACGGTCAGATTGCCGTAGATATGCTGGCCGCTTCTAAAGCGGGGTATTATCAGGTGGTGCTGATGGATGTCCAGATGCCTGTAATGAATGGCTACAATGCCACAAAGGCGATTAGAAGTCTGGAGAATCATGAATTAGCGTCACTTCCTGTAATTGCAATGACGGCAAACGCCTTTGAGGAGGATAAGCAGGAAGCGTTGAAGAGTGGAATGGACGGTCATATTGCAAAGCCGATCGATGTTAAGACATTGATGGAGGTACTGGATGAGGTGCTTGGTAAAGATAATTAAGCGGGAATGATGGAGAGATATCCGTTGGATGAAAGGTTGGGTCCCCTGCCGTAAGGCAGGGGGCTTTCTTTTTATTTAAAAATTTTTCTTGACATATATAGACAGTCGATATAATATATAGATATCCGATATATAGATTATCGATATAGGAGGTGTGGAAATGTCAGTAGATAGAACATTGGTGTCGGGAAGTATGACAATGCTTTTGCTCAGATTACTTGAGGAAAAAGACATGTATGGGTATGAGATGATCGATACCCTGAGAAAGAAATCGAATAATGTATTTGAGTTAAAAGCAGGTACATTGTATCCGTTATTACACGGTCTGGAAGAAAAGAGTCTGCTTACGGCTTATGAACAGGATTATGCCGGAAAGACGAGAAAGTATTACAGCATCACAAAAGAAGGAAAAAACTTATTGAAAAAAAAGACTTCTGAGTGGAAGGAATACCAGACCGCAGTATCAAATGTTTTGGCAATGGGGGTGTGAACGATGGAAGAATATTTGGAAAAACTGTTATCTCAAATCCGCTGTAAAAAAGCAAGACCTTACATATCCGATGAGATACGAAAACATATGGAAGACCAGATCGCGGAGAATATTGCTAAAGGGATGACGGCAAAGGAAGCGGAAATAAATGCCGTTGCCGATATGGGGGATCCGGTGGAGGCAGGGATCTCTCTGGATAAGGTTCATAAGCCGCAGGCTGCGTGGAAGCTGATCGTCATTGTAGGGATCCTGAGCCTGTTAGGTATTTTTATTCAGCAGTCGATCTCCTCTCATATTGCAGAAATTTCATCTGATATGCCGCAATATAATGCGCTTTCGCTTTCCGGAACGGGATTTGTTTCATCGGTCTTACTTGGGTTTGGTGTCATGTGCTGGATATATTTGCTGGATTATACCATCATTGCAAAATATTCCAAGTTTATTGGCGCATTCATAATAGTTATGGGGATCTTAAGTATTTTAGGGTTTATTGGGAGATTTGGCCATGAAAAGTATTATACGATCAGAATACTTACAACTGCGATGATGATGTTTTACGTACCAACTTATGGAGCAATACTTTATAAATACAGAGAAGGCGGATGGACTTCGCTTTTAAAAGCTGTTGTATGGCTGGTGATCCCTGTGGTCATTATGTTTAAGATGCCTAATCTTGTTGGTACGATCATATTAATGGTCAGTATGCTGATACAGTTGTCGGCTGCCATCATCAAGGGCTGGTTTAAAGTCCCTGTAAAAAGGACGCTCGCGGTTGTATGGACGGTTTTTGGAATATTGCCGGTCGCGCTGCTTTTTTCCATGTATGCGTTACATATGCTGGCGGTATATCAGGAAGCGCGGATCCGGGCATGGCTGTTTGCAACCGGTGACGCATCTTATATGAGCAGCATACTTAGATCTTTGTGTACAGATATAGCGTTTATTGGAAACAGCGGAAAAGATGTGATGGGAACACTTCCCGATTTTAACAGTGATTACATTTTTTCCTATATCTTAAATAGTTATGGCAGTATAGCGGGAATGATGATCGTAGCTGCGCTTGCCGTATTGATTTTGTATGTTTTTTCTGCTTGCGTGAAACAAAAAAATGAACTTGGAATGGTTATGGGATTCGGCTGTGGAATGATTCTTTTATTAAATACGGTCATTAACCTGCTAGGTACGGCAGGTATTATCCCCCCTGCGGCATCATTCCTTCCGTTCCTGTCTGCGGGAAGAGGCAATATTGTCTTATGTTATGCTTTGGTAGGCATTATTATGAGCATTTACCGGTATAAGGATGTTTATCCAAAGCATGTGAAGGTGCCGGAAAAGAAGATTCAGATGAAATTTACAATAGGTCTTTAAATACTGTTTTCATGCTTTCCAAAATATGATATAGTAAAATTAATAAGTATTTGCGAAACTCTGACAAAAATTATTCCTATTGTGCATCATTGACAATTCAACGCAGACACGCTTTCGCTTCGTGAAAAAGCGCAGCGGCGCATAAGATGCCAAAGAACGGCATCTAAGCGCCGGCGTTTTTCAAAAGTCTGCTTATGAATTTGTCAATGCTGCACAATCAAATTTTTACTATTGAGAGTTTCGCAATTGTCTGAGTAAAATTATAACTAATATGGAGGTATGAAAATGGCAGCAGACAGACGTCCGGAGGACATGAGCAGGATCACTACGCCTGAATTGGCGGATGCGTTTATTGAGGAGCAGATCAAAGAAGTACGCGCGCAGGTGGGAGATAAAAAGGTATTGCTTGCATTATCGGGAGGTGTGGATTCTTCCGTTGTGGCGGCGCTGCTGATCAAAGCGATCGGACAGCAGCTGGTGTGCGTACATGTGAATCACGGACTCCTGCGTAAGGGTGAACCGGAGCAGGTGATCGAAGTGTTCCAAAATCAGATGAAAGCAAATCTGATCTATGTGGATGCAACAGACCGTTTTCTGGACAAGCTGGCAGGTGTTGACGAGCCGGAGAAAAAGAGAATGATCATCGGCAATGAGTTTATTGAGGTATTTGCAGAGGAAGCGCGGAAGCTGGATGGTATAGAGTTCCTTGCACAGGGGACGATCTGGCCTGATATTCTGGAGAGTGAGGAAGGCATCAAGGCGCATCATAATGCAGGCGGTCTGCCGGAGGATATGAAATTTGAACTGGTGGAGCCGGTCAAGATCTTGTTTAAGGATGAAGTGCGTGTTGTAGGAAAGCAGCTGGGGCTGCCTGATAATATGGTATTCCGTCAGCCGTTCCCGGGTCCGGGGCTGGGTGTCCGTTGTCCGGGCGCGATCACCCGTGACAGATTGGAAGCGGTACGTGAATCAGATGCGATCCTGCGGGAAGAATTTGCCAAGAATGGTCTGGAAGGTAAGGTATGGCAGTATTTCACGGTAGTACCGGACTTTAAATCCACCGGTATCAAGGATGGGAAACGTGCCTTTGAGTGGTCCGTGATCATCCGTGCGGTCAATACCAAGGACGCCATGACGGCAACAGTAGAAAATATCCCCTATGAGCTCATGTGCCATCTGACAGAGAGGATCACGCATGAGGTGAAGGGCGTGAACAGGGTGTTGTATGATTTTACACCGAAACCGACCGGGACGATAGAGTTCGAGTAACAGATGAAATCCCGGAAATGCTGACAATGGGCATTTTGACCGTTGTAATCTATATGAGAAACAGATTGATTTGAAAGGGCAGAAATATAAAATAGAAAAATCAATAGAACGATAAGAAATATGGGGTGTGGCGGTTGCTATGCTCCATATTTTATAGTAGCGAATAAATGGTGGAAGTGATATAATCGAAAGCAAGTATTTGTAGATTTTGGGTAGAAATGGTATAGAGAAATTAGACAATTATTATAAAAATAATGGGAGGGTGAACATGGGCGAGGATGTTTGCAAAAAAATTAGGCTTGTTGATAATATTTTACAAGCTGAGGATTTTATAAGGTTACGAATTCAAACAGGATTTGCTGAGATACCAGTAGATCATGCTAGAAAGGCTTTGCAAAATGGGTTAATAAATGTTTCTGCAATATATAATGGGGATCTTGTTGGGATGGGTAGACTTGTTGGGGATGGTGCTATGTATTGGTATCTTCAAGAAATAATAATTTTGCCCCAATTTCAACGAAAAGGTATTGGTACTATGATTGTTAATCACTTAGTTGATTATGCAAGGGCAAATTCTATTACTGGAAAATTTACAACAATTGGAGGCGTTTCAGCTAAAGGAAAAGAACCATTTTATGAGAAAATGGGATTTGAGATTATCTCAAATGGAATTATAAAAATGATAGAAATCGAATAAAAGAATAGGGTTTTCTTGTTTTTATACAGATATTTTCATGGAAAGGAGTTGAAGTGATATGAAAAATATTGTTAGTTACATTCAAATACGGAGGGTGACGATAATTTAGCTCTCCGTTAGTTAATAAGGAGGGATTATATCAAAATTTGTTGAACTTCACCATATCTGTGTTGAAAAGAGAAGGCTATACCAGACTTGGAGTAGACTTTGAAAGCTTCAATCCAACAGCCCGCGGATTTTGGCTAAAATATTTTAATGCTTACACCAATAGTGTAGTACGAAGAATTGATGAGCGAATTATGCAGCTAAGATTATAAAAATGCGCTCTCTATTTATTGCTTAGCGGTGGTAAGGGAAAATAGGTTTTCTTTGATGGCTATTCTTACATGGTGTTAGTACCATGTAAAAAAGTCATTAAGGAGAAAATGAATTGTCAATTTGCCGAGATTTGCTATAATATATGCTATGTAAAATCGGTAGCAGGATTGTCATTCATCCGCAGAGGAACGCGAGTGTGTGAAACAAAGTCTGTAAATACTGATCTTCTATGATAATGATTGGGCTG
>CAYQZB010000030.1:0-33909 GCA_964421915.1 uncultured Lachnospiraceae bacterium
ATAAGAGTTGGTTTGTTGTGTCTGTGCCTTACAACAAATAGCCGCTTACTCTTTACCATACGCCTGTGCGGTATCAATGCTTCTGTATCCTATACTGATTGCATTTAGCACACATTCCTCCGTCTGCTCCGGTGGTGTCTGATAGACTCCATATCCAAGCACAGGCATTTTTACTCCGTTATTTAATTCTACATATTCCATTTCTAATCCTCCTGATATTCATATTTTTAATTCTCGTATGCTTTTAATAATTACATTTTACTTTTTTCTTTGGAAAATGTACAATAAGAATATCGGAATCTACATTTCATAAAATGAATAGTGAATACGGAGGATCATTATGTTGGATTTAAATGAACTGGAACAGCTTATCACCTTTGCAGACACAGGAACCTTATCTTTGGCTGCGGAAAAACTTCATATTTCACAGCCCACGATCACAAGGACGATGCAGCACCTTGAAGAGGCTTTCGGAGTATCCCTGTTTGAAAGGGGAAAAAACAAAATTACTCTCAATGATACGGGCATCAAAGCAGTAGAACAGGCAAGGCAGCTTCTGTCAGCCGCGGATAATGCTTTAAGAACTGTTAGGACATTTGATAAAAGCCTGCATACCATAACAATCAGTTCCTGCGCACCTGCCCCTTTATGGTATGTGCTTCCTGCACTTTCCTCTGCATATCCTGATATGACGATTGCGTCCTCATTAAAAAGCGTGCCTGCCATCTGCGAAGACCTTGATTCCGAATTCTGCCAACTGGCGATCCTTCCTCATAATACACAATACGACCATTACGTAAGTATCCCATTCCTGAAAGAAAATCTGTCTGTCTGCGTACCGGGCTCCCATGATCTGGCAGATAGGTCTTCCGTAACATTTTCCGAACTGAATGGTTTTAATTTCCTTCTTCGTTCAGAAATTGGATTTTGGGACGAAATGTGTCATGTCCAAATGCCTGCCTCCAGATTTTTAGTGCAGACAGACCAATTTGCATTTGAAGAACTGGTCAGGGAATCTTCACTTCCTTGTTTTACTACAAATCTTGTAAAAGATGGTCAAAATCTTCTGACAGACAGAATCAAAATTCCTGTGACCGATCCGGAAGCAAATGTGACTTACTATCTGGTCTGCCATTCTCAGTCAATCGCATATATGGATGTTCTAAAGCGTTTTGACACCGATGATATTGTATAAACAAGCAATACTATTTTCTCACCGGGATAATACTTTCTCCTTCAAATTACTCTTTCGGCTGGAAAAGCTTCCTGTTGTACGCATGACACTGTTATACAGTGCAAAATACTGAGGAATCGCAATCTTCTTCGGACAGCCAAATCCTAATTTCTGTTCTTTCTAAATTAGTCATACTTATTCATAATATTTACAACGCAATCATTTCACGTTGTCAGCTCTATATAATGCGGAATAATATCCTCATAGGTTCCATCACTTAATAAAAATCCGTTTGGTACACATCCAAGCTGCGTAAATCCAAGCTTCTTGTATAATGCCAGCGCGGTCTGGTTGCTTTTCACCACTGCATTAAACTGTAAGATTCTATAATCCAGTTCTTTCGCCTTCTTCATACAGTCTTTCACAAGCGCTTCCCCGACATGCTGTCCGCGGCGATCCCTCTTCACAGCATAACTGGCGTTACAGATATGTCCGCATCTTCCCACATTGTTCGGGTGAAGAATATATAGTCCGACAACTTCAGATTCCATATTACATGCAACCCCCGTATAAGACTGCCCCACAAAAAAATCCCTTCCGTTTTCCAGTGTAAGCAATTCCATCTGTGGAAATGCAACACCATCCTCCACAACGCTGTTCCAGATCTTTACAGCCTCCGCCAGTTCTGTTTCCGTCAATTCCTTTATTTTAATTTCCATATCCGTTCTTCTCGCCTTTCAAGATGCCCCTCTACCGTTACTGTATTACGACAGCTTATATCAAATCATTTATACCAAAAATGAGAGCTTTTCAAACCGGATCACAACTTGAAAAGCTCAATATTTACAGCATTTTATGGCATTGGGGGTTATATATTTTCGCTTGTTTTAACTATTTCCAAGTCATTTGTAATTCTTTTTTCTCTTTAGCACAATCTGATAAATATAAATTGATAAGCGTTTGGTAAGGCATACCAACTTTAGAAGCCTGCTCTTTAAAATAATCAATGACAGAAGGTGAAATTTTTATCGTGACCTGCTTCTTCAGTTCTTTGGCATAAGGGTTTTGTCTTGGGTTTAATTTGTCAATATCATATTCCTCTAACATATCTTTCTACCTCCTTTTTCGTTGCCTTTCTGGCTGATATAATACGTATTACCGTATCAGATTCCCTGTAACAATGGCACACCATACAAACATTTGCGGTTTCGCTCATTCCAAGCAGCAAAAACCTTTCTTCATCCTTTGAATGCTCCGGATCATCAAACAATATAGCCTTTTCATCTAAAAACACAGAAACTTGCTTCGTCAAAATTAACTCCATGCTTCTTCTGATTAATCTGATTTTTGTTATCATCCCATTCAAATTTTATTGTTCCCATAATTACATTATAATTATACTGTAATTATTTGTCAATTTTTTTCCATCATCTTATACAGGAATTTTTTCCATTATTTTTGTATATTTCTTCTGTATATTGCCTATATATTGCTTGTATATTATTTGCCGAATTTGAGCTGTTTTCAGGCGTTCTCAACCGGCGGATCTCCGGCATAAGAAAACCCCCGCAAGCCTTAAACTTACGAGGGTTCATAATTTTTTAAATCTAATTTTTAAAATTTGCCAGCTTTAGCAGCTTCCTCAATCGAAACAGCAACTGCAACAGTCATACCAACCATCGGATTGTTGCCTGCGCCGATCAGACCCATCATCTCAACATGGGCAGGAACGGAAGAAGATCCGGCAAACTGCGCATCGGAATGCATACGTCCTAAGGTATCTGTGAAACCATAGGATGCAGGACCAGCTGCCATATTGTCCGGATGAAGGGTACGGCCTGTACCACCGCCGGATGCAACGGAGAAATACTTCTTGCCCTGCTCGATACATTCTTTCTTATATGTACCTGCAACGGGGTGCTGGAATCTGGTAGGATTGGTTGAATTACCTGTAATGGAAACGTCAACGCCTTCCTTATGCATAATTGCAACGCCTTCACATACATCATTAGCGCCATAACAATTAACCTTAGAACGAAGTCCCTCTGAATAGGATTTCCTGAATACTTCTTTTACTGTGTTGGTATAAGGATCATATTCCGTCTCAACATAGGTAAAACCATTAATACGGGAAATGATCTGAGCAGCATCCTTACCAAGACCGTTCAGGATAACACGAAGCGGTTTCTGACGAACCTTGTTAGCTTTCTCAGCGATACCGATCGCGCCCTCAGCAGCCGCAAATGACTCATGACCTGCAAGGAAGCAGAAGCACTCTGTCTCTTCCTCTAAGAGCATCTTACCAAGGTTACCATGACCAAGACCAACCTTTCTGGTGTCTGCAACGGAACCCGGAATACAAAATGCCTGAAGACCTTCGCCGATTGCTGCAGCAGCTTCAGAAGCTTTCTTACATCCCTTCTTGATTGCAATTGCAGCGCCTACCGTATAAGCCCAGCATGCGTTCTCAAAACAGATCGGCTGGATGCCTTTGATCTGATTATATACGTCAAGACCTGCGTCCTTCGTAATCTTCTCAGCTTCTTCAATGGAAGAGATTCCATACTCACCGAGAACTTTATTGATTTTGTCTATTCTTCTTTCATATGATTCAAATAAAGCCATGTTTTCTCTCCTCCTTATTTCACTTCTGCATCAGTTCTGGGATCAATGATCTTAACGGCGTCAGCAACACGTCCATACTGTCCGCTTGCCTTCTCATAAGCTGTGTTAGGATCATCACCCTTCTTAATAAAATCTGTCATCTTGCCAAGGCTTACGAACTTATAACCAATGATCTGGTCATCAGCGTCCAAAGCAATGCCTGTAACATAACCTTCTGCCATCTCCAGATATCTCGGTCCCTTCTGAAGTGTACCATACATCGTACCAACCTGACTTCTAAGACCTTTACCCAGATCCTCAAGACCTGCTCCTACCGGAAGACCGTCCTCGGAAAATGCGCTCTGGCTTCTGCCATAAACGATCTGCAGGAAAAGTTCTCTCATTGCCGTATTGATCGCATCACATACAAGGTCAGTATTCAATGCCTCCATAACTGTGAGCCCCGGAAGGATCTCAGATGCCATAGCTGCGGAGTGCGTCATACCGGAACATCCGATGGTCTCAACCAATGCTTCCTGGATGATACCCTCTTTCACATTCAGAGTCAGCTTACATGCGCCCTGCTGAGGTGCACACCAGCCAACACCATGTGTCAGACCGGAAATGTCCTTTACTTCTTTTGCCTTAACCCATTTTGCCTCTTCTGGGATGGGTGCTGCGCCATGATGAACGCCCTGCGCCACCGTACACATTTCTTGAACTTCTTTAGAAATAATCATGTGTAACTTCTCCTTTCAATTCATGTGTTTTATTTATGTATATTTCAATCTTATATATTTTCGCATATTCCGAAGAAAAAATCTAGTAGGTTTTACCGTTTTTTGACAATATCTCCACATTTTTTATAAATCGACTCCTCCGGGATCACACCGCGGACGCTGGAGGTCGGATAAATATTAGTATTTCTGCCGATCACCGTGCCCGGATTCAGGACGGAATTACAGCCGACTTCCACAAAATCTCCAAGCATCGCACCGAATTTTTTTAACCCTGTAGGTATCCCATCTTCAGCATTCATTTCGTTTTCACATTTTACCGCTTCTTTTACAACAACCAGCGTCTTATCGCTCTTTACGTTAGAGGTGATGGACCCTGCACCCATATGCGCTTTATATCCAAGGATGCTGTCCCCCACATAATTATAATGGGGAACCTGTACATTATTAAATAATATGACATTCTTTAACTCAGTAGAATTGCCCACCACGCATTTTTTTCCGACAATGGCGCTGCCCCGGATAAATGCACAATGCCTTACTTCCGCTTCCTCGTCGATGATCAGCGGTCCGTTCAGGCAGGCCGTCGGCGCGATCTTAGCATTTTTAGCCACCCAGATATCCTCGCCGCGTTTTTCATAAACCGCAGGATCCAGTGTTTCACCGAGCGTTATAATAAACTCTTTGATCTTCGCAAGCACCTCCCATGGATACTCCGCCCCTTCAAAAATATCCTTTGCAATCGTCTCTGTCAGATCATATAAATTACTGATTTTTGCCTGTTCCATTTTAAAACCATACCTTTCCATAACCTGCAATTTTCAATGCGCTTTACTGCCATGCCGCCGGTACAATCATCCGGCATTACTATTTCTTATAATACTGCGCCGCCCTGTCAAAGCATCCCCTAAGCGCCCATTGGTTATTCAGATCCTTGACGCGGTTGGTATGCCGTATGACAAAACCGTCCATCTTTTCCGTATATTCTTCCCGGCTGATCGTTCCGCCCGCCACGCCGGTCAGTCCTTTCTCCCAGCTTGCTGTCAGCTTCGGATCCAGAAGCGAAGCAATCGAATGATAGACTACATCATAGATCAGCTCTCCCTGCAGCGTCGGCGTGATGATCTGCGTCTTTTTATTCAGCGCAAGATATTTTATATGAAATAATTTTGTCAGGATCCCTGCTCTGGTAGCGGATGTGCCGATACCGCTTCCTTTGATCTGCGCCCGCAGCTCCTCGTCTTCTATCAGCTGTCCCGCGTTTTCCATTGCAAGAATCATACTGCCGGAATTGTACCGCTTTGGCGGAGATGTCTCCCCTTCCTTCAATGCCAGCGACATACAGGAGATCGCCGTACCTTTTTTCAATGCAGACAGCTTCTTTAAAAATTCCTGATCACACCTTACTTCTTCACCGGCATCTTCTCCATTGTTATCCGGATTCTTTCCACTGTTTACCGGTGCATCCTCAGCCGTTTTAGCTTCCTCCCCGGAAGTTTTATTTGCCAAAGCCGCAAATGAATACTGCATGATCTTCAGATATCCTTCCTCAGACAACACTTTAAAATTGGAGAAAAAACATTCTTTGCTTTGACCGCCGGAAGGCATCATGGAGATCGTCAGCGTCAGTTTCTGATATACAGCCGGCGGATAAAAGATGGCAAGAAATCTTCTGACGATGATCTCATAGACCTTCTTAGACGTCTGAGAAAGACTGTTCCATGCGCCAAAGCCCTGCCCTGTAGGAATGATCGCATAATGATCCGTGATCTGCTTGTCATTCACGTATTTTGTGGAAGCGATCTTTTTATAACTTCCTATCTCCAGCGCTTCACCGGCATGCTCCGCGCAGACCGGCGCATTTTTCAGTCCGCTGATATTTTTAATGATCTCTTTTGCCACTGCTGTCGATAATACTCTCGCATCCGTCCTGGGATACGTTGTCAGCTTCTTTTCATAGAGCTCCTGCGCGATCTTTAAGGTATCATCAGGACTGATCTTAAATAATTTGGAGCAGTCATTCTGCAGCTCCGCAAGATTGTACAGTAACGGCGGATTTTTCTTCTCCGTCTTTTTCTCGACCTTTTCCAAAACTGCCTCTGTCGGGAACGACGGCGCAAGCTCACCGATCAGCTTTTCCGCGTCCTCCTTCTTGGCAAAGCCATTTTCCTTATAAAGCAGCGGCGACTCAAAATACAAAGAGCCTTCTACCGCTTTCCACTCTCCCGACACCGTATTGCTGTCAAGTTCAAAATCGCCGATGATACGGTAAAACGGCGTCTTCACAAAATCCCTAATCTCCCTTTCCCGATCCACCACCATGCCAAGCACACAGGTCATGACGCGCCCGACGGAGATCACGCCCTTATCCGCCTTAAGATAATTCTTTACAAAATTGCCGTATTTAAGAGTAAGCACTCTGGAAAAATTGATGCCCATCAGATAATCTTCCTGCGCGCGCAGATAAGCGGATGCACAAAGATCGTCATATGCTGACAATTCTTTCGCTTCACGGATCCCGCGAAGGATCTCCTCCTCCGTCTGGGAATCGATCCAGACACGTCTCCGTTCCTTCCCTGTGACGCCTGCCTGACGCTCTACAAGACGGTATATATATTCCCCCTCGCGTCCGGAGTCCGTGCAGACATAAATCGTCGTCACATCCTCGCGGTTAAGCAGCGATGCGACGATCTTAAATTGTTTCTCTACGTCGGGAATGACTTCATACTTATATTCCTTCGGAATAAAGGGAATGGTATTTAGGCTCCATCTTTTCATCTCCGGAGCATACGCATCCGGATAACTCATCGTCACAAGATGTCCTACACACCACGTCACCACCGCTTCGTCGGATTCCATATAGCCGTCCCGGCTCTTCACATTTAATTTTAATGCCTTGGCAAATTCCTTTGCCACAGAAGGCTTTTCTGCTATGTAGAGAGCTTTCCCCATAAATGACCTTTCTAATATCTTTCATTTGATCTGATATTGCATACTTTCCCTGAGCACGCTGTCTTTAAAGAGTATTGATATCCACCAGCGCGAGATTATTCATTTTTTCTGCCATCGCTGTCAATTTGGGGTCAAAACCGCCCTTGGAAAACAGATAAACATAATCCGCGTTTAATTTTGCACTGGCCGCAGTCTTTAAGCATCCTTCATATGCCTCCATAGAAAACGGCTCCTCCTGCCAGCGGCAGAAACAGAGGATATTCGTCCCATCCTCATCCTGCAGCACAAGGTCGATCGTCCCCTCCTTGCCGATCCATTCACCAATAAGGATCGCCCGGATCGGCAGGGTTTTCTGCTGATTCAGTATCTCCATATACTCCCGGCAGA
The DNA here is from genome assembly GCA_964421915.1 of uncultured Lachnospiraceae bacterium. GTDB lineage: Bacteria > Bacillota > Clostridia > Lachnospirales > Lachnospiraceae > NK4A136. The sequence continues at coordinate 7,855 of CAYQZB010000030.1, forward strand.
TCTTTTGAAACTGTCTCTCATAAAAAGCCGCAATATCATTTCTGATATACTGTTCATAAAATTTCTTAGGTCCTAAGATATTTAACTTACTGGTTCTGCCAAACACAAAACGGTAATAAAAATCAAGATAAGAACCTACAATACGGTAAATGCCTTTCTTGGCATTGGCACTGCTGGCATTGTCAAAGGAAAATACTTTCTCTACCAGTTCACGCTCCATCAGGTTTTTCAGGTAAACGCTGATCTTTGCACGGGAATAACCGGTATGCTGATGAAGTTCGTTTAATTTATTCATCCCGTGGCTCAGGCAATAAAGGATCGTACAGTAAACATTGACCTCCCTCAGCTCTGCGGCAACAACACGCTCCCCCTCCTCCCGGAGGAATACGTCGGAATACAGCATCATATGCTCAATATTGCCTTCTATGCTCATCTGCGTTGTAAACTGATCCCAGTAAGCCGGATAACCGCCCAGGATATTATATGTCTTCATACATTCCTCTGTCGTAAATTCTTCAAAGAAATGCACACAATCAATAAAGTTCAGCGGCTGCACTTTAAAGAAGCTGCTGATTCCCATCGCCAGTGTACCGATCTGGGGAACAAGACCGTTTTCCACAAAGCTGATGGAAGAAGAACATAAAACCACCATACACCGGCGATCCTGTTCTTTAATAAACCGCAGAAGATCCTTCATGAATTTTTCCGAAAACTTCACGATATACTGAAATTCATCTATCATCAGGATGTGTTTCATCTGCCGTAATTCTTCCAGCTGCGAGGGTTCCTTGACCATCTGCAGCCTGACGGCTTCCTCTTCAAGGATCTCCATCCCCTCGTCATACATCTTCCCAAAGAGGGCATCAAAAGACAGCTCCTCCGGAGCAATGCCATAACCCATTTCATGATTCCACATATATAGCTGTTCCTCTGCCCCAAGCGGTTTGGCATCATAATATGCAGCGGGTTTTCCCTGAACAAAACGGGACATAAGGGCAGTCTTGCCGACGCCCTTATGCCCGTATAAAACGATCAATTGATTACCTTGTTTTTTGTAATTATCTTCCAGATACTTTAATTCTTTTTTTCTTCCAACGAACATATGGTTACCATGTCCTTTTTATGATATCTTACTTTATTTTGCAGTAATATAACCTTGTGCTTTCAAAAGCTCCGCACAGAGAACCGCTCCTCCGGCAGCGCCTCTGACCGTATTGTGGGAAAGTCCGACAAATTTCCAGTCATAGACAGTATCCTCGCGGAGCCGTCCGACACTGACGCCCATGCCGTTTTCATAATCCACATCCAGCGTCACCTGTGGTCTGTTGTCTTCCTCAAGATACTGGATAAACTGCTTTGGTGCACTGGGCAGCTGAAGCTCCTGCGGAACACCACTAAAGGAACGAAGCTTCTCGATCAGCTGCTCCTTCGTCGGCTTCTTTCTAAACTTTACAAAGACTGCAGCCGTATGACCGTTTAATACCGGCACACGGATACACTGACAGGTAATGACAGGCGATGCTGCCGGAACAATCACGCCGTCCTTGATCTCGCCCCAGATACGAAGCGGCTCTTTCTCACTCTTTTCTTCCTCGCCGCCGATATACGGAATGATATTGCCCTCCATTTCCGGCCAGTCCTTAAAGGTCTTACCAGCGCCTGAAATTGCCTGATACGTCGTCGCAACCACTTCATAGGGTTCAAACTCCATCCATGCGGTCAATACCGGGGCATAACTCTGGATCGAGCAGTTAGGCTTTACCGCTACAAATCCTCTTTCCGTACCCAGTCTCTTCTTCTGGAATTCAATAACCTTCATATGTTCAGGATTGATCTCAGGAATCACCATGGGAACGTCAGGCGTCCATCTGTGCGCGCTGTTATTGCTGACAACAGGCGTCTCCGTCTTGGCATAAGCCTCCTCAATCGCCCTGATTTCTTCCTTGGTCATATCAACTGCTGAAAATACAAAATCAACTTGAGAAGCCACCTTATCTACTTCATTGACATTCATAACAGTGATCTTCTTCACTGCCTCCGGCATCGGCGTCGTCATCTTCCAACGTCCTCCTACCGCCTCCTCATATGTCTTTCCCGCAGACCGTGGGCTTGCTGCAATCGTCGTCACCTCAAACCATGGATGATTTTCCAGCAGAGCGATAAATCTCTGTCCTACCATTCCCGTTCCGCCTAAAATGCCTACTTTTAATTTGCCGTTCATAATACTCCTCCTCTTTATTATATCATAATTAGTAATTATAATACTGTAATATATTGCAAGTACAGTAAGCCATATTATTTCTTTAAGTGATTGTAAAAATAATTACAGGCATCTGATTCGCTTTTGAAGATAGTCAATCCTGTACGCCTTCCTCTTTCGCTATAATATACAATCCAGTTTCCATGCTCCATGGTTAGACAGAGTACTTCATTAGGAAGTCCGCCTTTCATTATTGAATAGTAGTCTTCAGGGACATTTGCACTTTTTAGCTTTTCTTCAAGTTCATATATATTCATCAATAGTTCCCTTTATTGTTGTTTAATTATCATTTTCATAATAATATAAAAGCAGCAATTTAACTAATATTCTCTTTAAGATAGTTCTTATAAACCGCAAGAGTCCTCTTCATTGCTTCCACTCCCGGCGCACCCGTCGTCAGTCGTTTCTGCACACAGGTCTCCAGCGAAACGGCTTCATAAATATCTTCCTCAAAAACATCACAGATTTCCTTTAATTCCGGCAATGACATTTCATCAATGCTCTTATGCTTCTCGATACAGGAAAGCACCAGTCTTCCGATGACCCCATGTGCATCTCGAAACGGCATCCCCCGCTTCACCAGATAATCCGCAGCGTCCGTCGCATTGGTAAATCCATTGACCGCACTCCGCGCCATCACATCTTTTCTGAACTTCATGGTATCCATCATCTGCATGAACATCATAAGACATTCTTTGACCGTGTCAATGGCATCAAAGGTTCCTTCTTTGTCCTCCTGCATATCTTTATTATATGCAAGCGGGATTCCTTTCATGGTTGTCAGCATCGCCATCAGACTTCCATAGACCCTTCCGGTCTTGCCGCGGACAAGCTCCGCGATATCGGGATTCTTCTTCTGCGGCATGATGCTGCTTCCCGTGGAATAAGCGTCATCGATCTCAATAAATCCGTATTCATTGGAATTCCATAAGATCACTTCCTCGGAAAACCGTGATAAATGCATCATGATCGTAGATAATGCAGATAACAGCTCAATAATATAATCCCTGTCTGAAACACTGTCCATGCTGTTTCTCGTCGGTTCCGTAAATCCCAGCAGGAAAGCCGTACATTCACGATCCAGCGGATACGTCGTCCCGGCAAGCGCTCCCGCACCCAACGGACAGGTATTCATACGCGCTAAGATATCAGACAATCTTGACCGGTCACGCACAAACATCTCAAAATAGGCGCTTATATGATGCGCCAGCGTCACCGGCTGCGCTTTCTGCAGATGTGTAAATCCCGGCATATAGGTTTCCAGATTCTCCTCTATAATATGGTACAGGATCGTCTGAAGCTTATGCAATAAGCTGTCGATCTCCCTGATCTGCCCCCGGACATACAGCTTCATATCCAGCGCAACCTGATCATTGCGGCTCCTTCCGGTATGCAGCTTCTTTCCGACATCCCCGATCCGGCTGATCAGATTGGCTTCCACAAAGCTGTGGATATCCTCATATTGATCCGTGATCTCCAAAGAGCCGTTCTCCACATCTGCCAGAATCCCTTCCAATCCTTTCAGAATGGCATCTCTCTCCTCAGCCGTAATGATCTTCTGCTTCTCCAGCATCTTAGCATGCGCCATGCTGCCGGTGATATCCTCTTTATAAAGTCTTTTGTCAAACTCTATGGAAGCATTGAACAGATACACGTTGCGGTCTGTTTCCTTTGTAAACCTGCCTCCCCATAACTGTGCCATTTTCTCTTTGATCCTTCCTATATTCTTCTTATTCCAACGATATATTATTTCCCCTGTTTTGAAAAAGTGTTCACAATATTATCCCCGAAGCTCCACAGTATCCTAAGAAGTATGATTTTATATAATATTTAATATTAGCATATCAAACCATGATTTTCAACCACTAACAAAAAACGGGACTTTCCATTTCGGAAAATCCCATGAAGGCAGGTCATAAGGCGTATTACGAAATATCTTTCCTCCCGTATTTCCAAAACGCCGCACCGATCCCGATAACGGTTATAACTAATCCGACCGCAAGATACTTGATTTCAATGCGCCCGTCCGCGATAATGCTTGAACTGTCCGTGTAACCGAACGGCGTTATATATTTCAGAAATTCAGCGTTTTCGGTGAGGTTCGCAATGATATTCAAAAAATAAAACGCCGCCGCAAGCCCAAGCCCTAAGCCAAGTCCGCCGCTTCCGATAAACGCGGATATTCCGAAACAGATCGCAGTGATCTCGATCTGCATCATAAGATACGCCGCAAACATTAGCGCAAGCGGCTTGATGTCGGGGGCTTCACCAATCAAAATTGTCGTTAATGCAGTGATGCCGACAGCCGCCGCATTAAGTATAATAATCTGTACGATTACGGAAACAAGCTTCTGTACGACAACAGTTTGTCTGCTTACCGGGTGGGTCAGCAGAAACTCAGCGGTATGCTCCCGCTCCTCTTTGGAAAGCGCTGCAATCCCAATAAGTGCTGCAAAGAACGCTCCGCCAAGTCCGAGAACATTTCCACATTCAACACCGAAGAATCCTAAAAACTCGCCGAAGTTTAACTTGTCCATTCCGAAAGCCGCGGAAAATCCGCCCATATTCGCAAACGCTTCACTTAAGCCGTCCATCTGCTTTGAGATCTCCGGGTAGATAAGAATACACACTCCCAGCATAAATGCGATCACCGTCGTCCAGATAATGAGCGAATTGCGCCCCTGTCTTATTTCATGTTTAAGAATTGTCACGGTTATCCTCCTTATAATAATGCATAAAAATCTCCTCCAGATCAGGCTCGGTAATGCTCACGTCGGTAATCGGCAGCGGTGCAAGCGCGTTCAACAGCTCGCGCGCTTCGCCGCTGTACAGGAATCTAACGACATCACCCTCGTTCTCAACATTGCCTGCACCGTTGATTTTGGGCGGTTCACAAATCCCTGACAACGTGATCTTTTTCGCATTGGTATGCATCAGATTTTCTACACAGTCACAAAACAACAGATGTCCCTCACGGATAATAGCGGCGCGCTTGCAGTATTTCTGTATCTCAGAGAGAATATGCGATGAAAGAAATATCGTCGTGCCTTCCGCGTTGCGCTCCTCCAGAATTGTATAAAATTCGCGCTGCATCAGCGGATCTAGACCACTTGTCGGTTCGTCAAGAATACACAGCCGCGGCTTGTGCTGAAGGGCACAGACAATGGAAACCTTTTTACGGTTGCCAAGCGAAAGCTCGGATATTTTTTTGTTCATATCCAGCTCCAGCCTTTCACATAGTCCGGCGGCTTCTTTCGCACAGTCACGTTTTCTCAATTTCGCGGAATATTTTATGACCTCTTGTACCTTCATGCCGTGATAGAAATATGCCTCGGAGGGCATATAGCCAACATCGGTGAGAACATCCGCTTTACCAACGTCCCTGCCGAAGATTTTTGCTGTTCCGCTTGTTTGGGAAATAAGCCCCATAAGGATTCTGATCGTGGTGCTTTTTCCCGCACCGTTAGGACCGATGAACCCAAAGAAGTCACCCTCAGCTACCTTCAGATCGATTTCATTGATGCCTCTCGACTTCCCATAAAATTTCGTCAGCAAGTGCGTTTCGACAGCGTTCATTGTCACTTCTCCTTTTTCAGATAGATCTTCTTCCAAAATTTCAGCATATCCTCAAAGTCCTTTTCAAGCTTCTGTACGTCAAGCTCGCCGTCCCATTGGATGATCTCCCAAAGGTAGCCCTCGGAAGCCAGATACATTTCGCGGTACATCATTTTTAAATCAAAGCCCTCGACAAAATCATCAGGGTTGATACGCGCCAGCGCGTCCTGCGCTTTCATTTCAAAATAACTTTGATAGCTGTCGTGTATTGCAAAACTAACCTCAGGATCTTTCTCGTAAAACGCCTTAATCACAAAAGCGGTCATGCTTCGATATTTCGTCATCATGCGTATTTTCGCCCGCATGCCGCGTTCCATCATCTCAAAAAGATCGGTCGGTTCGTAGCAGCCGTACTCGGCAAGGTACTCCATAGTTATTTTGCAGGCTTTCTCCCACAGAAAAAGATACAGCTCCCGTTTATTGCGAAAGTAATGAAACAGCAGCGACTTGCTGATTCCCGCGCAGTCCGCTATTTCATTCATCGGACTTTTCTTATAGGAGTTCTCTGAAAATACCCTGAATCCCGCATTGATTATTTTCTGCTGTTTTTCTTCGGGCAGTAAATAAAATTTCTCGTTCATCTTTCACCTTCTACCAAAGACTGTTGTCCGTATCGGTCAATTCTTTTATAAACCCGTTGACCGTTTTTGAGAAGACCTTTTTTTATTTAATTAGTTAATTGCGAAAATCTCAATAGCACAAATGGAAAATAACCTGATTAATGTTTTACAAATACCTAAAAAATTTTTGCTCAATGTGATGTTAGATCAATCAGCGCCGCCGCGCCGATAATCCCCGCATCGTTACCATGTGCCGCTTTTTTGATCTGCGCCGTCGCGGCAATCTCCCCGCCAAAGCAGTTTTCCTTCACATATTTTTGCAGCGTTTCCTCCATCAGGTCAAATCCTTCGCAGATCCCTCCGCCCAGATAGATTACCTCCGGTCGGAAAATATTAATGATATTTGTAATCCCGCACCCCAGATACTCCAGATACTGTTCAAATACCTTAACTGCAGCCGGATCTTTCTGCCTTACCGCCTCTATAACGTGCTTTCCGTTTAATCCACACAAAATATCTTGCTTTTTTTCTGCAAGTTCACCCATTGCTGCCTGCTGATTCCTCTCCGGTGAATACGTCGATTCCTCTCCTGCCAGCACACGCAGAACGGAATCCTCCATACTCCGCGCAATCTGCCTTGCATCCTCCACCAGCGCAGACGCTGATACATAAGCCTCCAAACATCCTTTCCTGCCACAGCTGCACTGCCTTCCATCATGACAGATCACCATGTGTCCCAGCTCAGTCCCGCCCGGCTGTTCACCTTCATAGAGCTTTCCGTTTAATATGATACCACTGCCAACCCCTGTTCCAAGGGTCAGCAGAACTGCACTCCGAATACCGGAATCCGTATCGCACACCAGCTCTCCAAGTGCGGCGCAGTTGGCATCATTTGATACCTTGACCTTAATTACGCCACAGTCCGCATCCTCTGCCAGCATTTTCCCAAGAAATTCTGCAAGCGGTACATTTTCCCATCTGATATTATTGGAATACAAGACCTTACCGCTTCCGCCATCAATCGTGCCGGGACTTCCTATCCCGATTCCGGCAATATCACGCAGGGTAATACCGGCTTCCTCAGTCAGCTTCTTCACAAGAGCCGCCATATCCCTGATAATTTCTTCTGCTTCACGTTCCGCCATAGTAGGCGTCGCCCCACGGGCAATGATCCTGTTCTCCTCATCCACGATACCGCCCTTGATATAAGTACCGCCAAGATCTATCCCAACGCGTTTCATCCCTTATCCCGCCTTTCTCTTATCTATAGAAGAATACCCTGCATGACAACCACTTGCTTTTTACAAGCAGCGTTCATGCAGGGTATGACATTTAACCTTTACAAAACAGGTTTTAGGAAGACGTTATTGATTCAAACTTTCTCTTCAGATCATTGGATATATCGCTGATCATCACCGTAGATGCAGCAATCTCCTCCGAACTGGATGCCAGAGTCGTGATCCGTCTGTTGACTTCATCCACTACCTGCATCAACTTTTGAGCTCCCTCATTCAGCTTATCCATCGCAATGATAATCTCATCTTTATTATGTTCACTGTCCTTAGCCGTACTGCGGCTGGATTCGCTCAGTTCCTTGATCTGAGAAGCAACTACTGCAAATCCCTTGCCTGCTTCTCCGGCACGTGCCGCTTCAATTGAAGCATTTAAGGATAACAGGTTAGTCTGCGACGCCACGGATGTAATATTCTCATTGTTCTTACCAAGCTGAATCAACAGATCATTGATCATCTCAAAGGAGTTCTTCATATCCTCGCAGAAGGTAACCACCTCACCCATCGCCTGACTGATGTTGCTGCTCTCCTCAGCATTTTTATTATTGCCTAAGGACATTTCGTCAATGGATATGTTCAAGGTAACAAACTGTTCATTGGCCTCTTTCACCATCCTCGAAACATCTTCCGTTTTCTCCAGAATCTTTTTATTCTGTTCTTCTATCTCTTCTGACATTTTTTCCAACTGTTGCTTCTCTATCTCAGCCAGATCTTTTACATAATGAATACAGCTTGTCTTATTATTGCAGCCGTTATAAATCGCCGCTGCCATATCTCGGCAGGTGTTATAACCACAAGCGCTGCAGTTGATCTTCTGCTTAAGATCGGTATTCTTATTCATAGTTTCAAAAATTTCCCTAAGCTGCTTATCGTCAGGGCGAGCCACGATATTGCCCGCTGATTTATCCGTATAATGACGGACAAAATCATTCACATCAAGATTGGCAAACTGCTTATTCAGGTTCTTTAAACGTTTTTCCGGCGTCAGATTTCTTCCCCATGCGCTCTTCAGATCTCTGCTCTTACTTGCTTCTTTAATCTTCTGAAGTTCATACAGCGTATCGTCTGTCTTAGTCTTTTCTTCTTCCACGCCGGTACCATAGATACATCCCTTTGCACAATTCAGGGCATCTACCATAAAGGGAAGCGGCTTATTTTGTAAAACTCTTTTCTTATAATCCTCCAGAAAATGATACGCATGCTTTTCACCTTCGATCTGACGGATGAATAAATCCTCACCGCAGAACCAATATACATTTTCCTTCAGACCGCCCGGCATCGGATAGATAGAACCAAGACCATATTCTATTTCATTCTCTGCGGGGTCCGCCATAATATTATGCTGTCTTGCATATTTTGCAAGATGGTCAAAGGTCACATTGTAACTGATATAACCATATGTATTAGGATCACTGATTTCTGATTTCTTAGCAATACAAGGACTGATAAATGCCAGCTTATCCGTCAGATGCATATACTTCTTTGCATAAACAGCTGCACACATCATCGGGCTATGTATAGGCACCAGACTTGGTATCAGTTCCGGAATATAATGCTCAATATAGTTTACAATAGCCGGACACGGCTGGGAGATTCCTCCCAGGAAATTATGCTCGGTAATATATTTGATATACCCCCATGTTGTAATATCCGCGCCAAAGCTTACGCTGATAATACGGTTAGCGCCCATGCGCTTTAAACCACCCAAGATCTTCTTATATTCATTAGGATAATTGGCCGCAAACGCAGGTGCCCACAACAGGGAAATCTTTTCCCCTTTTGCAAGGTCAGCCATAAGCTGTTCCGTATCGTCCTTAAATTCTCTGGCTTCATGTTCACAGGAATCAAAACACGCTCCGCAGCCGATGCATTTGCTGCCATCAACATAAATACGCTGTCCATTTTCTGTCTCTACTGCTCTATTAGCTGTAAGAACAGGACACTGTGAAATACATTTGTTACAGCCGATACACTTTTCATTAGTATATACCAGACCATTTTGTTCAAATTCCGCCATTTTTTCCTCCATTTTGAAAACAAAAATTCGACAGATTTTCTCCACGTTTCAATAAATATAAGCATTACTATCGTTTGCAGGTTAAATATATTAAAACGCGAAAAACCCCTGATAGTAATATTTTATTACATTAATACAAGCAAGTCAACATAATTTGCATTTTATCAGGTAAAATTGATACATCAATATTTTCCTATATTCTGAAAGTCCGCATCCGCTCCATCAGCTTTTTCGACTCACGCTCCAACTCTTTTGCATTATGTGCCACAATATCGCTGTCCTGGGTTACTGTTCTGGTATAACTCTCAAGCTCCTGTGCCGACCTGATGATCAGTGCCGTCTCTTCAACCTGGTAATCCGCGATCTTATGCATATTGCCGGCAGCCTGATCCGTTCTGCCGACAAGCTGCACCATACGGCTTACCGCCTGATCCGTCTCACCCACCTTTTCATATACCATATCAAAGGTTTCCCTGTTCGCTCCCACCAATTCAGCGCTTGCTTTCACTTCCTCAACGCTTTCCTTCGTCTTTGCAATCGCCCGCTGCATTGCCTCTTTGATTTCCATCGTCAGTCTGGAGATATCATCTGCCGCCTCGCCGCTGTTGACCGCAAGCTTTCCGATCTGGTCAGCTACAACAGCAAATCCTTTTCCCGCGTCACCGGCATGTGCCGCTTCAATCGACGCATTTAAGGAAAGAAGATTGGTTTCCTCCGCAACATCGACGATCATCTCAACCATACTGCCGATCTGCTCTACTGCTGCGTCCGTCTGCATAATCTGTTCCGCCAGAGAAGAAATACTTTCTTCAACATGACGCATACTTTCACTGACACGCTCTGCTGCTTTCCTTCCATTGTCTGAGATATCCACTGTCTGACGCATCATCACACCGGCACGTCTGCCCTCCGCATCAGCTTCCTTGACAGTCTCGGAAAGCTTCTCCATCTGTCCCGCTAATCCCTCGGCAGCTACAGACAGTTCCTTTACGATACGGTCAAGAGATTCCATCGCATCTGACTGGCTTTTAGAAGAATCAATCAGCGAATCCGATACCCGGTTATTCTCTTCAGACTGCTTTTCCAGCCACTGCGCAATCCCGATAATATCGGATATTGTGGTACGCATCTGTACCAGAAACTCCTGCGTATGAGCGCTCATGACGGCAATCTCATCATTCCCTTTCACTTCGATATTCTGCGCAAAATCTCCCTCCGACACTTTCTGAATAACGTCTGTCACACGCTCTACCGGCTTTACCACGCTGTTCATCAATTGAATTGTCGCAAAGATCAGCGCCGCCGCGGCAAACGCTGCAATCACGATCATAATCGTCTCCATCTGATGAAGCCCGGCAAGCACTTCATTTCTGGACATATAGCTGACTAAGATCCAGTCCGTCCCCTCAATTTCATTAAGACACACAAAATACAGTCCGTCATCTCCCCGCACAGAAAAGAAATCACCTACTGCAATCTTCTGATTGCCGATCGCCTGTCCTATATATGTATATAGTTGATCCAGTCCTCCATCGGAAAGAGTACGCGCTATCATATCAGTATCCGAATGCGCGATGATCGTCTGACTTTCCTTCGTCACAAGAAATGATTTGATTCCACCTTCATCAATATCAGATACGATCTCTGAAAGATAATTCAGATATATATCCACGGCAAGCACCCTTACCGCGTCAGTATTACTCATTCTCACCGTAGCGCTGACGCAGATATCACCCGTCTGGGAATCATAATACGGTTCGCCAAAAGCGATCTCCTCATTTTCTTTTCCTTCCAGATACCAGTCTCGCTCTGTCAGAATCCAATCATCCCCCGGCACCCAGCCGGATGCATCCAGATAAATTCCCTGATCGTCGCCCATATATAGTCCCACCGGATAGGCATCATTTTTTTCAACAGAAGTCTCCATAAAGGCAAGTATTGCTTCGTCATCGGCAAATCCACCTTCTTCAATCGTATCCTTATAAACCTGAAGCTCTCCAAAGATCCGATCCGTCCATGCGTAAATATCGCCTGCACAGACTTTAGCATTTGCCATCAGATTCTGTTCTGAAACACTTGTGATCATTCTTCTTGAAAGCCCGAAAAATGAAATGATAATCACCAACACGATCGGAATAATGACCACAATCAGTTTCGTACGGATTCCAATTGTTCTGGTCTTCTTTTGCACGTTTTCCCTTTCCATGAATTATCTCCTTTGATGATGAGAATTATATAAGCTGCAAGTCACTTATCACCTGTCCTAACACTTCAAAATACTCCCCGAATGTCTTTTTGCAGCAGGAAGGATTTAATATCTTTACTCCTTTTGCACGAAGTCCTGTCAGCGCAAATGCCATTGCTACCCGGTGGTCATCATAGGTCTCGATCTCGCACCCTTTGGGCACGCCTGGGAAAATGGTCACCTCATCCTCCCTTTCTTCCGTTTCAATACCCAGCGCAGTCAGATTACGTACGATCGCCTGTATCCGGTCGCATTCCTGAAGACGGATATGACCGATGCCGGTTATGGTAACCGGCGCATCCGCGTAAGGTGCAATTGCAGCCAACGTCAGCGCCTGATCGGAAAAAGCTGACATATCCAGAATAAATCCTCCTTTTAACATGCCGTCCGCCGGTCCGGCAACGATCAGTCCACTGCTGTCCGTCTCTTCCACCCTGCAGCCCATCTTTTCCAGTACCTTGATAAACTCTGTATCACCCTGCAGCATAGGAAAGCATACTCTGGGGATGGTCATCCGAATTCCCAATACTGCCGCGAGGGCATAGAAATAAGACGCCGCCGACATATCCGGTTCCACAACATAATCCATTGCCTGATAAGCCGCATCACCGTTCAATAGAAAACGAAGTTTCCCACGCACCACTTTTTTATTCACGATTACACCGAACTGTTCCATCATCTTCACGGTAAGATCCGCGTAACTGAGACCATGGGACCCTTTCACATCAATTTCCATCGTTTGATGCAGCGTCCCTGCCGCAATCAACAGAGCGCTTAAAAACTGGGAACTCTGGTCAATATTAACCGTGATACATTCCGGAAGCACGTCTTCTAAACGGCGTTTATTTACGTTACCTTCCCCGTTGCTTTCCTCCGATAACCGCTTCTTTACTCCTGTGATATGTAACGGGAAATGACCTTTTTCTTCTAAACATTCCACTCTGGCGCCAGCCTGCTCTAACGCATCGATCAATGGCTGCATCGGACGCTTCTTCATCTGTTCCGAAGATTCCAATGTATATTCACCATCAGAAAAAGCAAGCATGGCTGACAGAAAACGCGCCGCCGTTCCGGCGCTCCCAACATTAAGCGTTGCCTTCTTACAGGGAATCTCGCCGCCAAGTCCCAGGATCACCACCCGACTGCCCAGCGCACCCTCCGGCTCCGACTCTACGGAAAATCCCAAGGTTTTCAGACACTCCATAAAATAAATGGAATCATCACTCGCCAGACAGTTATGAATGGTGCTTGTTCCTTTCGCCATAGCAGCAAGCAAAAGCGCCCTGTTTGTAATAGATTTGGATCCCGGAACCGATGCTTCCATCAGGCAGTCCCTATTAACTTTCTCCGGACATCGTACTTCATATATCTCTTTTTTCATAATCTATTAATTACCATGCCTTTCACTTCTCCTGACGGCTTTTTCCTGATCCTCATGAGTCCCTTCTATAATCATATCTGCCATCATTCCATACTTACAGGTCATAATACATTTTAAACTCTGCCGGCGTCGGTATCTGCGCTGCCTGCCTTGCCTCTGCACGCTTACGCGCAATCCATACTTCAATCAGCCTCTCCGGGAAGACGCCGCCTTTGGTCAGATAATCATGATCCGCCTCCAGAGCATCCAACGCCTCTTCCAGTGATTTAGGAAGTCCTTTGATCTTCTTCTGCTCCTCTGCAGACAGATTATACAGATTGAAATCATACGGTCCCCAGCCATTAGCTGCCGGATCGATCTTCTTCTCGATACCGTCCAGACCTGCCATCAGGATTGCCGCATACGCATAATACGGATTGGCTGTCGCATCCGGATTTCTAAGTTCAAAACGCTTCGTATCAGGTGACTTTGCATAAGCCGGGATACGGATGACCGCGCTTCTGTTGGAAGTGGCATAACCGATCGTTACCGGGGCTTCATAACCCGGAACCAGACGTTTAAATGAATTCGTTGAAGGATTGGTCAGGGCGCACAGGGAGGCGATATGGGACAACAATCCGCCGATAAAATAATGCGCTGTCTGGCTCAAACCCGAATAACCATTCTCATCATAGAAGATCGGTTTCCCATCCTTACGGAGCAGCATATGAACATGCATGCCGCTTCCGGCTTCCTGATAAATCGGCTTCGGCAGGAAAGTCGCCGTCTTTCCTTCTTTTGCCGCCATATTTTTAATGATATATTTGATAATCATCGTATTGTCAGCCATCTTCGGCATATCTTCCAGTTCTACTTCGATCTCCATCTGTCCGGGTCCGCCGACTTCATGATGATGATATTTTACAGGAATGCCCCATTTGCCGATCTCCATGCACATACGGCTTCTGAGATCATATCCCACATCCTGCGGCGATGCGATGTGATATCCACCCCCATAGGATACCTCATAACCATTGTTGCCCGGCACATCCAGCCTACAGTTCCACTCCGCCTGTCTTGTATCGATCTGATAAGCGCACCGGCTCTGGGATACTTCATAACGTGCAGAATCAAAAAGATAAAATTCAAATTCCGGTCCGATCACCATACTGTCAGCGATACCGCTTTCCTTCATATACTCCATCGCCTTTAAGCTGACATTTTTAGGATACTGGTCAAAGGGCGTATTTTCCTCCTTGCCGATCACACAGACATTACCGCACATCGTCAGTGTCGGCACATCCGCAAAGGGATCAATATATGCCGTATCCGGATCCGGTAAAAAGACCATATCGCTCTTTTCGACAGGTGCATATCCATAATTTGATCCGTCAAATCCAATACCGTAAATGAAGGTATTTTCGTCAAAACGCTCCACCGGTATCGTAATATGATGCCAGCGTCCGTCGATATCCGTCATCTTAAAATCAATCATCCGGATCTGCTTTTCTTCACACAGCTTCCTGATTTCCGTACTTCTGTCCATGTTCTGAACCCCCTTTTATTTGATAGTTACCAGTATAGCATAAATCAGATTATAGTCCAGTACAAGTTCTAATAATGTAACAGAATTACCCTGCCTATTCCGATTTCAACGATTCTATATCCTCGGTATATATTGTTAATGTCTGATATGGGATGTCAATCTGCGCTTTCCTGAATTCTTCGATCAGCGCTATCCTGACCTCGCTGCAAGCCTGAAAGCTCTCATCTAAAGTCTTGGTCCAGATTGTTGTCTTTAAGATAATGCCGTTCATGGAATAGCCTTTCACAAACACATTATTTTCCATGGTATTCAGCGTTAAGGGATTCTCAGAACATATCTCCTTCATAATTTCTATCGCTTTTCTGATATCTGAATCATACGTTATCTCTATCTCCATAAAATTACCGATATTATCCGTGAAGTTTGTATTCGTAATCACTGCCGAATCCATGACAGAGTTCGGTACGATACAGCTTTCTCCATTGTATTGGCTGATGATGGTATGGCGCAGTGTAATATCCGTTACGATGCCTTCCGCGGCAACGCTGCCTCCCTGTACCACTTTAATCTTATCATTAACGCTGTAAGGTCTGGAAAAGGACAGGGAAAATCCACTGATCACATTGGAAAGCGCCTGTTGTGCAGCAAAGGTCACCAGTGCAATCAAAAGCGTACCGCTCTGCAACAGCGCCGTACTGAGTTCCTTCGTCACTTCAAACTGCTGTGCAAGGGCATAAACCGTAAGAACCGCAATCACTACATTGACCAGACTCTTAAAAAATCTGATATGCATGGAACGCGTTTTCTTTTCTAAAACTTTAAAAATAAAATTCGCGATTTGATGCAGAATCAATCCGCCAACAATAAATATCACAAGAATCACCCAATTACTCATAATCAGAAAATTTACCTTCCTCTCAGGATTGATTGACAAAACTCCCAAAATTAACGTCTTCTCTTCCATCTGCATACCACATTGCTATTATAAATGTACTCCTAATTTTACGCAATGCATTTTTGCTTTATGCTTCCCAAAAAGGAAACGCCAGACCTTCACGATAGAAAGTCTGACGTATTATCTCTTTACCCGATATCATCATCACTGGTAAACTCCTTACGTAATTGAAACTTACTTCACAAACATTCTTATAATAGAATCCTTGAAGTCACCGTATGGGCGGTAACGTATCGGCAGATCCAGATATGTTTTCTTATCCAGGATACTCTTGTAGTGCGTAAAGGTATCAAACCCTCTTTTTCCATGATATGCACCCATGCCGCTTGCTCCGACGCCGCCAAAGCCCATTGAACTGGTAGCCAGATGAACCAGAGTGTCATTGATGCAGCCGCCGCCAAAAAGAATGCGCTGCGTCACATAAGAAATATTTTTCTGCTTAGATGAGAAAAGATATAAAGCCAGAGGAGCGGGCATGGAACGAAGCCGTTCGACCACTTCCTCTAAATTCTCATATGTAAGGACAGGCAGAATCGGACCGAATATCTCCTCTCCCATCACCGGATCTTCCCACGACACCTCATCCATAACGGTGGGCGCAATCTGCATCCTCTCCCTGCTGCACTCCCCGCCGATTACCGTCTTATCCTTATCCAGCAGCCGGCACAATCGGTTAAAATGCTTTTCATTAATGATTTTTCCGTAATGGGGATCTTCTAACGGATGCTCGCCGTACTGTGCTTTGATCTGTTTTTTCAGTTCCCCGATCAATCTGTCTTTGACAGCTGCATCGCAATAGATATAATCCGGCGCAACACATGTCTGTCCGCAGTTGATATATTTTCCAAATACGATCCGCTTAGCTGCAAGCGCAATGTTGGCAGACTTATCTACAATACACGGGCTCTTGCCGCCCAGCTCCAGCGTCACCGGGATCAGGCGGGCCGCCGCCTTTGCCGCTACTTCACGACCGACTGATGTACTTCCCGTAAAGAAAATATAATCAAACGGCAGATCCAGAAGGCATTGGTTCTCTGCTCTGCCTCCGGTCACGACGGCAACATATTCCTGGGGAAAGCAGCTTTCTATCATTTCCTTGATCGCCAGAGACGTATGGGGCGAATATGCGCTTGGTTTCAGCACCGCCGTATTGCCTGCCGCCAGCGCATCTACCAAGGGAGTGATCGTCAGCAGGAACGGATAATTCCACGGGCTCATGATCAGCACACAGCCGTAAGGGGAAGGCTTCACATAACTTCTGCTGATAAAATTCACAAGCGGCGTAGGCACGGTTTTTTCACGGGCGTAACTGCCGATATGACGCAGCATATGCGAGATCTCACTCTTTACCAGACCGATCTCACACATATAGCTTTCATAACGGCTTTTCCCAAGATCCTGAAAAAGCGCTTCACACAAAGTGTCCTCATATTGCGTAATCACGTCCCGCAGGCGGCGAAGCGCCTCCTTGCGCGCAGATACCTTCAATGTCGCACCGCTTTGAAAATATTTCTTTTGTTGATTTAACAATTCCTGTGCTTCCATAATACCCTCCATGTTAGAGCTGCTTACTGCAATGACGCGCAATGAAAATCCGCGCACGCGGTTTCTCAATCATGCCATGACTTTCCGGTAGATTTCTTTTAACTGCTTCTTATCCCAAAGAACAGGCACCGGATACAAAGGATTGGCCTCCTTATCCGCATATGCCGCAAGGCTGTCAATATCCTCCTCCTTGATCCCCTCTAGTTTTTTAGGAATCCCCAGCTGTTCATTTAAGTCGTAAATCGCGCGAATCATCTTTTCCGCAAGTTCTTTATCTGATTCTGCGCGCGTCCCCAGCTCCGCGCATATGGCAAGCTGCGCCAGCCTTTGATGGACGCATGGGCCGTACATTTCCAGCACGATCGGCAGCAGCACTGCGTTGACCAGACCATGAGGCATATTATACTTCCCACTCAACGAGTGCGATACTGCATGGATATAGCCTACATAAGAACGCGTAAAAGCTCTTCCCGCATAATGTGCAGCCGAAAGCATGGCTTTCTCCGCATCCACCGATTCATGCGCAGCAGCCGCTTTGATGTTGGCAAATATCAGTCTGACGGCTTTTCTTGCATCCTTACCCGTCCCCTTTGTCACGGATCTTCCGATATATGCTTCAATGGCATGGGTCAGAGCGTCCATGCCTGTCGTCGCGGCAACAGACGCCGGAAGCGAACGGATCACCGCCGGATCCAATACGGCATAGGACGGGATCAGCGGAAAGGAATTGATCGCATATTTATGTCTGGTCTGCTCATCAACAATAACAGCGGCAAGCGTCGTCTCGCTGCCTGTTCCCGCAGTCGTCGGCACTGCAAAAATGACCGGCGTTTTCTTTACTACCTTAAGGATGCCTGCCAGCTGCTTAAGGTTTTTCTTCGGATAGGCAACGCAGGCGCCCACCGCTTTGGCACAGTCCATCGCCGAACCGCCGCCAAAAGCGATAATACAGTCGCAGGAATGTTCTCCATAAAGTCCATATGCCTCCGCAACCATGGCGGAGGTCGGGTTCTGCTGTGTCCCGTCATAAACAACCGCGCTCTGCCCGCTTTCCTCCAGGATATCCTCCAGCTCCTTTGTCAGTCCCAGCTTCCGCACCGCCGCGTCAGCTACCAGCAGCGGCTTATGCAGTCCTTTTGCGGACAAAACCGACGAAATATCCTTCACATGATGCAAAATATCAGGATTGCGGTATGGCAATACGGGAAGCGCAATGCGAAATACCTTTTGAAACACACGACAATACAATTTTTTCATGGGATTCATAACAAATATCTCCTTGCAAATAAATCTTGTTTGATTATAATGGAAATCACAAGAAAGTCAATATCAAAAAAATAGCCTGCCAAAATATAGGGAAGGATGTCCCTGTTACCTGATTTGTATTTTTATGGAGGAAACCTATGTATCTCTTATTGCTCTCATTAATATATCTGGCTTTTATCAGCTTAGGGCTCCCTGACTCCCTGCTTGGCGCGGCATGGCCTACTATGCAGGAATCCTATCAGGTCCCTATCTCCTATATGGGCATCATATCAATGACGATCAGCGGCGGAACCATCTGTTCCAGCCTCCTTTCGGAACGGCTGACCAACCGTTTCGGGACAAAATATATAACTGTTTTCAGTGTATTTCTGACCGCTGCTGCCCTGTTCGGATTTTCCTTGTCCAACAACTTCTGGCTCCTGTGTATCTGGGCAGTCCCTTACGGTCTTGGCGCGGGCGCCATCGACGCCGCGCTGAATAATTATGTTGCAATCCATTACACTTCACGCCATATCAGCTGGCTTCATTGTTTCTGGGGCGTCGGGACCATAATCAGTCCCTATATTATGAGTGCGGCATTGCTGCATTCTTCCTGGGAAAACGGATACCGCATGGTTTCCCTGATACAGTTTGCCATTGCCATCATTCTGTTATCCACGCTTTCGCTCTGGAAAGTAAACCAAAAGAATGATGATGAAAAAGATGAGCACTCCCTGCTGGGTCTGAAAGGCGCGTTGAAGATCCGGGGCGTTCCCTTCATATTGACCGGCTTCCTCTGCTACTGCGCCGGAGAAAGCACATCAATGCTCTGGGCCAGCAGCTATCTGACACAGGCTAGAGGCATTTCCAAAGAAGCGGCCGCCGCCTTTGCCGCCTTGTTTTTTATTGGAATTACCGCAGGACGGTTTGCAGCAGGCTTTATTTCCGAAAAGATCGGCGACCGGAAAATGATACGGCTTGGCACCGCCATCATTATCTTTGGCATCATCTGTATGTCCCTCCCGGTAAAAACAGACGTCGCCGCCCTGGCAGGACTTGTGGTAATCGGACTGGGGTGCGCGCCTGTATATCCCTGTATCATCCATTCCACGCCATCCCACTTTGGCAGCAACAATTCCCAGGCCATTATCGGTATACAGATGGCAAGCGCATATATGGGTTCCACATTTATCCCTCCGCTGTTCGGACTGATCGCCAACCATATCAGCATAAAGCTCTTTCCTGTTTTCCTGCTGCTGTTCTTTATTATGATGATTATAATGATTGAAACTACCTATCAAAAAGTCCGCTAACATTCATTCCCCTCTTTGTGAAAAAAGGGAGCCCACAGACTGCAATAACATAAGGCGGCCTATTGTTCTGAGACATTGACATAAGTCAGTCTTTTATAATAAAATAATTTTTTGAAAACATGTATGGAGGCTATTATGGCGAAAATCAGTATCATTGTTCCATTTTACAATTCTGAAAGGTATGTCAAGCGATGCTTAGACAGCTTATTACATCAGACGATCGGTCTTCAAAACTTAGAGTTGATTCTCGTAGATGATGCTTCCACAGACCACACTTTAGATTTGTTGAAAGAATATGAAAAACAATATCCTGAGCAAATCATATTGATTCCATGCAGTCAAAATGGCCGTCAGGGGACAGCGAGAAATATTGGACTTCAATATGCCACTTCACCATACATTGCTTTTGTAGATTCCGATGATTGGGTTGAAACGGATATGTATGAGAAAATGTATGATAAAATTACCGCCTATAACTGCGACATTGTTGTTTGCCGCTTTATCAGAGATGACGGAAATATGCATGCGGAAACAGATGATAAAAATTACGATGTGAATAAAAAAACTACTGGTAAAGAAGATTCAATTATTATTATAGAAAATGACAGGCAAAGAGAGGAACTTCTTGTAAATAGGAAGATCGGCGGCGTATGGGACCGGCTGTTTAAAAGAGAATTGATACTTGATAACCATATTCTCTTTCCCGAAAACCTTGCTTATGAAGATGCCTGCTTTAATTTACTTATTAATTTGTATGTGAGCAGAATATATATTCTAGAAGAACGGTTTTATCATTATTATATAAACAATGAATCTACCGTGCTGGCGATGGATAAAGCCTACCATCAGGATATTTTTACCGTAGGTGAAATTTTATGGCAGGAATTTGAAAAACGTGGCGCTTTGGATCGCTTTCCTATGGCGGCAAAATATCTTTTTGTAAAATGCTATTACCTGATGGGCTTAAAAATGCTGCTGCTTCGATACACAAAGCCATCTTATGAGGTATTTTTACATATAAAACAGCGGGTGTGGGAACTGACCGGAGATTATAAAGAAAATCCATATTTAAAAGATGCATTTTCTCCCGTGTATGACAATTTACTGAAATTACTGGATTTACCCATCAATGAAGAAGATTTTTTGCAGCTAGCTGATATTATGAAACAACTGGCCAATTCCGAATCCGGAAGAAAGAATTGAATTCCTTTCTTTGCGAAAAAAGGGAGCCCGCAGGCTCCCTTTAAAAATTGATAAAAACTTTTAATCCAATTTCCTTATTTCCCGGTTAAAGCAGGAGAACAGACTCACTATAAACCCACATACTCCAGTACACAAAAACATTGCTGCCATGCCGCTTCCGGCGCTATTCCCTACGATTGTTCCCAGAGTCCCCGCCAGTTCATTTCCCGAACCCATAAAAGGTTCAAACACATAATCGGCCAGATAGCCTCCAAGGATAATGCCAACCGGAATTGTGCTGTACTGGATAGCATTCCTGACTGCGAACACCCTTCCCTGCATGAACTCAGGAATCTTACGGTACATGATCGTATTCTGATTCGCCATGATAAAAGGGATCGGCAGGCTGGCAGCAACCGCAGCAGCCGACCACCAGAAAACATTTTTTCCCATCGCCATCATCAGATCGCCGAACAAAAATGACAATGCAGCCGAAATGTAAATTGACACCGCCTTATGACGGCTCTCCTTTTTTATGGAAACAATAATCCCACCCACAATTCCGCCGATGCCCATACAGGCATTTACCATTCCAAGCGCAATACTGTTCCCTGCGCTCCTTGCCAGAATCATCGGCGATAAGATATTCTCATAAGTAAGCCTTGAAAAGAAATTGATCAGCGCCATCGTCAGCATGATATATAAAATGCCTTTTTCCTGTTTCAGGAAAGTGAATCCTTCCGTCATTCCGGCAAAGGGAGAACCCTGTTTTTTATCCTGCGCCCGCTCCGGGATTGCAATAAAAAACAATAGTACACAAAATGCAAATGCAAAGCTCGCCAAGTCAATCAGCAGCACAACCGGAAGCCCGCCTGCCGCAAAAAGAAACGCCGCCAGCATGGGACTGAATACCACGATAAGGTTGTTGGAAAAAGAATTCATTCCACTTACATTAGAAATCTTCTCCTTCGGTACAAGCCACCCCGTTGCCACTGCGGACGCCGGCTGCTGGAAAGCATTCGTCATGCCTATGACTACATTCATAACATAAATCATCCAGACCGACAGCTTTCCTGTAAGCAGGAACAACAGCACCGCCAATGAACCCGCCGCTGCAATGCTGTCCGAAACCAGCATAATGGATTTTTTCTTATGCCTGTCTATAAAGCTGCCGACAAACAGGCTTAAAAATACATACGGCACATAGTTGCAAAAGGACATCAGCGAAACAGACATTGCAGAATGGCTCTGCTCATATGCCCATAATACCAGCGCAAATCCGGTCATGGAACTCCCCAATCCGGATACGCTCTGGCTTAACCACAAAACGATATATTTCTTAAATGATTTTTCTTCCATTGAATTTTCCCCATTCTATTCTCTATTTTTCTCAGAATAAATGTACAAAATCCAATGTGGACGATAATTTTACCTCTGTACAAGCTTCGTCCCATCATCAGACCTTGTACAGAGTCCCTTGCTTAAATCAATTATCAGATGGCAAAGCATCTTTCCCACCTCCCTCAGCTATCTTATCCTCAATATAATATAACATGGAAAGATTTTTTAAGCAATCCACACGCATCCGGTTAAAACCCAAGCGCCTGCATAATTACAATATCAAATCAATAGATCAATTCTCTTATATTTGACAGGTTGTGACAGATGCTGTTCCTGCTCCAAAGCACTTTCTGATACAGTATCCGACACACTGTCTGCACTTTCCGGATTTTCCTGGGAAAGTTCTTCCTGCAGATCTAATTCTGTTACTTCTTCGGTCAGTTCTTCTGCTAATTGGGAAAGGTCTTCCATGATTTCGGTCAATACGCCCTTTTCCTCGTCGGTTCCAAGCGCTTCCTCAGCCATTTCCTCACGTCTTTCCTCTGCAGTCTTAGGCTCCAATTTCTCTGCTTCCTCAGCAATTTTCTCGCCAATCTCTCTTGCTTCGTCCATAGCATGCCGCATCTGTTCCTGATTATACTGCATCTTGACAGCGGCAATCTCATTCTCATAGGAATCTAATTTTTCCAGTTTCTTCGCAATATCCTCAAGGGTACTGCATTCCATGTTTTTCAGGTTTTCCTTTTGTTTTTCCCAAAATTCAATCTGCCCTGCCGCGTTTTGCTGACGCTCTGCTTTCTCCTGTGCGCTTTTCAGTGCCGGTTTCCGCATTAACTGCAGATTACCGGCAAACAGGGAACTTCCCTTATTTGATTGTGTATTGAACATTGTAACATTCATAATATCACCTTCCGTTTATACGTTTATATTTCACACTTTCTCTTTTTTCCGCCTATTCTCAACTATTATTTCGGAGCTTCATTTCACAAACTAAACTGATATGCTGTGAAACAACCTTTTTTTGCTGTGAACACCATAAAAGGCCTCCAATTCTGCCACACTTACCGTTTCCGGAAACCTTTGTATGGTACTCGTCACTATATTTAATTACCCATAAATTTCATATCGGCGTTAATCTTTTTTCTTTATATCAAAAGGAGAGTTGTTCACTCTCCTTTTGATTCAATAGTCCCATTACATTTTCCACAATCAGAGCATCCATTGCAGATCATCCTGCTTCCGCATTCCTCACAGTTTCCTCCATAATGTGGCACATATAAATCCTCTCTTGGAACCTCTCTCCCCAAACAGTCTGTCAGCCTAAATCGTATCTCCCTGCCAACATAACTCATGCCGGATTTATATGCCATCCTGCTCTGTAACGATTTCTTCGGCATGTAATACCGCCTGCCATCTTTGATAAAATTCGTCCCTGTCTCAATAAAGCAAAACGTAATATCACAAGCTTTGCATTCCCGATGCAGCCTCCTTACCCAATCAAAATCACACGGTCTTGCACCGTCATAGTTCTCGCCGCCACAAATCACCTGTTCAATCTGTCCGCTGCCAAGATATCCCTCAATACTGATCTCCCCAATCAGCGGTGCGCACATGATTCCTTTATGCCTGAACGGAAGATCAAGTAAAATCGGGATACGCTCATCCGCCCGCTTCTGGTTCTCACAGGTAACATTAAAAAAGATGTTTTCCCATCCCTCTCCCCAGCCTCTAGGCAGGCACTCTTTTACACGCTGGGGTCGTTTGGTCAGTAGAAAAAACTTCACATCACTGCGCTTATGCATGATCTCCCATGCTTCATCACGCCACCTGTCTGCTTCCTCCAGAAAGAAATCCGATGTCATACAGACACGGATCAGCTCGCCACTCTGTACCTTATATTTTCCATCCCTGTATTTCTGCAATGGATAATTAAATCCCGCCTTAGTTCTGTAAATATCCGAACCATTCCGGTCACGCATCCGATC
Source organism: uncultured Lachnospiraceae bacterium (assembly GCA_964421915.1). Classification (GTDB taxonomy): domain Bacteria; phylum Bacillota; class Clostridia; order Lachnospirales; family Lachnospiraceae; genus NK4A136. The sequence continues at coordinate 32,316 of CAYQZB010000030.1, forward strand.
AAGGAAATACATATAACAATTCTGACAGCCCTCACTACATTTCACACAGCCATGCCATGGGTTCCATATATCATGCATCTCTATCCTCCATGTTTCAGTATACAGACTGTTTTCTAATCGCCAAGCTGCTTGCAGTCTTTTCCGCAAGAATCGCCTCCACGCTTTCTTTCCTCTCAAACAGCACACATCCGCCGCTGTGTTCCTCCATCAAGACACCCTGTTCACGCAAAGCGGTAAACAATGGTGAGCGCAGTGCCTGACGAAGTGATGTATTTTTTACGTTGATATCTGAATACGGGGAGAATGGGCACGGCTCTGCCCCGCCATGGGAATTGATATGGAAGAACCCACGCCCTGCCGCCAGACATCCGCCGGAGCTTTTCTCGTCACCGGGAAAAGAAATGAATACCATATCGGGATATTCCTCGCGAATCGCAGACAAACGATCCTTCAGGTATTCCCTTTCAGTATCACCCGGAGCCAGATTTTTACTCTCCTCCGTAACAGGAACAAATTCCACATAAATGACTGCCTTGCATCCTCCCTCCTGCAGTTCGTCCAGAAACTCCCTGTCGGTTATCTCCCGCAGGTTTGCAGTCGTAGCCGTAACAGATGTGCCAAAGATCAATTGATTTTTCCGGATACGTTCCATGGCCGCCTTTACTCTCGTATAAACCCCCGTACCACGCCTCTCATCTGTCTTTTCCAATCGTCCCTCGATGCTTAAGATGGGAAGCAGGTTACGTTTTTTATCAAACAGCCTTATGTAATCATCATTCAATAGCGTTCCGTTTGTAAAGACGGGAAACAGTATCTCAGGATAGTTCCCCGCAGCTTCAATCACATCCCGCCGGAGCAGCGGTTCCCCTCCGGCAAGCAGAATAAAGCTGATTCCAAGCTCTCCTGCCTCAGAAAAGATATTCTCCCAGTCCTGTACAGTAAGCTGGTTCACCGGCTCAGCATCCGTACAGGCATGGTTCTGACGTGAATAGCACCCCGCGCAGTGGAGATTGCAGCTGCTGGTAATACTAGCGATCAGAAACGGCGGAATGTTTTCACCGCCCGCTTCCGCCTTAGCCCGCCTGCGCGATGCCTCACGGCTTGACAAGGCAAACCGCGCCATAAACATACTTTCCTTTGGGTCAGTGTGCGTCGCCCTAACTGCCTCTTTCACAATCCTCTCGATGCCGCCGGTCAGGTATTTGCTAAGATTAAATTCCTTATTTTCCATAATACCGCCTTTCTTCAATGCAGTTATTTCAACTTATCAGTCTTTTCATAAAGCAATGCATACAAAGCCCGCTCCTTATTTCCATAAGGTGCAGCTTCATTGTTTATCGAATTATGAATTTACGCGCCGCGTTGATGCCGATCTTATAGGGCAGCGGTCTGAGGTCGTGATCAGCTTCCTTTAGTTTTTCACGGATATTGATATGCTGCGGACAATGTTTTTCACACTGTCCACAACCAACACATTGTGATGCAAAACCGGACTCTTTACGCAGTCCCATGTTCTGAGCAAACTCAAAACGTGCGGAAGACTTTTTCTCCATATACATCAGATTGTAATAATAGAAATTGCCCGGAATATCCA
>CAYQZB010000031.1:0-32593 GCA_964421915.1 uncultured Lachnospiraceae bacterium
AAGGGGCAACTGAGCCATGGATGGCGAATTGCCCCGTTTGCGTCCGTCTTCCACAGCTTAAATCAGGAATGTTTAGAATTTCTTATTTCCGTACAGCAGCATAGGCACAGATTATGATTGCGCAGCCTGCCGTCTCAAAATTTATAAAGTACCTTTCGATATCCGAATCTTTATTAAGGTAACTGCATTATTGACCGGAATTGTTTCTGCCTTTCATAAAATTGTATGTAAAATGCATCATCCCCGCAGCCTTCCCGATCAGTTTCTCCCGACTTTTCACTTGTCTTGATCTCTGTCTGATACGGTATCAGATAAAATGTCTTTAAAAACATCATATTGATGTTTTTACGGAACTCATCCTCCTCATTTTCCCGTATCAATTCCTCCAACTGATTCAACAGCTTATGCCATTGCAGTATAAACTCCTTATTCCTTTTATAATCCGGCGTATCGATCCACTTCCTGACCTTGATCTTTGTTTTGGGATGCGTACATTCCCCTGTCTGTAAAAAATACCGGAAGGTATCCCCTTCGTAATATCTGCCCAGCGGAAACAGACGGCAGATACCGGGACGGAACGCATGGATGCTGCACCGTCCCCTCTCATCCAGAAAAGCGCACTGTTCCTTTTCCCCTGTCATTTTCAGATTGGGAAGAATCACTCCGTCTACAACGCTCAGCTCCACCTGATCCGCAAGCAACGCCTCCATAGGCAGACCGGTTCCCCTTGTCAGCCGCCAGACATCATAAGGATCCAGCGTAATAGAGTTCCCCATCCCCTGACAGCATTTGAAACAGCCGCTGCAATCCAGACAGTCCGCTTTTACCATATCTTCCTCATCATATATTTTTCCGTCGGATATCTCCTCTAGGTTTACATAACGTCTCATACTAATCATCCATGTCAGAGCAGTTTGTTGCGCATAATGCTGTCTTTCAGCGTTTTTCGTCCTTCATCCAGCTCTTTATCAACGCGATCTCCGCCGCATATCCCTCATCCTCATTCGGCGTCTCCAGAATAAACGGTCTGTCCTGCAGCAGCGGATGCGTCGCAACCCGTTTCATCGCCTCCAGACCGATTTGACCCTGTCCTATCTTCTCATGGCGGTCCTTATGGCTTCCGCACGGATTCATGCTGTCATTAAAATGCACCGCTTTCAGATGTTCCAGACCGATAACACGGTCAAATTCCTTCAATACGCCGTCCAGATCTCCCACGATATCATATCCGCCATCCCAGACATGGCAGGTATCAAAGCATACGCCCAGCTTGTCCCTGCAGTCCGTCTTCTCCATGATCTCCTTCAGTTCTTCAAAGCTTCTGCCGACCTCGCTTCCCTTGCCCGCCATAGTTTCCAACAGAACCGTGGTTGACATTTCCGGCCAAAGCGACTGATTCAGCGCGTCTACGATCATCCCGATCCCCTTTTCCGCTCCCTGCCCCACATGGGAACCGGGATGAAAATTATAATAATGTCCCGGCAGATATTCCATCCGTTTCAGGTCATCCTGCAGCATCTCTATCGAAAACTTCCTGATGTCCGGCTTTTCCGCACAAAGATTCATCGTATAAGGCGCATGCGCCACCAGTCTCCCGAAACCGTGCGCCGCCATAAACTCCTGCAGCCGTATCACATCCTCCGGATCGATCGCCTTTGCGCTTCCTCCTCTCGGATTCCTTGTAAAGAAGGCAAATGTATCTCCGCCCAGCTCCACAGCATGTTTTCCCATCGCCTCAAATCCCTTAGAAGCTGATAAATGATTTCCAATATATATCATATGTTCTCTCCCCCGCCTTTTTCTATCTGATCTTTTTATTTATTCTTATTGCTTCGCTCTATCTTTTTGATTTCATCTTTTCGATCCATCCTTTCCATATTTATCTATCCATTTTTATCTATCTTTTCCTCTGTCTTATTGTTTTTATCTATATCCTGAATATCCCGGAACCTGTTAAAATCCTTCACCAGTTCCCTGATACACCAGATCTGTGTATCAAATGCTCCCGCTTTTGTAAGATTGATCAACAGCATTCCGAGCGGTATTGCAACGATCATACCAAAGACACTGCTGACCCGATAACCAATATACATAAAAAACAGCGCAGCAAATGGATTCATCCCCAGAGAATCTCCCACCATCTTAGGCTGAAGCAGCTGATGAATCAAAAACGTAAGCGCATACAGCGCAATCATCCCGGCTGCGATCTGATAACTTCCCGAAAACAGCTTGATCACTGCCCATGGCAGAAGCACTGTTCCAGTGCCGAAAACCGGCAGCATATCAAGAAGCGCAATGCCAAATCCGATCAGCCATGCGTATTTTACCTGAAGGATGATCAAACCGATGACCAGTACAACATAAATCACTCCCATGATCTTAAACTGAGCCTTAAAATATCCGCCTACCGCACCCAGCGTCTGCCGGTACAACCGCAGAGTCTTTTCCTTAAAAGACGCAGGCATGATCTTATCCAGCTTTTCCACCAGCCTCTCCCTGTCCGCAATAAAGAAATACGTTGCCAAAAAACCCGTAACGATGGAAACGATCATATTAGGAATACTCTTTGCCGCATCCCCAATCGCAGAAACCGTATGCCCGCCTTCCGCATCAGTAAGCAGACCGCCCATAAAATCCAAAATATCATTGGTCAGATTGTTCAGATCCACTCCACTGATAAACGGGAGGTCATTGATAAGATTTTGCAGCCGCACGAGCGCATTCTTGACTTCCTGTTCCGCATTTCCGGACATGGTAGGAAGATAATCCATAAAATCCTTAAGTCCGGTACGCAGCGCCATCGCAAGACCATATACGATCAACGCAACGATGCCTATTGCCAATGCAATCATCAGCACGGAACCAAACTTTCTGTTGATCCTGATCCGCCTGTCCAAAAACCTGACAATCGGATTCACCAGCAGGGAAAACAAAAATCCCACAACAAAAGGCATAAAATATACGATCACCCTTGGAACGACAAAAATAAGCACAAGGATAACTGCCACGGTAAGCATCAGATTACACAGTATTTTCAGATATTTAACGGAACCTTTCATTTTATTCTCCGTGCTGCCCCTCCTTCAAAACCATCCTTCTTCAAATGCGCCCGATCCTATCCTTACCATTTTATCCTTTCTGCGTTAAAATTACAATGCAACAGGCTGTATTTTTGCAAATACCGCCAAAATTCACTTTAATGAATTGGCTGGGTGCTGAATGGCAGCAAATCCTTTGCTTGATCAACGACTTACCAAAAAATGTCCGCGGAAGTTCCGCGGACCCATCATTTTTACCTGTTTTCTGATCTAGCGCCAGCCGAACAGCATCATGATCCAATATGCAAGACCCAAGAGCCAGCTCGCAAAGATGCCGTATAAGATGACCGGACCGGCAATAGTAAATATCTTACTGCCGATACCGAAGACCTGCCCTTCCTTCTTATACTCAATCGCCGGAGATACCACGCTGTTGGCAAATCCCGTGATCGGCACAAGCGCGCCGGCGCCGCCCCATTTCGTTATTTTGGTATAAACTCCGAATCCGGTCAGGATCACAGAGAGCAGGATCAGCATTAAAGAACACCAGCTCGATGCATCCTGCTGTTCCATCCCCATGGCAGTGCCTAAATTGATGATCCCCTGCCCAATCGTACAGATGATGCCGCCGACGATAAATGCATGCAGCATCTGTTTCCACAGCTTATGCGTCGGTGTGATATCCTCGATATAATCGCGATACTCCTTCTGCCTGATTTCATCCATGCTTCCACTTTGTTCATTCATTTCGTATTCCACCCTAAAAATATGATATTTTTCATATTATTTGATGGAATCTTATTTTTTATTCATATTTGCGAATCAAGAGATCTGCCGGAATCGAACCTTATCCTCTTAAATGAGCCAGCTGCTCCTTTACCTGCACCATCATCTGCGTATACTTGGTCAGCTTATCCCTTTCTTCCTGTACCTTTGCTTCCGGCGCCTTGCTCATAAACCGCTCATTATTCAACATACCGTTCACACGGGCGATCTCACTATCCAGCCGCTTCTCTTCCTTTTCCAGACGCCCGATCTCCTTTGATACATCCACCAGTTCTGCAAACGGCATATAGATCATCCCATTCGGGATGACTACCGACACCGCATCGGAATCAATGCCTGTCTTATCCTCCCGGATCACCACCTCACTCGCCATGCCAAGCGTCGCAAAGAAGACTCTGCCGGATTCAAAGATCTGACGCAGTCTGAGATCTCCTGATACAACAAAAACCTTTGCTTTGCGGTTCGGCGCAACATTCATGGAAGTACGCATATTTCTGATACCGCGGACCGCCTCTTTGATCGTCTCGACAGCAAACTCCTCTTCCGGGAAGTCATATTCCTTCTGATATTCCGGCCACTTGGAGATCATGATGGAATCCTCCTCATCCTGCAGGTTGCAGAAGATCTCCTCCGTGATAAACGGCATATAGGGATGCAGAAGCTTCAGCGACTCGATCAGAACTTTCTTTAAGGTAAAAATCGCCGCGCCCTTGCTGGTATCTGTATCACTGTACAGACGCGGTTTCACCATCTCAATATACCAGTCACAGAACTCCTCCCAGATAAAGTCATAGATCTTTTGAACGGCAACACCCAGCTCAAAATGCTCCATATTGTCGGTAACACTGACGATCAGCGCATTCAGCTTGGAAAGGATCCATTGATCCGCCATAGTCAACGCCTCCGGTGTGATCTCAGCAGGATCCGCCTTTTCAATATTCATCATAATAAACCGTGATGCATTCCAGATCTTATTGGCAAAATTCCGGCTTGCCTCCACACGCTCCCAGTAAAAACGCATATCATTGCCCGGGGCATTGCCGGTAATCAAGGTAAGCCGCAGGGCATCCGCCCCGTATTTATCGATAACCTCCAGCGGGTCAATGCCGTTACCCAGAGACTTACTCATCTTCCGTCCCTGGGAATCCCGTACCAGTCCATGGATCAATACATATTTAAACGGCGATTTTCCGGTCTGCTCCAGTGCCGAAAATACCATCCTGACAACCCAGAAAAAGATGATGTCATAACCGGTCACCAGTACATCCGTCGGATAAAAATAGGAAAGCTCCTCTGTTTCCTCCGGCCATCCAAGCGTGGAAAACGGCCACAATGCCGATGAAAACCACGTATCCAGCGTATCCTCATCCTGCTGCAGATTCATTTTGCCGCATGCCGGACATTTTTCCGGCATCATTTTGGCAACCGTCATTTCACCGCAGTCCTGACAATAATATGCCGGGATCCTGTGACCCCACCAGAGCTGCCTTGAAATACACCAGTCACGGATATTCTCCAGCCAATGTTTATAGATCTTTTCAAACCGTTCCGGCACAAAGTTCAGCTCCTCGGTATCCACTGCCTTCAGAGCCGCTTCTCCCATTTCCTTCATCCGGACAAACCACTGCGGTTTGATCATCGGCTCTACTGTCGTACCGCAGCGATCATGCGTACCGACACTATGCGCATGATCTGCCACCTTAACCAGCAGTCCCAGCGCCTCCAGATCGGCAACCATTGCCTTTCTTGCCTCATATCGGTCCATACCGGCATACTTGCCGCCCAGCTCATTAATTGTTGCATCATCATTTAAGATATTGATCTCTTCAAGGTTATGACGCCTTCCGACCTCAAAGTCATTCGGATCATGCGCCGGTGTAATCTTTACACAGCCGGTACCAAATTCCGGGTCAACATATTCATCCGCGATCACCGGGATCTCCCTGTCTGTCAGCGGCAGCTTTAACATTTTACCAATCAGGTCTTTGTATCTCTCATCCTCGGGATGCACCGCAACAGCCGTATCGCCAAGCAGCGTTTCCGGACGCGTCGTGGCGATCTCCACAAAGCGGTTTTCCTCCCCCACGATGGGATAATTGATGTGCCAGAAATGTCCCGGCTGATCCTCATGCTCTACCTCCGCATCAGAAATCGAAGTCTTACATACCGGACACCAGTTGATGATTCGGGAGCCTTTATAGATATAGCCTTTCTCATACAGCTTGATAAACACTTCCAAAACCGCTTTATTGCAGCCCTCATCCATGGTAAAACGCTCACGGTCCCAGTCAGCGGAGGAACCCATCTTCTTCAGCTGCTTCACGATCCGCCCGCCATACTCTTCCTTCCATGCCCATGCATGCTTTAAGAACTCTTCCCTGCCGATCTCATTTTTATCGATGCCTTCGGCCCTTAACTTCTCAATGACCTTTACTTCCGTTGAGATCGCGGCATGATCCGTTCCCGGCTGCCACAACGCGCTATATCCCTGCATCCTCTTAAAACGGATCAGTATATCCTGCAGCGTATTGTCCAGAGCATGTCCCATATGAAGCTGCCCTGTGACATTCGGAGGCGGCATCACGATTGTAAACGGTTTTTTGCTGCGGTCCACCTCTGCATGAAAATATTTGCTTTTCTCCCATTTTTCATATAAACGGTCTTCAATCTCCGCCGGATTGTATGTCTTTTCCAATTCTTTTACCATATTGATCCTCCATGCCTTTCCGTAACTTGCAGATTTAAATACGTTTTAGCGCTATGTCACAGGCGCAATATTACGATCAAAAAATAAGATTTTAATCTTATTTTTTGATCTTATGCCCTTCCATTCATATTTACATAGAAAAATTATCACAAATAAACCGAAAAGTCAATTTGAACCGCTTTCTAATCTTTGAGACAATAATCCCTCAGCACATCCGTCTCACGAATGTCCTGTCAGTTTTTTCGTCACATATTTATGAAATCTCTGCAGAAGCAGCGCCGCCGGCACCGAAGGGACAAAAACCACCGCCGTCATCAGCGCCACATTCCGGATATAATACAGACTATGCGTCGATTCCGCAAAATCAAAGCCGAACAGCTCCACAAAAAGTCCGTGGATCAGATAAAATTCCAGCGTAATACCGCCCATGAACTTTAGGAAACGATTGCCGAAGCGTATCTTCATTCCCAATAAGAACACAAAGAACACAAAGCTGCAGGACGCCATGACCTCCGAGATCAGGCATGCCCAGCGACGAAGGATCTTGTGCAGCGCATTAAAATTTTCCCCATAATACGAAAAGAAATCCGTGGCAAATACAGCCGCGCGGCGCAGCACAAACATCCCCACAAATAACAGCAGCAGATAGAAGATATAGTGCTTTTTGATCTTCGGAAGAAGCCTCTCCTCATATTTGGCAAAGAAAATACCCATGAGAAAGAAATGGATGGAATTGTACCACCACTCACCCCGCATCCACCAGTCGTTATGATCCACTATGGTGCCGATCCACACATAAATAAACACCCATGCGCACAGCGCCGCCAGAGCTGCTCTCTCACTTTTGCAGAAACGAAACGCCAGATAAAAGCCGAGATATAAAAAGGGCAGCGCGATCACAAACCAGGCATTGGGATTGCAGAGTTTCAGTCCAGTCACATACCAGAGAACATCAAATCCGCCCATTTTTTCTCCCAGCAGAAATCTTACGATCAAAAAGATCAATCCCGTGGAATAAAACGAGAGAATCACCGGCAGAACTCTTCTGCCGAAATATCCCTTCAGATAGTCCGGCTTCGACCGATAACTCTTGTAAAGTCCATATCCGGAGCAAAAGAGAAAGATCCCCACAAAATAATAGCCGAAAGGCACAAAAAGATCCAGTCCGTGCACAGTATATTGAGGCGGATGCCACGGCGCGCAGGTCTTCTGCCCGGTATGATGCAGCATGATACAGAGCGCCGAAACCCCTTGGATCGCCTTCATCTGCGTAAGCGAAAAGGCGCCTTCATTCCATTCGCCCTTTCCATACACTTTACAGCCCCAAAACAAAATCACACTCATGATCGGGTAAATCAAGTATATCAGCTTATCCATGCCTTTTTCCCTATCTGTCTGCCATCATTTCATCATCGCCTGATTCAGGACGGTTTTCATTTATTGTGAACTAATTATAACATATTGGGGCTGTTTTTGCAATTTATATTGGAATAATGAGTATTTATAGCAGAAAATGACCTTTCAAATAAAAACTTCCCTTAATGTAACCCAAAAGTCTCGGCCTCCATACTGGCAGTATTGCCTTTAACCTGCTGCGTCCTGCTCTCCTTCCTCAAACCTTCCTCTTCCCGCATTTCTTCCAGTGAAACCTTTGTTCTCTGCGCTTCTTCTCCCTCCCGCTCTTCCTCTTCCTCATTTTCTTTTGCTCCCTTTTCAACATCATCAACTATTGTTTTGACATTTTGATAAATTTCCTGACGCAATGCCAAATCCCTAAGCGACACCCATCCTTCTTCTGTCAACATCTCCAAATCCTCTGTCGCAATTGGTTGATTTATCCGAAAGGCACCATCTTTTTCAAGGGTATCATTTATTATATAAGCTTCTCTTCTCTCTTCTTCCGGAAGTTTCTGAAATATTTTAAAGGAATCACAGCTTTTATATCCATTAAATTTACCCTTATTTACCCTGAGTATGACCGCCGCGCTTAACGTATCGCCATTATCAGCTCTATCATCATACTCATATGCATATTTGACTGCAACTTCAGGAGAAGGTGTTACACATATAAATCCTCTGTCCACTCTTCTAAAATATGCACCTTTCGCTGCATCATACGGAGTGGCAATCACCTGTCCTGCCCCGCCTGTTCCTCCTTTTCCGGGATCAAGACCATTTTCCAGTATCCCCGAAATATTTTCCAGCCTTGTAGCATGATAATAATAATTTTTATCCTCTGAAGCCAGTGTACCAGGATATGCAGCCTCACCCTGAAAACATTTATGGGGAATTGCTCTTTTCCGCCCCAAAAAAGGTTTTACCGCATCTTCTCTATATACAGGATCCATCCGCTCCCCTCCTTATCAGCCTAACATATGTATGCCGTTCCCAGCCATACTGACAGTTATATTCGTCTTGGCTGTTGCATTAAACCAATCCAGCATTGCCGGAAGCCCGACCATCAATGCAAGCATAAGCACAAAGATCAGCACGAATCCAATGATTGCATTTTTCAACGCAGCTTTTGCCTTTTCCCGATCCTGCGGTTCCTCGGCTTTTGCCAATTTTGCACCCAGCAAAATACAATAGATCATTCCTATGGCCCCGACGATCCCCAGCGCCGGTCCTGCCGCCGATTTGATCAGATCGATAATCGGTTCAGAAACCTTTTCAAAGGGATTGGCATTTGCCAATACATTCATTAATAAAAATCCGTTCATTTTTTTCTCTCCTTTGCTAATTTTTTAACTTTTACAGCTATCATAATTCATCCAAAGACATTTTACTGTTTTTTGCAAAATCAACCTGAATTGTGGCATAATCATCACTTTAGCCTGACAGCCTGCAGATCCTTAGGGACAGCATTGTAATATCATCAAACTGCGGGGCTTGACCGACAAATTGATCGATATCGTTTTTCACCGCATCCAGCAGAGCCTTTCCGGAGAGCTTTTTTTTCCTGTTTAACGCCTGCAGCATTCTCCCTGTTCCATATAGTTCATACTCCGCATCCGCAGCTTCAGGCACGCCGTCTGTATAGACAAATATGGTATCACCTGCCAAAAGACGCAGCTCATATTCCTTATATACCGTATTTTCCATACCTGCCAGCACAAAACCATGCGCATCCTGATAAAGCTCGAACTCACCGCCGCAGCGCCTGAGGGCGGGATATTCATGCCCGGCATTGGCGCAGCGGAGCACTCCGGTTCTGATATCCAAGATCCCCAGCCATACCGTGACAAACATTCCGGTCTCATTGCTTTCGCAAAGCTGTTTATTCACTTTTTTTAGAACCGCTGCAGGCGAAAGACCGGTCTGCGCGGTGCTTTTTATCAGGGTTTTCGATATCATCATAAACAACGCCGCCGGCACGCCTTTGCCTGAAACGTCCGCCATAACGATGGCAAGGTGTTCTTCGTCAACCAGAAAAAAGTCATAAAAGTCCCCGCCTACCTCCTTTGCCGGCATCATAGCAGCATAAATATCAAATTCGTCCCTCTCAGGAAACGCCGGAAAAATACAAGGCAGCATGGACGCCTGAATATTTCCGGCTACCCCCAGCTCCGCGCTGATCCTTTCACGTTCCGCTGTAATATTACTCAGATAAAAGATATAGCCATTGATTTCTTCCTCCATCTTTTTCATGGAAAAGGTAAGGTTCTCGATCTCGTCACCTGTCCGGATATCTAACTGTGATATCGCAGAGACGCTTCCGTCACACTCCTTTTTTTCCCTGACAAACCGTTCCGCCGCTGCAGACAGACTGTTGATCGGCACAACGACCGTCCGGTTTACGGCTGTTGTCACGATCAACAGCAGCACAAAAGCGGCAGCAAACAAGGTCAATCCAAGATGTATCAGAAAATTCTGTCGATCCTGCATTACCTCGTTCATGGAAAGATCAACATAAACATTGGCAATTACCTTGCCGGAACTATCCTTGATTCCTGCAGATGCGGAGCAGAGCCATCCGTACTCCTCATAGTTGGTGACATATGCCGGAAAATCATAAATACCTTGTTTCATCAGTTCCATATTACCGGCTACAATGGGATCACAGTGACCACTCGGCGTCGCATCCTCCGTTGTATCCGCATCTATAATATAGACGGCTTTCTCTGTTTCCTCATCCATATAGCAGATATATATCCAACGCACTTTATATTCCTCCCTGAAAATGGAAAGCGTATGAAAAACAGAAGTATATGCTTCGGAATTGCCTGCCGCACGAAACGCAGCATAATAGTCTTCCCAATCTTCCTCCGCAAACTGATGAAACGCAGGCGCAGCGCCACCCTGACACCGCGTACGGTAGATCCCCATCACATTATCCGTAAGAATTCTGACATCCTCCGCGTCCAGAAGCATGGACGCTGTCTTTGCCGTATCCATCGCCAGTGTTTTATAATGCCGGTCCATCGCAGATGAATACAGCGTATAACTGACAGCCGTTGCCGCTGCCGCAAAAACCGTGGCAATCAGCAGAATCACGCAGACCATTTTTATTTTCAGTGAAATTTTCATTATGTTCGCTCCACTATTTCATTAACTGCCGGTTTTTTCATTATTCTGAACCGCTCTCCAGACGATATTTTTTCTGACAGGGCGCATCGCCGTCTTCATTGCCCTGAGTCCCTCGATCCCCATGTCGTCTTCCAGGTTGATATATTGAAACCTGTCCCGAATATTGCGCATCATTGCATGCTTGGCATAATATGATATTCCCTGTATATTTTTTGTGCTTTTTGCCACGATGATATCAAATGAATCCTTTGAAAGCGGCACACCTGCCACGACAGATACCGGCATGCCGTCCATATATACGACTATACCCTCTCCGGATAGCTCCTTGCGCATACGGATCAATGTTTCATTCACCTGATCGTCTGACAGTGCGCCATCAGCTACCTTCCCCTTTCTGCATCTCCACTCACGCAGGATGTAAATGGCATCTTTCTCATTCACTGAATCCAGCGGATATATCTTTAGTCTGTATTCCCGTTCTGCTTTATGAACCTGTGTACGCATATCAGCATATGCCCTGCCCTTTAACTCCATATGTTCCCTGATGCTGTATATGTACTCATCCCCCGCTTCATCAGGTATATAACTCCAGCCTTCCGGGTACTCTCTCTGCATCCACAAAACATCCTCGGAACGCAGACAGACCAGTTCAAAATCCTTTTTCTGCATCCGCTTGCTGATAAAATCCCGAACCTCCTGTTCCTCCCCGCATGGAAAATACCATGCATTGCAGCCGTACCAGGCGCTTTTGACACAGAACATCCTTTCATCAATATATAAGGAAAGCCCCAGCGACTCCTGCCAAAGGTATAACGATGCAAATGCATGAACCGACAGCTCATGTCCGGAAGCTTTCCGAAGGCTTTCTATTTTTCTCTTCTCCCGAAGAGTGATCTTTTGCAGCATCATGACCTTATATTCCTGACTTTCTTCGCAGTGATATAGCCTCCCTTTACGGAGAACTCTGTCAGTATTCCGTTGCCGTATGATACTCTTGCGCCGATCAGTCCATACTTCCCTTCTTCCGACAGGTAAACACATTCATATCCATAAAACGCCCTCAGTATCCTGTCCGCTTCTTCTGCCTCCATATTAAATGAAACCGTCCATAAAGCTTCTCCCGGGCTGGCAAGATACCGTCCCTGCTTCTGGGGCATGGCCTGTTCCAGGCATTCGTCCATATGCCTCAGAAAATACCCAAGCATCTTTGGTATCCGTTTGTTCACCTTTTTCATATAATCATCCAGCGTATCTCTCTTTTCTATGGCAAAACTCTCCTGCAGTACGATATCCCCCGCATCATAAGCTTCTGCTATCTTATGAAACGCCAGACCGCCTACCGGGTACGCCCCCAGAAGGATCAGCGGCATAGGCCATGCGCCCCTGCAGCAGGGTAACGGCGCCGGGTGTATATTTACCATTGGGAAGGCATCCGTCACCGGAATGTGGTAATAGTAGCCCGCGCAAATCAACAGACTGCACCCTTCGTCCTTCAGAATCTCCATATCCCGACTGGTGATCTTTTCCATAGTATAGGGGATATGGTATTCCCCTGCCATTCCGACGATCTTGATATTGAACTCCGTAACATTATCACAGGGACAGGTATATATCCGGATGACTTCCACGCCTTCTTTTAATAACGTCTCCAATGCCGGATACATCAAATCGAACCCCAGATACGCCGTCCTTATTTTTTTTACTTCCCTAGTCATCTGTTTTTCTCCATCCTTTAGTTTGCCGGCTTCTCCGTTTCATTATGATACCCCTCCACGCTTCTGACCGTTCCATATATGCTCCTGTCATAGCAGTCCTTCAGATAATAGACCCTGCTCTCCCCCGGTTCTGCCGACAGCCTCCCCCATACTTCATCTGCCGCATTCCCGGATGTCCGGTTCGGATCTACTATGGCAAACGGCATTACCTTTGCCCTCACGATATCCATATCAGTGTATACGCCGCCCTGATAATCGTATCCCAGCAGGAGATACGGATAGCTTGCTTTATCCTCCCCCTGATTTTCAAAAATAGCATAAGCGGCGACTCCCCTTTCCAATCTGGTGAGCTGTTGAAAATAAGCTGCTGTCTGATTATCTGTCACGTTTTTATCTTCATAAATTACATTTTTTTGAAAGACCGGAAGATACGGTTCCCCATTTTCTTTAATAATTTCCAGTCCGGCATCCGCCGTACATACCGTCCACACACGGTCATATTCCTGATTCTCCGTCCACAGTCCGCTGACCTCATTGATACTGTAATCAGGATATATCTCCGGCGTTGTATCACTTACCATACCATCCGGAGCGCTTCTGTCATATACTGTCGAAACATTCAGTTTATTGTATTCCAGCAGTAATGATGATCCGATGACATAATACGGCACTCTATTCATCACCTCAGTTCCTATCCGGTACAGATATACACCTTCCTGCGTATAGCACAGGATGTATAATTTCCCTGCGGATACTTTTCCTGTAACGCTGTCAACTGCAGGTATATCATTGACACACTGTCTGGGATCCCAGTATTTCATATAAATAAAGCGCTCAAGAAAAGAATTCCAGCTATTCCCCACATATACATTACATGACCGGTCGATGCCTAAGCGGCTCAATCCTCCCCCGGAATCGCCATCCGGAATATAAGTGGCATAATAGATCAGCAAGTCCCCTGTCACGAAACACTTGGAATACTGCCTGTCCCCCTGCTGTCTCTGGCTGTTCCATTGATATGCCAGCACCCTCGGTCTATCCACCGTAAAGGTACGTGATCTTATAAAATCTGCTTCCATATCCGATTCTACCTTATTATCACTGACCATATAATATCCCTGTCTGACTGCGCTTCCCTCTTTCTGATCTGTCATTCGCAGTTGTCCGGTAATGTTATATCCGTCTATGCTGAACTGACCGGAATTACATACGTAATTTTTACACGTATCCTCATTGATTGCGAAAGCATAAGCGGAGCTGTCTTCCTCCAGAAAAAACCCTTCATATTCGGACGGAATCTCAGCCAACACATCATCCTTTGTCAGGAACGTATCATTTTGGCTGACATTCCACTCATAATCTGCTGATTTCCTGTCTCCATTTGTCATAAAATACTCACATTGTCTGTCATAGTTGATATTCTCTATATTGCAGACGATGGGTCCGTTCATCGTATAAAAACCCATACGTACGTCATAGCTTTTCATCTGATACTGAGATTCATCACCCGCCTCCTTTTCCCCCGATGCCTCCGGATGTTCCATTATCTGCTCCACTCTGGCGCTTACCTCTTCCAATTCATCTTCCCTCTCCACTTTACTTTGTGTGACTGTCATATACACATCCACATAATCCTCCCCTGCTGAAAACGACACATTATGAATATCAAACTCATACTGAGCCCGATCTCTGCTGTCAATTTTCCCGTCTTCTAAGATTTCATTTGTAATATCCATAATAATTTTTGAAAAATCATAATTTATAAGAAAATCGGGATCGGTTCCCCTCTCCAATGCATCCTGTACCACAGCCGCTTTGTAAACAACAGCATGTCCGTTAAAATAAATGGCATAGCTGCCTGTCCTTGCCGTCTGTCTGTTCGTACCGTTGTCCATCCATTCACTTGATGCACTGGCAAAAAAGGTCTGCTGGTCTGTATCCTGCGTAATCCAGCTTTGGAGCACCCGGTAACCCTCTCCCGAATTGCCCGCTGTGTATCGGTTAGCCGCTAAGACAGTAACCATCTGTCCGGACAGTTCCCTGGTGTCCTCAGTCACGCCGTTTTCAAAATAAACATAATCACCTGAGACAGGTACAATAGCAGCAGCCTCTCCTGTATTTTTATATACCATAGTCTGATACGCATAAATAAACGTATCACCATTCACAAAATCCAACAGTTCAAATCCCCTGACATCATTTGCTTCCTTAGAATATTCCTCCGGAATATAAAACGCGTCCGGATATTCCGATACATAAGCCTGGGGACCGAATACGCTATCCCGATAGTTCAACATGACTCCGATGCCCTCCTGTGCCTCGATCTCCTCGCGTTCCGCATCCGTCAGGTACTCTATCTCCAGATTACCGTTTAAAAGCGTTGTACAACCATCTAAAAGCATAACTATAACCAGCAGTGCTGCAATATACATACGTTTTCTTCTGATATATTCCATCCTATTCATACCTCTTCCGACTCTAAATCACTTTTAAGTTATGGCTGGACCGGTACAACACGATCAACAGTACGCCAACGACTGATGACAACAAAAGAAGCATCCCCGGCGAAAAAAATTTATATGCTGCTTCCAGCATAAATGTATATCTTCTGCTGTTTCCATATCCGTCCGAAACCACAACCGCATAATAACCTCCCGGCATCAGTGCCTCTCCCCTGACGTAATCATATTCCATACCATTGCGTGTCACCTGATAACTACATGGCACTTCATTGCACGTTATAAAAAGCGGAGCCGCTGCTGTCCCATCCCTTATCTCCTGATCAAAGTCCAAAAAGGGCGCCGTCGTATCCTTGGTCAGTTCTAAGACATAGGACAGATCCGCATCATTTTCCGATATAAAATAAAACCGGTAGCACCCTTCCTCTTCCATGAAATAATATCCACTTTTTCCAATCTCCCGCTCCTCTCCCTGATAGATGACCCTGTCAAGGGAAAACCCCTCCGAAGCCCCGACCACACTGACACAGTTATTCTTCCCATCGACGATCCTGAAATAAAACACGGTTCTGATCGTGCAGTAATCCTCTGTCGTTCTGTCAGACGGTTCCGGATAGACCATCTGGATACATTCATAAAATCCCTCTTCCTTATAGATATCTCCCTCCGGGCGGCCGATATATTCCCCATTGCAGCAGACGGTCTGTGACACACCGTCTGCGGGTTTCAGATATACGGGTGCTGCAATTACCGCCCCATCAGGAACATTTGACATCAGGACCTCCCGTCCGTCCGCTTGAAAACACAACATTCCCTGTCCCCTATCGTAAAAAAATGTCATATCCGACTCCCTTACATCTATCTCAGCAAATGGCACAGAAGCATCCAATGTATCAGAAACTATTTGAAAATGAAACATGCAACAGTTTCCCTCTTCCTCACTTTCTCCGGAGAACAGACATAACGTGTAACTGCCGCTTTCCAACAGCAGATCTTCCTGGGTATATGTATAAACGTCTCCGTCCTTAAGCATCTGGTAATCAAGGGTCTCATCAATAGAAAAATAGGCAAAATCCGTATCTTCCCCCTGCAGAACATTGGTATAGAATCCTCCATAATGATCCCATTCATATCGGTATCCATTCTCCGAATCCGACGCCGTCAGGCTGAGCCCTCTCAGCAAAACAGCTTGTACTGGTAAAACGGGGCAAAACAGCAGACATAACAGTAATCCTAAAAGCCATTTCAACCGCATACTATGTCACCCCTGTCCTGTTCCTCCTGCAATTCCTGACTGCTTATCAGTTCCCTTCCTGCGATTACTTCCACAGACTGGTCCGCGCTTTCCCAACATTCATCCGGCATGGCACAACCGTCTTTTTTTCTTGATTCCCGTTCTTTCTTAAGCCTTATCATTTCCTTTTCCCACATGGCCCGGTTTTTCGGGCTGTCAAAATAAGCCATAACATTCTCCCTTCCGGCAGTGACTCCTGTCTTTATTGTAATTTCTCCACGTCTTCTTGTGATTCATCTTCCGAGGGCACACCTTCCTGCGGTTCTGTCAGATACCGGCGGATCACCACATCAATGCCTTCCATTAATTCAGTGGAACCAAACGGTGCAAGGAGCACATAATCCTCCCTTCCAACACCTGCCGCATCCTGCACCTGAAAATCCCCCATTTCCAAAAGCATTTCTGCCTCCGGCTGATAACATACATACCCGGCGATTTTTCCTCCGATAAGATCATTACTTACAGAACCGGTATCACTGTAGCGCTGCAGTGTTATGCCCTCAACCGTATAAAGATCATTGGCCGATTCCGGAGCAAGCTGTGTAGAAACGCCGACCGTCTTACGGGCAAAAACCATGATATCTCCCGCGTAAAAGCCCCTGAGCGTCACCACATACACATAACCACTGCCATAGACAGTAGAATGCAGGCAGTTCTGTATCAGATAAGAATCCTCCCTGACCGAACCTATGGCAATATCCGCTTCCCCTGTGGATAATTTACCCGCAAACTCTTCCCTGTCCGCCGGTAGATACTGTACGGCAACGCCAAGCGCTTCGGCGATCGATGCCGCAATCTCCGCCTCCACCCCCTGATATTCCCCCGTCTCTTCATCCTGCCGGAAAAGTGTGGTTGCCGTATCCGGAACAGCTACCCTGAGGACACCACAAGACTGTATCCCTGCAACAGACTGATCTTTTCCCTTTCCGCACCCGGTTGCCATAGTGCATAATATTAATAACAATGCTGCAAAACATTTGTTTTTCTTATTTTTATTCATATCCCTTTTCTCTTTCATATTGTTCTTTTATCCCTTTCAATAACAATCTTATAAAGCTTTTTCTCTTTCATTTATACGGTAAACAGCCGCTCGATCCCTTCCTCCGCTACGATATCCACACAGGTCCTCTCAGAAGGAGAAGTAACTACAAATGCGCGGCCGCGCCCGTTATTGATAATGTCTTCCTGCTCGCTCTCATTAATTGCTCCCGCTTTTTCATACAGCTTGCAGAGATCATGCATGTCATTGGGCGCAAGCGGAAAGATAAACGAATACTGAGAGGCATTGATAATTGCCGTAGATTTCCTAGCCAATTCCTCCGTTCCCACAAAATCCTTGATATTCTGCGTAATGACGATCTGCATCCCGTTATATTTACGGATACGCTTTGCAAGCTGGTACATGAAATCCAGCGCGATTGGGAATTTGGAATCAATAAATACATGGGCCTCATCGATCACAATGATGATTTTACGGGAAGCATGGTATTTGATGTTGTAATCGCGGTTTTTAATGATCTCATTATCCAGCCATTTCAACACCAGAAGCATCTGCGCGTTAGCGATCGTATTGTTTTTATTCGCAAGCAGCGACTGGAAGTTAAATACTATAAAATTCTCCACGGTATCGATTGTCGCCTTGCCGTTCCACAAAAGGGAGTTGCGCCCTCCTGAAGCAAACTTGGAAATATAATTTAAAAGCGTCCGCAGATTCATCTTGGAATACTCTCCTTGTGAATACTGATAGTCATTCAGGAGTTTTTCGTAAAGATCGTCGAATATCGGGAAATCCTCCGCATTCAGACTGCTCAGATTCGTGCTTTCATCAATTCCCTTTTCATCATACATCCTGACAATGATATTATTCAGGTATTCCCTTGCGTCGGCATCCATACCCGGAAGGATCTGGGCAAAAAATTCCTCCAGAAACTGCAGATGGACATTATAGCTTGATGAAGCTTTCTCCCCTCCTTCCTCATCCTCCAGGGAGGTAATGATATGGAACGGGTTCAGCCGCCCCTGCGTCGCACTTCCCACATCTATGATCTTTCCATTAAAATTCTTTGCCATTTTATAATATTCATTTTCCGGATCCAGAATAAAGATCTTGGCATTCTCGGCAGCGAGATTGGCAAGCAGTGTTTTTGTCGCATAGGACTTACCGGAACCGGACTTGCCGATCACCACCATGTTACTATTGACCCGCTCCCTGTCCCGCTTGAAAAAATCAATAAATACTGGCACATGGTCCGATGCACCGATACAGATACCGTTTTCATCATTCAGTATCTTATGTACATAAGGAAACAACGCTGCCACTGAGGTACTGTGTATCCCGCGACTTTCCTTTTTAAAGGCATCAAATGCGGAGATATGGCTGGATGCATATGCCTCAAACTGCATCATAAACAGATCCGTCGCCTTAAATCCCTGTTCCGCCAAAAGCCGCTTTACCTGTTTTTTAAAGGAAGCAGGGTTCGCGTCCTTATCGGCTGCAGCCGGGTAGCGTTCACGCTCGCTCAGTTCATAGTCATACAGTGTAAAATATATATTAACGTCAAATAACGATTCATTGTCTCCCTGAAGCATGCTGAGCACACTGGCAAGCGTATCGATATGTGTTTCCAGTTCCATCAGTCTTGAGGTCTTGCCGGTCTCTCCGGCCTGTGTACGCAATTCATCAATTGCCCTGTCAATCTGCCGTATGCTCTTATACTGGTCTACCGGGCGCATCTTTAGCACTGCCCTGGTACCCGGCATATTAAAGAGAAAATGACCCCATGCATTGCTCACCATGGTCGGATAGTCCCGAACACGGAATGTATGAGTGAGCAGATCATCATATCTGGTCTGTCTGGAAGTAAAACGTATCTCCTTTGGAATGATCCAGTTCATATACTGCTCCGGGGCAAGGCTGTCTGCCTCCCTTTCATCAAAATGTACCGTATAATTATATTTTAGGAACACCACCAGATCCTTCTCTTCCAGTATCCGACATTCCATATCCGCCTGCGCCATACCGGCGATCATATCCTTTGCCTGGGTTTCCAGCAGCCGTTTGTCCCTGTGGAAGAATACGAGATAATGGAACGGCAGATATATTTTTTCCCTCTGGTTCCAGATTTTAATGCGGTCTATACGGTCATGGACGATCGCCACTCGTTTTGTCAGCTCCTCATCACTCAACAGACCATTCAGATAGCTCTCTTTCAGATCCTCCAGCTTTTTCTGCTCAGAAGCGATATAGGAATCCAGCACTATGGGACGATCAATCTTAACCATCGCCGCAGAACCCGTCCCCGAAACGCTACGCAATACAGAACCGTAGACATAGTCGATTACCTGATCCTGCCGGCTCTCCGTGTAAAACCGGAATTCTACATTTGGGATCTCCACAACGATCCCGTAATACTCCGATCCGTACTCAATAAACCTGCCGCTGATTCCGGTAAACGGTGTAATATCTTCCACCGCAGGAATCTTCTCTTTTTTCTTTCCTTCGTTTTTTGTCTCTTCTCCATCCACTACCCTGCTTCGGAAATATTTCTGCCTTGCAAGATATACGAGGGCACTATATACGATCATATATCCCTTTTCCCCCTCCAGGGGGATCACCAGTCCGATCACCAGGATCAGTATGATGACAGAGACGGGCACATGAAAGGGAAGATCGGAAAGGAATAGTGCAACGGCGAGACTGGCTCCGGTGAGCCCCACGGCGACATCCAGAATACCGATGCCCTTAAAAAATTCCATCTGTACTTTTGTTTTTTTCGGTATGATTCTCATTTCTTAACCTCCCATTCCCATATTGTTCGCTGCTCTGTAGCTGCCTGTTGCCCTGATATCGCTGACTGCTATACTTTTGACCGGATTCTTTTGTGGATGTATCAGACTGCTGCATCGATGGGCTCTCTTCCGCCTGCAATTGCCTCTGCGCTTTTTTTATGGCGGAACCTGCTGCCCCCGCCACTTTACCTGCCGTGTTTCCAATCATCCCGACCGCCGAGCCGCCAACCGAACTTATCAATGCCTGTTCCGTCTGTCCCGTCTGTGCATTTAACAGGGAAGTGATCATAGGACCGACTTTTAACATCGCCCATGCGCCGCCGACCAGAAAAATTAATTTAATGAAATAAGTAGCTTCCATTGATGTCTTTCCACTGCCCCACTGGATAGAATTGCCAATGATCACCGGACAGAGTATCAGATAGAGCTTCATAGCAACTAAAGAGCCATATCCGCCGAATATTTTAGCGATAAACATCTCCCGCCATTTTTTAAACTTCTCCCCGTCATCCAGCGGCATGACAGAAACAAACAACGGGGAAACAAGGTATAATGTTAAAACCTCAAAAATCCTTCTGATAAATGTTATACAGCTAACGACCATGATCACGGCAAGAAACAGCCCCATAGTAATACCCACGAGATAATCAAACCTGCCTAAGTCAAAGTATTTCATCACCGTTATGATATCCATGTAATTCATCTTTCCGGTATAAAATTTCTGCCGTATTCCGCTGGCCAGAAGATCCTGCCCGGAATCCGCATTGCTTAAATTAATCGCGCAGCCTTCCTTTGCCGCATCAAGGGAAGTAATGCCGAACAGAATACACCCAAGGCTCCCCGGTCCGCCGGCAGAACGATCTGTAAACGCAACGCTGATAGCCTCTAATACAATGTTGGAAATCTGCAGGATCACTATGACAAAAAAGGGAATCAATAAAAATTGGAAAAAGCATTTCAGCATAGAGCGCATGACTGCGCCAACCGGTCGTTTATTTTCAAAATCAAAATCCAACGTGGATTTCATTACGGCATAGATACAGAGGAGCATTGCGATCCCAAGCCCCAAAGACGTAATGATCCAGAAAGCTCCGGATACAGCTCTCTGCGACATCATGGCATTTAACAGCGAGCCCGATCCGCCCTGGTACTTTACCTCAGATGTCCCGATAAAAATATCAAAAGCAATATTAAGATAATCAATGAACTTGAATATCCATGACAAAAAGCCGTACAGGATAACACCGAAGATTTCCTTCAATATATCCAAAAACCAGGGAAATACCTTCTGAAGCACCAATGTCAGGATGGGGACAAGGATATTGTTAAAGACCCACCCGAACAGAGTCCCAAGCAGACTGGCGATAAAATCGACTATAGGTTTTAATATTTTACTGAACACCCATTCAAATATTTTACTGAACAGCCCAAGATATACCATTCTCATTTTGCTTTACCTCTCCTTATCTAGTGTGTCCGCTGCCTTTTGTCACCATGCCGGTCACACCGGCTGCAGTTCTTTTTGCTGTCCTGACTGCCGTCCCAACCATAGCAAGCATGGATCCCGTAGTCTGTTCGGCCGCCGATCCCGCTTCCGGATGCAGGATCGTCAGTATCATATGCTGCGACTTAAAGACCGCATATGCACCGCCGACCATAAACAGGATCTGCAGAAAATAGGAGATATCCGCATTGGTCGGAAACAGGTCGATCCCTCCACATGCCAAGATCGGAATAAACATGACATACAACCGGATAGCAAACACACAGCCAAACGCTGAAAAAAATTTCGCAATAAACATGTCCTTCCACTGACGGAACAAATGCCCCTCGTCCAACGGCATCACAGATACAAAAAATGGCGAAACCACATATAAAACCACGATTTCAAAAATACGCCGGATAAACAAAAGGATAGATGCCATAAGGATCAATATCAGAAAGATACAAGCAAAAAATCCCATTCCATATTTAAACTTAGAATATTGGAAATGATCCTTAACCGCACTGCTCCCATACTTCCAACTGCTCCTACCTTCAAAAAATGGCTTTCGTACAGCATCCTCAAACCCGGCCCGGTCAGGGGATGTGGATATGTTGTAGCCTTGATCATTGGCCGCATCCATGCTGCTGCACAGCCATATAATCGTCGATAAGCTGACCTCTCCGGAAGCCTGCCCTGCCGCACCGGTCTGGCTCTGCAATGCCGTATCAATACCATCCAACACGATTGCTGACAGCCGTAGCATGAAAACGCATAAAAACGGCACCAGCATAAATATAAAACAGCATTTAAGCGCGCTTCCCAAAACCCTGCCGATTGGATTTTTATTTTCCAGCGTCATATCTGATATCGATTTTGCAGCGGCAAAAACTGTAAAAACAAACGCCAATCCGACGGAAAGACAGGTAATGATAAGAAACGCCGTCTGGACACCGTCCACCTTAAAGAAAAGTTCCAATACCGTAAGTGCGTATTTTCTGTCAGAAGCCACGTAAACGACATCCTCGCTGCCGGAAAAAAACTCGAAAATCTTCAGCATGAAATCTATCACACCCAGCAGAGAAGTATAAAGCCAGTACACCAGCATAAAGACAGCATTTTTCAACATACCTAACAGGGAGCCCAAGACATCTCTCAAGAACGACTCAAGGATCGGGCTTAATATGGTTTCAAATATCTTACTTAAAACATCCGATAAAATTTTTAGGAAAGCTGTCATAACCCATCTCCTCAACCGTCTTTACCTGGTTCTGAAAGAACTGCGTATTCTCCTCATGATAATATATGCGCCTGTCACCAGCAGCAGCAGGATGGCAATGACGGTTACGGAGGCATAGTTTACCACGTCAGTAAGTATAAAATCCGCTGACGTTTCGTTCCCTGCTGCATCTATAACCGTCAGTTCATAGCTGCCCCGGCCTTCCATCCTCACCGGTGAAAACTCTGTCTGTGAAACACCGTCCACTGTCAATTCATAAACCTTAATATCCGTTGACAGATAGACGATATCCGCTCTTCCGTTTTTGATGGATATGTCAAACTGCGGTGCCTGTGTGTCCCTTACCATATCCAAAGAATATGTATATCCTGTCGCCTCATCACGCATGACAAAGTTGTATCTCCCGTCTTCCTCCATCCGGTAATATGCCAGAGAAGGCACTTCATCTCCGTCTGCGTCTCCGCCGCCGTATATAGGCTCTCCCTCATATACTACCTGTATGATCCCGGTATGCAGTGGCGCATTATATATCCCCACTCCTCCTATCGGCTCTCTGGCGATCCGAAAGACCAGCATCGGATATTCCTGTTCCGACATATAGGAGGTTGCAAACGAAAGAGAACTTTCCTTAAAAACAATACGGTAGATACCCTCCTCTGAAAAATTGCTCCCTGCTGTCTCATAAGGTTCTCCATCGCGGTAAACAGAAACGGTAACTGTCTCCGGCACATATACAGAAACATCCCCATTGACAATTGCACCGTTAGGGACACTGGCCTCAATCAATGTTCCTGTCTTTAATGTGTAACGGTAAACTTCTGTTTCCATATAAAACTCCTGCGCCATCCCCAGCGCCTCCTCTGCAGTGCCGGTTCTGATAGAAGTAATGTTCTGCTGCTGTTCTTCTACCTGTGCACCTGCTGCTTCCGTAATTGCATCCAACATTTCCCGACTGATCTCCTCGTCAGAGTCCGGCGCCATATCCTCCTGCAGCAGAACCATCTCATCTATAACCTCATCTGCGACCTCCTCGCGCAGCGTAAAACGAAATGTTCCCTGATAAACCGTCCCCTCATAATCGCCGGAAACGCGCAGGACATAATTACCGACCTCATTAATCTCTTCTCCTGCAGTATAGGGAATCTGCACGCCTCCCTTTTCCAGCGTATATGTAAGATTGGCAGGAATATCAAAATACACCGGCGGCGCTGCAAATCCGCCATTGGAAATATTACAGTAAAAAAAGAACAGATCATTCAATGATTCCTCATAAAGATCATACCGTCCATTATAGCTTTCATACAGAACGCCCTGAACTGCATCACTTCCCGTGCCGCTTCCGGATATACTGTCCGGGACACGGCCGGACGGAGTATACGAAGGTTCGTCCGCCCCATCCTCTCCGCCGGAAGTCTCCCCTGTTTCGGGATATTCCACCAGTCCGATCGCCCTGCTCTCCAAATCGGGTACTATTGCAAGCAAGAGACCGGCCAGCACTATGATCGGCACCCGCCATTTTTTATTCTTCATCATAATTTCAGTCCTGCCTTTCTTTTACTCTGTCCCATTTTTTCCATCTTCCTCAAGCACCAAATAATTGCGCTCCTCTAGATCATAGTAGATATCCTCTGCAAAAAACGCATGTGCCCTTACTTCCTCCAGATCCATCTGAGCAAATTCATACAAAGGACATTTGTAACTTGGCGTAAATTTCGTACGGATCGGGTGGTTGCCAAAAGTAACAACAATGGCATTGCCCGTATCCTGTTTATTGTTCAGCATCTGCAGCTCAGACGGATAGATCAGCGGTCTTGTCTGCATCTGGGAGGACACGCTTATATTGCCTGCCGCATCCTGCATCTGGGAAGATACGCTGTTTGTCGCCACCGTCATGTTGCCGCAAAGTTTGGAAAACTCTTCACATGTACCGATATCATTGGAACCGATAAACATCTTAAACCCGCAGTTGCTCTTAACGATATTCGCCACGTTATCTCCATACACGTTATTTAACTGTGTATAGGACTGCACAATCATGTTAAACC
The DNA here is from genome assembly GCA_964421915.1 of uncultured Lachnospiraceae bacterium. Lineage (GTDB taxonomy): Bacteria > Bacillota > Clostridia > Lachnospirales > Lachnospiraceae > NK4A136. The sequence continues at coordinate 25,084 of CAYQZB010000031.1, forward strand.
ATATCTTTCTACTCCTGCCGACAGTGATCATCTTGTCAAATTTATCAATCTTGGGCATATTGCCAAATTCGTCCAAAATAAAATACACGTTTCTCGGCAGACTGAGGTCCTCCCTCGCAGATGCCACTTTGATCAGCGCTTTATAGATGCAGAGGATGAATACCGCAGCCAGCGCATGGCGGGTGTCCTTTTCATCAGGGATCTTAAGGAAAAGAGCCGTCGGCTCATGGGCAAACTGCGCAGGATCAATATCCGTCGCACTGGTCAGAGAGCAAAGTCCCTCGTCATTAAACATCGATAGCTTATCCAATGCGATCGACATATAAGACGCAAGCGTATTCTCCGCGGCAGACAATACCTGCCGGGAAAGTCCGACCGCCTTGGATATCCTGGAACGACCGGCGAAATAATTTTTCAACGCCTCATATTTATTTTCTGAATTGGCGATTGCCTTGTTTACATTGTAAAAGCAGTATTTCTCTCTCGTCATTTCCAGCTCCGGAACTGCACTATCCTCAAGCATGGCAAGACAGACCGCCATAATGATCGATCTGGCGCCTTTCTCCCACACCGGATCCTTTTCTGATTCAATGGGGCAGATTACGCTGACAAGATCATTTAAGTCTTCATAAACAGCATCATATATTTTCTGCTTCTGCACGTTGATCTCAGCAAGAAGCTCCTTGCGTAATGCGTACGCGCGCCCTTCATATTCATACCATGTCTTTCCATATTCCTCCGGACTGTTTATCAGCTTTAATCCGCTTCCTGCCGCATCATCGCAACGCTTATAGATCTCACTGCCTACCTTCAGGTATTCCTGATACCTGTCATAAAAATCCGCCAGCGGATTCCACCGGAACGAACTGTACGGATCACGCAGATCGAGCACCATACATTTGTAGCCATGCTCCTTTAACATCTTGGAATGCATCTGGAACAGCTCGCCCTTCGGATCCGTACAGATCATCGAAGAACCGGCGGCAGAATGTCCTAATATCTGAATCATCGGGTTGACAAAGGTTGTTGTCTTTCCCGATCCGGTCGAACCAATAATCAGCGAATGCATGCCTGATGCAATATTGATATCCAGCTCCTTTTTCTTTTTGTTATATACTGCATACAGCGGAATACCGTCCCTCTGCATCTCTCCCAGCTTTGTAAAACGGCTTTTTAGAAAATTCTCATTAATCTCCTTTTCTGTCATCCAGCGCGCATTTTCCAACGGGCTGTCCAGCCCCTTCCCTTTTACATTCATCATCCTGTGTCCCTCCTTTGCCGTCGGTTTGCGGAACAGCAGATACAGACATATTATCAGGCTCGTCATGATTCCCCCGTAGATATACGTGTTTAGGGAAAGGAACAAAGCAGGGTCCCAAAGCAGTGCATAATTTCCAGTAAGGATACACTCAGGCATATGGACCATTACACTGTCAGCCAGATATCCGGTCACGATCACCACTGACAGAAATGTTATTACATAACCTGTTAATTTTTTTTGCATCCGACCGATCCTCCTGTTACAATTATAAATTTTCATATTTTTTAAACTGTCTCCAAAGCAGGACAGCCACACAGCATGAAAGCACACCGTAACCGGCGATCAAAAACCTGCTTCCATAAAAAACTCGACTCAACGCCGCGTTGTTTTGAATCACATAATTGCATACGGCCGGCAGGTTAAACCCGATATGCATAGCCATGGAATAAATAATGTTATCCTGACGTATGGAGACTCTGGCAAGCAGATACCCCATAAACAGCCCGTACAGTCCCCAGAAAATATTGACATGGCACAGCGCAAAAAATATGCTGACTATGGCCACTGACTTATTTTCTTCAAACACGCTGAGCAGGCGGTTTAACATATATCCCCGAAACACTATCTCTTCCAAGACAGGAGCCGCCACTGCTGTAGAAACGACAGCCAGAGTTACATCATATGCTTCAAAACTACTGTAAGACATCTCGTTGTAGGACTGCATGAGCGCCTCCGGCAAAAACGTATATACCGCAGATATCCCGACTGCAACCGCCGCGCCAAATGCTCCCATTCCAAACAGATAATTCCACTGTAGTCCCCGGAGGGACAATGTCGCTTCATCTTTTAGTGATGCTCCTCTTTTTTTTGCTGATCTGATAAGGAGCAGGAATACGAGCAACAGTCCCAAAAATGTATAAAAATTGGCAGCGTATTCGCAATATTCCGGAGATGCCCTATATCTCTGCCGGTTAAATAACAGGGACGATACTGCCAACAGAAGCGGCGGTACAGTCATATAGACCATGACCGGTTTCAAGGCGTGCAGCAATGTCCCTCCATAGATCCAGATCTTTTGCTGCCAGGTCAGTTTCATGCTTTTACAAGCCTCCCTTATTGAAATGTAAACACCCCCGAAAATCCCGTCACTTCAAATATTTCCATAATCGGCGGTTTCACATTGGTGATCACCATGGAACCTTCGCTGCGGCGCAATTGCTTCTGAATGACAAGCAAAACCCTCAGCCCGACGGAACAGATATAGACCGTATCTTCCATATCCAGAACGATATGCCTTCCCTGCTCTGTCCCTGCTGCCTCTTTAAGCTGCACTTCCAGCTTCGGCGCATTGATCGCGTCAATCCTTGTCATCGCTCTGATAATTTTTTTCTCATCCATTTTTTGCTCCTTATTATCATCTTCCGCTCTGCAGAATATCAGTTGTTTATCTGCTTTCTGACTGTCAAGACGTTGGCTCCGTCCCGAAACTCATACTGTATGTCATCCATCATCTTTTTTGCCATCAGGATACCGTTGCCTCCGATCTGGCGTTCCTCTATCGGCGCACTGATATCAGGATCCTCATGCTCTAAGGGATTATACGGCATCCCCCTGTCCATAAAGGTCACTTTCAGTTCTCGCGGCTTTTGTCTCGCGCTGCACTCCACCGTCACTATCCCCGTCTGGGTGCCGTATGCATAACTGGCAATATTGGTATATAACTCTTCCACAACCATCTCCAGCGTGAGGCAGTCCAGCATCCCACTCTCTGAGCTATTCATTTTTTTACGCACAAAAGAAAGAACTATATCTAAATTGTCCATAACAGCCCTGACTGTAATAAAATCCGTAGCGGTCTGATTCTCCACCGGCATACCTCCATAAAATTTTCCGCATGATCATAGCATCATGCCGTCCCTGTTTCTGATATATCTGTCATACTGCAGTTTTGCCTTATTCCGCATAGTACGTGAAACAGAATAGATATTGCCGTTTAGCAGTTCCACTTCCTCTGTGGAAAAGCGGCTGATATAATCGCCATTTACTATGTTCGACTTGTGGATCCTTACAAATCGCCGATCCAGCAGTATTTTTTCCTCAAAACAATCCAGCTTTCCATATGCCTCTATCCTGCCCCTGTCCACCATGTTCAAAACCACCTTATGCGCGTGGCTTTCCAGATTGATTATGTTATGAAGCCGTATATGATACCACCCGTCCTTTAGTTTTAATCTCAGAACTGCGCGGTCGCTCTCCTGAAAATATTCCCTGCAGCGTTTCAGGATCAGCAACATCTGTTTCCTGTCAAACGGCTGTAGCAGGAAGGAATCCGCCATATGTTCCCATGCCTGCAGCGCATTCATCTTCTCTCTGGAATACAGGACGCAATATAGGTTCTGCCTGTAACCCCGAATAGCATCCATAGTCTCAATCCCGTTTAATCCGGACATATCCATCCTGATAAAGCAGACCTCATGCTGACCAAATCCCGATATTTCATCCACCATCTGCATGCCGCTGGAGACCTCGCTGATCTGACAGGGTTCCTCCATGCCTGTTACAAGTTTGTTTAACAGACCTGACAGTTCCTTTCTCGTCTTCCGGTCTGCGTCGCAAATGGTAAATCTCATTTATTCATCACCCACACTTTCTCTGCCGGTATTCATATGCTTCATGCATTTCTCTTTTTTTAACTGAATGAAATTATAGCAAAGCGTTATAATCATTTACATTTCTTTGCAAAAACAGCAGTTTAAACGGCAAAAAATAAAGGGATCACTATTTCGAGATTATATTATCATTTTCTTTGTTCTCCTGATGCTCGTTCTGATGACTGGTTTGTGCCGTCAAACGCTCCATATGCTCTCTATGCGGCTTTTCTTGCCCACTTTCATTACTTTCCTCTTCACTCAATTCCGCTGCGCTTGAAAGGACACGAGCCTGTTCACGCTCCCTTTCCTCTACTTGCTCATAAGTTAAGTTTTCGTTTTTAGCGTTGATCCTTTCTCTTATGACATGTGCCCGATCTATAGTATCGTCTCCGATGTCCCGAAAATCTTCTCTTCCATCTGCCCATTGAAGCAATTTTTCATCCGGAATGACCTCCGTACAGCCGCCCCACTTTATATAAGCCGCTACGGTATCAACGGAAAGCTCTCTCCCAAAAGCCATTGCCGTAAATGCTTCCGCAACAAATTCCAGCCTGTTTACACATGCGTATGACCCTAACTCCTCAAAAGCAAGATCCACCTCTCCTTTATTAAGCGTATTTTTTTGTTCATTTGTTCTCATCTTAAATTCGTGAAACAATTTCGGAGACGACTTTGCATGCATCAAATGCCCGATTTCATGAACAACCAACGCCTCTCTATATTTTTCTTCCTTTGTTTTTCCAAAATGAAAGAACCCCATATCCTTTTTTATTTTCCCAGGCACTGAATCTTCAATAAGATTGGGGGTTCCCGATTTTATAATGATTGCATTTTGGGTTGCCAATGCCTGATTTAGACTATCGCCGTCATGTAAATAAATATGTATATCCGGCGGAACGAAAGCAATACCATGTTCTCTTAATCCTTTCAGAGTTCGTTGAAAATCCGTTCCCATGATTGTGCTTTTCCACGTTTCATATCCATCTTGTTTGGAAGCTGTATTCTCTTGAAAATCAATTCCAATTTCCTGTTCAGAAGTTAAATGAATAGTTGCAGCCGCATTTACCCGCCCCCTGACAGATTCCAGAACCCTCCCCTCATATTCTGCAAATTTTTCATCAAACGGCATTTTAATTTCTCCTTCCTTCTTACAATGATGGTATATATTAATACAAACTCAGGAAAAAAACGTAGATTTAACATTTATTACAGTTTTTATGACAAAATAATGACATTACCGGTTGCCCCAAATGAAGCTGCGGAAATGATCTTATACTTATTGCGCTGTATTTTTTTTTGTTCTATAATTAGAGTAGATAGTAAACCTGTTTTAAAATCTGGTTTTAACACTGAAATATTAAAAATTATTACAGATAAGGTGAGTTATCATGAAAGAAAAGAAAAGCGTGATCATTATCATAAGCGTTGCCGTTGGCTTTATTGCCATCTTGGTTCTCGCAAACATCCTGCTGAATCGGGGGAAACAGATCCCGGAAAATGATCCTTGGTTGACCGGCACTACAGCAGGCAATCAATACCATGGCGGATTATTCTGCGAGCTGGACGGCACCGTATATTTCTCCAATGCCTACGATTCGGGCAGCCTGTATTCCATGCAGCCCGGTCAGACCGATCTGCAGAAGCTAAACGGCGGCGAGATCTTTTATATTAACGCCGGCGGCGAATATCTCTATTACTATTCCAGATCAAGCGGAGGGGAAGCCGGTCTTGGCTATGTCAGAGGCGGCCGCGGCATCTACCGCTGTGCCCTGAACGGAAAAAAGACCACATCCCTCAGCAATGCAACCTGCGACGGGCTTCTGCTTCTCGGCAATTCCCTTTATTATACCAGCTTCAGCGAAAACAGCGATAGTCCTGACAGCGCGCTTGTCACGCTTGCCAGCATTCCCATAAACGGCGGTGAAGAACTCCTGCTTGCTGACGGTCATCCGCAGCTTGGAACGATTTCCAACGGCATCTTATATTACAGCAGCATGGAGAGTAATTATACCTTATGCACCTACACCCCCTCCACCGGAGGTCTTGATATTGCAGTAGGACAGAGTATGTACCAGCCGATCATACAAAATGATGTCGTATATTATCTGGATATCCATGACGATTATCATCTGAAAGCATACTCCCTGTATGACGGTAATATATGGACGATCGTATCAGAACGCGTGGATTGCTTTAATGTCATGAACGGCATCATATACTATCAAAACTGTGATCCTGATTTCTATGCACTAAAACGTATCTATATCGACGGAACAGGGGAGGAAATTGTTACAGACGGCGTATACCACAATATCAATATGACATCGGAATATGTGTATTTTACAGAATATAATAATGACCTTCCGGTCTACCAGACACCGACCTTTGGCGCAGTCAATGTAACCACCTTTGACGCCGCCTTCCGCGCGGCAGCCGAAATCACTACTACTGCCGAGTGATTGTTTCGCAAACGCCTGTTAATATTAAATAGGTAATTGCGAAAAAGTTGAGTCCGGTTTACATAACTCTTCGTTTAAAAATCTATGTTTCAAAAAAATCATAAATGAAATTATTTTTGAAACATAGATTTTCAAACTTCAGGTTATGTAAACCTCATGGATAGAATTGTGGAAAGAAAAATTATAAAAAGAATGAGGAGCCCACTATGAGCGAAAAAAAAGACCTTACAGAAGAAGCAAGAGAGCGGTTTGCCAATGATATCTTTGCGACACAGACCACCGGAATTCACATCGAAAAAGCCGAAGAATTATACGCCAAATGCACTCTGGACATTGAGCCCAAACACTTAAATGCCAATCATACGGTAATGGGCGGCGCAATCTTTACATTAGCCGACTTTACGGTAGCGGTCGCCGTCAACAATTCCGGCACCTCCACCGTATCATTGAACAATTTCATCCAGTTTCTCGGCGTTGCCAAAGGCAAACAGCTGATTGCTGAAACAGAATGTATCAAAGCAGGCAGAAGCACCGTGGTTGTCAATGTCAATATCCATGACGATCTGGGCAATCTTGTGGCAAGGATGCAGGCAACCGGATTCCGTTTAAGCTAGGGAATCTTCATATGATCAGGAGCCTCCAATACCCTAAAAGTTTCAATCATGAATTGGAATCTGGCTCCCGTTCACCCTATAGGATGCTATCCCTGCAATTTTCAGCACACAATATCAAATATTTTTGCCTATTTTTCTTTAATAAACACTATGCTTATCTCCATTTTGATACTCGAATAAATAAATAGAATATCCTGTTTCTTTCTGTTCATATTCTTTCGGCAAGTATTCCGTAGGGAATACAATATCTTCCTCCTTTATAAATTGCAGGAAAATATATGCAATGTTTTTTTCCCCTATTAACAAAGCATATTCGTAGCAGTGATTGTCAGCATCTATTGTTACATAGGCCGGATATGAAAAAGAATCCGTATCATACACGATTGGCTGTATTCTGCCCTCATACTCCTCCTGTATTCCCGCCAAACGTTCCATTTCCTCTAAATAATCGTCAGCTTCATAACTACACTCAAGATAAATCTGCGCTGTCGGATCAAGAAAAGTGTCAGCATAGTAATACGAATA
>CAYQZB010000032.1:0-29812 GCA_964421915.1 uncultured Lachnospiraceae bacterium
TTTTATGTGCATTTAACCTAAGTTCAGGGGTTAGTTACAAAATTTTACAGAAAAAACGGAGGCAGTTGGTCTGTCACCGAAAAGGAGGATTAAACATGTGCTGCCAAATGCGCAGTTGAATTAGAAATGATGTTTAGCTTATGATATAATAAAAAAGAAATATTTATAGGAGCTGTATTTATAAAGAATTTAATCGGCTTTGAGGGTTGATTGAAAAAGAAGACGAGCGTTCATATGATTCGGAAGAACCGCCATTTGACAGAGAATGGAAAAAATAGGGAGAGAGAAAATTATGATTACGTACAATGAGCTACTGACCCCAAAAAAGTATGGACAGCCATCCATTGTTGCCAAAAAAGAAATTGAAGAAATGTATAAATCTTTGATGGAATGTTACCATGCGCAGGAAGGTGGGCGGAAAGTTCTTATAATCAGTGATTTTGACTGTGACGGCATCTGTTCGGCATTGATACTCAAGAAGATATTTCCGGATGCAGAAGTCGTGATCGGAGATAGAGAACAGGATGGTTACGATATTCCTTCCAATCTGTCGTTGGAAGAGAACAAAATGGTGATATGTTCGGATCTGGGGTCAACCTCTTTTGAAAAGCTGTGCGACATTGCGTATATTACCAAGATAGTACCGTTTGTTATTGACCATCATGAAATTTCTGATGACATGATCGATGACGGAAAGATCGTGTATCCATCCGGAAGGATGTTGGATTTTAATACGCTGTCTTATGATACAGAAGAAAAAAGAATGATCAATCTCACGAGGAAGGAGCATATGCCTGATTATTGCGCGACAGGATTGTGTTACAAGATCTTTGAAGAATATGCCCAAGAATATGATGTTTCCGGTAAAGATATCAACTTTGTAAAAGCTCTCGCGGCGATTGGCACAGTGGCTGATATGGTTGCCGTAAATAATTCTTACGATGATAATGCGTCCATTATCCTTGCCGGCATCGACACCATCAGACAGTCCAGCGAAGCCAATATGCCAAAAGGGTTGCATGAATTTTTGAGAAAATGTAATAATGTGTTTGGTGTGCAGAGACTTAGTTCTGCAGATATTAGATGCAACGTGGTTCCGGTTATTAATGCAATGGGACAACTGGAGAAGCAGGGCGGTTTTAAAGCCTACAGTGCATTGAACATGACAGAGGAGGATTTTGATGAATCAAAGCTCACCGAAATGTTTAAAATAAACGAGATCAGAATAGATGCGAAAAAGGCTGCAATAAATACTGCGGTTTATGCTCAGCTTGTAGAAGGGATTGCATATAAAAGGGCAAATAACACACTGGAAAGCCCTATTGCCATGTTTTACAACGAATCTATACCCGCTGGCATTGCAGGACTGCTTGCCGGAGAACTTGCGGAGAGTGCGGACGTCCCGGCGATCTGTTTTGCCAAAAAAGAAAACGGTATTATCTCGGCATTCGGAAGGAATGTCAAGGGATATCCTAATATGTTTAACCAAATAAGTGCTTTGAATGAACAGGAAGTTGCAGGAGAAAAACTTTTGGAAGCCTTTGGTGGACATTCGGACGCTCTTGGTTTTTCTTTCAAGGAGAAAAATCTTGATAAGGTAGTCGGGAGTATTGAAGAACTATACAAAGGAGTAGTAAAAGGAAATTATCTCAATACTCCATCCTGTCAAAATTTGTGTAGATGATCCTGCATTTGCAACTATCACGTTAAAAGAATATTAAAAAAGCCCGGTACATCTTTCGCTCCCCAATTTTTTTACTCCAAATTTGAACCCCAAGTTTGGGTTGACATCCCTGAAAAATCAGTGTATGATTAACAGGAAAAAAATAACTTCTGGAGAGCCTCATTTAGTGAGCGCCGAAGGTGTAAGGCTAAGATGCCGATCTCTCAGGCAAAAGGACAGAACCAATGGCGGATTGTACCTTTTGGGTGCAATTTTTTTGTGTTTTTAGCATATGTTTAGACAAAAGCTGTTGATCTGGCTGTTTCAATGCCGATCATTATGGGACAGATCATCTTTGCTTGCACAAAAGAAAGGTAGGAGGAGAATATGGCAGATTTTTTGGCAAAATTAACTGAGATCAATAATGCGATCAATTCATTTGTCTGGGTGAAGATTGGACTGGTGCTTTTGCTTGGCACGGGTGTATTGATGACGGTAATGACAAAATTCTTTCAGATTTCGCATCTGGGACACTGGTGGAAAAAGACGATCGTCGGCGTATTTCAAAAGGATACGCATAACAAGACGGGCAAGGGAAGCGTGTCCCAGTTTCAGGCGCTTTGTACGGCGCTGGCGGCGACGATCGGCACGGGGAATATCGCCGGTGTGTCTGCTGCGATCGTAATCGGCGGGCCGGGTGCGGTATTCTGGATGTGGGTTGCTGCATTTTTCGGCATGATGACCAACTTTTCCGAGAATGTCCTCGGTATCTACTACCGCCGTAAGAATCAGGCGGGCGAGTGGTCAGGGGGACCGATGTATTATCTGAAGGACGGACTCGGAAAGATAAAGAAGAACGGCTTTTGCGAAGGCGCCGGAAGTGTTCTCGCTGTACTGTTTTCTATTTTTGCGCTGCTTGCTTCCTTTGGTATCGGGAACATGGGGCAGATCAATAAGATCACACTGAATCTTCAATCTGCATTTTTTAAAAATGTTGATGCACCGGTGCTTTATGGCGAGGTTACAGTAGTTTCTTTGGTGATTGGTATTGTTTTAATGATACTGGCGGGCGTGATCATCATCGGTGGTCTTGAGAGAATTGCGGCAGTGGCAGAACGGATCGTTCCGTTTATGGCGATTGCTTATGTGGTCGGTGCATTGATCATCCTGATTGCTAATATTTCACAGATCGGCGCGATATTTGGCGCAATCTTTAAATTTGCATTCGGCATCAAGGCAGTAGAGGGCGCGGTAGTCGGAGTGGCAATTAAGGAAGTCATTACACAGGGATGTAAGCGCGGCGTATTCTCTAATGAAGCGGGGCTTGGATCTTCTGTAATGGTACATTCCAATTCCAATGTTAAAGAGCCTGTTAAGCAGGGAATGTGGGGCATCTTTGAAGTATTTGCGGATACGTTTGTTGTATGTACAATGACTGCGATCGTTGTGCTTTCTTCCAATTGTATTGACCTTGCAACCGGAGCGGTAGCGGAGGGCGTTAATGACGCAACCTTGGTCCAGCAGACATTTGGTCAGGTGTTTGGCAGACTGGGCGCGGGCTTAGGACGGTTTGGCGAGATGTTTATCGCCGTTGCGATATTATTATTTGCCTTTACGACGGTGCTTGGCTGGTCCCACTATGGCGGCAAGGCGGCTGAGTATCTGTTTGGCATTAAGGGCGCTAAAGTTTACAGGGTAATCTTTGTTTTGATGATTATCAGCGGTTCCCTGATGACATCGTCTCTGGCATGGGATATCTCGGATACGTTCAACGCACTGATGATGATCCCGAACCTGATTGGTGTGATCGTATTGTCGCCGGTGGTTGTAAAGATCGTGGGTAATTATGTGGATCGTAAGATCAAGGGCAAAGATGTTGATCCCATGCTTTCCTATGATCCTTCCATACAGGCGGAATTTGCCAAGGCAGTCAGGGAAGGTGAAGAATAAGCATTGCAATTCCCTGAAAAATGTGGTACAACTAATATAGCGGAATGTGGATCAGAACGTATTCTGCATCTGATCAATTGATAATGATATTGAAATATGATATTAGCGGAAGGAGCGTAGGATCATGGCAAAGGGGAAGAAAAAGAAACAGGATAATGAACTTGCGAATAAGATCATAGCAATCGTATTTTTGATATTTTTGATTGCCGGCGGTTATTATTTATTCAGCATGTTCCGTCCCGTTGAGATCAATCAGACGAATATCGTGGGAGAGTGGAAGATTCCGGGTTCACCGTCCACATTTTATACGTTCCGGGCAGACGGAACCGCTTCCAGTTATGAGAAATTTACCGGAACCGGCGAAGTCAGAAATCAGGTTGAATATAATTACTATTTAACATCAGAAGTCAGCGAGCAGACGGGGAAGGATGTCTATACGCTCGTGCTGGATGAGCAAAGAGGCGAGAAGCGCCATTGGGAAATAGTAGTCAATGGACTCAGTCATATGCAGATGAATATCCTTTGGAAGGGGTCGGAGTTTGAATCTATGACCAGAGTATTGTAGGATAAGCTGGCAGAAATAAATAATTTGCATCATGTCCGGCATGTATAAAATAAGCAAAAACAAACAAAACTAAGGAGAGACTTAAGAAAGGCTCTCCTTTTTATATGCAGACAATTGATATTTATTTAAAACTGGATAAATGTGTTAAGGTCAAAGAGAAAGATGTGTTCCTAAAGGATGTGGCAACATTATATTGCCCGGATGATGTGATGCTTGCGAAAGCAAGAAGCACAAAAGTGTATACTTTTAAGGAAGAGGGACCTCACAGAAAATGCATCAGTTCGCTTGTCATCATCCATATGCTGTCAGATCTTTCCCAGGCGGTCAGTGTCCAAAGTGTTGGGGAAACTGATGTCCTGATAGAATATGATGCCGGAAAGAAAGCAAATCCGTTTCTGCAGAAAATGAAGATTGCCATGGTGGCATTGGTCAGTTTTTTCGGAACGGCGTTTACGATTATGGCATTTCATAACGATATCGGGATTGAGGACTTATTTTCCGGTATCTACGAGCAGGTCATGGGGGAACCCTCCGGCGGACTTGGCGTTTTGGAATTTTCATATTCCATCGGTCTGGCGATCGGCATTACGCTGTTCTTCAACCATATAGGCAGCAAGCGTCTGACGGTGGATCCCACGCCGATCGAAGTGGAGATGAAGATGTATGAGGATGATATTGATACCGCCCTTATGGAAAATGCAAAGCGCGAGGGTGAAAGCCTGGAAGAAGTGTGAAAAGAGGAAGGATGAGAACGGGATATGAAGAGTTTACTATTAATTGTATTGATCATTGCCGGATTCAGCTTTGGAGCGCTTGTTTCAGCGGGAGTCCTCACCGTGTTGATTTCCGTGGGTCTGATACCGCGGTTCGCGCAGAAGACCAATTCTGCGGAGCATATTGTTCTTTATGAAAATGCAGTTGTCCTTGGGACAATTATCGGTGGGATTTTGACGGTTTTTTCGTCATTTTTAAGATTTCCTAATGGCGCAGGATGGTTTGGAATTGTTCTTATTGTAATTTACGGATTGTTCGGCGGTATGTTTGAAGGCTGCGTGGCGCTTGCCATTGCGGAGATGCTGGACAGTATCCCGATCTTTTCCAGAAGAGTCGGCTTTCACCAAGGGATTGGGGTATTTGTTGCTGCCGTTGCCCTTGGTAAAGTAACCGGTTCTTTATTTTATTTCTTCTATGAGATATATCTGCATGGCGGGTGCTGAGATAATCACTCAGCCTTGATCTCCTTCCAGTATTGATCCATCAGAGCAGTGGTATCCTCGTCCATTAACTGATATACTTCGCAGTTTTCCAGAGTATTGAAATCCGGAAATAAGAGGGGATTATTTACCACAGCTTCATCCAGAAGCTCTCTTACGTCGGCATTGGAAGGCGGATAATATACATATTCAAAGTTCTGCGCTACAATATCTGTCTGGCAGCAGAGGTAATCAAGGAACTGATATACCGCTTCCGGATTATCGCAGTGTTTGGTCATCGCCCAGCAGTCGATCCAGAGGTTGCTGCCGTCTTCAGGAACAACATAGGCGAGATTTTCATTGCCCTCGCATCCGAGTATTCCGTCTCCGGAATATACTACGGCGATTGCGGCATTTTCCGCGATCATCTCATCCCTTGCCTCATCCACAAGATACGACTGTACGTCGGGCTTCTGGGAGATCAGCAGATCCCTTGCCGCGGCAAGCTCGTCGGGATTGGTCGTGTTACAGGAATATCCGAGATATTTCAGGGCGATCATAAATGCGTCACGCATACTGTTCTGCATGATGATATTGCCGGAATATCTGCCGTTAAATAATACATCCCAGCTTGTCGGTGGTTCCGACACCATGTTTTTATTGTATAAAAGACCTACCGTACCCCAGAAATAGGGCAGGGCATACTGATTGCCGGGATCAAAGGTGGCGCAGAATGACCAGACATCGTCGCTGATGCTATCGATATGGGGAAACTGCGTGAAATCCATAGGCTGCAGTTCGCCCTCCGCCATCAGCTTCATAATGATATATTCGGAAGAACACAGGACATCATACTTGATCGCGCCGGAAGAATATTTGGAATAGAGTTCTTCAGGTGTCATCGCTTCTTCATACAATACCTCGATGCCGGTCTCGGCGGTGAACTGATCTAAAATGGCAGGGTCTATATACATACCATAATTAAATACAGTGATCTGCTGCCTCGGTTCCTTGGAGCCTCCGCAGCCCATGAGGGACATTGCAGCAAGCGCTGCCGCACATAGTACAGCCAGAATTCTTTTTTTCATAATCATGATTCCTCTCTTTTAAATATTTATATATTCTTATTTCGCAGGTTCATACCCCGTTTTTTGGGCGGCGTGCTCAATATATTGGCCAGGATCAGTACCAGCACCGTGATCAGGAAGATGATCGTGGAAAGCGCATACATCGTGGGCTGGATCCCTTTTCTGATCTGGGAATAGATCATCGTGGATAAGGTATTGACTCCGGGCCCTTTGGTAAAATAGGTAATGACAAAATCATCCATGGACATGGTGACTGCCATAAAAAATCCGGAGACAATGCCGGGTGCCAGTTCCGGCAGCACAACCTTAAAAAAGGAATATACCGGTCCTGCGCCCAGATCCCTTGCCGCTTCGTAGATACTGACATCCAGCTGGTTAAATCGCGGCAGGATACTCAGGATCACATAAGGGATATTAAAGGTAATATGTGCCAGCATGATGCTGGAAAATCCCAGCGGCATAAAACGGATCAGCAAAAGCATCATGGCAATGCCTGTCACGATGTCCGCATTCAGCATGGGGATATTTGTGACTGCCATGACGACGGAATATTCCCTTCTGCGCATGGCATCGATGCCGATGCAGGCAAGCAGGGCGATGATCGTTGCAAAAAAGGCGGAGCCAAGCGCAAGGACGATGGTATTCTGCAGTGCAGACATGACCTGGGAAGTGCGGAAGATATCACGATACCAGTCTAAAGTAAATCCGCCCCATACAACTCTGGATTTGGAACTGTTAAAGGACAGCACGACCAATACCAGAATCGGCGCATATAAAAATATCATAATGATTGCCAGATAAAATTTACAGATAAAATTTTTCATACCAATCCTCCATGTCAACACTTACCAAACCAGCGACTCCCGGTCCTTTTTTTCCTGTTTTTCTGAAAAAGCAAGCCCGACGACCACAAAGATCATCAGTGCAAAGGATAATCCCGAACCCAGATGCCAGTTCATGCTGGTGATAAATTCCTGTTCTATGACATTGCCAAGCAGCTGGATCTTGCCGCCGCCTAAGATGTCAGGTATGACGAAGGAGGTCAGGCAGGGGATAAATACCATTGTGATCCCGCTGATAATGCCGGGCTTTGACAATGGCAGGATGATCCGCCATATCACGGAGGGATTGGAAGCGCCCAGATCCCTGGCGGCATCGATCAGATCGTTGTCAATATCCATGACTGCATTGTAGATCGGAAGGATCATATAAGGCAGAAAATCATAAACCATACCAAAGACGATTGCGCCGGGTGTGTTGATGATGGAAAGCGGCGCGATGCCGAACCATGACAGTATCATATTTAAAATCCCGTTTTTACTTAAGATCATCTGCAGTGCAAGGATTCTCAGGATCGAATTCATCCACATGGGCAGGATCATGATCAGGATAATAATCCCTTTATTATTCATATTCAGACGGCGCAGCACCAAGGCAAGCGGGAATGAGATCAGCAGGCATAGGATCGTACATGCCAGTGACAGCTCCAGGGAAAGCATCGTTGCCTTGATATGCAGCGGATCCAGTATTGCGGTTATATTTTTCAGGGTAAATCCCCCTGCTTTATCGGTAAACGCATAGTATGCCACAAAAATAAGCGGCAGTACGATAAATGCGCTCATCCAGACGATATATGGAGCTGCGATATATTTACGTTTCATATGGTGATATGCCTTTCCTTGATATTTAATCGTATCCCTAATGGGTAAGCATTTTAGGGATTTTTATGGTAATATGCCTTTCCCTGATATTGGTCATTTTTCTTAACTGGTAAGCGTTTTAGGTCTTCTCATGTTTTATTCCGTCTGGATGACAGCTTCGTCCTCCGACTCCGGCTTATTCATGATCTGGATGTTGAACGGTTTCACATACAGATCGATCTCTGCGCCGACTTCATGATAGGCGGTGGTGTGGATCATCCAGTCGATGCCGATTCCCTTTGCAAAGATCTCATAGTGGACGCCCTTAAATAAAACAGAGGTGACGACGGCAGGGAAAATCCCCTGACCTTTTTCACGTATCTCCACATCTTCGGGACGGATCACCACGTCCACAGGTTTATTGTTGCCAAAGCCCTTATCCACACAGTCAAAGCGGATGTCATTGATGCTGACCAGCTCATCCCGGATCATCGTTCCGGCAAGCAGGTTGGCGGAACCGATAAAATCAGCAACAAAAGCATTCTGCGGCTCATTGTAGATATCTTCCGGTGTGCCGATCTGCTGGATATATCCCTGATTCATAACGACGATCTTATCGGACATCGTCAGGGCTTCCTCCTGATCATGGGTAACATAGATAAAGGTAATGCCAAGTTCTTTTTTCAGCCGGATCAATTCCTTCTGCATATCCTGCCGGAGCTTTAGGTCAAGCGCGCCAAGGGGTTCGTCTAATAAAAGGATCTGGGGCTCATTCACGATCGCCCGCGCAATGGCGATCCTTTGCTGCTGTCCGCCGCTTAAAGAGCGCGGTTTTCTTTTTTCAAAGCCTGTAAGATTGACAAGCTCCAGTGCATACTTGATCTTTTGGCGGATATAGTCGTCGTCCTTTTTCTTGATCTTTAAGCCAAAGGCTATATTTTCCGCTACGGTCATATGGGGAAATAAAGCATACTTCTGGAATACCGTATTGATACAGCGCTTTTCCGTGGGGAGCGTGGTGATGTCTTCCCCCTCCAGCAGGACGCTGCCCTGATCAGGCATGACAAATCCCGCAATGATCCGAAGCGTGGTCGTCTTTCCGCAGCCGGAAGGACCCAAAAGCGTGACGAATTCATTGCGCTTGATATCAAGGGAAAGTTCTTCCAGAACAAGCTCCCCGTCAAAGGATTTTGTGATATTGTTTAAGGATAATATGTTTTCCAGCATGTTATGTACCTCATAAAATATGTTCGCCTGTGGGACGATTATGTATTTCTATATAAGTTATATAGTGTATTTATGGCGCCAAAAGTGACTGTATTAAAAACTGGGCGGGGTACTGATCCATAAAAATGCGGCGGTCGTATTGCCGGCATTAAATATCTGATGTTTTTGGGAACAGGTGTAATAAAAAGATTCGCCTGCTTTGATCAGATGACTGGTATCATTCAGCACCAGCCGGATCTGTCCCTTCATGACATAACCAAATTCCTCACCGGTATGCGCTTTGTCGGAAACCGTATTTCCGCCGGGGGCAAGCCGGATCATTAAAGGCTCCATCATATTCTTTTGGGCATCGGCTACCAGCCATTGGACGGTATTTTGATTTTCTTCATCGATTTTTTCAAAATATTCGTCCTGATGATAGACGACAGGCGGCTTTTTCGTATCGCTGAAGAAATCCGCGGGAGTACAGCCCAGACATTGCAGGATGTCTAAAAGCGTCGGCACCGACGGGACCGTCAGGTCGCGTTCCAATTGTGAGATGTAGCCTTTGGTCAGTTCCGTGCGGTCGGCGAGCTCCTGCTGCGTCAGGCCGTGTTCATTGCGGAGATCCTTCAGACGGGATCCCAGTTTTAAATCATTATACATTTTATATGTACGCCTTTCTGAAATAGTGTCAAACAGCGGCATAAAAACTTATTGTAAGTCGCAGTAAAAATATACTTAAAGTTTAGAGATTGTTTTATTCGCTGTTCTTTATTATACAGGTATTCAATATAATGTCAATCATATATTGTAAAATAATAAAAAAATATGATAGAATATGACTGCTGCCCCTATCAGCTTTATGAAATCGGGGCGGAAAAGGGAGAAACTGCGGAAACGCAGGTTATGGAAAGATCTGGTTATTAGTTATGAAGGAAAGTACCGGTAAATCAAAAAACGGAAAAGATCATACAGACAATGGGAAAATAGAACATGGGAATACCGGCAGGCGTTGGAATATATTTAAAAGCGGTATGAGGGACGGCGTGCCGATCGCTCTGGGATATTTTGCGGTTTCATTTTCGCTGGGGATACAGGCAAAACAGATTGGGCTCTCCGCCTTTGCGGCGACTATGATGTCGCTTACCAACCTGACATCGGCCGGTGAGGCGGCGGCATTGACGCTGATTGCCGCGCATGCCTCGTATCTGGAGATGGCGGTATCCCAGCTGGTAATCAATATACGTTATATGTTGATGTCCTGCGCGCTGTCGCAGAAGATCGATCCGGGGATGCCGTTTTTTCATCGTTTTTTTGTGGCATTTGGCGTTACGGATGAGATCTTCGGGATCTCCATCGGCGTACCGGGCAGATTGGACGCGTTTTATCCTTACGGAGCCATGGCGCTTGCGATCCCCGGCTGGACGCTCGGAACCTGTCTTGGCGTGGTCATGGGCAATATCCTTCCGGAGCTGATTGTTAATGCGCTGAGTATTGCGCTGTATGGGATGTTTGTGGCGATCTTTATCCCACCGGCAAAAGAGGATAAGCATGTGGCGCTGGCGGTGGCTGCCGCTATGATAGGAAGCCTGGCATGTACGGCGCTGCCTTATGTGAAGGAGATCTCTGCCGGGACAAGGATCATCGTCCTGACGGTGGTGATCTCGCTGATCGCCGCGATCTTATTTCCGATAGATCTGCCGGAGGACGGAGAGCTGCAGACGGCTGGAAATTAGGTTGTATGTAATTTGGGAAAGATAAAGTATTGAAAACTGATGTGATGAAATATTGTTATGGGAAATCAGGCAGCTGAAGAGCAAGGAACGGGAAATAAAGCAGGAAGTTAGGAGATAATAAATAAGGAAATGGCTCATAATATCTGGATATATCTGTTGATCATGGCTGTGGTAACTTACCTGATCCGTATGCTGCCGCTGACTCTGATCAGAAAAGAGATCAAAAATAAAACCATCAGGTCATTTTTATATTATGTACCGTATGTGACGCTGGCAGTGATGACATTTCCGGCGATCATATCAGCGACCGGCAATATATGGACGGGAGTTGCGGGATTTGCTACGGCGTTGGTCATGGCATACAAAGGACAGGGATTGTTTAAGGTGTCAGTGGCGGCCTGTGTTGTGGTATTTATACTGGAATTAGTGTGAGAAAAACGCTAAAAGAAGGCGTTTTTCATTCAGATTTGAGCCGCCCAGGCATTGTGGGGAATAAAAAGAAATGAAATGGAGTAAGGATACGATGATACGATTGGCAGAAAAAACATATGAAAAACCGACGCAGAGATACGTATGCGTCTTTTGTTCGGTTGTGTTCTGGTATCTGTTTGCGCACGGATACCGTTTTTCCAACAATATGTATGCCCATGACGCCCTGCTGCAGATCTATCAGGATGACAGTGCCTGGCAGATCGCGCTGGGACGGGTTCTGCAGCCGATCCTGCTCTTTCTGCGGGGAGGATTGTGCAATCCCTGGCTGATTTCTTTTTGCGCGGTGCTCTGGCTTTCATTTAGTGTGTATCTGGTGGTTGATCTGCTGGAGATCAGGAAGCTGATCTCTATCAATATGATCTCCGGGATCATGGCATGTAATGCTGTGCTGACGGCGCTCAATGCATCCTTTCTTCCATGGGTGGATTTTTTCATGCTGTCGCTGTTTTTGGCAGTTGCAGGCGTCTGGCTGTGTAAGAAGGGGACGTGGGGATTCCTGTGTCTGGGGGCAGTCACGCTGGCAGTGGCAATGGGGATCTATCAGGCATATATCTCTGTTTCTATCGTACTTGTGATCTTTCTGCTGCTTCGGGAGATACAAAAAAGTCAGGGATTAAAGGAGCTTATTAAAAAAACTGCTTACTACTGCGCTGTGCTTTTGATCGCTGCGCTGCTATATTATCTGATGTGGCAGGTGATCCGGCGGATCTTCGGCATCTGGGTCGCGGATTCCTATAATGGACTGGCGGCTCTGGGCGACTATACGGAAACCTCTTTGTTGGCAACCATCGGACTTGCCTACCGGAAGGTCTTTTATTATCTGGCGCATCCTGACACCTTTGTGACCATGATATTCAGGGGACGTTCTTTGAGCATCGTCTGGAAATATTTATTGCGCGGAGCCAATATCATTGTGACGGCGGGACTGATCTTTCTGATGGTTCAAAAAAATATGAAAAAAGGAAGGAAGATATGGCAGTATTTGATTCAGGCACTTCTCCTCCTGGCTCTGCCGGCAGCCATGAATTTTGTATGCATCATATCAAAAGGAAATGATCATATCCTGACGCTGTATGCGCTTGTATTGCTTTATGTATTTGTCATCGGACTGGCAGAGGAAAGAAATAATGTATGGCTGCGGGCGGCAGTCTGCCTTTCCGTGTTATGCATCATATGGTCCAATGTAGTCTATGCCAATCAGGTATATCTGAAAAGGGAATTGCAGGATCGCGCGATCACGTCATTTATGACAAGGATCGTTATGGATATGGAAGAGGTGGAGGGTTATGAACCGGGCATAACGCCGGTGGCATTCTGCGGTCCGTTTGGGAGCACGCCTTATCTGCAGGAGATGGAGGGACTGGAAGACCTCCTGCCCTATGGTATGACAAAGACACCGCTGACATATACCGGGACGGAGGAAGCATTTATCAGATATGAACTGGCTGTACCGATTAACTATACGAGGATATCCTGGGAGGAGCCGGAGGTGGTAAGCATGCCGACGTATCCAAATGAGGGATCTATTGCTTACGTGGGAGAAGTTCTGGTGGTAAAAATATCAAATATAGAGGCGCAGGATAATTAGCTATAAATAAGAAAAATCTTGGATTTGAAATGCTGTGGTAATAAAGAAGCTTTAATAGTGATGTAAAAGAGGGAAATTAAAATTATAAGGATAATGATGGAGATACAATTATATGAAAATAAACCCAAATAACTGGTCATGGATAAGGCAGCCAAAAGACTATACGGTCAGCGAGGATAAGATAGAGATCATTACCAGTCCCCACACCGATCTATGGCAGAGAACTTATTATCATTTTAGGAATGATAGCGCGCCGGTTCTTCAGATGAAGACATCAGAGAGATATTTTTCATTTACCGTTAAGACTGAATATGAAAGCAAACATCGTTTTGATCAGTGTGGTGTGGTTATGTATCTTGACAGTGAGAACTGGTTGAAAGGTTCCGTTGAATATGAAAATGAAAAGTATCAGCATCTGGGTAGTGTTGCGACCAATATGGGATATTCCGATTAGGCGACAACAGCCATTCCGGCAGATATAAAATCTATGTGGTACCGCTTTAGCAGTCCGGAGGATTCTTCTTTTAAGGCAACTTTCACGCATATGGAAGTGACCGATTGTAAATGGCTTGCTCATGTTGGGCAGGCGCCGGATGAAGAATAAGAATGGGAGGGAAAACTCTTGGAGAAGTGAACAAGTCCCTTGAAGAAGCCGGCAAAGCAGAAAAAGAAGCCCTTACAGGTTTCTTTTTTTGATCATTTGGGGAAAATGATTCGTTATTATATGTATGCAGCTATTTCAAGGAGAGGAGCTGACAGTGTGTGAAAAATGGGAAAAAAACTTCCATGGAAGAAATGCATTCCGATGATGCTCTGGTAGAACAGATAAGGATTGGTGATGAAAAAGCGGCAGAAGAATTGATAAAGCGCTATTATACATCTATCCTGCGATATTGTAAAAGCCGTTGCTTTGATCTGGAGAAAGCAGAAGATTTGACGCAGGAGACCTTTTTGAAACTGTTTAAAAGTTTATCAGGGTATAAAGGGAAAAGGAAATTTAAGGCGTATTTATACACAATCGCCAATCATTTGTGTATTGATGAAAGCCGGAAAATAAAAATATATTCATTGGAAAGTGAAAGAGAAATCAGAAGTGAATGCGATGAGATGCGCCGGATAGAGGATAAATCAGAAATAGATTATCTCTTAAATGTGCTATCGCCGGAGCAGAGGGAAGCGGTCATTTTACGGTTTGGAGAGCAACTTTCATTTTGGGAGATCGCAAAGGTAATGGATTGTAATATGCGGACAGCGCAGAGCAGAGTCAGGAATGCTTTGAAAATAATGAGAAAGGAGCAGAAAAATGAAGAATAGGGAATTAAAGAAGTATTTGCGCCGGTCCTTACAGCGGGAAGCAGAACTTGAGAACAAGCGCGATGCAAAAGATACCGGATTAGAAGACACTATAAATTTGTGCACTGAAATCATGCGGGAACAGAAACTGGCACAAAAAGCACTGGAAGAACCGAGAACAGGTTTTGTTCAGTATTTATCGGATATTTTCCGTTTTGAGGGAATATTGATTTTGGGATTACAGGCAGTTGTATTATGTATCACATGTCTGACAATTTCTACAGTAGCTGATATTCCTGAATATCTTCCGATTTTTATGCCGTTGTTTGTACTGGCAGTCATGCCAGTTATGTTCAGATGTCAGTATTATGGAATGAGTGAAATTGAGGCTGTTACAAGGGCTTCTAATGCGCAGATTGTGTTGGCAAAGCTGGTTCTGGCGGGGGCTGCAAATCTTGTATGCATGACGGTTCTTATTGCTTTGGAAGTACACCTTCAAAATTCATACAGTGAAATAAGCCGGATGATTTTATACTGTCTGGTTCCGTATTTAGTTTGTATGGTCAGTATGTTACGACTGATTCGACTGCGCAGGAAAGAAAATATGCAGATATGTATGGTTTTAATGCTTGGCTTCTGCGTTTGCTGGGGATTGCTTGCATTAAATATGCAGTGGTTGTATGAAGCGTCTGCTTTCGGGATATGGATTGTTGCTTTTATATTTTTTGCAGCATTTTTCATAGAGGAAATTTATTTTATTTTAGCTACGGGAAAGGAAGGAAAGATATATGGAATTATCAATTGACCGCTTATCAAAGCATTACGGAAGTAAAATCGCGGTAGACTGCGTCAGCGCGACTTTAAAATCCGGAGTATATGGACTTTTAGGAGCCAATGGCGCAGGAAAGACAACACTAATGCGGATGATGTGCGCTATTCTGGAATCAACATCGGGAGAGGTATTTTTGGATGGAAAGGAAGTGACCTCTATGGGTGCCGATTATAGAAACGTATTGGGTTATCTGCCGCAGGATTTTGGGTATTACCCGAATTATACAGCTATGGAATTTTTGCTGTATGTGGCCGCACTTAAAGGTATACCTAAGAACATGGCAAAAGAAAGGACAAAAGAGTTGCTGGAGGTAGTAGGTTTAAATGATGTTGCTAATAAGAAAGTAAAGACTTTTTCCGGCGGCATGAAGCAGAGGGTGGGAGTCGCACAGGCATTGCTTAATAATCCGGATATTCTGATTCTGGACGAGCCGACGGCGGGACTTGATCCGAAGGAAAGAGTGCGGTTCCGCAATCTGCTTTCTGATTATGCCGGAGATAAAATTGTTATTTTATCTACACACATTGTTTCTGATATTGAGGCAATAGCAGATAAAGTCCTGCTGATGAAAAAAGGGGAATTTGTGTTACAGGGCAGTGTTCCTGAGTTAGTAAAACAAGCGGATGGAAAAGTATGGGAGCTGACGGTGCCGCAGGAAGAGGCAAGAAAGTGGCAGGCGGAGAAGACGGTTGCAAATTTAAGGCATGATGGACAGCAGGTGGCGCTTCGTATTATTTCAGATGATAAGCCTGATGAAATGGCCGTTCCATGTGAAGCTGCGTTAGAAGACTTATACCTATACTATTTTGGGGCAGAACAGGAAGGAGTGTAAGAGCTATGGAACTATTGTTATTAGAGCATAAAAAATTATGGCGCAAAATGAGTACCAAAATAAGCGTTTTAATGTGTTTTATTTATGTTGTAATTTTTGGGAGCATACTTTCATTTCAATGGTTCAGTTTTGGAAGTATGGATGATTATACAAGCGCTTTTGGGAATAACTTTGACGGATATAAAATGATAAGGGATCGTCAGGAATATTCGCTGATGTTTGGCGGGGAGCTTACGGACGAAAGCTTACAGCAGATGGTCAGGGATTATCAGAGAATGGAATCGGCGGACATGGATGCGGAAATAGAAAAGACAGAAAGGCGTTACGTCGATAGTTGGTTAAGGACTTTGTATCCCGAGCTTGAGGACACGGAAAATTATAAAACAATGCTGATCTATGTGGATCCTGAAAACCTGACAGATTTTTATACAAGAAGGCAAAAGGCGATTGAAGATTTCTTGGAAATCAACGACCAGACAGGGGCGGAAAGAGAGTATCTCCTGCAGATAGGTTCGGATGTAAAAGAGCCATTCCGGTATGAATGGACAGAAGGGTGGTCAGTGGTAGTTGGAAGTATTGTTGCCGAGCTGGGTATTGTGGTGGCGCTGTTTGTCGCAATCACGTTGTCGTCATTATTTGCGGGGGAGTGGCATGATAATACAAGTTCGTTGGTCCTGACCACAAAAAACGGATGGGAAAAGATTGCCTGGGCAAAGATAGGTACGGGTTTGTTATTTACGGTGGAACTTTTCGTCATACTGATGACCGGCAATATTGTATCGCAGATTTTCTTTCTGGGGACTGCGGGATGGGATATGCCGATTCAGCTGATTAAACTGATTGCCATTGCACCCATGAATATGCTGCAGGCGGAGATTTATGAATATGCATTTACATTCTTAGGGGCGATCGGATTTGCGGGAGTTGTTATGTTCATATCAGCTAAGACAAAGAGTAATGTGTCAGCTTTGCTGATGAGTCTGGCAGTTGTATATGGACCGGGAATCATTGGGGAATATCTGCCATATGGAGTGCAGAAAGTATTGGAGCTTATTCCCTTAGTAGGAAGTGCAGCAGATATTTTCCGTACAAATACGTTTCATATCTTTGGTAAATATGTGTGGTCACCATATCTGTTGATTACCGTTCCGGTGCTGGTGGGTGTTGTATGTATGCCGGTTGCCGTAAAGAAATGGGCAAGGCGGATTAAGGTATAGAAAATGTCAATGGGAGAATGTCAATATGACATACGGCAGTTTTACAATTCAATTTGAATAATTATAAGTAAATCAATTATTGCACTATTTCGGAATTGTGTACCCGTAAAAATAGGTTACCCAAACCTATACTCCATCCCCGTAAATCCCGATTTTTGGAGTAGTTAATAGGAACACTTTTCTGAAAAGGGAAATAAAATATTGACAATACGCATAATGCGTATTATAATGTAATCAATAATCAGAAGGGAGAGATGCCATGGATGAATAAGGAGGTATTGAATGAGATTTCGCGAAATGGAGAATATGTTATTAAAAAACGGATGGTATCAAGTAAAGCAAAAAGGTTCACACCACCAATACAAACATCCGACTAAGCCCGGAAAAGTTACGATTCCGGAACATGGAGGGGATTTAAATCCCGATACGGTAAAATCAATTATGAAACAAGCGGGACTTTAAGCTCCAATTGTCCGATTTATATAAATGGAGGTGAATATATTGAAATTAATTTATCCGGCTATATTTAAGCCTTTTACAGATCAAAGCGGTGGATACGTGGTAGAATTTCCGGATTTACCAGGTTGTGTAACAGAGGGAAAAGACTTGGAACAAGCAATTGAAATGGGGATTGATGCAGCCAGTGGTTGGATATTGGGAGAACTTGAAGATGGGGAAAAAATCCCACAGGCTTCTGACTATTCTGAATTAGCTGTTGAAAAAGGGTGTATGATAAATATGCTTTTATTAGACCTTGATGCTTATGAAGAAAAATATGGTGAAAAAGCTGTAAGAAAAAATCTTACGATTCCTGCGTGGCTGAATACTTTTGCTGAAAAAAATAACATCAATTTCTCAAAACTTTTACAAGAAGCCTTGTTTTCAATGGCGCAGGTGAAATAAATATAGGAGTATCAAAACAGAGAGGAGTGATTTGTAATTCAATTTGATTGATTATAAGTAAATCATACAAACATCCCACTTTCAGCAATCGTCCTTACAGCTTCTATTGCATTTTCATAGCTGACCGGGTGATTTTGAAAGTATGTTGTAATTTCAGAGTAATCTTCCTTGTAAAATTCTTTCTCGATTATCTCTTTTAACAATTTCGGGACATCGGCTCCGTGTGCAGCAGATGGGCATACACTCATGTTAGATCTAACCTCACGAACCTGCCCTACAAGAGCTTTGAATTCTTCATTTAACTCAACTAGCGGCAACAGCATATAAATGTCATATATGTGTCTGGAATATCTCTTTACTTTTCCCTGCAAATAATAGTCGCAAATAGCAAACACCTTATCAGCCAGAGTTCTATCCAGTCTTTGTACATTCATCACAAATGGATGAAGGCTGTATTCATCTGCAATGTTCATGTTATCCTTTATAAGATACTGATACACATAACTTTCAACCGGAAGCTCAACTGTTGGAAAGGATAGTGATGCAAGTGAAACTTCCATTTTTACACCCTGAATCAATCTTCCTTCTTTAACATACCCATCCAATGGATCATATGAAAATGTATAGCAATTATAATCCCGTCTGCTTCTTGTGTTTTCCCAATCCCAAATAGGCATTTCTAAACTATTGCTGATTCCGGCAATCGTATCATTTTTCAAATGCTTTCTCATGCTTTGCGACAACTTATTAGAAAATGCAATGTCAATATCTTCTGAAAAACGGTCGATTACATGATAACATTTTGATAGAGAAGTTCCTCCCTTAAAAACGCATTCCGGACATTCCAAGGAAAGTTTTTTCAAAATCATTGTTACATAATAATCTTTCTCAACAATCGGAACTGCCAGTTTAAACTTCTCTGCCGCAGATATAACTACTTCTCGAAATAATTCTTTATCCTTATGCAAAAGCATTATACAACCTCGTTTCATAGATATATTTGTAAATCCTGTCTGGATAAAGCGCGATATATTCATCCACTTCTGTTCTTTTGATTCCAAGCTTTCTGATATATGCACTGATTCTCTCTGCTGCCGCAGACATATCTTCGTCCGCATATTGCTCCAGATCTTTTAACAAATCCAGCAACTGCAATACACTGCAATTCTCATTATTTATTTTTGTTCGCGGCTTTCTTAGCATTATCTTTTGGCCCTTCACACTGACTTCACGACATTTTGCGCTTGCCTGATTACTGACGATCTCTATGGTATAAGGAACCTGCGTGGTAAGCCCTAGTTGATTGGCAAAAGTGTATCCCGAATAATAACCATCAACTCGATTATTCCTTGATATATATTTGTATCTTGCCACTTCGCCGGCAGACAAAGATATACTGCCTTTTAATCTGGCTGTACCTTTCATATAATAAATTCCTGTATCATATCTATATATTTGTCCCTTGTCACAAAGCACCTTAAACATCTGACGCAGGTTTGTGTCCGTAACAGGCAAATCCACATCTGAAACAAAAATTGGTTCATTGACTTTATAATTTTTCTGCAAATACTCTAATAACATTATATCACCCTCTAATATTTTTAGCTTTAAGCGGTTAATATTTGTTAGTCATACTATAACTTATTTTAACTATTGTTGTCAATATACGTTATTATATACATTCTTTCTAAAATTAATTTAATAGCCCATATCAAAGGATATGAAATCAAAATGAATATTATCTTCCTTTGATGTGAAACAGAATAAAATATTGAAGAGCTCCATATACTACACCTGAGATTTTGCAATGGTAATTGCTCAGATGAGAGAAAGGCATGGTGTGTAGGTTGAAAAATCGAAGATTTTCCAACCGCGAATATTGTGCCTGCGACATAGCACTAAAGTGCATTAAAGTTCGCAGGCTGTGGAAAGGCAGGGTTATTAGTATGGACAATCAGAAAGTAAGACAGGTCGGTGTGCAGAGCATAAAATTCAGCCGGTCTGTTTTTATTCATTCTTCTGCCGCCGTAGGCGGAAGTAAAGAACAGAAAGGACCTTTGGGCGATTGGTTTGACTTGATTGCCGAAGATGACAAGCTGGGGGCAAAAAGCTGGGAGGAAGCGGAGAGCAGCTTTCAGAAAAAGGCTATCCAACTGGCGCTGGAAAAGGGCGGTTTGCAGGAAAAGGATATCCGCTACCTGTTGTCAGGCGATCTGTTGGGACAGTCTATGGCAAGCTGCTTTGGCAGCGCATCCTGTCAGATACCTATATTTGGGCTTTACGGGGCATGTTCTACCTGTGGGGAATCGCTGTGCCTTGGAAGTATTCTGATCGATGGTGGATATGCGGACAAAACCGTATGCGTTACTTCCAGTCATTTTGCCAGCGCGGAAAAGGAGTTCCGGTTTCCGCTGGATTATGGCGGTCAAAGACCGTTATCAGCCACCAGAACTGTGACTGCAAGCGGCGCGTTTGTTTTATCCGATCAGCAGAATCATGGCTGCCGTGCAAAGATTACGGCAATCACACCGGGAAAAGTAGTGGATTACGGATTAAAGGATTCCATGAATATGGGGGCGTGTATGGCGCCGGCGGCAGCAGATACGATTTATCATCATTTGACTGATTTTTCTTGTGTGCCGGAGGATTATGACCGGATCATTACGGGAGATCTCGGCGTGATCGGACAGACGGCATTGATCCATCTGTTGAATGAAAAGGGCTATGATATCAGCAAAGTGCATATGGACTGCGGTATTGAGATCTATGGAAGAAGCGGGGCGGCATATGCGGAACCCATCCGCACTGACAACAGGAATGCAACGGTGGAAAAGGCTGCGGATCAGAAGGCGGCTTCCTATCAGGGTTCGGAGCGGAGCAATATCAAGCAGGATGCGAAAGAGATCAACGGCTCTGCCTGCGGGCAGGATACCCATGCGGGCGGAAGCGGCTGCGGCTGTTCGGCGGCTGTCCTTTCGACGATGATCTTAAGGAATCTGGAGGATAAGCAGTGGAAAAAGGTCCTGTTTGTCCCTACCGGCGCGCTCTTAAGCAAGACAAGCTTTAATGAAGGCAATACGGTGCCCGGCGTGGCGCATGCGGTGGTATTGGAATCAGTGTGAGAAGAACTTCTGGCTCATGTCTAAATGACCGCCAAAGGCGGCATGGGAGTTAGTGTGAGTTTTGCATCGGCGCTTTTAAAGAATAACTGTTATTGATGAGGAGCGTACTGTATAAGAAAAGTACGTCCTGATCCGTAAAAGTAATATAATCTCCTATTAAAGAGGGATTGATATAACGGGTGTCGATCAGGGTGATCTGATCATAGCCTGCCAGAAAGAGCGGGGCGATGCTGCTCCCGAAGGAATCACGAAAGACGACTAACTCTCTGGACTGTGGGATAGACAACTGTTCCTCCGCGGCACTGGTTTCAGATGCCGCAGGGGAGGCAGCTGTGTTTTTTATTGTTACAAATGCGCTGGAGCCGGATAAAAAGAAGGAATACGGATCAGCGCCCGGACCGTCAAAGGTCAGATAGTGGGGATCATAGACCGTGCTGCAGCCATTGTTTTCAAGATGGACGGCTTCGGCTGACTGGATCCTGTCACTGGTCAGATAATACATCGGTTCTGATGGGATATCCCATCCCATATTGCCGCATAGGACGCCGTGGAAGCTGTCCAAAGCGGTTTCGACGCTATATTCCTCGGTGGAAGATGTGAGCCGGTCATCCGTCGACATGGCGGACAGAATCGTGTCTGCAGCGGGCACGAGGCTTTCCTGCTTCCAGTGGGTATCAGTCCGGTAAAAAGAAGCAAGCGTCAGAGCATTTCTGATATCGATCAGGGAAGCAAAATCCAGCAGTTCATGAGTCTGAAGTTCCATCGCTTTATAATCCGGTGTCGGATAAGATGGATCGGACAGTGCAAGATAATAGTTTTTATCCGGTATGATACAGTAATATACCCGGCATCCGCTGTCCGCAAGATAAGCATCATAAAGATACCGTATCTGTGTGCAGGCATAAGTAACAGATGCTTCGTTTAATGCCATATCCATAAGGGCAAGATGTCCGTCCCGGATGGTATATCCATTATCCTGAAGACGTAGGAAGCCATAGAGGGAGGATGCCGTCTTGACATTTCGAAAGCTGTCTCTTGCCGGGAACTGGTCTTTGACGTAGTTCTCCATAGAGGAAAGATAGGATCCGTTTTTGATTGAGGTAAAGGTAAGAGCGGGAGCGGCGGCAAGCCTGCGTCGTTCCGCGGCGGAATACTCCTTAGGTTCGGAGATAAGATAATATCCTCCCACCAACAGCCAGCACAGGAAAAGGACTGTAAGCATAAGAAGCTGCAGCGGTTTTTGCCATGCGGCTTCTTGGTGGATATCAGTTTTATTATTATCCGGCTTTTTTGTATTCATGAAATAATCCTCTTTTTCCCTATTGAAGTGTAACGGTTTTATATTAAATTCTGTAAATTATATGGCCGTGCTTTTTGTTTGTATTTTTTAAAACTGAAAGTATAAAAACGGCTGCGGCGTCTCCGTGATGATCCATGCGCTGCAGAGCAGAAATACCAGCGGATAGGCGGCTATGCTGACTATAGCGCCTGCTTTGGCAAGCTTCTGATTTTGGGATGATAGTTTTCTGAGCACAGGAAGGATCGGCGTGCAAAAGGGGATAAACAGGCAGAGTGAAAATAGGAGATCCTTGAAGTAAAATGCCGTATCCCGATCCCACAGAGGGAGATGCAGCATCCCGAACATACCCCGCAGGAAGTCCCATGCGCCGGACAGGGTGGAGGAACGGAAGATCACGAAGCCTAAGATGACCATCAGCATCGTGTAGCAATGCCGGATCCATGCCTGCCATCGCTCCATCCATTTTAACAGGAAAGATTTTTCCAGAACGAGCAGGATGCCGTAAAATAATCCCCATGATAAAAACTGCCATCCGATCCCGTGCCACAGACCGGTCAGGGCGAAGACGATCAGAAGATTGAGATTCGTCCGTCTGAGTCCGCTGCGGCTTCCGCCAAGCGGAATATAGACATAGTCCCTGAACCAGCTTCCGAGAGTCATATGCCAGCGGCGCCAGAACTCGGTGATGCTTTTTGAGATATATGGATAATTGAAATTTTCAGGCAGATGAAATCCAAAGAGTCTTCCCATGCCGATCGCCATGTCGGAATATGCGGAAAAATCATAGTAAATCTGCAATGTATAGGCAATGGCGATCATCCAGTGAATCGCAACGGTCGAGGGCGTCCCCCAGGAGCTGATGGCGGCGGCCAGCTGGTCTGCCACCAGGACCTTTTTAAACAGTCCCAGAAGAAACCGCTTCAGTCCGTCCGCGATATCGTCAAGGGCAGCCTTGCGTGACGCAAGCTCTGCGGAGATATCCTGAAACCGGACGATGGGTCCGGCAATAAGCTGAGGGAAAAAGGTAATAAACGTAAAGAACGTGATGGGATCTTTTTCTGTCTTTTGTCTGTTCAGGTATATATCTGCCAAATAGCCCACTGCCTGAAATGTGAAGAAACTGATGCCCACCGGCAGGGAATCCGGCTCAAAATATTTAAAGAAGAAAAGCAGCGCGATACATAGAAAGACAGAACCCCAAAAGAGAATCCGGCGAAGCAGCTTTTTTTCGGTCAATGCATTTATGAGCAGACCGCCGAAATAACCGGTCAGCATAACGATCAAAAGATAAGGAAGACCGGCAGGACTTCCCAGGATGTAAAATAAAAGGCTGCCCATAAGTAACCATACATTTTTAAACCGTTTTGGGATGATATGATAGCAAAGGCTGACGATCGGAAGAAAGAAATATAAAAATGTAATGCTGGAAAATATCATGTTGTTATAGGGGCCTTTCTCTCATACTATAGTAGGCAGACGATTATCCATAGAGGCTTTATGGTATTGTATCTATTAGGGGCATTAGTAGCTGGTAAGCTCTGCGCCGCCGCAGATCTGCTGAAATGCATCGACGATCTTCTGCGAGGTTATAGTGTCTGACAATTCTGAGGATACCATAAACAGCAGAATAACATCACGATAAGATACGATCTGAAGGTCATCGGCCGCTACACAGATCCATTTTGCAGGATCGATTCCGGCTTTCATCTCATTAGCGATATCGGCAACAGCGCTTTCATCGGTGGCGCGGACTAATACCATGGAATATGCCTGTGAGGACATCATGGGCTCGGATACGGCTGCTTCTTTTACGTTATCCAGATTAGTAAGCCCGGCGTTGTATGCCATGGTATCGGGATCGGCCACGTCCATGCTGTCGCTGTAAATAGACAGCTCGACGGGAGTGATTTCGTAGATCTTATCAATAATGTCCGGAAGAGTCATATCTTCCAAGGCGTTTTTATTTTGAGCCATGTCATCTGCTGCATTTTCATTTCCTCCGCTGCCGCAGCCAAACATGCAGGATGCGGACAGGACGATAACTGCGCATAAAAGAAAGAATTTTAAAAATTTGTTATGCTTTTTCATGATTATTGCCTCCATTAAATATTAAATTTTAATTACATTATTGGTTTATTTGGCGGCTCTATTCAATTAAAATACAAAAAAACAAATGCTGCCTCAGCGGAGTTGTTTTATTAACTATAGCATAATTGAAGGGATTTCGTCTATTATAAAAACAAATAAGGCTTGGTTGATTAATTATATAGTTATGGTAAAATGAAGATAACCGAAGGTTTTCCGAATGGTGCACTGCGGATATGGAGCAGTAAAAAGGTAATATATATGTCAAAACAGTTGAAAAAATCACTTGTGCTTCAGGGAAGCATCCTTGCGGCAGCAGGTTTGATCTCAAAAATCATAGGATTTATTTACCGTGTTCCGATGGCAAATATTATGGGGAATACGGGAAATGGCTTATATTCCGTAGCTTTTGGAATCTATAATATTGCATTGACCCTGTCTTCCTACAGTATGCCGCTTGCCGTTTCACGCCTGATGTCGGCAAGGCTTGCCAAAAAGGAATATCGCAATGCGCACAGGCTGTTTATGGCTGCGCTGGTCTTTGCCTCCGTATCAGGTCTTGTCGCCGCGCTGATCCTCTTTTTCGGTGCGGATATGCTGGCGGTGCTGTATCAGAAGGAGGGACTGCAGAGGCCGCTGCGGATCCTTGCGCCGACGACCTTTACGGTTGCGATCCTCGGAACGTGCCGCGGCTATTATCAGGGACATCGGAATATGGTGCCGACAGCAGTATCGCAGGTGATCGAGCAGATCATCAATGCCATTGTCAGCGTCGTGGCAGCAGGGCAGTTTGCCGCCCTTTGCACGCAGGACAGCCAGAAAGCTTCTTATGGCGCTATGGGCGGTACATTGGGGACTTTTGCGGGGGCGTTGTCCGCATTGATCTTGTTTCTGATCTTATTCCTGACAGACCGCAGGGACAGACAGGAGGAGATAAAGTGTGACGCGGGGCTGACGCTTGAGGAGAATAAGCTCTTGTATAAAGCGATCTTTTTTACGGTGCTGCCGGTGATCTTGAGCCAGTCGATCTATCAGCTGGGATATACGCTGGACGATCTGGTATTCAGCCATATGATGACGTTGAAAGGCTGGGATGAGCTTAAGACGACGGATATTCAGGGGATCTTCAATACGCAGTACAACCAGATGATCAATCTTCCGACAGCGGTTGCAACGGCGATGGCGGCGGCATCCATGCCGTCGATCGTCGGTTCTTATACAAGGAAAGAGAAGAAGACCGTAAAGAATAAGATCGATATAGTGTTAAAGACCAATATGATCATCGCCTTTCCCTCGGCGGTCGGACTGGCTGTGCTGGCGGATCCGATCATGGGCGTGCTTTTTCCGAGGCTTAATGAGTATCATAATGTGGCGGTCGGACTTTTGACAACAGGGTCGGCTGCGGTAGTGTTTTATGCATTGTCCACGCTTTCCACGTCGATCCTGCAAAGCTGTGACCGTATGCGGATTCCGGTTGTTCATGCGGGGATATCGCTGGGGGTTCATGTGCTGCTGCTGGCGGCGCTGTTATATGGGACGGAGTTGGGAGAATATGCGCTTGTCATCGGCAATGTAACATTTCCGATGCTGGTATGTATTTTGAACTGCCGCTATATCAGCCGGATGCTGGATTACCGGTTTGACTGGAAAAATACGTTCTTAAAGCCTGCGGCTGCGGCTGTGATCATGGGAGGGATCACTGTGCTGATCTATTCGGGCTTTTATAGGCTGTGCCAAAGTATGTTATTATCCATGCTGGGGGCGATCATGGCTGCGGCGGCTGTATATCTGCTGATGCTGTATCTGCTTCAGACATTTACCAAAGAGGAGCTGAAGGCGGTGCCGGTTGTGAAGCGGTGGATAAAATAAGCCGCGATCATAAATTTTCAAAGGAAAGGCAGACTGTGATATGAGAAGCATGGAATTTAAAATGGAACGGCAGGGGCTGCTGCAGGTTGGAGATAAGGTGACGGTGACGGAGGGTGAGCTGCCGGGATTTTATTATTATACGATAGATCCATCTTTGGCGATGTCCGGAAATTTTACTTTGAGAGAGCGTCTGAAAGCCAGAGAGGGGACAGTTGTGGATATTCAGGAAAATCCCCGTGGATTTTATGTGACGGTAGACTTTATTACGGAATGATCCCGGTGCGCGGATGCATGGCATGTTATAACTCTTTGTTTGAAGATTTATGTTCTAAAATCTATATAATGAAATCATATGTAGAACATATATTTTAAAACTTTGAGTTATGTAAACCATATGGGCGGAATTGTGGAACGAATAATGATAACGTAATTGTTTCGCAAACGCTTATAAAAAATCAAGAAGAAAGAGAGGAAATATCATGATGAAGAAAATTAGTACAGACAAGGCGCCTGCGGCAATCGGACCGTATTCCCAAGGGATCATAGCGGGGGATTTTTTATTTGCCTCAGGTCAGATCCCGATCAATCCGGCAACCGGCAATGTTGAGGCGGAAGGCATCGAAGCGCAGGCGAGACAGGCTATTTTGAATGTCGGTGAGATTTTAAAGGAAGCGGGCATCGGTTATGAAAATGTTGTGAAGACCACCTGTTTTCTGGCAGATATGGGCGACTTTGCAGCATTTAATAAGGTTTATGAGGGATTTTTCACAGAGAAGCCCGCAAGAAGCTGCGTGGCAGTCAAAGAGCTTCCGAAGGGAGTGCTCTGTGAGGTGGAGGTTATCGGCTGTCTAAAATAACAATCAATGTATAGCACAAAGCATTACAGAATATAAAACGCAATGCGTAAATAATTTAAAGTATTACGGAATATAAAATGCATTATGTAAAACGATTCAAAACATACATAATCATTCCTGCCATTGGGCATATTAATGGTGTCAGATTATTTATGGTGAGGTAGGATGATTATGATGGATTATGTATGGGCTTTTGTCATTGGCGGTATTATCTGCGCATTGGTACAGATCTTGATGGAAAAGACCAAGATGATGCCGGGAAGGATCATGGTTCTTTTGGTATGTACAGGCGCAGTCTTAAGCTTTCTCGGATGGTATGAACCATTTGTGGAATGGGCGGGCGCGGGCGCAAGCGTACCGCTGATCGGTTTTGGACATGTGCTGATGAAAGGAATCAAGGAAGCGCTGCAGTCAGAAGGATTTCTGGGATTGTTTACCGGAGGATTTAAGTCCGGGGCTGTGGGATGTTCTGCGGCATTGATCTTCGGGTATCTGGCGAGCTGGGTGTTTGAACCAAAATATAAATAAGGATCCTTTTGGAAAGCGGCTGATCATGGAGATCCATATGAAAATCGTGCGACGGCATCTGTAGCCGATCGCACGATTTTTAAAAGTCAGAACATGATCGTAAATCTTCCGGAACCAATCAGGTATGCGGCTGCAACGACCTGTAATGTAAGGATCGTGGGCAGTCCGTAAACAAAATACCAGTGTTTCGTCTTATGACGGAACGTGTACATTCCGATGATGGCACCCAGACTTCCGCCGATGATGGCGATGGTAAACAGGGTATGCTCCGGGATACGCCATGCGCGGTGCTTTGCCTTCCATTTATCAATGCCCATAGCAGCAAAGCCGACGACATTAATGATCAGAAGATAGACGATGATCGCAATTATGACTTTCATTTTGAAATCTGATTCCTTTCTCTGCCGTTATCGTTTTTCTGACTGATACTGATTTTTCGCATATCTTATAGGCTTTTTTATCTGAAGCTGATTTTCGCATGCTTTTATAGGCTTTGCAATCTGAAGCTGCCCACTTATTTCTTGTTGACTTCCTGCATCTTCATGGCGCGTACTTTGCTGGCAAGACCAAACAGGTTGATAAAGCCTTCCGCATCATGATGGTCATACAGATCGCCCGTTGTAAAAGAAGCGATGCTCTCGTTGTAAAGAGAGTACGGAGAAGTCGTTCCGGCTTTGATGATATTGCCCTTATAGAGCTTGAACTTCACTTCGCCCGTGACATACTGCTGTGTGGATTCGATAAATGCCTGTACGGCTTCACGAAGCGGTGTGAACCATTTGCCTTCATAGACGATATCTGCCATCAGGCGTCCCATATCTTTTTTCGCTGTTGTAGTTTCACGGTCAAGGATCAGCTCCTCCAGCTGCTGGTGTGCTTCCATCAGGATCGTTCCGCCAGGCGTCTCATATACGCCTCTGGATTTCATGCCGACGACACGGTTTTCCACGATATCCACGATGCCGATGCCGTGCTTGCCGCCCAGCTGATTTAACTCGCGGATGATATCGGAAACCTTCATCTTCCTGCCGTTGACAGAAGTAGGGATACCTTTTTCAAATGTCATGGTTACATATTCGCCTTCTTCCGGCGCCTTCTCCGGCGTCACGCCAAGGACGAGAAGATGATCGTAGTTAGGTTCGTTGGCAGGATCTTCCAGTTCAAGACCTTCATGGCTGATATGCCACAGATTACGGTCGCGGCTGTAGCTTGAGTCCGCAGAGAACGGAAGGTTGATGCCGTGCGCGCGGCAGTATTCGATCTCGGATTCACGGGAATCTAACTGCCATTTGTCATTACGCCATGCGGCAATGATCTTAATGTCGGGTGCAAGAGCTTTAATGCCGAGCTCAAAACGGATCTGGTCATTGCCCTTTCCTGTTGCGCCGTGGCAGATGGCGGTTGCGTTTTCTTTTCTGGCGATCTCCACCAGCTTCTTTGCAATCAGGGGACGCGCCATGGATGTACCCAGCAGGTACTTGTTCTCGTAGATTGCATAAGCCTGAACACAGGGTACGATGTATTCATCACAAAATTCATCTGTTACATCAAGGATATAAAGCTTTTCAGCGCCGCAGGATTTAGCACGCTCCTCCAACCCGTCAAGCTCCTCCGCCTGTCCGCAGTCAATGCAGACGCAGATGACTTCATAATCAAAATTTTCCTTCAGCCAGGGAATGATCGCTGTGGTATCAAGTCCGCCGGAATAAGCTAAAATTACTTTCTCTTTCATTTTTCATACCTCGCTTTTTTATTTGGGTCTGACGTCTTGCGGTCAGACTTTATAATGTTATTATGTAATGACAAGGAATACTATACAACATTTGCGGATAGATTGCAATTGGAAAGAT
>CAYQZB010000033.1:0-27702 GCA_964421915.1 uncultured Lachnospiraceae bacterium
GTATTACCCATGACTTTATTGGTAAATTCGGTTCCGCTTCCGTATTATTGAAGAGGGCTCCGGAAGGTACCGGTGTTATTGCCGGCGGTCCGGCTCGTATCGTGTGCGATATGGCGGGAATCAAGAATATCCGTACAAAGTCTTTGGGATCTAATAATAAGCAGAATGTTGTTCTTGCTACGATTGCAGGATTAAGTCAGCTGAAATCTCCGGAAGAGGTTGCGGCAAAACGTGGTAAGGCGTTGAGTGAGGTTAGGGCTTAAATGTGAGAAGAATTTCTAGCTGCTCGCAGCAGGGGCTGCTTCGCAGAGAAATTCTAAGTCTCACATAGAGAAATGCCTGAGAAGCGGCATTTCTCGTTTCTCAGAGATTTACTTGATAACACAAACAAGTTCGCTTTGAGAAGTAGCAATTAAGGCGAACAGGTTTCTTTGAGAAGCGGCATTTCTCGTTTCTCAGAGATTTACTTGATAACACAGACAAGTTCGCTTTGAGAAGTAGCAATTAAGGCGAACAGGTTTGTTTTGAGTAAAGTGAGCTATAAATAGGAGGTCACAGATCATGGCAGAAAAAATGTTAAAGATTACTCTTGTAAAGTCTCCGATTGGAGCTGTGCCGAAGCATAGAAGGACTGTGGAAGCTATGGGTCTTACTAAGATGCATAAGACAGTGACACTGCCGGATAATGCGGCAACAAGAGGACAGATTCAGCAGATCGGTTATATGCTGAAAGTGGAAGAAGCATAAAAGATTGGAGGTGTAACAGCATGGAATTATCAAACTTAAGACCGGCGGAAGGTTCCAAGCATAGTGATAATTTTAGAAGAGGCCGTGGACATGGTTCAGGCAACGGAAAGACCGCAGGTAAGGGGCAT
This sequence comes from uncultured Lachnospiraceae bacterium, assembly GCA_964421915.1. Lineage (GTDB taxonomy): Bacteria > Bacillota > Clostridia > Lachnospirales > Lachnospiraceae > NK4A136. Next base: position 876 of record CAYQZB010000033.1, read on the forward strand.
AAAGGTCAGAAAGCTCGTTCCGGCGCACCCAGAATCGGGTTTGAAGGCGGTCAGATGCCTTTGTACAGACGTATTCCCAAGAGAGGTTTCAAGAATAGAAATACTCAGGAAATCGTGGGAATCAATGTAAGCAGACTGGAAGTATTTGATGACGGAGCAACCGTTACGATTGAAGCATTGATGGAGCAGGGAATCATCAAAAATCCTAAAGATGGGGTAAAGATTCTCGGCAATGGCGAATTGACTAAGAAGCTTACTGTCCAGGCCAATGCCTTTAGCGCAGCAGCAAAGGAGAAGATAGAAGCTTCCGGTGGAACAGCAGAGGTGATTTAATGTTCAAAACTTTCATTAATGCGATTAAAATTAAGGAAGTCAGAAAAAAATTATTATTTACGCTGGCAATGCTGGTGGTGATCAGGATTGGATCCCAGCTTCCCGTACCCGGTGTAAATCCGAAATTTTTTGCAGAGTGGTTCCGGCAGCAGACGGGCGATGCGTTCAGCTTTTTTGACGCATTTACAGGCGGTTCTTTTACGAGCATGTCCCTGTTTGCATTAAATATCACGCCATATATCACTTCGTCTATCATTATACAGCTTTTGACGATTGCGATCCCGAAGCTGGAGGAGATGAATAAAGAGGAAGAGGGAAGAAAGAAGATGGCATCCGTGACAAGATACGTTACGGTTGCGCTGGCATTGATCGAATCAGCGGCGCTTGCCATTGGGTTTGGCTCCAAAGGATTGTTAAATGTTGCGAATCCTTCCTTGATCAACTATGTGGCAATTGTTACAGCAATGACGGCAGGAAGCACGCTGCTTATGTGGCTGGGTGAGCGGATCACGGAAAATGGTGTCGGCAATGGTATTTCTATCGTGCTGGTGATCAATATTATCTCCAGGATGCCGGCAGATATCGGAACTCTTGTGACGACATTCGTTACGTCTGCCAGCAATGCAGGAAAGGCAGTTTTGGCGGCAGTGATTATTCTTGTAGTGATTCTTGCGACGGTGGTATTTGTTGTTTATCTGAATGCCGGCGTGAGAAAGGTGCCGGTGCAGTATGCAAAGAAGGTGCAGGGCAGCAGGATGGTCGGATCGAATAACTCTCATATCCCTATGAGAGTCAATACTGCAGGTGTTATGCCGATCATTTTTGCATCATCGCTGATGCAGTTCCCGGTAGTTGTATGCTCTTTGTTTGGAGTCAATACCACGGGGACATTCGGTGAAATTATGAAAGGGCTTCAGTCCAATTACTGGTTCTCTGCAGAACAGCCCATATATACAGTAGGTTTTCTGGTTTATATTGTACTGGTGGTATTCTTCGCTTATTTCTATACCTCCATCACCATCAACCCGATGCTGATTGCGGATAATATGAAAAAGAGCGGCGGGTTTATCCCCGGTATCCGGCCCGGTAAGCCGACGACAGAATATCTGACCAATGTATTGAACTATATCATATTTATGGGCGCGATCGGACTGATCGTTGTAGCCGCCATTCCGATCTTCTTCAGCGGAGTGTTTGGCGCGAGGGTTTCCTTTGGCGGTACAAGCTTGATCATTATTGTCAGTGTTATTCTTGAGACATTGTCACAGATCGAGACGATGATGCTGGAACGTAATTATAAAGGATTTTTAAATTCATAATTTGAGGAACACTACGCCGGATTCCGGTGTAGTGTCCTTTTCAACAAAAATAGAACTTCTGCCATGGAAGTTCTATCGTGCGTGTAGAAGAACGGGAAGCTAGGAATAGTATCTGCGGCAGCATGAATCCGCAGATTACGGAAGGGTATGGTTAATGGAATGAAGATTATTATGTTGGGCGCGCCGGGGGCCGGAAAAGGAACTCAGGCAAAAATGATTGCAGATAAGTATCAGATTCCGCATATTTCTACCGGAGATATTTTCCGGGCCAATATTAAGAATGGAACCGAGCTTGGCATGGAAGCAAGAACATATATGGACAAGGGTGAACTGGTTCCGGACGAACTGACGGTTCGTATCCTGCTGGATCGGGTAGCGCAGCCGGATTGTGAAAATGGATATGTGCTGGATGGATTTCCCCGTACGATTCCGCAGGCGGAGGTGCTTGATCAGGAACTGACCAAAAGAAATGAAAAGATTGATCATGCAATCAATGTGGAAGTACCGGATGAAAATATCGTCCGCAGGATGTCGGGCAGGCGTGCATGCGTTTCCTGCGGCTCTACTTATCATATCGTACATATTCCTCCCAAAAAGGAAGGGTTATGCGATAAATGCGGCAATGAGCTGATCCTCAGGGATGATGATAAAGAAGAAACGGTCATGAACCGTCTGGGTGTTTATCATGATCAGACACAGCCGCTGATTGAGTACTACAGCGCGAAAGGCGTGCTTTGTACCGTGGACGGCACCATTGATATGATGGATGTTTTTAAAGAAATTACAAATATTTTAGGAAATTAGATATAAGTACTTCTAATGATCATACGGCATACATTTGCCGGTTAAGAGAAGGACATGAACGGAAATGGCTATCTTAATTAAGTCGCAAAGAGAAATAGATCTGATTAGGGAATCCTGCAGGCTGATTGCGTTGGTGCATGAAGAACTGGGGAAGATGATCCGCCCCGGCATCTCGACGAAGGATATTAATGATTACGGAGATGAGTTGATCCGGGGGTATGGATGCATCCCGAACTTTTTAAATTATAACGGTTATCCGGCATCGATCTGTGTCTCCGTCAATGAAGAAGTGGTACATGGGATCCCCGATAAGCACCATATCCTTCACGAGGGGGATATCGTCAGTCTGGACGCGGGATTGATCTATAAGGGGTATCATTCAGACGCTGCGAGAACTTACGGTGTCGGAAAGATCAGCGCAGAATGTCAGAAGCTGATTGATGAAACCAGAAACAGTTTTTTTGAAGGAATCAAATATGCAAAACCGGGATACCGCCTGTTTGATATTTCCAATGCTATTGACGCATATATTTCAAAATTCGGCTATGGGATCGTAAGAGACCTGACCGGTCACGGAGTTGGTACGAAGCTTCATGAGGATCCGCAGATTCCGAATTTTAGACAGATCCGCCGCGGACCGAAGCTTCAGCCCGGCATGACGCTGGCGATCGAACCGATGATCAATATGGGCAGGGGAGATGTGGAGTGGCTGGAGGACGACTGGACTGTCGTAGCGGAGGATGGACTGCCGTCAGCGCATTATGAGAACACGATCCTGATTACGGATGGGGAACCGGAGATATTGACGCTGCTGGGCTGAGAGAATTTTTAACTGCATATTGTGCCTGTAGTGTAGCGTTAAAGTGCATGAAAGTCTGCAGGTTGTCAGAAGGGCATGGTTATTGATATGGTAGGATGTCTGGCATTTTCGAAAGCGGGACACGATAAGGATGAGGTTTATCTGATCCTGAGAGAAGAAAAGGAAGCTGTTTATGTTGCGGATGGTGTGGCAAAAACTGCGTCCGCTCCAAAGAAAAAAAATAAAAAGCATATTCAGATCATTAAAAACGGATTGGATGAATTACCGATCGGAGCCATAAGGCGGAAGCTGGAAAGCGGACAGCCGGTTATGGATGAGGAGATCAAATATATATTAAAGCAGTATAAGATGAAAACCCGGAAGTATATAGATTAAATAAAGAAGCAAAGCGATAGGGTGTCTGAGGCATACGCAGCAGATGATGATGCGATGGCAAAGACTCCGGATCAAGAAAGGAGCAGATCGTTAGGATGTCAAAGGCTGATGTAATTGAAATCGAAGGAACTGTAACAGAAAAATTACCGAACACTATGTTTAAGGTGGAACTGGAGAATGGACATGAGGTTCTGGCGCATATCAGTGGTAAGCTCAGACAGAACTTCATCAAGATCCTGCCCGGAGACAAGGTAACGCTGGAGCTTTCGCCTTATGACCTTTCTAAGGGAAGGATCATCTGGAGAGATAAGTAATAATGATTTTTTAAAAATTCAGTAAAGTTTATTAGGATGTAAGAAATATATTTCCTGAAATATATTTCTTGAAAAATATTTCTTGCATTTACCAATAGTTCGTGTTATACTTTAAAACGGTCTTTTTTGAAAGGAGGGTTTAACCGTGAAAGTTAGATCATCAGTAAAACCGATCTGCGAAAAGTGCAAGATCATCAAAAGAAAAGGGAGAATCATGGTTATCTGTGAGAACCCGAAGCATAAGCAGAGACAGGGATAATTGCTGTTTTTGTTTGTGATTAATTTGTGCGGCTGCAGCAGAATCTATCCGTCAATAGAGGATGCTGAAAATCGATAAATGTGAGGTAGCAGGTGATACCGTGCATTTACGATTGATACTGTTTCTACTATATAATAGTTTGAAACAGACAAGACCGGAGCGATCCGGTTGGGTCGATTAGCAGACCCCAATCAATTAGTAACTGTTAACAGGCCGGTTGATTTTTGGAAACAATCACAGACCGGTACACCAGGAAAACGGAGGAAATGAAAAATGGCTCGTATTGCAGGTGTTGATTTACCCAGAGACAAACGTGTCGAAATCGGTCTTACTTATGTCTATGGAATCGGCAGAGTAAGTGCAAACAAGATCTTGGCGGAAGCTAAGGTCAATCCGGATACCCGCTGCAGGGATCTGACAGATAGTGAAGTAAAAGAGATCAGTACGATCATTGACAGGGATTACACCGTAGAGGGTGATCTCCGTAGAGAGATCGCATTGAACATTAAGACGCTTCAGGAGATCGGATGCTATCGTGGTATCCGTCATAGAAAAGGACTTCCTGTTCGTGGACAGAAGACAAAGACCAATGCCAGAACAAGGAAGGGTCCGAAGAAGACTGTAGCAGGTAAGAAGAAGTAAGCTTTACTTCTAGTAATTGTAGGAGCATGTAGGTTTATACACGAAGGTTATCCTTATGGAATATGGCGTGTATAGGAATTTTATCAGAAAGTAGGTTAGTTTAAATGGCAGCAGCAAAGAAACCATCAACAAAGAAAGTTACAAAAAAGCGTGTCAAGAAAAACGTTGAACATGGACAGGCACATATCCAGTCATCCTTTAACAATACGATTGTTACTTTGACGGATAATGAAGGCAATGCTCTTTCATGGGCTTCCGCCGGCGGTCTTGGATTTAGAGGTTCAAAGAAATCTACTCCTTATGCAGCGCAGATGGCAGCAGAAACTGCAACAAAGGCTGCGTTAATTCATGGACTTAAGACAGTAGATGTTATGGTAAAAGGACCGGGTTCAGGACGTGAGGCAGCAATTCGAGCATTGCAGGCAAATGGCTTGGAGGTAACCAGTATCAGGGACGTGACACCGGTTCCCCATAATGGATGCCGTCCGCCTAAGAGACGTCGTGTATAATGAAAGTGGAGGTAGAGGATAATGGCAATTAATAGAGTTCCAGTTCTTAAAAAATGTAGAGCGCTTGGTCTGGATCCCTCTTATCTTGGTGTTGAGAAATATACACATACCAGCGATTGGAAGAGAGAGGTTGACGGACAGAAGAAGAATATCAATAAAAAGCTTGACAGGCATGTTAACGAGTCGATCAGAAGCCTGAGAAACCCGAACAAGAAGGTCAGCGAGTACGGCATGCAGCTTCGCGAGAAGCAGAAGGCAAAATTCATCTATGGCGTATTGGAAAAGCCGTTCCGTAATTATTACGAGAAGGCTGACCGTATGAAGGGCATGACAGGTGAGAACCTGATGATCATGCTGGAAAGCAGACTGGACAGCGTGGTGTTCCGTATGGGATTTGCCAGAACCAGAAGGGAAGCAAGACAGGTTGTGGGACACAAGCATGTTATGGTCAACGGAAAGAAAGTGAATATTCCTTCTTATTTAGTAAAAGCAGGCGATGTGATCGAATTGACTGAAAAGGCAAAGGGACTGCAGAGATATAAGGATATTATCGAGGTAACAGAGTCTAGAATCGTACCTGACTGGATGGAAGTTGATTACGAGACAAAGAAAGGAACGGTGAAAGAGCTTCCTACAAGAGAGGCAATTGATGTGCCGGTAAATGAGATGCTCATCGTCGAGTTGTATTCTAAGTAATCGATTATCTTTTAAAAGTTGAAGGAGGGTATTTAATGTTAGCATTTAATTTCGACAGCCCGAATATTGAAGTGGCGGAAATCTCCGAAGATAAGAAGTATGGGCGGTTTGTTGTAGAGCCGCTTGAACGTGGATATGGCATTACGCTTGGCAACTCATTGAGACGTATCATGTTGGCATCATTGCCGGGAGCTGCGGTAAGCCAGATCAAGATCGATGGCGTTCTTCATGAGTTTTCATCGATTCCCGGTGTCAAAGAGGATGTGACGGAGATCGTCATGAATATCAAAAGTCTTGTCATTAAAGACAATAGCGATAATGATTCCCCCAAGAAGGCGCATATTCAGTTCGAGGGGTCAGGAGTTATCAAGGCTTCTGATATCGTAATGGAGGATCCGGATGTTGAGATCATCAATCAGGATCAGATTATTGCGACGTTGAGCGGCGGTAAAGAGAGCAGATTTGATATGGATCTGATCATCACAAGGGGTCGTGGTTACATCAGCTCCGATAAGAATAAAAAGGATGATTGTCCTATCGGCAGTATTGCGGTAGATTCCATTTACACACCGGTAGACCGGGTGAATATGACTGTAGAAAATACCCGTGTCGGTCAGATTACAGATTATGATAAGCTGACGCTGGATGTTTATACGAACGGAACGATCGCGCCGGATGAGGCTGTCAGCCTTGCGGCAAAGGTTCTCAGCGAGCATTTGAGACTTTTCATCAACCTTTCTGAAAATGCTAAGAATGCAGAGGTTATGGTGGAGAGACCGGATGATGAGAAAGAAAAAGTTCTGGAGATGAGCATTGATGAGCTTGAGCTTTCCGTCCGTTCTTATAACTGCTTAAAGAGAGCGGGTATCAATACGGTAGAAGAGCTGACCAATAAGACTTCGGAAGATATGATGAAGGTTCGTAATCTGGGACGCAAGTCGCTGGATGAGGTTCTGGCAAAGCTGAAGGAGCTGGGACTGCAGTTGAATCCCAGTGAAGAATAAAATTGAAAAATCAGAGATTTTTCAATTGCAAATATGTGCTTTAAGCACATATTTGCAGGCTGTGAAAAGCACTTCTAATTGCTCATGCCAAAGTGGCATTAAGGAACCAAAGGTTCCTTGCAAAGAAGCGCTAAGTTTCACGCTGAAGAACGCAAAAGCAGCGTTCTTCCATTGAAAAGGTGAAGTACGTGGAGTGGTAAAGCCAAAGGGTGCACAAAGCGTATAACAGCAGCATGGAGCGTAATTAATAATAAACATTCGGATAGTAAGACCAAAGGGCGTATCCGGATGTACCATGAAGGGAGAAAGAAAATGGCAAAGTATAGAAAGCTTGGCAAGACATCAAGTCAAAGAAAGGCATTGCTCAGAAATCAGGTTACAATGTTGGTAGCCAACGGAAAGATCACAACAACAGAAGCAAGAGCGAAAGAAATCCAGAAGATCGTGGAAGGCTTAGTTGCCATTGCAGTTAAGGAGAGAGATAACTTCGAGACTGTGACAGTGACGGCTAAGGTACCACAGAAGGATAAAGACGGCAGGCGTGTAAAAGAGGTTGTAGACGGCAAGAAGGTTACCGTGTATGACGAGGTGGAGAAGGAGATCAAGAAGGATCTTCCGTCCAGACTTCATGCAAGACGTCAGATGCTGAAGGTATTCTATGATGTTGTGGAGAATCCGGATAACAAGAAGAAAACCGCAAAGCAGGTTGATCTTGTAGCAAAGATGTTTGATGAGATTGCACCGAAATATGCAGACCGTAACGGCGGATATACAAGGATCATCAAGATCGGACCCCGTAAGGGCGACGCGGCGATGATGGCTGTGATCGAGTTTGTATAAGAAAGATGTTTTTGGAAGTTAGGAAAAGAAGCATAGAGATATGCTTCTTTTTTAATGCATGACAGTATATATTTCTTAACAGTACACAAATCCTATATGGTTTGCTGCCTATGATGATTTACAGCTCAAAATGCTGATAATCCTTACAGTGTGTCCAGTCGCCGCCCCAGGTAAAGCCGTGGGAGATAAAAAGCTCGTAACACAGATCGCCGGGACCCAGCTTATGTGGGAAATCGCGTTCCCGGTCGGCATAAGATTCGGAGCCGGGCGGGGAGATCCGGACGCGCGTGTCCGCAGCAGGAAGGTCGCGTGTAGTATCGGAAGCATTGGCAGTGGATTTTATGGTGTCAGTAGTTTCCTCTATATAAGTAACATATGGATTAAAGAAGGGATTGACATCAACAGCCATTCCGAAGGCATGGCGGGATAGGGTATCTGTTCCGGCTATTGTACGGTAATTAAAGCAGGAGGTGTTGTTTTTCAAACAGCACAGATCGTCGTCGGCTTGAAAATCATCGACAAGCTGGATCCGTTCGATAGGGTAGCGGTGCTCGAAAAGCGTATGAAAGATATCCAGCAGCGGCATGGCAATGCTGTGGTTGCAGATCATTTCTCCGGTACGGGTTTCGCCATTGAAATCGATATAAGGAATCCTGAGGTAACGCAGTTCCGCAGGGGATATCTGTTCATTTTCATGATACGAGATCCCTCTGATGCGGTGCATTAGGTGTCTGGAGACCGGATGGCATGAAAAGCCGCGGTAAGGTTTCTGGATATGAAATAACTGGTGCAAAGGTGTAGCCTCCTTGGGATGATTTTTAGGTGTCTGTAATACTGCTTCGCAGCGCAGATCCGGTGCAGGAAACGCTTTGAGCAGTGGTTCCCTAACTATACTTTATATGTATAGATGATAAAAGATATGACAAGTACTTTGGACAGAAGCGGAGATTCGGCTGTTTTTCTTGCAATATGATATGGTTTCCTGTAAAATAAATGCGTGTTATATATCCGTTAGAGAATGAACAAACTGAAGTAAGATGTCAGTACGGAAGAGATTATCTGAATCTAAGTCGCAGCAAGGCTGCGACATGCAGGTTAGGAAGGAAACAGTATTTGTAATGGGAATCATCAAGACATCGAAGCTTGCATTTGAATATATCCGCAGAGATGAGGAAGGCAATGTAGAAGGGATCACCCGCGCTGTGGATGATGTCGATCTGGATGTAAAGCAGGGGGAATTTATTGCGATCCTGGGGCATAATGGTTCCGGCAAATCCACACTGGCGAAGCATCTGAATGCGATCCTTTACCCGACGGAGGGAACCGTGCTGGTAGACGGCAAGGATACTACGGAGGAAAAATATTTCTGGGAGATCCGTCAGACTGCGGGCATGGTATTTCAGAATCCGGATAATCAGATCATCGGACAGATCGTGGAGGAGGATGTGGGATTCGGACCGGAGAATCTGGGTGTGCCGACCAAGGAGATCTGGGAGCGCGTGGAGGAAAGCCTGAAGGCTGTGGGGATGTATGAATATCGTCAATATTCACCAAATAAACTTTCCGGCGGACAGAAGCAGCGGGTCTCCATTGCATCGGTGATTGCGATGCATCCGAAATGCATCATCCTTGATGAGCCGACAGCCATGCTGGATCCGTCAGGACGCAAGGAAGTGATCCGTGCGGTGCGCGCGTTGAATGATGTGGAAAAGATGACGGTCATCCTGATCACACATTATATGGAAGAAGTGATCCATGCGGATAAGGTGCTGGTCATGGATCAGGGAAAAGTCGTTATGCAGGGTACGCCAAGAGAGATATTTTCCCATGTGGAGAGACTTAGGGAGCTGCGGCTGGACGTCCCACAGATTACGCTGTTGGCATATGAATTAAAAAAAGCGGGTATGCCGTTACCATCAGGAATCCTTACCAGAGAAGAATTTGTGAGGGAGTTAGAGCGTATTTTTTCTAAGAAAGAGCATTAAATTAGTGCTTTTTTGAACATTTTTTAAAATAGATAATGAGTTTTTATATGATATCAATATAAATGTTAATTTGTTAGCAGCGGGGAATCGAATTTATTATGAAATTAATTGCCGACCATCTGACATATGAATATAATAAGGACACGACACTTGCGGTCAAGGCGCTGGATGATGTCAGTCTGGTCATCGCCCAGGGAGAGATGATCGGTCTGATCGGACATACGGGCTCCGGTAAATCTACACTGGTGCAGCATTTGAACGCCCTGCTTACGCCGGATGGCGGTACGGTCTATTTTGACGGGGAAGACGTTTTTGAAAAGGAGTATGACAAAAAAAAGCTCCGTGGAAAAGTGGGACTGGTCTTTCAGTATCCGGAGCATCAGTTATTTGAAGAAACTGTCTTTCAGGAGGTCTGTTTTGGACCGAAGAATATGGGGGTATCCAGAAAGCAGTCGGAGCTTAGCGCTTACGCGGCATTAAAGCAGGCGGGAGTTCCGGATGAGTGTTTTTACCAGTCACCGTTTGATCTTTCCGGCGGGCAGAAGCGGCGCGTGGCGATTGCCAGCGTACTTGCCATGAAGCCGGAGATCCTGATTCTGGACGAGCCGACGGCAGGATTGGATCCAAGGGGAAGATATGAGATCCTGACGCAGATCAGAAAGCTGAAAGAGGAGAATAACGTCACGGTGATATTGGTTTCCCACAGCATGGAGGACGTGGCGGAATATGTTGACAGGATCGTCGTCATGGAGCATGGAAAGATCAAATATGATGATAAGCCACGTCAGGTTTTTGCTCATTATAAGGAGCTGGAGGCTATGGGACTGGCGGCGCCGCAGGTCACCTACCTGATGCATGAGCTAAGAGAGCATGGCATCAATGTGGATACGAATGTTACGACGCTCGAGGAAGCGAAAGAGGCACTGCTGCAGAATTATTAAGGAAATGATAAGAGGTTTATCGTGATACGGGATATTACATTGGGACAATATTATCAGACAGATTCCGTGGTACACCGGCTGGATCCAAGGACGAAGCTGATTGCGACATTCGCCTATCTGGTATCGTTGTTTCTGGGAACAAATTTATATGTATATGTGTTGGCGTTTGCTTTTCTGACGGTTGCCGTCAAATCGAGCCGGGTGCCGCTGAGATTTATCGTGCGGGGCATGAAGGCGATTGTGTTCCTGATGCTTGTGACGGTTGTCATCAATATGTTCGTGATAAAGGGTGAACCGATCCTGACCATAGGAAAGCTGACGATCACCAGAGAGGGAGTGCGTACGGCGGTATATATGGCGCTGCGCCTGACGTTTCTGATCATGGGATCTTCCATTATGACGCTGACCACAACGCCCAATCAGCTGACGGATGCTTTGGAGAGCATATTGAAGCCATTAAAGATATTTAAGTTTCCTGCGCATGAAATCTCTATGATGATGTCGATAGCGCTTCGTTTTATCCCGATTCTTCTGGAGGAGACGGATAAGATCATGAAGGCGCAGCTGGCAAGGGGAGCTGATTTTGAGTCAGGTAATGTCATAAAAAAGGCAAAAAGCCTTGTGCCGGTGCTTGTGCCACTGTTTATCTCGGCTTTCCGGCGCGCCAATGACCTTGCGCTGGCAATGGAGGCAAGATGCTACCGCGGCGGTGAAGGCAGGACGAAGATGAAGCCGCTGCATTATGCGAAGCGGGATGTGGCGGTCTATCTGTATGTGTGCGCGTATCTGGTTTTGATTTATGCGGCGGGGCATTATATCCCGAAATTCTGGTGAGAAAGCGTTTGATTAGTAAATATCCTTGCGTTCTGTATAGTTAGACACATTTGAGGTTTACATAATATTGTATTGACGGTTTGTTATTCAAATAATTTACATAATATTATATTATTTTGTAATAATACTGCTTTTTGAAGGATTATTTGTCAAAATAGAAAGCGAAATTTAAATATTTGTATTGAGATCAATGACGGGTGTGCATATGTGCGATGTAGATGAACGGGAGCAGAAAAGAAGAATACTTCTGGTGGTTGCTTATGATGGAACCAATTATCACGGGTGGCAGCTGCAGCCGGAAAGCGTTACGATCGAAGGGGTATTGAATGAGACATTGAGCAGCCTCTTTCATGAGGAGATACAGGTGATCGGCGCAAGCCGGACGGATGCCGGTGTGCATGCCTATGGAAATGTGGCTGTATTTGATACGGTGGCGCGGATTCCGGCGGAAAAGATTCCGTATGCTCTGAACCGCAGACTGCCGGAGGATATCCGTATCCAAAGGGCAGTGCAGGTGGCGGAGGATTTTCACCCCAGAAGATGCGAAAGCAGGAAAACCTACGAATACCGCATTGTGAATACGCCGTTTTCCATTCCGCAGAAACGGCTTTACGCACATTGGACATATTATGATCTGGACGTGGAACGGATGCAGCAGGCGGCGGAGTGCCTGATTGGCGAGCATGATTTTAAGAGCTTCTGCAGTGTAAATACTCAGGCTGAAAGCACGGTGCGGAGGATTTATGAGTTAGATGTCTGCAGAAAAGAGGGTTCACCGGATGAAATTGTGATCCGCGTCACGGGCAATGGTTTCTTATATAATATGGTAAGGATCATCGCGGGTACGCTGATTGAGGTTGGCAGGGGCAGGCTGGAGCCGGAGGAGGTCAGCCGGATGCTGGAGGCGAAAGACCGTCAGGCAGGCGGACCAACTGCACCGGCAAAAGGACTTACGCTGGTGGGATATCATTTTGTGGAAAACGGGGAAATAACAAAAAAAGAAATTTAAATATTAAGGAGGCTTTATGGAAAAAGATAAACTGCTTTACTATAATGAATACGAAGAGTTTTATGCAATGGCTGAAAAGTCTGTTGCATTTCAAAAATTTTGTTATGATTCGTTTGGACAGGATTTTTCACAAGATGGATTTAGCAACATTGAACAAATAGATATGATATTACCCTATATTCCGGCAAAAGAAGAGATTCATATCCTGGATGTTGGCTGCGGGAACGGAAAAATGCTGGGATATCTGCAAAAAAAGACGGGTGCATTTATTCATGGTTTTGATTACTCCCAAAAGGCGATAACAAATGCCAGAGCGTTATTTACTCAAAAGGCGGACTTTAACGTAGGAGTAATAGGTGAAATCGAGTATCCGGATAATTCCTTTGATATAATTGTATCTATGGATACTATGTACTTTTCTAAAGATATGAGTGCCTTTGCAGGGCAGATAAAGAGGTGGTTAAAACCTGATGGTATCTTGTTTGTGGGCTATCAGGAGGGTGAGCTGGTTCCAAGGACAATTGATGAAAATACTACACAATTGGCCAAAGCCCTGAAAAACAACGGAATGAGCTTTGAGGCAAAAAATATTACAAAACAAACTTATGATTTACTGAAAAAGAAAAGAGAGGCGGCCATCATTCATAAAGCGGAGTTTGAAAACGAGGGAAGCCTACAATGGTTTGATATGCTGATGATGCAGACAGAGTGTGCCGAAGGCTCATATCAGCAATTTGAAAAAGAAATGGCCAGATACATTTATGTGGCAAGAAAATGAGCAGCGGATGCACTTTTAATAAAAGGGAGAATTTCACATTTAAAATTTCACGAGTCATTGTCATGAAAAATGTTTTGAGGTACTTGTGGATTGTAATAAAAGAATAAATATATTAAAATGCGGAAAAAGTCCAGTTTGCCGGGAGGATAAATTTATTCATGGAGGTATAAGGTATGGATGATTTTGGTAGCATGATGGGTTTTGATAAATTAGGGTTGTATTTCGAGGCACATGTGGCAGGTTTTGATGGAGAGTGTTTTAATTATAGTGTTTATCTTGAAGAAGGCTATTCAGATGACAAATTAAAGGAAATCGATACAGCGATAAACGAATTTATCACACCATATAATGATAAGGAAATCTATTTAGGTTATATTGATGTATCGAAGGAGGATGAAAAAGTAAATATTTATCTTGATACCGGAAATGTGGAGCCGGAAGATATTGATACCGCTATTACGGGGATTCTTAAGGCTCTAAATAATGTTTCAGGGATAAAGAACGTTATTGTAAATGAGGATTGTGATTTTGATTTTTAATCATCATGAATAATTTGGTAAATCGTGATTTACGGAGATGTTAGAATGGAGCAAATTACATTAATAGAGCCTCAAAAGAAGTATGCGAACGATATATGGGAATTCCGTCAAGAAATTTTAGAATGTGATGTAGAGAATGAAGACCAATTTGCAGGTTGTATATCACTTGATGTAAGTAAGTCTGCTGAAGAGTGGATAAAAATATGTGAACTTAGAAAAAGTGAAGAAACGTGTGGCGAGGTAGGAACAACAGTTCCTTCGCACATGTACTTAGCTGTACGCAAGAGAGATGACAAAGTTGTAGGTATGATAGATTTGCGTCATCATATAAATCATCCTATTCTTGGAACATGGGGAGGACATTGTGGATATTCAGTGCGTCCTTCTGAACGAGGCAAAGGTTATGCAAAGGAAATGCTTCGTTTAAATATACAAAATGCAAAATCAATGGGAATAGAAAAACTTCTTATCACTTGTGATATTAAGAATGAAGCCAGCGAGAAAACAATACTTGCTAATGGTGGAGTTTATGAGAAAACGATAGATGTTGATGGGTGCAAGATGAAAAGATATTGGATTATAGTTTAAGAAGCAGACAAATTCAGGTTTGACTTCCATATGTGTTTTGGAATTGTATGTGATTCTGCAATTTGCAATGGATAAAAATAGAAAAAGTATAGTAGATGAGTTTAGCAAAGTGATGCTGGAACGTGATGCAAAAGTATTAGAATATTTAATGGAGGAAGGATATTTTGCAAAGAGGAATGAGAAATTTAGTTGATTTACAGAGCCTTAATAAAGAGGATGTTTTTGAAATTTTCCATATAGCAGACAAAATTCAAGAAGGGAAATTTAAAAATTTTTTGAATGGAAAAAGCATTGTTTTATTCTTTCCAAATACAAGCATAAGAACCCGTGTGACATTTGAAAAGGGAATATATCTGCTTGGTGGGCAGCCAATACTATTTCCGACAGAAACCTTGGATAAAAAAGAAAAATTGGAAGATGTTTGTGGATACTTAAATAATTGGGCAGATGGAATAATTGTCAGACATAGAAATATAGATGTGGTTAAGGAACTTGCGCAATATTCAACAATTCCTGTCATAAATGCAATGACAGATTTGAATCATCCCTGTGAGATTATTTCAGATATGTATTCATTATCTAAAATCAGAGTAGATTTTACAAAAGACAAATACCTTTTCTGTGGTAAATCCGGCAATATTGGTCTTTCATGGAAGGAGGCGGCGAATGTTTTAGGATTTGAATTGTCACAATGTTGTCCACAAGGATACGAAATGGAAGGGGTGCATGTATTTAGAGATATCAAAGAAGCTGTTAAAGGCAAAGATATTATATGTACAGACTCATTGCCGGCAGACATACTCGGAGATTTTGAACACTATCAGATTACGAAAGAAATTATGGATATTGCAAATGAAAATGCTATTTTAAATCCTTGTCCGCCATTCTATCGTGGTGAGGAAGTATCCGAAGATGCCATTGTTTCTGATTACTTTGTCGGCTATCAGTTTAAGAGATATTTGTTAGAGGTACAACAGGCTATTATGATTTATTGTTTAATGGGCCTGCCCTGATAGAAAATGGTTACGCAATAAGATCGAGCCAAAAAGAACGCTTAATAAAACTTAATAAAATTGCAATACATCAGATGTCTATTTTGGAAGAAAAGACTACAAAGATTTTGAAATATTGCCAAAGCATCCAAAGCACATTCATATCTTATCCGTCCTATCTTTGCGAATTAAATTTTCGATTAAAAAAATTAAAAAACCCTATAAAATCAGTTGACATCATCATTTCCCTATAATATAATGTATATCTGTGGCGGATTGGGTTATCTTCCCAATAACCTGATACGCGCAGGGCGTGTAAGAGATGTATCATGCTGTGCCCGGACATCACAGTGTTGTATGTGCATACACGTAGAGCCAATGATAGGAACGGACAAAGGAATCACGCTTTGTCATGAAAGGAGAATAAGGAATCATGAAGACATTTATGGCTAGTCCTTCAACCATCGATAGAAAATGGTATGTTGTTGATGCGACAGGATATACATTAGGACGTCTGGCATCTGAGATTGCCAAGGTGCTCCGCGGAAAGAATAAGCCCATTTACACCCCGCATATGGATACAGGAGATTATGTGATCGTAGTCAATGCGGACAAGGTGAAGGTAACGGGCAAGAAGCTGGATCAGAAGATTTATTATCATCATTCCGGATATGTAGGCGGTCTCAAGGAGACGACTTTGAGAGAGAAGCTCGCGAAGAAGCCGGAGGAAGTGCTTGAACTTGCTGTAAAGGGCATGCTTCCCAAAGGACCTTTAGGAAGAGATATGTATAGGAAACTTTTTGTTTATGCAGGACCTGAGCACAAACATGCGGCACAGAAGCCTGAAGAACTGAAGTTTTAACTAGGGGTTGAAAGGAGAGAGGAAAATGGCTAAGAAAGCAGCAGCTACGAAATATTATGGAACAGGCAGAAGAAAGAGTTCTGTTGCAAGAGTTTATCTTACACCGGGCAAGGGTGAGATCAAGATCAATAAAAGAGATATTGATGATTATTTTGGATTAGAGACTCTGAAGGTTATCGTTCGTCAGCCTCTGGCAGCGCTTGACGCAACAGGTAAATATGACGCAATGATCACGGTAAAGGGCGGCGGATACACAGGACAGGCAGGTGCGATCAGACACGGTATCGCAAGAGCACTGCTTCAGGCAGATCCGGAGAATCGTCCGGTACTTAAGAAAGCGGGATACCTGACCAGAGATCCTCGTATGAAAGAGCGTAAGAAATATGGTTTGAAGGCAGCGAGAAGAGCTCCACAGTTTTCAAAGAGATAAGCAGTTATCTGCGAACGGAAATGCATATGGAAAAGCCCAGAATGCTTGCATTCATGGGCTTTTTTATACGCGTTTCCGTTCATTGGAACGCAAGAATGACCGAGATGAAGCGAAGCGGAATCGAGGTTCTTCATGCGTTCGCAGATAACCTCCGAAAGATTTTCGCTATCCAGCGAGCGACTAATAAAAAGAAGTCATATGACTAACGGTAAATTTTGCTTGAAACAAAAGTGAAAACATGATATATTGTAGATACAGAAAGAGGAAACAACCGCCCACAAGAGTGGTTAACCTCCAAGTAAGACTATAAGCCTATCTGCACGGCCAAGTACAAGGTAGGCTTATTTATTTTCGCTTGTTGTTCCTATCTATGTAGGCAAATCCAGCAAGCTGGATTCGCAGTGTAATTAAAAACGTCGCAAACAGAACCAAATCCTGAAACGAAAACATTTCCATCCGCACCACCTCCCCTCTTTTTCAAGTTTAGGGAGGCTACCACCTTGCAACACGATTGCTCCTCAAAAATATTCTATCATATTCTTTCATTTGCGACAATTCCCTGTTAAATATTTTAATTGTTCTTTTTTGGCGTTCTTTTTGCTTCCTTTCTTGAAAAAATCAACTGATGCTTTTGACAGCCATAAGTCTAACTTTACGCTCCATGATTAAAATGATAAAATAGTTTGTATCAGACTTAACAGCTGCAAACGAAAGAAAATTGTATAGAGGGGAATATGTATCTCAATTGTGCAGAAAGTTTTGCCTATCGGAGTGCCGATTATAAATATTGTATCAAGATAATTGATAAGCAAGTCCCATTCTTGAATTGTAAAAGATAGGACTTGCTTATTTATTTAAAATATCGGCTTGTATACGGGAGGTTAAGTTTGCTAAAGTAACATAATATAGAAATTTGACATTATGTAAAAGTGTATTTTAGAATTTCAAAATTATAAAACTGATTTTTAAAGCATAAAAGTCTTAAATGCAGCTACAATCCCCCATGTGTATAGTCGGGATTTTTTATTTATTTATCATAAAATTCTTTTCTCTATAAACTTTTGGTGTAACACCAGTGATTCCCTTAAATACTGATATGAACACACTCTGCGTCGAAAATCCAAGAGAAGTTGATATTACTGAATAGGGCAGGTCGGAGTAGCGAAGTAAATTTTTGGCGGTATCCACTCTTGCTTCTTTAACAAAACATTTAATGGATATGCCTACTTCCTGTCGAAACAATCTTGAAAGATAAGTACTGTTAAGTCCCGTAACCTCAGATAGTGCTTTCACTGAAAGATCTGCCCCCAAATTCTCATAAATGTAGTCAATGCATTTGCGTATATGCAGGGAAATAATCGTATCCTTGTGTATCTCTTGCATACGCTCTGCGAAATCAAGGCACATATCTTCAAATAATCTAAAAACAGCATCTATTGTTTTACATTCATCAGCTTTGAGGACGTAAAGATCAGACAGTGTATACGCTTCTGTCCGCCCCATGCAACTTTCGTTACAAGCACCCGATATTGCCGATGCAGACAGCACAAAATGATAAATCGCATTTTTAAGGCTATTCTTTGACAGTACTCTTTCGTCTGAAATCAAAGCGAGTTTGCCGTTTTTTAGTTCAGAACGAACTGTTTCAATATCTCCGCCCACAATTGAGGTGAACTTTGAATATTTTGGAAGATGTTCAGGGACTTTATGATTCTCCATTTTCTTAGTATACAAAAGTGCATTAAGCTCGTTTCGTACCTTCATTCTAATCGCCTGCCTTCCATTGCAATTATATCACTTTTCAGGCATAAATGCAAGATTCCAGATATATGTAGAATTGAATATGATATACTTTAATAGGAATGATTGATATTATTGGGTGCAGAGGTGATTTTATGGATAAATCCAACGACTTAACGAATGGAAATGTTTTAGCAAAGCTACTCGGCTTCTTTTTCCCCATGTTGCTGACAAATCTTTTTCAGCAGATATATTCAGTTGTTGATACTGCTATCATAGGTAAAGGCTTGAGTGATAATGCAGTCGGTGCTGTTGGTAATCTTTCTTCGTTATCACTGCTTATCATCGGTTTTTCAATGGGAATGACAGGTGGATTTGCGGTCATTATCGCCCAAAACTACGGTGCAGGTGATATGAAGGCAGTTCGTAAATCGATAACTCTATCGGTTAAGCTAGCTATTGTTATGACGGTTATTCTGACCATTGCGGGATGTACTTTATTAAAGCCGATATTGCTTGCAATGCAGACAGATAAGGAACTAATAGTAGACGGCTTGAAATACGGCTATATCATTTTAGGCGGACTTGTCGCAACAGTTGCATATAATCTTTTTTCAAGTGTTTTACGTTCGCTGGGTGACAGCAGAACACCGTTTATCGCTATCATCATATCATCTGTGGTAAATGTCGTTTTGGACTATCTTCTCATCATTACCTTGCACACGGGTGTTGAGGGTGCGGCGGCCGCTACAATCTTTGCACAAGCTTTATCAGCTTTGATATGTTTCATTAAAATCAAGCATACTTCCAATCTGCAATTCGGAAAAGATGATTTTAAGGGAGATAAGGAACAGTATTTGCTGTTATTGAAAAATGGGATGCCTATGGCTTGCATGAACTCTATCACGGCACTCGGCTGTATGGTGGTGCAGAGATATGTTAATGACTGCGGTGCAGTATACACTTCGGCATATTCTGTTTGCAGCAAGTATCTTAACTTATTTATGCTTCCATCACTGACGGCAGGCTTTGCAGCTTCTGCATTTGTCAGCCAAAATTACGGTGCAGGCAAAATTGAACGTATCAAACAGGGCGTTCGTGTTTGCGTCAGCATTGCTCTTATATCGTATATTTTGCTCGGCGCGGTCATGATTCTTCTCCCTAAACAGCTTGCAACCTTTATGCTCAATGAAACTGAAACAATATCCCTTACTGTTCAATACTTGAAAATATGTGGTGTAGGTCTAATACTTCTGAATCTGTTATTCGTATATCGTAATGTCGTACAGGGAATGGGGTATCCATTCATTCCAATGTTATCGGGTATCGCTGAAATGGTACTGCGAATACCTGTCATTATATTATTACTTCCAAGTATTGGGTTTAAAGCTGCTGCATACGCAGAGCTGTTTGCTTGGATCGGCGCGCTGTTATTAAACGTAATAGGAACTAAACATTATTTTAATCGGATAAATGCGAAGATAGTGTCAAATGACCTATGAAAAAACTGAGTAAAGAAAATAGCTCAGATGAACCTTGAAAATTGCAGATATTTTAAGTGCTTGCGCTTATTTTACCACACTTTGGGACATTTTCATTTGTGGTCTACTGAGACATTATCATAAATGGCTTATACGACAGTAACTCAAGAGGTATATAGTGATTGACATTTATTAAAAATCATGTTACGATTTTTATGAATGTTCTTAGATTTAGCTGCAATCAGAAAATGATCAGGCATAGAACTGGTATTTTGGCGGCAGGTAAAACTGAGATTGGCTGGTAAACTATAAAATGGGAGAAATATGGCGCTTTGCTGTCTAAAGTGTCGTAGAAAAAGGAATTATGAAAAATATGAAAATGTCTGCTGTGATTTCCAGTGTGGTTTTTGGTATGATGACTGTCGTTCTGATCGTTATATTTATGTTTTCCAATAGCATGATGACGGAACAGATGGAAACATCGGCCATCAACAGCATGTCAACGCTTTTGGATACGCAGGCGACTTTTTTGAAGGATTTTTGGGATGAGTCCGAGCAAATTCTGAAATCCTATGCAAGCGCTAAGGAGATTCCGCAGCTGTTGAAGAATCTGAATGATCCATCAGCCAATCGGGACGCACAGGATTATACGGTCAGGTATTACAATACTCTGGAGGGCTGGGAGGCTGTCTACACGGGCATGCTCGGGGCGAAGATAATGGCTCATCCTAATGAAAACTCCATTGGCCTTGTGACCAGATCGGAAGAGCAGCTTCCTGCTTTTTATGCCAGCATGAATGACAGTAAGGACGGATTCTTTAACGGAGGTGTGTTCTTCTCACCGGCGTCAGGAGAGCTGATCATAAACCTGAGGATGGGTATCTATGACGACAACCATGAACTGATTGGATATGTTGGCGGCGGTCCGTACATAAGCACCATAAGCAATCAGCTCAAGGGTGTAACTGCCAACGGAATAGAAAATGCCCAGTATACCATTGTTGATTTGGGAACAAATCTGTATGTTCTGAATCCTGATGAAAGCCTGATTGCATCGGAGGTTACTCCGGAGTTTACGGAGCTTACGAAGGATGTGATTGCCAATGCATCGGAAGATAAGGTATATACCATCAGGTATGAAAGGGAGGGCGTAAAATATATTGCCTGCTGTAAGACGATTCCGGAGTTAAATTTATTTTTGTTTGTCGAAGACATGGAGCAGGAGTGTTTTGCATCAGCCAGAAAAGCATCCATTTTCCTGTTTGTGTTGTGCCTTAGTGCATTGATTATTGTAAGTGTTGTGGCATTTGTTGTGGCTAAGCTGATCACCAGACCTTTGAGTTATGCAAGTGATGCCGTTAACGAGTTAAACAATCTTAAGCTGGGAAAGAAGGATACGCTTCGCCCTTATGTGGGCAAGAAGAGTGAAATCGGTATTATTGCAACAGCTCTGGATAATTTTGTGGATACCCTGCATAACATTGTGTTTACGATAGACAGCTCCGCAAAATCCCTGGAGGAAGGCGTTGATACCTTAAGAGATACCGCAAATACGCTGATTGATTGTTCTACCGATAATCTGGCTATAACGGAGGAATTGACGGCGGGAATGACGAATACCGATGAAGCGGTTAAGAATACGGATAATGAAGTTACTCATATAGCTAAATTGATTGCTGACGCAAATGAGATGGTGATTACAGGCACCGAAAAGAGTGACCTGCTGCTTCAGTCCACCCGGCATATGTCTGAGCTGTTTGAGGAGACACTGAAGTTCATTGATAATAAGGTAGTTGATACGAAGTCCAGGGTGGGTAAGGTGATTCATAAGCTGGAGGAGTTAAATCATGTCAATGATATTGCCGACAGTATTTTGGCAATTACAAGCCAGACGAATCTGCTGTCTTTAAATGCATCCATTGAAGCAGCAAGAGCAGGAGAGGCAGGAAGAGGCTTCAGTGTGGTTGCAGGCGAGATCGGAAAGCTGGCGGAGGATTCCTCCAGCGCGGTGAATGAGATTCAGAGTATTTGTAAGGAAACTGATTCTAATGTGAAGGCTATCAATGACTGCTTTGATGATATTATGGAATTTTTGGAGGTGTCTCTGAGAAGATCCCTTCAGGAACTGCTCCAAACCTGTAACCAAAACGGAGTAGATGTAAATAGTCTGGAGGAAACGGTGAAGGAAATCCGGCAGGAAACCGGGGCAGTAAAATCCTCCATTGAGCGTATAGCGGTGCAGATGCAGAGTATTTCCCAGACTTCCTCGGAACATGAATCCGGCATTACACAGATTGCAAACAGTGCGGAAATGACCAGTAATACTTCCGCAAAGATCACAAGCCTGATTGACGAGCAAAAGAGTAATTCGGAAAAGTTGACAGAGATCATTGAGAGATTTGATCTGTAAGGAAGGATTAAAAATTAAATTTTTGTAGGGAATGGGTCTTTACTCGTTCCCGATTTTTTTATGAAACATACATGATTATTGAAATTATAAAAGAAGCCTTTCTGACAATGGGTGTTCTATATATTGAACATTTAAAGAACTTGGCGGTAAAGGTAAAGATCATGTAAAGGAGGATCGGTATGGTAACCCCGAAGGAAGGAAAAAGAATCTCAAAGACAGATATGTATCTCAACTGCGCAGAAAGCTTTGCCTATCGAAGCACCTGCATCAAGCGCAGATATGGGGCGGTCATCGTAAAAGATGATGCGGTCATTTCTACAGGATATAATGGCTCTCCGAGAGGGTTTGAAAACTGCTGCGATATAGGGACATGTCCCAGGATGGAGAGGCAGATGCATCAGGGGGAAGGCTATGGAATCTGCCGGGCGATCCATGCGGAAGCCAATGCGCTTTTAAATTGCTCCAGAGAACAAACGCTTGGGGCGGATTTATATTTGACAGGAATTAATCCAAAGGACAATTCCATTCATAAGGCGAAGCCATGCCCGATATGCGCAAGAACGATTATACAGGCAGGAATCAATCATGTGATTATGCGTCAGGGGGACGGGGCGGATAATTATATCAGTATACCTGCCGTCGATCTGCAATGGGTGTTGGAGGAATCGGAAAGTGAATAAGATCTGCGGATCCGTTGGTCAATGAGTGTATTAAAAAAGGGAATAAGGTCTGTGGATCTGTCTGCCAATGGGTGGATAATAAGTTGAATATTGGTAAGAATAATGGCAAAAGTCAGATTGTCTAACAGCTAAATGTGAAAAAAGTATGAATTGTTAGCACTCGCTCTTGAAGAGTGCTAACAAAAGAGGTATAGTACATTTAGAAACAAAAAAGACAACACAGATAGGAGGAATGACTTATGTTGATACCATATTCAAATTCTTTAAACAGTTTATTTCGTGAGAACCTGCTGGATGATTTCTTTGACCTGCCGGGATTCAGAAGCTTCCAGACGATGCCGAAGGCTCCGCAGAACATTATGCACACGGATGTGAAAGAGCGTGAGAACAGCTATGAGATCGCGATGAACCTGCCCGGCATGAAGAAAGAAAATGTACAGGCAGAGCTGAAGGACGGTTATCTTACCGTCAGCGCTTCCACGGATACGTCTAATGAAGAAAAGGACGAGGATGGAAAATATATCCGCCGGGAACGTTATACCGGCTCCTGCAGCAGAAGCTTCTTTGTGGGCGAGCAGATCACGCAGGAGGATATCAAGGCGAGATTTGAGGACGGTGTCCTGAAAATTGAAGTCCCGAAGGTAGAAGCAAAGCCTGCGGTTGAGAACAAGCGTTATATTGCGATTGAAGGATAAACGCGGTATGCCTTTTAAAACAAGGGAAAGCATCGGATAAATCATCATTATCCGGTGCTTTTTTTGCGGCAGGATGTTCCTGTCGATAGCGGATAGATCCGGCAAGCCGGATCCGCAGCACTGTAAGAATTTCTCTTCTGTTATTTGCCGCTATTTGCTTGCGATATTGGGCGCTGAAATATAATATAGAAAATATATACGATTTCTTTTGACAATTACGGCAATGGCAAGTAAAATAGGAGTATCATATTTAAAATAGCAGTATCAAATCAATGAAAAGAATTTGGAACAGAACGATCAAAAAAGAAATGGAGGACGCTATGCACGCACAAAACTTATCTGCAACAGAAGCAATGGGGAAACTGAAGGAAGGGAATCAGCGTTATTTGACAGCAGAGACAAATCCGGGCGATATATCGCCAAAGATCAGGCAGAGTACCTGTGAGAACGGACAGAGCCCGTATGCGATCATTGTCACCTGTTCGGATTCACGGGTGATTCCGGAGGGAATCTTCAGCGCAGGGATCGGCGAGTTGTTTGTGATCCGCGTTGCCGGCAATGTGCTCGACAATCATCAGCTCGGCAGCATTGAATATGCAGCGGATCATCTGGGGACAAAGCTTGTAGTCGTAATGGGACATACCAACTGTGGCGCGGTTGGAGCGGCGGTGCATCACGATCCGAATGGATTTGTAAAGTTTATAACGGACGAGATCAAAAAAGCGATCGGCGATGAAAAGGATGAATTTAAGGCATGCTGCCTGAATGTCCAGCGCGGCGTTGGATTGATTAAGGACGGCTTAAAGGAGATGACGGAGCAGGGCAGCCTGACGGTGTGCGGGGCGGTCTATCATATTGACAGCGGGGCTGTTGAGTTTTTAGACTGACAATCGACTGCAGTGATACATATACCTGTCTGTTTTCGGAAAGCCGTTTTCAGAAAGCAGGCAGGTTATCTTTTTGTGACATCAAGGCAGCGGAATGGGCTGTAGAGGTGGATGGAGGAGCAGGCATCGATATTGAATTGGTGCAGGTATATTATGAAAAGACAGGGATTAGATTGAAAAATCAAAGATTTTTCAATCGCAATTTGTGCCTTCGGCCCAAATTCGCAGGCTGTGGAAAGAGGCGTGGGGATTTTATGATGGATAAACGAGACAATAAAATAAATAGCGAAAGAAATAATGAGATACATAATGAGATAAGTAATGAGACAAATAATGAAAGTTGCGACATAAGGAGCAGCGAAAAAGGCACTCTCAGAAACCGGTTTTCCAACATAAAAAAGAAATATTTTGGCACGAAGCAGTTTTACAGAATGACGCTGGGAGTGGCGGTTCCCATTATGATCCAGAACGGGATCACCAATTTTGTAGGTCTGCTGGATAATATCATGGTGGGGCAGATCGGAACGGAGCAGATGTCCGGCATCGCCATTATCAATCAGCTGCTGCTGGTTTATAATCTGGCTATTTTTGGCGCGGTATCGGGCGCGGGGATCTTTACGGCGCAGTTTTATGGGAAACAGGATCACGAGGGCATCCGGCATACGTTCCGCTTTAAGCTTTATATTGCTACATTGCTCACCCTTGGAAGTATTTTGATCTTAACCTTCTTTGGAGAAGATCTGATTGCGATGTACCTTCAGGGAGAGGATAAGGGCTTGTCGATAGAGGAGGCGCTGCGCTGCGGCAAACAGTATCTTTGGATCATCTGCTTTGGACTGCTTCCGTTTGCCATAGAGCAGGCATATGTCGGCACTCTGCGGGAGTGCGGCGAGACGGTAGTGCCCATGATTGCCGGCATAGTGGCGGTCTTTGTAAATCTGGCGCTGAATTACGTCCTGATCTTCGGAAAATTCGGTTGTCCCATGCTTGGCGCTGCGGGAGCGGCGATCGCGACTGTCATATCCAGATATGTGGAGGCGGCCATCGTGATCATATGGACGCACCGCCATACGGGGCGGATGCCGTTTATCGTGCGGGCATTCTCCTCATGGAGGGTTCCGGCTGCTTTATGCGGACAGATCATCAGACGTGGTACTCCTCTGATGGTAAATGAAGTGCTGTGGGCTGCCGGAATAGCAATGATCAATCAATGCTATTCCGTGAGAAGTTTTGAAGCGGTGGCCGTTGGTAACATAGCAAGCACCGTATCCAATATCTTCAATATCTGCTTTATCGCGTTTGGTGACGCGATCGCGATCGTTGTGGGACAGTATTTGGGAGCCGGAAAGTTTAAGGAGGCAAGGGATACAGATACAAAGCTCATCACCTTCTGCGTCACACTCTGTATCCCTCTGGGGGTCATTTTATATCTTACCGCGCCGCTTTTCCCTCAGTTATACAAGACGACCGACGAGGTCAGGCGGCTGGCAGCCGAATATCTCAGGGTATCCGCAGTGTTTATGCCGGTTTGGGCGTTTATGCACGCGTCGTATTTCACGCTGCGTTCTGGCGGAAAGACAATCATTACGTTCCTGTTCGACAGCGTATATCTCTGGGTGATCGCTTATCCGCTGGCTTATGTGCTCAGCAGATATACCGCCATTTCCCTGATCCCGATGTATGCCTGCGTGCAGTCGATTGATATCATAAAATGCGTTATCGGGTTTATATTAGTGAAAAAGGGCATCTGGATCAATAATATCGTTTCCGACGGGCAGGCGAAGCAATCGGCGGAAGCATAGGCTTGGTATGGGGATATCAGAAACTGCATATATAAAGAGCAAAAAGACCTTCTGTTGACGGAAGGTCTTTTTATTTATGCACAGGCCCGCACATGGAAGTTTGCTGCTGACGCAGCGAGTAGGGGAGAAGGTCATTCCCCTACTCGATTATAAGAAGAAATTTAATGTATGCCGGCGGGGATTTTGTCAGTAAAAAATATTCGCAGAATTAGTTATTCTGCGAATATGTATCATCCAGGCAGTTCTGCGCTTGGTTTAC
>CAYQZB010000034.1:0-26554 GCA_964421915.1 uncultured Lachnospiraceae bacterium
ACGCTCCGGATATCTGCCTTCCGCCAAAAGATAGATCCACAAGCCGGATCTTACCATGCCCAATAGAACGAGCATCCACAAAGATTTTTTATCCCTGCCTCCTATCAT
The DNA here is from genome assembly GCA_964421915.1 of uncultured Lachnospiraceae bacterium. Lineage (GTDB taxonomy): Bacteria > Bacillota > Clostridia > Lachnospirales > Lachnospiraceae > NK4A136. The sequence continues at coordinate 109 of CAYQZB010000034.1, forward strand.
CAGCATCGCCGCCATGATATAAAGAGCAATGCTCACGATATTATACGGATAATCCTCCGTCTTTCCCAACATTCTGTGCCGATATAGCCAGAAGCCCTCTTTGAATTTCTGAAACCATGTACGCTGCCCCTCCGGTCTAAGACGGCCATAAGCAGCAAGCTTTCTGTAATCCTCCGCCGTCAGAGTTTCATTTAACAGTACATTATACTCCCTGTATATTTCTATCTCCTCCGGCGCATATCCCTGTGCGGCATAATATGCTTCCGCTTCCTCTTCCTCCCAGAGCAATTCGTAATCATACAGCTCTGTACGCGCATCATTATAATCAAGATATTCCTGCCATGCCGCGTCACCATATGACAGATGCCCCACCAGCGCAAAAAGCAGTAGCCCCGCACCCAGCATAGCCAGCGGAACCAGATAGCAGACAAATCTTTTTGTCCTTAAGATACGATAAAGACCTGCTGTCGCCAGAAACGGAGCTGTCATAAAAAACACCTTTGTCCTGACCAGATAGCAAAGCAGAAGCAGTATCACCGGCATCAGACTGCTTTGCAGGGCAGATTTCCCTTTCCCGCCGTCATCCGATATCATAAAAAGATAAAGGGCAGTTCCCCCCAGAACCGCCGCTACAACCGTATAATGTATCATCAGGAACTGACTTAAAAAAAAGCCGCAGAATACAGATACGCTTAAAACGCATACAACGCAGATACCAATGATACGCTTTTCACCTGTAAGCTCCGCGTTTTTCGCCAGCCGTTCCAGAGAAGTTAACAATGTCAGAAAAAAACAAAGTATATAACAGCCCGCCAAAAACAAGCCAAGCCATGGCAAAGAAGGCAAAATCCCATATAGAAAAGCCAGCAGGCTGCTTAACGGCACGCTGAGATATACTGCATTCCCACTGGGACTGCCACTGTATCTTCCGGACAGTATACTCTGAATCATCATATCGTCGTTTAAGCAATATACAATATCTGACCAAAAAGAAAGAATCAAAAACAGAATTGCCGTCACCATCATAGCAACGGCAATATTTACATATTTAATATTGCGCTGATTCTCCTTAGATTCTGATAAAAAATGCTCTTCCATAATTCTTCCTTTAACCGTAAAATGCCTTGACCTGCTCGATAATATACAGATTCTGTTCCTCTGTCAATCCGTAATACAGCGGAAGGCGGACCAGCCGTTCGCTTTCTTTTGTCGTATAGACATCTTCCCCGTGAAATCTTCCGAATTTTCGTCCCGCTTTTGCAGTATGCAGCGGAACATAATGAAATACCGTCAGTATTCCCTTTTCTTTCATGAAAGAAATAAATGCCGTCCGTTCCGCCAGATCATTTGTTTTGATATAAAACATATGCGCATTATGAATACAGCCTTCCGGAACAACCGGCAGTACGATCTTCCCCTGTTCTTCCAGCTCCTTTAATCCCGCATAATACGTATTCCATATCTTTAATCTGGCATCATTGATCTCCTCTGCCATCTCTAACTGCGCATAAAGATATGCGGCGTTCATATCACTGGGTAGATAAGAGGAACCATAGTTGACCCAGGTATATTTATCGATCTGGCCTCTGTAATACTTGCTGCGGTCCGTTCCCTTCTCCCGGTAGATCTCTGCATCCTCAATATATTTTTTATCGCGGATCAGAAGCGCGCCGCCTTCTCCCATACTGTAATTTTTTGTCTCATGGAAACTGTAACAGCCAAAGTCGCCAATGCTTCCCAGCGCCTGTCCCTTATAGAAAGCCATCATTCCCTGCGCCGCGTCTTCTATCACAAAAAGCTGATGTTTTTTTGCAATCGTCATGATCGCATCCATTTCGCATGCCACCCCTGCATAATGTACCGGCACGATCGCCTTTGTATTCTCCGTAACAGCATCCTCGATCAGCTTCTCATCAATATTCATCGTATCGGGACGAATATCTACAAAGACGGCTTTTGCTCCCCTTAACACAAATGCATCTGCTGTCGAAACAAACGTATAGGAAGGCATGATCACTTCATCCCCCTCCCTGATATCTGCCAGCAGCGCCGTCATCTCCGTTGCATGCGTACAGGATGTGGTCAGAAGACATTTTGCTGTTCCAGTCCTTTCCTCGATCCACTGATTGCATTTATAGGTAAACGGTCCATCCCCGCAGATCTTCTGCGCTTCCACGCATTGCCTGATATAATCCATCTCTTTTCCCGTAAAGGGGGGTATATTAAAATTGATCATCGCCGTCTCCTCTTCCAAATTTGTAAAATCCTGCATCCCCACGATCCATCTGCTTCATCTTTGCATATCTTATATGGTAAATCATCCCCATCCTCATCAAGTAATATTCCTCTCATCCTTTTTCTTTAACAGCTGCGCGGTATCTAATGTTTCCTTTTGCGTCTCCTTCTGTTTTCTGCTCTTTTTCACTTTGCCGCCTGACCGCGCCGATCGTTTTCCGGTCTGTTCAGGCATAACAGTCTGTCCGCCTTCTGCCGTATCTGCCTGTTCTACCGCTGTCTTCACCTGTCCTGCAGCCATATTTACTGAAGCCGACTGTCCTGCCGCTTCGCTCTTTGCCGCCTCCGTTCCCTGCTTTTCTGCCATTGTCTCTAAGCGTGATTCTCCCTGCCGTTCGTCCACAGTATCCAATGCAGTCTTTGCGGTATTTCTGCGCCGTCTGATATTGAGAACATACTGGAATCTTCGTACTGCGATATCCATTAAAAACCACACGATCAGAATCGCAAGCAGCCAGTCTGTCAGATCATAGGACTCCTTTGCCTTAGTCAAACGCTTTGTCCATATCTCATCTTCCTTGTCTATCACCATGCCGTAAGTTTCCAAATAAGAAATTGTGTTACTATTGCTGACATCGAAACGGTATTCGTCGGAAAACTGCACCGCCGTCCCTGAAGTCACCGCATTTATTATCTCGTCGCCCTCCAGCCTGCGTACATTTAACTGATAGATGCCGGTACGAAGCGTATCCAGCTGCGCCTCATATTTTCCCGGTTCTACCGCATGAAGCGTCAGTTCCTTCTGCTCTCCATCCGGGTCCTCATACATCACATTGATCATCGTCTGACCGGTATAATCCTGCGCCTCATAAGTAATTGTCATCTGATCGCCTACAGTTACCACATCCATATAATCACCATTTAAGGAAGTGCTGCCGCTGGAATAATCCACGATCCTTTTCCACAACTGGATATAATCTTCCTTTCCGGCAAATTCCGAGGTCCACTTATTGGTAACATCCGTATTCCATGCTACCGTCTTGCCAAGTCCATACTGCCATACCGTCAGTATCGGATCCTGTTTATCCGATATGATCAACGGATTGGAAGCATTTTTGGGAGACGCGGAAACATATCCCTGAAGATACGGCCATCCATCTTCAAATAATCCTGTCGTAATCTCATTAGAGGCATTTACCTGCAAAAGAAATTTTCCATTCTGCAGATAGGTATCTCCGCTTAAGAATACTTCCTGTGAAAAGATCCTGGGAAGACTGCTGGAATCATCCGTATAATAATACCTTCCGCCGCAATTTGACGCAAGCCGCTGCAGCAGCTGCGTATCAGATCCATACCCAATCGCCACCGTAGAAAGCGTAACACCGCTTATCTGATAGGAAGCAATAATATCCCTGAAATCTGTCGTCTCACCCATACCATCCGTCAGAAGCACAACATGCCTGACAGATACATCCGTATTCAGAATCCTGTTATAAGCCTCCTGAAGCGCCGGCTTGATCGTCGTGCCGCCGCCTTCATTAATGCTTTCCACCCGGTCAATAATATCTTCCTTATCCTCCGCCAGCGTAATAGGAACTTCCCAGATAAAACCGTCATCAAAGGACAGCACTCCGACATAATCTTCTGCCCGCATCTGACGGACAGCTTCCACTACCGCAGTGATCGCCATATCCAGATTCGTAGGATAACCGGACAGCATACTTCCGGAACGGTCGATTACCATAACCATCGCTGTAGACGGCAGTTCATTCACTCCCCGAAGCATCATATCCACAGGCAGCACCTGCTCCAGAACACTGTCCCTATAGCCGCCAAGCGCAAAGCTGTTGGCTCCGCCGCAGCAGATCAGTCCACAGCCGTAATCACGGATATAAGATTCTATCTCTTCCAGAAAACCCTCCGGCAGATCGCTTAAATAAACATTCTGCAGTATGATGTTCCTATAATTCAGCAGGTCATTCATATTGTCAGGCGCATCTTTTGCCGATACAATCTCAAAGTTACATCCCGCCTGTGTCAGGATCTCCGACATGGCAGATGTATTCTCCCCGATTCCCGCAACCAACAGGATCTTGGGCGCATCCTCCACCACTGCATATGCATGATAGGCATTGTTTTCCGCGCAGGTATCTCCAAGCGCGTTCACAACGACTTCAAAGCTTTCCATATTGCCACTGGCTGCCGTCTGCTCAAATACGAACCGGTTCGTCCCGCGATTAAGGTGTACAGAAGATGTACTAAGCAGTTGCTCGCCATTCATCAGCACGACCTCTGCATCCGTATCATAATTACTTGTCACCGTAACCTCTACAGTATAGCTGTCTCCCGGATGAAGATAAGAAGGAAGCTTCACATCTTCAACATATACATCTTCGCCCTGCGTGGTATCAAAAAGAATCCCTTTCAATTCAATATCATTAGATACGATTGCGCCCGCCGTATTAAGCACATCTCCTTTCGTCTCACGTCCATCCGTGAGCAGCACGATCCGTCCTGCCGCCTCTGCCGGAATCATTGCCATAGCGCGATAGACTGCTTCCTCCAGATTGGTCGCTGAATCATCTGTGACCGTCATCAAGCCTGACGACATACGACGCTCTGTCAGGAACTGCTCGATCTGCGCATCCCTTCCGAAGGTCACGATACCATATCGGTTTTTAGCCGGCATCTCAGAGATCTCATTATACAGATACCTCTCAATCTCTGCCAGATTCTCCTGGTTGCTTACTGACATATCCACAACAAATATCGTCGTCACCTGATCACTCTTTTTAGGGATCGTCAGTCCGACAATAGCCAGAATCAACAAAATCCATCCGACACAACGAATAGCCAGATAGAAAAGATTCACTCTTTTTAACTGATTCATCTGTTTCAGATAGATGATCCACTCCACGATCATTAGAATCAGAGCCAAAATCAGGAAAATATCGCGGAGTGTTTGTTTTACCTTGATAGTACTGTAATCCCTCGTACCGGTAATATCTTCCGCAGTAATACGTCCATCCGACTCCCGTACAGTCTCGATCCTGACAACATAATATTCCTCTTCTTCCCCTGCCCTGACGCTGTAGATCCCTGCTTTCGAGGTATCCGCAATAACTACGTCAACATCCATATCCGCACGCGGCTGGAATACCACCAAGTCTCCTGCCGCATAGATATTGGAGGCAAGAAATGAAGTGTCGGAAAGATAACTGATCGCATTGGCCATAAAGACGGGGAACTCTGCAAGCAGCGGAAAGTCCGTCTCCCTGATATCAAAACCAAGCACGATCTCCTTGAGCCCGTCATGCTCACCATAATATGCCACACACTGATCTCCACTGGTGATAAAGCTGTGCCCCCATTCCGGCACTTCATAAGTATGAGTCACATTGGCGCCGATCGTAAAATCAGAAAGTCCTGCAGTAAGCTCTCCGGAAGCCACTTCCAGCCGTACATTCCGAAGTTCTCCGGAAACATTGTCTGTGCCCGCCAATACGATACGGTTTATGCTGGCAGACGGGGAAACACTGCTGCCGACATCATAGACTGCCATATTGTAGGCATCCGAACCAAGCGCCGTATCCGCTCCGCTCTTTACGATATCGCTGCCCGTCACCGCACGGTAAGCACGTTCTATAAATGTATTGCCGCTGCTGATCAGCACACCGTTCGCAAGGCTGCCGCCGGATCGTACCGCATAAGAAATATCATCTGCCGCCAGACTATCAGAAGAAGCATTCTTCTGACCTTCAAACCGGACGCCCGAAATCACGCTTTTCAGATACTCTGCATTCCATTCAACATCCTGAAACAGGCACATGCCTCTTTCACCCGGAGAAAGCGTCATCTGCCGCACCTCCAGCAGCGTATCCTCCCCGTCATACAGACTGACATCAAAGGATGCCTCTGCGTCACTATAATTAGTTACCTGCGTTACAACATCTGTCCCTGTCGCAGTTTCAGTATATACAGTAAATTCATTCGCGATATTACTGACTGCTTCTCCCGCAATCAAAAGATCGGCGCCCATATGTTCAGTATAGACCGCAGCGTCCTCCGCTCCCGAGCCATCTGTAAGAACGATCAGATGCGCCTGTTCCCCTTCTCCATTCTCATTGATCTGTGTATAAAGCGTTTCTACGATATTTTGTGCGTCATCCAGTGAACCGGATGCGTCAGAGCATGTGATCCCCCGAAGTGTTTCTATGACGCTTGCCTTATCGCTGATCCCCACTGCCAGAAGCTCTGTGCCCGTAAGATCATTGGTCACGATACTGAATGTCGTATTGCGTGACGCCTCCACATAATCGCAGGCGGTCTTTATCGCTTCCTCTATGCGCTGCTTTCCCCTGCCGTTATCATGCTGCATACTGGCGCTGGTATCAATCAAAAAAATAACCCTTCCGCCCTGTGTGCTGTCAACATTGATATACGGGGACATAAAAGAAAGAATAAACAGCAAAAGAAGCAATATCTGAAGATACATCAGAATATTGTGGATAAACTTCTCAAAAAATGTTTTAGAATGCTGATTTTTCAGCAGCTTCTGCCAAAGGAGATTGGATGATATAAGATGCTCCACTCCCTTAGGCTTCAGCAGATATAAAATTATAATCACCGGAACCGCTATCAGAAATAACAGCGGCCACATACTTTCAAATGTCATATAACACCCTTAAATCCTCAAAAATCAATTGATACAAATCCCTTGCCGTACTGCACAGGACATAACTGCTTCCTGTCCTCCGACAGCTTTGCTGTAATTTATTCAGAAAATTTTGAAGTCCTTTCTGATAATCACGGATAGCCTCGGCATTCATCGTAATCCTGAGATGCTCCTGACTCTCCATGTCAATCAGATGATACGTACCGGACAATCCGATCTCCAGTTCTTCCTCAGCCATCACATGAAGCATAACGGTCTTCTGCCTGCGGTAATCCAGATACTTCATAAGCTTTTCAATCTCATCCTCCGGTCCGTTTACCATGCTGTCCGTCAGAAAATCACTGATTAGGATCGTCATTCCGGGACCCTTCATCGCCATCTGCCGGATCGCGGTATGGATATCCGCCGCGCCATCAAAAGAAAGCTGCTCCAGCCACTTTAACAAGCGGGGATAACCTTTCTTACCGCCGGTAATGATATAAGGATTCGCCATCCTCTTCATATCATATACGACTACCCGGTCCATGCCGGAAAGCGCCAGATAAGAAAGCGCAGCCGCAATGCTCAGGGCAAGCTCCGATTTCTTCTCTTCCCCATAATTCATGGACGCACTGGTATCGATCAGAATCGAAACCACCGCTTCCTTTTCTTCCATATATTCTTTAATAAACAGCTTATCCAGACGCGCATATGCATTCCAGTCGATCCTGCGGATATCATCTCCTGGCATATATTCCCTGAAATCGGAAAATTCCGCCGAGCTGCCCTTTTGTACCGACTTTCGGTTACCGGACATACTCATGCTGGACTTATGCCCTATGGACAGGCGCAGACGGACAAGCGCATCATAAAATTTTGCATCAAGCATACTCAGCCTCTATTTGATAGAATTTAAAATATCCGTAATGATCCGATCTTCGCTGATACCCTCGGAAACCGCATCAAAACCGAGGATGATCCTGTGACGGAGAACCGGATATGCCGCATATTTGACGTCTTCAAAAGAAACATTCATCCTGCCTTCCATAAATGCTTTGGCTTTTGAAGCGCGTATCAGCGCCTGCGCAGCTCTGGGACTTGCGCCCTCCCTGATATACTTATTCTCCGCATGAGTCGCCATCACAATATTCAGGATATGATCCATGACCGCATCCGCAATGGGGATCTGCGCAACGATGGTTCTGGCAGTCACCAGCCCATTACCATCTAACAGCGGCTGAATAGACGGCATCTGTAGTCCTTCCGTCAGATCAACGATTCCTTTTAGTTCTTCCTTACTCGGAAAATTCACAAGGATCTTAAACATAAATCGATCCAGCTGCGCCTCCGGCAGTGGATACGTACCCTCGTTTTCAATCGGATTCTGCGTTGCCAGCACAAGGAACGGCTCGTCCAGACGATAGCTGTCATTGCCCACTGTCACCGTATGTTCCTGCATCGCCTCCAGCAATGCCGACTGCGTCTTAGGCGTTGCACGGTTGATCTCGTCTGCCAGCACCAGATTGGCAAAGATCGGTCCTTTTTCAAAACGGAATGCACTGCCGCCTTGATCCTTGATGATAATATTCGTACCGGTCACATCGCTTGGCATTAAATCCGGTGTAAACTGGATACGCTTAAATGTCAGCTGAAATACCTTACTGATTGTACTGACCAGCATGGTTTTCCCAAGTCCGGGCATACCCTCCAATAATACATTGCCGCCGGTCAGCATCGCCAGCATTGTCTGCCGGATGATATCTTTTTGTCCGATGATCCCCTTACCGATCTCAGCCTCACACTGCATCATCCGCTGCTGCCATTGTTCCAATTCATTCATATACGCCACCATATTCCTTCCCTGTAATATAATATTTATCTCATCAGGACCATTCCATACTGAACATAATATTTACTGTAGATTACCAAAATAATCCTTGATCACATCCGTCATGCCGCTGGGATATCTTCCCTGCTCCAAGCCTTCATAAGCCTGATTGGTATATTCTCCAATCACGGATTCATAGGAAACATGTTCCCCCTCCCATGCAAGACCATTTTGTTCCCTGTAGTAATCGGAATTTTCCGATTCTACAGAAATACCCTGAAGCGATCCGTCATCTCCCAATTCATTAGGTACGCTGACATAATCATGCGGCGTACTGCTGCTTCCGGTTCCTGCGCCATTCCCGCCATTCCCGCTGCTTCCGTTCTGACCATCCTGACCGTCCTGTCCATCTTGACCGCCCTGTCCACCCTGACTATCCTGACCGTTTTGTCCATCCTGACCATTTTGACCGCCCTGACCGTCCTGTCCATTTTGGCCGCTTTGACTGTCCTGCCCATCCTGTCCATTTTGACCGCTTTGACCGTTTTGTCCGTCCTGTCCATCTTGGCCGCCCTGACCGTCCTGTCCATTTTGGCCATTCTGACTATTATTGACCTGTTCGTTACCGCTCTGATTCTGTCCGCTCTGATTTCCCTGATTCTGATTGGAAGCCAGCTGATTTGCCGCATTTTGCAGACTTTGCGCGGACACCTGCATACTTTCATTACCTGTGCTCTGCTCTGCCATCTGCCCCAGCTGATTAGCCATATTTTCCATTTTATAATCCAGCCGCGTATTTGCCTGTCGAAGGGCAATTTCCGATGCCTGCAGGCTCTCCGGCATTTTAAACTGCTCGGAAGAAAATTCCTCCACCTCTGACATGGAAGCGTTCAACGAGTCCTTCATCGCTTCGATCTGGGCGATCTGATCGGTCGTAAGTCCGCCTGTCTCAATCTCCTCCAGCGCATTCAAAGCCTCCTTGATCTCCTCCTTAATATCCTCCGCATACTCATTCAGTTCGTGCCGCTGCACAGCTATCTCTTTCGTCTCGGACGGAAGCATAATGAATACGATCACCAAAATACTTAATAAAATCACCGGCAGCATCAGCTTCCAAGAAGGGAGCACTGATTTCTTCACCATATGCTGATTTTGCTCCAGCATACGGGCTGCATTATCTCTCTGCAGGGTCAGCACCGCCCCTTCCCCCTCCAGATTCTCATAAGCGGTGATCACGCGCTCCTCAAATCCAAACCGGTCGATTGCCAGCGCTGCCTCTTTCATACCGTACTTCTTAAGCGTGGCAATAATAACGCCGCATATCATACCGCCCAGGACGCAAAGGACCGCTGCCAGATGCGCATAATAAAAGGGAACAAGCAGGGCAATGATCTCCATCAACAGCGCAGCCAGTGCTCCCGCGCCGCCGGCCATAAAACACCACTTCAAAAGCAGCGCAAGATTCATTTTCCCACGATAATATTTTATGAAACTTTGCAGAAATTTTCTTTCATCCATTTTCAGCCTCATTTCCGGCATCTGTGCTGTTTATTGCTTCGCTGCCATTGACCGCTTCCATCTTATTTTCCGGTTCAACATTATTTCCCGCTTCAACACTGTTTTCCGTGACACTGCCATTGACTGCTTCTGCATTATTTACTGCTTCGATGCCCTTCTCCGTTTCCCCGCTTCCGGCGCTGTCTGCCGCTTTGCCCGCGTCAGAGCCATTCATCATTTCACTGGTATTTACACCTGCTCTGTCAGCCTCTTTCACAAAATCCAGCTGATCCGTTTCTTTCCCCGCGTCCTGACTATTGACCTCTTTAGGAATAAATGCGCTTTGCACGATAGGCTGCTTCTTTTTGAATTTTCTAACCTTATCCGTCAGCGGATCGATCCTCTTTGCCGCCAGAAACATAAAGAACAGCGAGAGTCCCAGCATACATATCCCAGAAATAATGCACCAAAGCGGACCATGAGAGAGAAGTGAAGTAAAAAATCCCAAATCATCACTTAATTCACCGGAAAACAGCGATTCTCCCGTCATGGAAAGCATAAAAAACTCTTCAAGAAATACGATTGGATTCAACAAAAGGAATATCATACTATCATAAGCATTACGCCCCCTTGTAGAAACATAGGCGATGATCATCGGCAAAACCGTTAAAAAACACACAAGAAAATATGATACAAATGCCAGTATGATCGAAACAATAGATTTTCTGCTGATAGAGGAACAAAATACCCCTATACTTCCCGCAAGGGTAGCAAAAACAAAGATGACGATCAGGAACAAAAACAACGTCCACCACGAAAGTCCGCCCAGCACAAACGCAAGCGCCATAATAGGAATACTGGCTGCCACATAAAGCATGATCTGCACTACGGAAGAGAAAACCTTTCCAAATACAATCGACATAGGCGATAAACAGGTCGTCAGCATGATATCAAACGTCTGCCGTTCCTTCTCGCCGGATATGGAAGAGGCTGTCATAACCGGAATCGCCAATGCCGCCATGCTGACCTGCGCAACCCCGATCAGCGGAAAAAGTGAAATCAGTTCACTATAGATATTCTGATAGCTATAACCGGACTGCATGCTTAACATTGACAATGCCAAAATAAATATAAAAGCCAGAACCGCTTCATATGCCATCAGCCCCCATGCCATTTTCATACTGCGGGCAGTAACCTTGAAATCTTTTTTCATTATTGGATTCAACATGATCTTCATTACGAAGCCCCTCCTGTCAGCTGCATAAACAATGCTTCTAAATTCCCTTCCTCTTTATGGAATCCCGCTAATACGATCTCCTGATCCATCATCTGCTTTACCATCTGATTCAGCTCCCGTGTCGAACCCGTATGCGATATGATCAGTTCATTTTCCCGGACAGAACGTACAATAACACCTGCATGTTCCTTTACAATACGCGCAGCTTTCTCGATATCATTTTCAATCGAGAAAATGATTCTGTTATCTGCATTCATATGAGTCCTGATATCGTCGATCTTACCCGCCATCACCAGTTGTCCTCTGTTCATAATGCCGATACTGGTACACATCTCTGACAGCTCAGATAAGATATGCGAACTGATGATAATGGTCTTTCCCATGGAATTCAGATTCATCAGCAGCTCTTTCATCTCCACCCTTGCTCTGGGATCCAGACCGGAGCTCGGTTCGTCTAAGATCAAAAGCTGCGGATTATGAAGCAGGGCCCTTGCCACACACAACCGCTGCTTCATACCTCTGGACAACGTATCAACATAGACTTCCTTCTTATCCTGCAGATTGACCAACTCCAGAAGATCGTCTGCCACTTTTAGGATATCCTCCGTATGCATGCCGTACATGGAACCATAAAACTCCAGATACTCCTTTACCTTCAGATTATCATATACGCCAAAGAAATCAGGCACATAACCGATCTGCCGTTTGATCTCTTTCCGGTTGGCAAAAGCATCTATCCCGTTCACATGAACCGAACCCGCAGTTGCCGGCAGAAGACCGCATATGATCCTGATAGTAGTCGTCTTTCCTGCACCATTCGGCCCCACAAAGCCAAATAAATCACCTTTTGGGATATGGAGCGTTAAGTTATTGACCGCCTGAAATTTCCCGTAATTTTTATACAGATAACTGATATGCAGCATATAAATCACCTATATCCTTCCATAACCTGCAAGCTTTGCCACAGGCTTAAGTTGCAATGTAAAAATTTTATTTTCCACAAAACAAATATTCTTAAATATTACTGTATATAATAGAAAACACCATACGAGGTCTCCGTATAATTGCCCTCTGTGACCCTGTCATAGTTTGGCACAACTCCGAGAATGACTGTTCCCTGATAGTCTACCGCCTGCCGCAGTCCGACATAAAGCGCCGCCATCTGCGCAGCCAGCGACTTATTGTCTTCATAATTCCGCTCTGCCGTCATCCAGAAGATATCATCTATACTGGAACTATCACCGTGCTCCAGCACTTCCGCATTCTTAAGGTTGATCTCTTCACCGTCCTCTATGCCTTCCACAACAGCAAAATATCTGTTATCATAAATCAACATACAGGAAAAATCATGCCCCGTTTCATTCGTAACATGACCTTTGACAGAATGGCTTGTAACTTCTATATCCTCCGTTAAGATCTCTCCTTTAACCGGCTCTGCAGCCCTGCATTGAAACATCGTCGTCTCAAAACTGGTGCCCGGACGGATCCCTACACTCGTTCCGGACAGATCCTCAACAACACGGAAGTAATACTCCATTGGATCGTTTGACCAGCCATAATCTTTCTGCAGCGGACCCGCATAAGCACATTCATCCGCCAGTGATATCAGCCAGTCATCATGGTCTGCACTGTATGCATACAAAACAGAGCCGGTCTCCCCATCGTTCCCCGTATTCACAAATGTAACCGAACATACGGTAGTATCCGCGATCCTAAAACCTTTCCCGGCAAACGATATGATGCCGACAAAAAGAAGCGCCAACGCGGGAACCACAGCCCAGTATAACTCACGTTTTTTATAATACCGCAATACAAGATAAACCACCGGTCCGACCAGAATGACATAAATGGCGATCAGTATATTTAACATACCATAATTGATATTCGCCTTCTCCATATCAATGATACCAAGCGCGCTTCTGATATTGTAAACATACCGGATGCCGCTCTCATCAGTATTATGGAATGCGGCATTGTTCAAATTTGTCTGGTCTGCAGCCATAGAGAAAATATTCTCAGCTACATAAGCCGGTGACGCATTGACCACATCAGGATCCGACAATGCATAATACAGATATGTAATACTGCCGCTGCCGGATGAAAGGGAATTCCCATATCCTTGTCCGTAATGATAATATCCATCATACTGGGAAAGCCCATCCAGAATCGCCGTATCTGTTTCGTAAATATTGTTAAGGTACATATCAATGGACACTCCGTAATAATCATACGGACTGTACGAACCCGTTTCTGAGTACATGTCTCTTCCCCGGCCCTGTTCCGTTACAAAATCACCCGTTCCCACCATATAGATCCCAAGACACTCTGTCTGCAGAAATTGCGGATCAAATCCACCCAATACATCATAAGCATAAGCGCCCGTACCAAAGATCAACATACCGCCCTGATTTGTCCATTCTTCGATGGCCGCAATGGCATCCTCACTTAACTGAGATGTATCATATTGATCAATCACTAAATAATCCAGCTTCTCCAGCTCATCTGTCAGCGTATTTTTTGAAAGCTCCATCAGCTCTACCGGATAATTATTGTTGATAACAAACACAGAGCCTCCATATAAACTAAAATAATCCAATTCATCATATTTGTCACTCAAAATACCAACAGTCAGCTTATCCTGATAACCCTGAAAAAAGCGGGAATATTTTTCGGTGGTGACCTTATTGCCATCTTGATCCAAAAGAACCACGATCAGCGCCCCTGTCTGACCATATCCATTATAGTAGATATCCAGACTGCTGATGGGAACCGATACAACAAACTGTTTTGTACTGCCTTTGGATAAAGAGATTACCGTATCATAAGCGCAGGTCTTTCTGCCCCCGTTATCCGGAATCACACGCACCATTCCTTCAAAATCAGGTCCGTCATTGGTCACCTCTACCGTTATGTCAAATGATTCCGCTGAAGCAGATAAAGAGAGCTTCGCGTCTATTGTAAAATCATCATTATCATACTCTGATTTCGCCGCCCCGGCATGCAGTTCAAAAGCCGCAAATACCATCCCCGACAGAATCATTGCCGCAAGAAAACCTGCTGCGGTTTTGTTTATCCACTTCCTCATCCCTATGCTCATACTCCTTTCACAGCCTGTAACATTCTTCTATTTTATAATAGATACGAATATAATGATAGTCTTTTATTGATTTCTTTTTATTTTTTTTCTAAAACAACAAATTCCTCATTGGAATAGGTTTCGTAATATCCTTGTAATATAATAAACTCTGAGATCGCTGTCAGCTTTTCATCCGTCTGCATCTCTGCCTCATCTACGCCAAGCATCAACATTCCTTCGGCATCCTGCGTCGCATAAGCCGCCGTTTCCAAAGATAAGACCAATACCGGCCATTCTCTTTCTTCGGCAAGACATTCCTTTGTGATCCGTTCCAGTTCCTCCGTAAACAGCTGTATCGGAAAGCTGTCAAGATCCGGCCAGATCGTCGTAAACGCGGACGGCATATGAAGCAGATAGGCAACGCCCGGAAGCTTGCCATATAGGATCAATTCCTCACCACTAACAAACTGCTCTCCGGCATATGCTGTCAATCCCCCAATCGCCTGCGCATGTTCATGCGCCGTCTTCATGCCGGACAGATAATGATTATCCTCCTCTGTAATCACTGCATCCCTCGGCGTACCATCCACTCCATCGCGGAAGACAAAATACCAGTGAAATAATATACTTTGAACCAGCAGTCCTGCCGCCAGCGAAACACACATAGCGCCGCAGGGAAATCTCCAACAGCCCTTGCAATAAAATCCATACAGCCGGTATCCGGCAAAGCATCCAAGCGGAGCTGTCAGGAACATATTATTAATGCAGGTGAAAAGATGATTATTGCTTCCAATCGGCGTTATTAATAATATTATCATTGTCAGCATAGCAAAGAGCTTATCTTCTTTTCCCGCCTTTTTATGAAATATCATTATAAAACACACAATCCATTCTATCAGAAAAAACAGCACACTAAGATGGAAAATGCTGCCATTATTATAATATCTGAAGTCATAGACACCGTTTCTGTAAAAATAAATTCCGAGAATAACAATTCCTGCCAGATAAAAAACCTTTTTCCATTTAAGGAAATAATCCCTCTTTATGAAAAACATGGCTGTTCCTGCCGCGATCCCAGCCGCCATAAAAAGCAGCCAGCGAAGGCTTCCCATGTAATTTTTCAGAATCGTACCAAACATCCCGCCCATGGAATAACCGCCAGCCTCACCACTCGATGTAAACAAGGAAAATACCCAGTTCAGCATTCGGGAATAGCCGTCTGCGCCCACTGTCACGAGCATCAGGAATAATCCCATTAATATACCAAGCAGATAGCCTCCGATACAGATACCCGTCTGCTGCCAGACTGTATTTTTCTGCCTGTCAGTATCTATCTGCCGCTTTTTGCCTTCAGAGCCATTCTGTAATTTTGCAGGACGGTCTAAAAAAGCACCAAACCATACAAGCAGAATCAGCGCCATTTCTGTCAGATTGGAAATACGGACAAATACATTGAGTCCAAGTAATATTCCCGCAGCCAGAAACAATCCTTTCTTCTTCGTCAGCACCGCACGAAAAAGCATCACTGCCGCCACCGTCAACAGCAGATATGTCAGATAATTGTAAAAGATCACTCTGGGGCACCAGCACAATCCGACCGCCATCAGCTCTCCCAAAAACAAAATGACGCGAGGGATATCATTTCTTAAGCCATAATACACTGCTGCTGCCGTAACGGCGATCATCACGCTCCCTGCTGCATTCATCCATATCATCTTCTGACCTGTCAGAAGCATCAGAAGATACCCAAGCATATTGGCCAAAAACGTGGCATAGACCCATTCTCCGCCCAGCTCACGAATATACAGATAATTACCCAGACTATAGGTGGTATCTGTCAGGTCTGCTCCCTGATTGCAGCCGATCAAAGCAAACAAAAACAAAAAAACCGGCAGTATAATATCCAATTTTTTATTAAAAGTTTCCTTTTTCCTCATAATACCGGTTCCATTTTCTATTTGTTCATCCCTTTGCATCTATTTCTTCCCTGACTTTGTCTTTTTTCTTAAAAATCCACAATTTACTGAAAATGTAATTCAGCACTATCGTTATAAAACTTAATAGAATCTTAGAAAACATATCATTCAGCTTAAGCCGGTCCACCAATAGGTATAACAGCGCCGTCTCTACCAGTAAGGACGTAACACGCGCACTGACAAATGCCGTGAACTCCTTTAAAATTGCCTTTGCGCCCTGTACCTGACTCCGAAACACCCATGTCCGGTTGGTCCAATAAGCAAACAGCACGGCAACGACCCACGCAAAGACATTAGCCACAATAATCTTTGCCGATGCGAGAGGATCAGAAGAAGCTGCCAAAAGCCCGATAGCGCATATTTTTCCGGCTATCCATGCAGTCCCTGCCTCAAGAGGTCCAAAGACAGATGCCGCATATGCAAGCCAATTGACCACAGTAGCCAGAAATCCAAAGATCAGATAATCCATAGCTTCTCTCTTCGCATAATAGATTCGGAGCGCAATGACCATCAGCTTATCGATCCCCAGGAACAGTAAGCTTCGCAGAACGTCCGCCAGAATCCCCGCAGCAAACAGCAGAAGCACTGTCAAAAGAAGATGAACGATTCTTACTGCTCCATAGGTCTCCGATACCCTGAATATTTTCGGCCACCAATAACGCAGCAGAAGATGTTCATGCAGCAGATATACCCCAAAAGTATAGGGAGCGATCTTCACCAGATAGCGCACCAACGCATTTTCTTTCACCTTCCATGTTTTAAAGCAATAAAACAGTCCCAGCGATCCGGTCAGAACAAAGATAAAATTATAATGCAGCGGAATCTCCAACGCATATTCATAATGACCTGTCCTGTGGTTTAAGAAAGCCGCCAGCGACAAGGCAATCAAGATGCCTGCTGCCGAAAGCAGGTATGCCGCCAATGCCTTTCCCTTCTTTTCCAGAAAAGGAATCCCATACAGCCTGATATATGCCGCAATCAGATACAGACATAAAAACCATACAAAACCGTTACCGCAGTCATCCACCATAAGCGGCAGCGGCAGAATGGATTTTGCAAAACTAAATGGGATCAACAGCAACAGAATCAGCAGCTGCAGCTGTTTTCTGCTCATCCCTTTAAGCGCATAATTCATGACCGGGGAAAACAGGTACATCAACAAATACGCTGTTGCAAACCAATAATGTCCATTGATCACGGGAAATACAAAGAACTGCAGGTTATACAAATCAAAATAGTGCCTGTAATCCACAAGCCCTGCCGCCATACAAAATGCCGCTATGACTACGCTGTAGAAAAACACCTGGCACCAGATCCCCGCAATTTTTCCCAGCCGGAATCTGCTTTCCGAAAAGAAATATCCGCTGATCAGGACATAAACATTCACGCAGACCAGACATAACGCTTCCATACCCCAAAATGCCCAATCAGATATTGTCATATCTCCTGCCGGATCCGCCAGCAGACCACCCTTGCTCAGATAGTGCAGCAGGATAACCATCAGCATGGCTATCACCCTTAATACCTCAAATTGTGGCTCTCTTTTTTTTGCTGCTGCGATCAACGTATCGTTTTTATCGTTACCTTTTTGTTTTTCCGGTTTCTGATCCTCTCCGGAGGCAGATCCGGTCTTTACGGCATCCAGCTCCTTGCTATAGACAACCATTTTCTGATGGCTGCAGTCATCAATATCCCGGCTTTCATCATGATTTTTGCAGAGTTTATATCCAAGCTTTTCAAAGTTTTGTCTGGAAGCCATATTGTCCGGCTTTACCTGCGCAACAAGCCGTGTAACCTTTCCCGCCGTTTCCTTTTCCAGCAAAGCCAGCATCCTCTGTCCAAGATGATCTCCGCGGCATTCCTCATCCACGCTGTAGCTGATCCTGCCGGCATTATCTTCTATATTCAGCCTGACCTGTCCCACGGGCTTCATAAAATCCATGGCAATATAAAGCAGCACATCCTCCGCCTGCATCACGCGGCCATACCATTCCGTATGCTCCTCCCAGGATATCTCTTCCTGATGAAAAGAATTGGCTCGTGTCTCCGGTTCATTTGCCCAGTCAAAGAGTATTTTCTTATCCCTCTCATTTGCCTTTCTCAGATATAAACTCATTGCTGCCTTCCTCCCTGCATAAGACGGTATTTCATCTCAGCAATCTTCCAGTCTTCTTCCGTATCGATATCCTGCACACGCATTTCCTCCTGAAAAAACGGCATGGTTTTTTCCATTATTACCTTTTTTTGTTCCAGAAAGCTCTTCGTCTTTAAACAGTAAAACTGTCCGCAGTCGTGATAAAACGGTTCCAGATCCTGTGAACGCGTAAGCACATGCTCCGGCCATTTTGGTCTTAAACACCCGTCCTGCATCACCACCGCCCGCTGCGGCGGAAAAGAAAATCTTACTACCGGCAGCACAGTATCCGCATCCTGACGGATCAACGTGTCCATAGAAGCCCTTAAATTCTCTGCAGTCAGAAACGGCGCTGTCGGATAGATACAGCAAAAGCAGTCAAAATCCTTTCCTCTTTCCCGATACATTCTAAGCACTTCTTCTAAAACATCCGCTGTCGTTGCAAAATCATCCGCCATGGCTTCGCTTCGATAAAACGGCACTTTGGCCCCATATATTCTGGCAATCTCCGCGATCTCCGCATCGTCCGTGGAAACCATGACTTCCTCAAAAACACCGGAAGAGACCGCCGCCTCAATAGAATAAGCGATGATCGGCTTTCCTAAAAACGGTTTGATATTCTTTCTGGGAATACGTTTACTGCCGCCCCTGGCTGTAATAATGGCAACTGCGTTCATAGTTCCTCTCCATGTTTCATCTGCAATTTTGTCACCTACTTAACTTCTGCCTTAGCTCCGGTCTTAACTTTTGATTTTTCTATTAGTCTCCGGTATCCGAATAACAGCTTATAGTACAAGAAAAATATCCGGTTAGACCGCATATGCAAAGCAATCAGCTTCTGATCTTCTTTCGGCATCATATCTTTATAATACGGATTGTCCTGAAAGTCAGGAACAAATTTTTTAATATTTTTCCTCAGCGCCCCAGTATTTTTCATTTTTTGGCGTCTGCCGGAATACATATAAGAAAACAGGGTCGCAGCATAATAAATCTTCGTGAACCAATATTCTATCTCATTGCGGTACGCATCGTACAATCCCCGCTTCTTACACTCCTGCAGGAAAAGCTCCCCCGCCTTCATCCGATCCAGACAGCGTTCCCATGTAACACGATGCGTTGTAGAACCCTCCACCATCCGGTAAAAGTAAAGCGGCTCCTCCACCCGTTCAAAATGCGTAAAATACAGCGACCACAACGGCGATGCACAGTTATCCTCATAAAAGATATCCTCCGGGAAATCCAGATGATGCTCTATGATCACCTGACGTCGATAGATCTTGACCACCATGCTGCCGGGACAAAGCAGCAGCTTCTTATGTCTCTCTGCATCCAACACGCCTGTCTGTTCCGCAGTATTATTGACAACAACTTTTCCGGGCTGCATTGTATAGCCATCCACATGGGAATAATCACAGCCCACAAGATCGGCTCCGGTCTGCCCGGCTTTGATTATAAGCTTTTCATACATATCAGGAGCGATCCAGTCATCACTGTCAATAAATCCGATCCATTCTCCCTGTGCGGCATTGATGCCGCGGTTTTTCGCACCACCCTGTCGATGATTTTTTTCACCGGCGATCACTTTGACACGCCCCGGATAGCTCTCCTCATACTGTCTGAGTACGCTCAGAGAATCATCTGTAGACGCATCGTCTACCGCAATGATCTCATAATCCGAAATCGTCTGCGCCAGCAGGGAATCAAGACACTGATTCAATTTCTGATCCGCGGTCATATTATAGACCGGAACGATAATGGATAACTGCATCAACGATCCTCTCCGCTCCTTTTCCATCTACCAAAGCCCTCAGTTTTTCGGAAACAGCAGCCCTTGCCGCATAGTCTCCCATCAGCTCTTTCATCATCTGTATCAGGCGGTCATAAGAAAAATCTTTTCTGACGTCGCCTGCATACCAAACCAGATCCCGTGCCGCAAACCCCTTGACATTGTCCAATTGATTGTCCGCCATACTAAAACAGATTCCGGGAGTCCCGCATGCCGCCATCTCATAAAGCGTTGTACCACCCGCCGTGATCAAAAGGTCGGTTTTCAGCATTGCATCCTTTAACGTGGGAAGCGAAGGATAGATCCTGATCCTCATAGCATCGGTTTTCCTATCTGTTTCGTTATCTGAGATGCTTTTCCGATCGTCCTCAAATTCATCAGCTTCCGCCATATAATCTGCGGAAAGTTGTCTGATCTCCTCTATCTCCCGGTTAAATGCTCCACAGATCAGCGCAAATTCTACTCCCACAAACAAATCCCGCCGTGCCAGAATTGTCTCCGTAAACCGCTTCATAAAATGATACTCGTCCGTCCCTCCGGTCACCACCAGCACCCTTTTCACAGACTGCCTGATCTGCTTTGCAGGCAGCTCCTTAAACTCCTTACGCAGCGGCGCATATCCGCAACCCAGCAGAAGTTTTGTATCCTGGTATTCCTTCCGATAGTCAAATAAATCATAATAGACCGCATAATCAATGAGAATACTGCATGACCAGATCGCTGCATGCAGATCATCAATATATGCGGTCTTTGTCATTTTAGTCACAGCCCTCATGTATTCTTCAGAGACAAAATAGCTGTCGATCAGCATAACCTCCACGTGCCGATCATCAATCAGTCTCTCTATTACCGGAATCTCCCCGGTAAAATCATCCCACCGGCGTCCCAGACAGATCGTCTCATATCCCCGCTCCTGCGGAAATCTCTCCGATCCTTCTTCCGCTACAATAAACACTGTCTGAATCCCTTTTTCGGCAGCCGCATCAGCAATCGCCAGACACCGCATCATATGTCCGGTTGCTGTGACGCGATTGGCTTCTGTTCTGATATACAAAGTCATCTGATTTTAACTTCCCCTTATATAACACATACGCCGGACCCATCAGCTGTCCGCCGTCTCCAACAGCTCCCAGCTAAGCGGCGTTCCAAATGCAATATCCACTTTTGCCTGCCTGCCCAGCACTTCTTCATAATACTTTGGCTCCATGCCATAAGCCGGTCTGACCACGCGGATATTCTCCGGTGTTATGATCTCGCCTTTCGCAATATCAGCCGACACAAAGATGGACTTTCTGGTGTTCCGGCTGCTTTCTTCCTCTGCTGAAAGCTCATAACTGACAGTCCCCATCGCCCTTTCCGCCTGCCTGATCTCTTCCACCATCCTCCGGTACTCTTCCGGTTCCATGGAAAATGCGGAATCGGGGTTCTCGATCTCTCTTCCAAGACAGAGATGCTTCTCGATAATATTTGCTCCCAAAGCAACTGCCGTCACTGCGGCGACGCTTCCCATGGAATGATCCGAAAGTCCGATGGGAACCTGAAATCTTTCCTTCATATCCGGGATCGTCTTCAGATTCATATGTGCCGGAATCGCCGGATAAGAACTGCTGCATTTTAATAAAGCAAGCTGGTCATTGCCCATGGCATGCACTGCAGCCACTGCTTCATCAATCTCCTGAAGCGTTGCCATACCTACAGACATAATAATCGGTTTTCCGGTTGCCGCCGTCTTTTTGATCAAAGGGATATCTACAACCTCAAAGGAAGCGATCTTATAAAAGGACACATTCATCTGCTCCAAAAAATCCACCGCTGTCGGATCAAAGGGGGTAGAGAAAAAATCTATCCCGATCTTATCCGCTTCTTCTTTTAACTCCGGCTGCCATTCCCACGGAGTATATGCTTTGGCATACAGGTCATGGAGATTCTCCCCTTTCCATGCGTCGCCTCCAAAAGTAAAATAGGAATTTCTACAGTCAAGGGTAATGGTATCTGCGGTATAGGTCTGGATCTTGATGCAGTCGGCACCCGCCTCTTTTGCCGCATGGATGATCTCCAGCGCCCGGTTCTTATCCTGTGCATGATTCGCCGACATCTCCGCGATCAAATAGGCAGGATGTCCGTCGCCAATGATTCGCTGGTTGATTTTTAATCTATAATTGTTATTCAAGCTATGACCATCCATATTACTGCTATCCCCTAATACTTTACTTCCCTGACATGATAAGTTTCCAATTCCTTTTCTGATATCTCTTATTTTATTTCTCCAAATCCAGATTTTTCAGCAATTCTCGAATCTGCTCTACGCTCAGCCACTCCGTATTATTGCCTGAAGTGTAAGAAAATCCTTCCGCTACCTTCTTACCGGAAGGGTTCGGTTTCCTACGTTCGCTCCATACCATCTGAGGATATACGATAAAATGCTTGTCATATTCATAGGTCGTCATAGAATCCTCAACTGTAACCATGATCTCATGCAGCTTTTCCCCTTCACGGATACCGACCTCCGGCATCTCACAGCCCGGCAGCATCGCCTGCGCAAGATCCGTAACCTTAAAGGAAGGGATCTTGGAAATAAAGGTCTCACCGCCTTTTGCTTCCCCTAACGCCTTGATTACCAGTTCTACGCCCTGCGTTAAGGAAATCCAGAATCTTGTCATGCGGTAATCCGTGATCGGCAGTTCCTTACCGCCGTTATTAATAATATTTTGAAAGAAAGGAATGACCGAACCGCGGCTTCCTGCCACATTGCCATATCTGACAATGGAAAAATTAATATCCTGCGCGCCTGCATAGGCATTGGCGGCAATAAATAATTTATCAGATACCAGCTTTGTACCGCCATACAGATTGACCGGATTAACAGCCTTGTCCGTAGAAAGCGCAACCACTTTCTTTACGTCACAGTCAAGCGCCGCCTCGATCAGATTCATCGCGCCATGTATATTGGTCTTAATCGCTTCATTGGGATTGTACTCACACGCCGGCACCTGCTTTAAGGCTGCCGCATGAATCACATAATCCACACCGTTAAGGGCACGCCTCAGGCGTTCCACATCCCGGACGTCACCAATAAAGAAACGCAGTTTATCCTTATATTCCTTAAACTCATTCTGCATAATAAACTGTTTAAATTCGTCTCTGGAATAGATAATGATCTTCTTCGGCTGATAATGTGTCAGCGCATATCTGGTAAAAGCTTTTCCGAAAGAACCGGTTCCTCCGGTAATCAGGATCGTCTTATCATTTAACATGGTGTTGATTTCCTTTCTCTCATTTTTCACTCTTTTCTTATGATAATCTTATGATAACAATGATTCCTTATCAAAGATTATTGCACAATTGAATTTATTATATTCTTTTTTAATGAGACTGTCAAAAATAAGCTATAATGCTACAGATACGCCTTATCGGCAATGCCGGACCGGTTAATGCCCTGCCGCCAGATCAATACATACCACTTCAGGATCATTAAATAATCTGACAGGAATAATACTGTTGCCGAGCCCTCTACTGACAAACATGGTCATATCATCCATATAGTATGCCCCTGACGTATATTTTGGAAATAATCCCTGATCCGGTGCAACAACCGGTCCAATCAACGGTAAAATAAACTGACCTCCATGGGCATGTCCGCATAAAATCAGATCGGCGTCTTCCACAGCATATTTTTCTATGTACTGCGGCTCGTGGGCAAGAACGATATTCAGCGTTTCACTGTCACATTCACTTAAAAGTGCTTTAAGCGTATCGTCGGCAAGATTTTTGTCATCCAATCCGATCAGATCAAATGTACCGCCGGAAGCGTTTACAGTAACTGCTTCATTAAACAGAAGGACAGCGCCCGCCTGTTCCATTTCCGCAAACAGCCTCCGTCTGTCGCCCTCATCCAGCCAATATTCATGGTTTCCGGTTACGTAATATACGGGACACTGTCCCACTATCTGACCAACCAGAGCTGTCGCCACATCTATGTCCGTATGATTCGAATCAACGATATCTCCTGTAATCACAACCATATCGGGTGCTAATTCCGTAATTCTATCCATCAGTGCCCGTTGATCCTTTCCAAAAACCGCATTATGCAGATCAGAGAGCTGAACAATCCGGTATCCGTCGGGATAATTTTCAACAGATTCATTGACATATGTAAATTCCGTCACAACAAGATGGTGGTTTTCATAGCGGAAAAAGCATAAAAGCGCCACAATGATTCCACCCCATAAAAACCATTTCTTACATCTAATGGAAAATTTCTTTGCAGTTTCGGACGTCATCGGAATCCCCCTCGCAATATCATCTGACTATCAGATATCTGCGAAACTTTATTTTTTCTCCCTTTTCGGAAAAGTGTTCCTATATTAATTGTTATATCCTATTCCCAAACAATCCAACGGATTGTTTCAATCCAACGGATTGTTTCAATCCAACGGATTGTTTTTGTTATAACAAATTATAACACAATATGAACAGGACATGAAGAATTGATTGAAATGCTTTCACAATATTTTAGGGATAGTACCTTTGACTGATTCGGCCGGTTTTGCGACTGTGTATTTCGATGACAGGCCGGTATTGACCATGTGAAATGGTGCAGAAATTAAGACAAAAATTTAAAATTCAGCAAAATAGGAAATGTATTTTTCGATTTATGTGCTATTCTATATACACAGCTAAAAACAATAAAAAAGGGTGAAGTTAATGGATTACCGAAAAAGCATACAGGACAGCCTCGATTATATAGAGGACAATTTGAAGACTCCTATCACTGCCACGGAGCTTTCTGAGCAGGCAGGTTATTCTCTGTTCCATTATTACAGGCTGTTCCAATCAGCCGTCGGAATATCGGTGATGCAATATGTTCTTCGGCGCAGGCTTATTCATGCGATTTATGAAATCCGCTGCGGCTGCAAAAGGATTGATGTGATATCGGAATATGGTTTTGATACCTATGCCGGATTTTACAAGGCTTTTCGACGCGAATTTGACTGCACTCCCTCCACCTTTATAAAAAAAAGGCGGGCTAAACGGCCTTACAAACTGAACTTGTTTAAGGAGGACTTTATGGTATCCCATAAGAAAGTTTTGGATGTTCTGAAGCATTGGAAATTAGAAAATGAATCAATCTCTGATGTTTACCACGAGAGCAATGGAGAAAAAAGTAATAGAGCCTTTTATGTCGGTAAAGATTTTGTTCTGAAGTCCTCTAAAAATTACGATGAAGTCAAAAAAGCGATTGCGCTTTGCAATGCAATAAAAGGCACTGGTTTATGTATATCTTCCCCAATCAAAACAACGGATGGGCAAGCTTACGTACAGGACGGCGAAATATTTTTCTATTTAATCCGGCGAATCTCCGGGACACAAATGATTGCCCATGATTTTTATGAAGGAGATTATGTCGCAAAAGCAAGATTTGTTGGTGAAATCATCGGGCAGCTGCATCTCATTCTGTGTCAGGCAAAAACACCAGTGAATGAGGTAAATCTGTATGAATCCGTAAAGAATTGGGCATTGCCGAAATCAAAAGATATTTTATCGCTTTCGGAGTCATTTTGCCGAGGATATTTGAATGAATTTGGAAAACTATATGACAAGCTGCCCAAACAAATCATCCATCGGGATCCGAACCCTTCAAACATTATTGTTTTGCAGGACGAATGGGGTTTTATCGACTTTGAACTGTCGGAGAAAAATCTGCGTATTTATGATCCCTGTTATGCGGCTATGGCAATTTTGAGTGAGAGCTTTGATGAAAAGGATCAAGCCAAGTTGTCAAAGTGGCTGGAAATCTACCGAAATATTCTTTGGGGATATGACAGTGTAGTAAAACTTACCAAGGATGAATGTGTTGCACTTCCTTATGTGGTCATGGCAAATCAGCTGGTTAGTACAGCGTGGTTTTCAGAACAGGAAAAATTTACGGAACTTTTTGAGACAAATAAGCGCATGACCCAATGGCTTATCACTATTTTTGATGAATTAAAGCTTGATTAGATTCTAAAACCGCTCTGCCTGTT
>CAYQZB010000035.1:0-21481 GCA_964421915.1 uncultured Lachnospiraceae bacterium
TTCTCTTTGAAATTTTCAGGGTCGCATTACTGTTTATTTGTCAAGGTGCATACTGAAACATCACTTTGCTTCAATCGCGGATTTCATCCTTCCGAAATCCATCTGAAAGCTGTATCGCTTTCAACGGAGAAGGAGGGATTTGAACCCTCGCGCCGCTATTAACGACCTACTCCCTTTCCAGGGGAGCCCCTTCGGCCAGCTTGGGTACTTCTCCAAATACTGGTTCGTATAAGTTTTATACTTCCGTTGGGGAGGTTCTTAGCGGAGAGGATGGGATTCGAACCCATGTGCCCGTGAAGGCAAACGGTTTTCAAGACCGCCTCGTTATGACCGCTTCGATACCTCTCCAAATGCGTTCGCCTTTTGTCAGCGCAAGAATTATCATACCAAAAGCGTTGCGCACTGTCAACAACTTTTTTCAATTTTTTCAAAATTTTTTAAATTTTATTTCATCATGCTTTTGATCAAACTTTCTGCAATCAAAATATCCTCCGGCGTCGTGATTTTCATATTGGTATAGGCACCCTTTGAAATCCACACGTCATGGGATGTTATCGTTTCCACCGCCATTGCATCATCCGTAATGGCGATCCCTTTTTGTTTCAGTTCTTCTTCCCGTTGGATCAGCCCTTCATAAGCTTCCTTAATTAAGGAAAAGCGAAAGGTCTGCGGCGTCTGCATCTGATACAATTCATCCCGCCTTGGCGTATGGGTCACCCTGCCGGAACCATCCACCTGCTTAATGGTGTCTTTGACCGGCACTGCCGCCACACAGGCATCAGATTTTTCCACACACTGATAAGCATCATTCAATATCTCCTGTGTTAAAAACGGACGCGCGCCGTCGTGGATAAAAAGATAATCGCAGTCCTTTACCTGACAGATCCCGTTCCAGACGGAATGATAACGTTCCTTTCCGCCTGACACGATGGAGGTCACTTTTTGCAGACCATATTTTACTACAATCTCTTTTCTGCAATACTCTATATCGTCCGCCGCCGTCACCAATACCACACGGTCAATAAAACTGTCTTCTATCGCTTTTAAACTATAATAAAGAACCGGCTTTCCATCCAGCAGAAGATACTGCTTTGGCCGGTCCGTATTCATCCTTTTTCCTTTCCCTGCAGCGAGTACAATCGCAACACTTCTATTCATATGCATATTTACCCCAACTATATATTTCCCAGTCGGCATCCTCATTCTCAGAACCCGTGCCATTCTATCTCCGCATCACACACTTTTTATATCTCGTCATTAACAATCTCCGCCTACGCTCACTGTCTCTCTCCCAATTTCAGATTCGGCACTGCATTCAGATCCCAGCCATGCCGCACGCCTTTCAGATATTCATAATATCCCGCCACGCCGATCATCGCGGCATTATCTGTACAATAGACAGGAGGCGGACAGTACAGCCGGATGCCGCGTTCATCACATGCCTCCTGCATTGCCGCGCGAAGATGCTGATTGGACGCCACGCCGCCTGCCAGCGCAAAATTTTTCTCATCCGTATTCCTTAACGCTTCCATAGAATGTTCCACCAGCACATCAATCACCGCCTTTTGAAAGGACGCCGCCACATCCGCGCGATTGATCTGTTCCCCTTTCATCTCGCAGGAATTGAGATAATTCAATACCGCTGATTTCAAACCGCTGAAGGAAAAATCATAGATAGAATCCTCCACTTTCGCCCTCGGAAATGCGATGGCCTCCGGATCGCCTTCTACGGAAAGTTTATCAATCTTAGGTCCGCCGGGGTAGCCCAGGCCTATCGCCCGCGCAACCTTGTCAAATGCCTCTCCCGCCGCATCGTCCCTGGTCCTGCCCATGATCTCATAACAGCCGTAATCCATAACTTTTACCAGATGCGTATGTCCGCCGGAAACCACCAGCGCATGAAACGGCGGTTCCAGTTCTTCATGATCGATAAAATTAGCGCAGATATGCCCTTCGATATGATGCACCCCGACCAGCGGCAGCCCGGAAGCAAATGCAACCGCCTTCGCCGCGGACACGCCGACTAACAAAGCCCCGACAAGACCGGGGCCGTAAGTTACCGCAATCGCAGCAATATCTTTTAAGGAAACTTCCGCCTGACGCAACGCCTCCTCCATCACCTGATTGATCTTTTCCATATGCTTTCTGGAAGCGATCTCCGGCACGACGCCGCCATAAAGCGTGTGAATATCGATCTGGGAAGCGATCACATTGGACAATACCGTTCTTCCGTTTTTCACTACCGCTGCTGCCGTTTCATCGCAGGAGCTTTCTACCGCCAAAATCAATATATCCTTCTCCATCATACCATTCAATATCACTCCGTTCCCCCACCGTCATCTTCATTCTTCACCAGATCAAATCCCAATATCTTCCAGTGTCCCTCATCGTCCTTGCGCATAATAAATACTTCCTTGGAAATCTGATTGACCGTACCCGATCTTAAAGTATAGATACAATATAATCTTGCACATTCGCGACCATCATAATGAAAATATTCAACATCCGTCGCCGGTGTCACGCTGCTTCTTAATATTGTGATATTGCCGGCCTCAAAAACGGTGATATCATTTTTCAGTTCATCAAGATATTCCTCCTGCGTCTGGTTCATGATCAGCTCCAGATCATATAATGACCTTGCTTCCATCGCCAGCTGCTCCAGTTCATTATCCGTATATTCTTCATTATAAAAACATGCCGTAATCTCATTATAATATTTAAGCACCTGTACCGGCGTTGAAGGGTATTCCCGATAATCAGCCCTTACCAGAAGTTCTTGTACTACCGTCATTTCTTCCACTATCTTATCCTCATCCTTTGGAAGACCGCTTTCCGAACGGGACGCCAGATAAATGTAGTAGCCGATGATCAACCCGACCATGATCAATATGATCACCACTGCTTTTATATTGCCTGTACGCTTCATTCTCCTATCCTTTCTATAATGATTCCCGATATCAATATATTACATTTCCTGGCGTTAATCAAACACATTTTGATGATTCCGCATTTGCAAGGTTTATCTCTTATTCCTCGTCAAATAAAAGATCTACCGACTTCCCATCTTTGCCGGCTTTGGCTGCGTGAAATATCTTTCTTACCTCAGCCATATACGGTTCCGGTCTTATCAGTGACGGACTGTAATGCGTCAGCCACAGCTCTTTGACCTCTGCCTGTCTCGCCATATCTGCCGCTTCATAAAAGGTCATATGCTTATAGGATCTCGCCTTTTCCAGCTTATCCGCCTCTCCATACATCCCCTCGCAGATAAACAGATCCGCACCGCGCGCATGTCGCACAATGCTTTCTGTCGGTCTGGAATCGGTGCAGTAAGTAACCTTCAGTCCCCTTCGTTCCGGTCCCATAACCATATCCGGCGTATAAGTATGCTCTCCGTCCGCAATCGTCTCCCCATGCTGCAGACGGTTCCAGAAATGCAGGGGTATCCCCATTTCCTTTGCATGCGCCGCATCAAATCTTCCTTTTCGCTCTACAATGATACTATATCCATAACAGATAATATTGTGATTGACCTTGAATGCCTGAATATAAAATCCATCCAATTCGATCTTCTCCTCGGCATCCTTCAATTCCCTGTACCTGATTGCAAACGGCAGCTCCGGCGCAATCACACGCAAAGAATCCACCACCCGTGCCAGTCCTTTCGGACCGATCAGGAGCAGCGGTTCCTTTCTTTCTGCATTACCCATGGTCAACAACATCCCCGGCAGTCCGCTGATATGATCCGCATGATAATGCGTAAAACAGATAACGTCAATCGGATTAGGACTCCAGCCTTTTTCTTTCATAGCAATCTGAGTTCCCTCGCCGCAGTCGACCAATATGCTCTTTCCGTTATATCTTACCATCATCGCTGTCAGCCAGCGTCCCGGCAGCGGCATCATACCGCTGGTTCCAAGGAGACATACGTCTAACATTACTTTCCGTATTCCTTATCTCTGAAATCTTTCTAAACTTCTCTTAATCTCTCTTAATTTTCTTATTTTTTATTTTTCCCTTCTATTTTACACCATTTCATTAGATTCTTCAATCTCAACCGGAATTTTAAATTTTTTGATGATTTCATCATAGCAGCTTTCGCACAGGTCAAACTGATGAATCTGTCCGTCTTTATCGGAAAAATAACCGAATTTTTCACGGCAGGAACACAAGCCTTCCTTAACAATGCCTTTTTCTACAAGCATTTTTCTGCCGCAAGCATTGCAAATGACCTGCTGTAATTCATTTTCTGTTTCCTCTGAATAAATACGCATATTTTCTCCTCCCAAACCAAAGCCGCAAGTCATCTGCAGCCGTTTCTGACGTACATCACTACGTATTTATTATAATTCCTTCTTCGTGTCAATCCTAGCGGTAATATGTGCCAGCGCTGGTACTTTATCACAGTCTTTCCGCTTTCTCACACTAATCCCCCATGTCAGAGCAGTTTTACTGCGATGACACGCGATGAGAAATCCGCGCAGGCGGTTTCTCATCTGCGATCAAAGCAATTTGAGGCTCTGACTCAAATTGCCGGTTGAAAAATCAGCACATCAGTGTGATTTTTCAACCTATTTTCCGCATAATTACGGCATCCTCCACCGGCATATCATAAAATGAGGGTCGGATGCCTTCTTCCGTAAATCCCAGCTTCCGATATAATGCGATTGCCGCCGCATTGCTCTTTCTTACTTCCAGCGTGTATTCCGTCACGCCTTCCTTTTTGGCCCTCCGCAACAGTTCCGCCAACATCCTGTACGCAATTCCCTGCTTTCTCGCATCTTCCCTGACTGCAACATTGGTGATCCCGCCTTCCTCCAATGTACGGATCATACCGCACATCCCGAGAACCTGCTGCGTTTTCTCATCTACCGCCACCAGATATTGATAATATTCTTTTTCCAATGCATCCGCAAATGCTTCCCTGCTCCATGGGCGGCTGAAGCTCTGCGCTTCCAATGCCGCAGCCTGCTCCAGATCACCTGCCTGCATCTGCCGTATCATCATGAGGGTTTCACTTCCTGTTCTGCTGCCATACGCTCTCTTTCCGCCTGGGAAAGCCGCAGATAATCCGGCGTATGCTCCGCCGCTTTCTGCACCTTTCCTTCCGCATAATAAACCGCGCCAAGCGCTGCAACATTAGCTGCCCTCTGCCTGCTGCAATGCTGCGGCGCAAAGGAAAACGGAACCATCATTTTCTCTGTGATCACATCACGGTAAACAGGTACGCCATCTCCCAAAAAGATCACTTCTTTCTGCAGTCCGTTCAATCTCCCGGTCAAATCCTCCACCGCAATTGCGCAGGCATCCTGAATCGCCTTCAATTGATAACGAACCCTGAGCCCTGTCCGCCGCTCCGCTGTCTGCCCATCCTGCATACACTCATCCGGTATCTGCTCAAATGTATAGATCCCGCAATACACCTGACTTCTTCTTGCATCCATGATCGGACAGAGCAGCTTGTCCGAACCATAAAAATGATATGCCATGGCTTCCGTAGTCGGCACAGAGATCACCGGCACATTCATGGTCCATGCCAGTCCCTTCGCTGTTGCGGAGCCGATCCGTAGTCCGGTAAAGGAACCGGGACCTCCCGCTATCGCAATAGCATCCACAGTATCCAGATCCAGCTCCGTCATATTTTTCAACTCTTCCAGCATGGGAAGAAGCGTCTGCGAATGAGTTTTTTTATGGTTGATTGTGTATTCCCCGACCAGCTCGTCATCATGCAGGATAGCAGCGCTCGCTACCAGTCCCGAACTGTCCAATGCAATGATTTTCATTTTTGATATCCCTCTATGCTGATCCTTCTATAGTCGGCTCCCCGATCCGTTTGTTTCTCGATCTTTATATGAACATGATCTTCCGGAAGCAGTTCCCGGATCAGCTCCGCCCATTCGATCATGCATACGCCGTCGCCGTAAAAATAATCTTCAAATCCCACCTCATACATCTCATCAGGATCCTCGATACGATAAACGTCAAAATGATAAAAGGGAAGCCTTCCGTCCCGATATTCCTGCAAGATCGTAAATGTCGGAGAAACCACCTGTTCTGATATCCCCAGTCCTTTTGCGATCCCCTGCGCCAGCACTGTCTTTCCCGCACCAAGATCGCCGTCCACGCAGATTATCGTACCCGGAAACGCCTGTTCCCCAATCCTTGCGCCTAACGCCAGTGTTTCCTCCCTTGTTGCCGTCTCGATCACCATATCCTGTCCTTACCCTTTATCTATACACACTAGTATCTGATCTTCACCCGTTTTGGATCCATATTTTCCACAATCACTGCAATCAGCGCGGCTGTATATTCGCCAAGATCCGCCCGCGGAAAGATCGTCGCATTATTTTTTCCTGTATATACGACGATGCTCTTCTTTGTGGATACCGCCTTCAGGCACTGTTCCCACGAAACGCATTCGGTCTGTTCTCCCTGGGATACGCTGATGCCTTTCCGGTCAACGACATAATGAAGCGGATTTTTAAACGCTTCCGTCGCCTGCATCTGCAGAGCCGCCCTGTACCTCAGATGAACCGGCAGGTAAAAAATCAGCAAAAGCCCCATGATCAGATATAATGGAAACTGCGTATTTGCAAATGCAATAATACCCAGAAAGCCAAAGCATGTCCCCAAAATACCGGAAGCTCCGGAATAAGAATGATTTAACATATAATCATATAAAACTCCCGTATTCATATGGACATCCAGCGACACTTCCTTTGTGGGATCGTCTTCCTCTATCGTATCATTTTTATCTGTTGATTCATTTTCATCTATTGATTCATTTTTATCTGTTGATTCATTTTCATCTATTGATACATTTTTATCATTTGATTCAGCATTATTTATGAAATCTCTATCTGACTGTTCCATTGTTTGCCTCCATGCTGCTTCGCAGCGCAAATCCGGTGCAGGAAATACTTTCATCCGCGTTTCCCTAAATATAATAACAGGAATTGCGTATGAACGCAATTCCTATATTTTTGATTTGCATTTTATATATTATGTGATTTCCATTTTTTATGTTTTTTAATTCATATTTTACATATTAAGGCAACGCTTTTATCAGCGTTTCCTGACTTTCAGCCATCCCTTTTATTCATGCCGCAGTGCTTCGATCGGACTTAATTTTGCCGCATGCCTTGCCGGATAGATACCGAAGAAGATTCCCACGGCGGAAGAAAAGAGACTCGCCCCAAGTATCGTTGAACCGGAAACCATCGCATTAAATCCGATCAGCTTTCCAACCCCGACCGCGCCGAAATAACCGATCAGGATCCCTATGATTCCCGCGATCAGCGTAATGATCGCCGATTCACACAGGAACTGGAACATGATGGAACCCGTCTTTGCTCCCAGCGCCTTTCTGATACCGATCTCCCTTGTACGCTCCGTCACGGATACCAGCATGATCGTCATAACGCCGATGCCGCCGACCAGCAGGGAGATCCCCGCGACAAACACGACAAAGATCGTGATCATATCAAGCACACTGTTAACCTCCTCCATTGCGGAATTAAAGTCCTCCACCTGGATTCTGTTCTCACCCCGGCAGTTATGTCTTGCCTCCAGAATGGATAATGTCTGGGACGTAACCTTGTTCGTATCGGCAAGCATATCGCTAAAGATATAGAAACCTTGAAAACGCAGCTCCGTATCCCATCCGATCATCTGGTAATATGTCGTCAACGGCATCTCCAGCTCCACATCATCCATATAATACATCATATTATACATGGCGGACTGATTATTTTTCCTGACACCGACAATCGTAAAATCTCTGACCTGATCATACATCGTCAACTCAAATGTCATACCGACCACATCCGCCGTTCCAAATAAATTCACCGCACTCTGCTCCCGCAGCACACATACAGATTTGGAGTCGTCCACTTCTTCTCTTGTGAAATATCTTCCATACAGCATTGGATCCTTAAAATAATTTTCCAGATTCTCATTGCCCATATAAGCATATGCGGTAAACGTCCCCTTGCTGCCCGTAGCTTCACAATACGTGCTCCACACCGGCGTGATACCATTGACCCCTTCTACTTTCTCCTGCAGTACATCCATATCCTCAAAAGTGAAATCAATAAATTCATTATCATCCGAATTCTGTACCGAACGGATATAGATCTGCCCTCCGGCAATATCACTGAGCGTCCCGTTGATCTCAGCCTTGATTCCGTTGCCCACCGATATGATCAGAATCACGGAAGAAACACCGATGATGATTCCAAGCATCGTCAGAAAGGTACGCACCTTATTGGAGCGGATGTTCATCAATGCCAATTTTACATATTCGACTAACTGCGCCATACTAATCCTCCATGCCCATCACATCATTATTCATGGCGATCACCGGAACGCCGTCTGCCAAAGTGCCGGAAATCATCGTGATCACTTCCTCTCCTTCCTGCAGCCCCTCCAGAATCTGGATCTCTGTGTTGGAAGAGATTCCTGTCGTAACATAGCGCACCCTCGCGATACCATCTTCAATCACATAGCAAAAATCCCCCGTCCGGTCAGTATTAACCGCCTCCACCGGCACCAGAAGGGCATTGTCTTCCGTCGCCGTCGTGATCTTCAGCTTGCCGTCAACCCCAAGATATACCCTGTCATCGGGATTTAATATCGTAACCTCCGCCATGACCATGGAAGAACCGGAAGCATTGGTTGTCGCCATATGATCGATATGAGTCAGCTCACCCTCATACTCATTGCCCGTGATCGTCACGACTGCCTTCTGCCCTACCGCAAGATCCTCCAGATCATATTTGCTAGCGCCAAAGCGCACCACCAGCTCCTCACTGGACTCCACTGTAATGAGAAGCGTCCCTTCTCCCACGCGGGCGCCCTCCGTTACGCTGACGCTGGTAACAACGCCGTCAAAGTCTGCGGTAATCCCCTCCAATGCCGTCTCCAGGCGCTGCAGTTTATCCGTCGTCTGAAGATTTAACAGCTCGTTGCCGGTATTCAAAGATGCCACCTCATTATTATTTAAAATGGCATTCTCTGCGGCATCGCGTTCTGTCTGCGCCCTGCTTAACTCTGTCTTCATATCCTGAAGATCCTTTTGCGCGATCTCCAAAAGCTCATCCTTGTTGTCCGCCGCCTCAAAATTCTGCAGCAAAGTGCTTTCCGTCTGCAGCTGCTGCAGACGCATGTTATTGGACATAATCTCTCTCTCATAATAATTGATCTGATCCCTGATATCGTTTACATTACCGGCATCCATCTGTCCCTGCAGTTTACTGATCTCACGCTGATAAGACAGGTTCGTAATGTTCAGGCTTTCGCTCTCATACAAAATCGCCTCCTGACGTTCCTGACGCTCCGCTTCAATGCCATCCTTCAGTCCGTCGATATACTGCTCCTGCGTCTCAATCAGCGCTTCATAATTTGCCACGTCAGCCACTGCCTGATTGTATGTGGAGCGGTGCTGTTGATTGTTCTGCACTCTTGCAAGATAAGAGGAATTATCCACATCAAATGACATGGTCGTCTGCGCAATGGCAAGCATGATATCGTCCTCGTCAAATTCAACCAGCAGGTCTCCTGCCGAAACCACATCGCCTTCCTTTACATGTACTGCAGAAACCTTTAATGAGGTATCTGCATAATAAGTCCTTGATGTCTCGCTTTTCACAATACCGCTCGTTCCGATGGTAGAGACGATCTGTCCGCTGCTGACGGTAGCACTGGTAACAAACTCCGGTGTAACGCCTCCCGACATGGAATTTAATACGATTGCTCCGATGACGATGACTGCAATCACACCTAAAACGATCCATTTTCCAATCTTTTTCTTTTTACGTCTTTTCTTCTTTTCTGCCATGACTATTTCCTCTCCTTTTCTCTTGCAGCTGCGTTTTGTTGTCTGTTTATCACGGCTGCTATTTCTATGTTTTCCTATCTTGCCTTTAATTCCGGTTTAGTTTCATTTCCTCTCTGTCCGGATCTATTTCTGTATTTCCATTATCCGGATCCGTTTTTAATTGTCCTTCCATAATTTCCGAATCTGTTTCCAATCGTTCTTCTACAGTTCCCGTATCCGGCTCCTTCATAAATGTTTCCGCTTCTATTTCTGTTTCTTTCTTTCCGCTATCCGACTCTATCCTGCCGTCACGGATCTTGATAACCCTGTCCGCCCGTCTGGCAATATCATTGTCATGCGTAATGATAATGACGGTCCGCCCCTCTTTATGAAGATTTTTCAGAATTCCAAGAATCTCCTCACTGGAACCGGAATCCAGATTACCGGTAGGTTCATCCGCCAGTATGATGGGCGGAGCCTGTGCAATGGCCCTCGCAATCGCCACACGCTGCTGCTGCCCGCCAGACATTTCAGAAGGTTTATGATCCATACGATTGCCCAGGCCAACCTTTTCCAGGGCAGTGACCGAAAGCTCCTCCCGTACCCTGCCTGCAACACCTCGGTAAATCAGCGGCAGCTCCACATTCTCAAATGCCGTCAAAGTCGCGATCAGATTAAATCCCTGAAAGATAAAACCGATCTCCTTATTTCTGATATCCGACAGTTCATTATCCGTAAGGTCAGACACATCTTCTCCGTTCAATATGTACTGTCCGCTTGTCGGCACATCCAGACATCCCAGCATATTCATCAGCGTGGATTTACCGGAACCGGACTGACCGATGATTGCCACAAATTCATTTCTGTCAATGGACAGATCAATCCCATCCAGCGCCCTGACCTCGTTTTCGCCCGGATTATAAACCTTATGCATATCGTGAATTTCTATTAATGCGCTCATGCTGCTTCCTTTCTGTATTTTTGCTTTGCACCTTTTTTCTATATCCTTTATGCCGTATTTTTGCTTTCCATCCTTTTTCCGTATCCTTTATGTCGTATTTTGTATTTTGTTTCCTATTTCCTGTTTTCTGTTTCCTGCCATAAAATCCGCTTTTATCAAAGCATCCAGACTGGATTATACTTTGTTTTTCAACTCTATACTATATATAACGATTAAAGTTCAAAAAATTTTCAAAATTTTTCAATTATTTTCCAAATATTTTAAAATCCACTATTTCCGGTGTTTCTGCACGCAATCCGCCAATAAATATTCTATCTGCCCGTTGATGGAACGGAAATCATCCTCCGCCCATTTTGCCAGTTCCTCCCACAGCTTTGGGGAAAGCCGAAGAAGAATCTGTTTCTTGGCCTTCTCCATCTCTTTCACACTCTTCTGACGCCGGATCAGCTCCTTCTCCTTGTCCGCAATCGCCGCTTCCAACTCATCAAGCTTGGCAAGCCTCTCCCGGAGGCGCTGTTCTTCGGCTGTTATTTCATTATTACTTTTCACCCTAATCCTCCATGTCTCAGCTTTACTGCGACTCTAATAGCGATGAAAACCACCCCTTAATAAATACTACCACTGTTAATGATCGGCATCGCATCCTTATTACCGCACAGAACTACCATCAGATTACTGACCATGGCAGCCTTACGCTCCTCGTCAAGCATCACGATCTCCTCTTCTCCCAGCTGTTCCAACGCCATTCTTACCATACCGACCGCGCCCTCCACGATCTTCTGGCGCGCCGCAATGATCGCCACCGCCTGCTGTTTCTGGAGCATTGCAGCAGCAATCTCTTCCGCATAAGCAAGATGGGTGATCCGCACTTCCTTAATCTCAATCCCCGCTTCCTCGACTCTCTCCTGCAGTTCCTGTTTCATCTTATCCGCGATCTCCTGACTGCTGCCGCGGAGCGTCTTTTCATCCGTATCCTCCTCCATTGTGTCATACGGATAAAGCCGCGCATTATTTCGGATAATGGTATCGCATTGTATGGAAAGATAAACATTAAAGTTCTCCACGTTAAATACCGCCTTCGTCGGATCAATCACCTTCCAGATGACCACCGCCCCGATAATCACGGGATTGCCCAGCGCGTCATTGACCTTCTGCTTACGGTTACTGAGCGTCATGGTTTTGGTTGAGATTTTTTTATCAAAATTGAACTCTGTATTACGCCCATTACCGCCTGTACCTTCATGACCTGACTTCGCATAAGCATCCACCATCTCTCCAATGACGGATTTTGCAGAAGGATTGTAGCTTACCGCAAACGGATTGATAAAATAAAATCCTGCCTTTTTGATCGTCCCATAATATCTTCCAAACAGGGTATATACTGCCGCCTCATTGGGATGGAGAACTTTCAGCCCGAAAATCATCACACAAAATATCACAAGCAAAAACAGACACGCTACAACAATGATCCCCATTCCCCTCCTGCTGCCCAGAATCATCCCCGCGACGGACAGTAAAGCTCCTAAAATAATCCCGGACAGCGCGAGTCCGCCATTCGCCTTAGTGATCTCCCGCTCTTTTACAGTTCCCTCATTATTTTCATTGGATTCCGTTTTCATAGTCTCCTCCTCCGCCGAAGAATAAGCCCCTTCTTCGTAATGATATTATTTTGATATCATTATAATATCTCATATTAAATTTTTTGTCAAATATTAATTTAAAATTTAATACGCAGGAAAAGTCCTTTATATTTCCCATGCGCATCAAAAAAAAGCGCATGAGCTCGATTACCAAGCTCTCATACGCTTTCCTGCAACAGACTACAAAACCTGCTTCCATATGCTCCCTATTCCATTAAAGGTCCAAATATTGACATTATATTCTTCTTTTCTACTCATTTTCCAGATAATACTGCTTCTTTTCTTCATACATCCTCTGGTCGGCAAGCTTCACCAGCTCCTCCGGCTCCCGGCAGCGCTTCTGCCATACGTGTCCCACAGAAACGGATACACCCCATTTAGGAAACGCATCTTCGCGAACCTGCTGCATCTGCCGTTCAAATTCCTCTTCCTCCACATCCGGAAGCAAAACTGCAAATTCATCTCCGCCGATACGATATACGTTCCGTGAATCAAAGATGGAAATCAATCCTTTGGCCAGATCACAGATCGCTTCATCACCGAGCATATGCCCTCCCGTATCATTGATCATCTTCAAGCCATTCAGATCACAGATGCAGACCCCCAGTGTTCTTGTCTTTCCCTGCTTTTTCAGCATCTCCATCTTACTGATATAAGCATTGCGGTTGGCACAGCCTGTCATCCGGTCACTATAACCCATCCGCTCCAGCACCTGCTTATTTTCCTGATTTTTCATACAGATCGCGACAAAATATCCTACCGTCGTCAGAAGCCTTCTGATGATCTGGCTGATCTCCATCGGGGCATTATCTACACCGATAAAGCCAATCAGCTGATTATCCAGAATCATGGGCGCTTCAATACAGCTCCTGATATTTTGCGACTTCAAAAGCTTGTATTCTCCCTCCCAGCACTCTGCAATCTCTTCGATATCCTTGATTAGGATCTCTCTTCCTTTTTCCAATTCGCCAACCCAATGGCGGATTTCCCACTTATCCACTTCCTGCAGATTATCGATCTGCGGCACAATCCCCTCCTTACACCACTCGAAGGTATTGGAAAGGCAATTTTCATAGTTTTCAAAAATATAGATACGCTCCGCTTCCATATATTTCCCAAGCGCTTCCATCATATGGCTGATTCCCTGTCCAAGATCCTCCGATGCACAAAGCACGGCAATCTGCTCTAATATAAAATGCTCCGCCTCCAGGGCGCGTACCGTCTTATGATATTCTTCCTTATAAAAAATATTCTCATCTGACATCCAATGAGCTCTCCTTATACTTTTTATTCTATTTGGATTTTCTTTCAAACCTAAACTCGAATTTTTTAAATTATTCCATTATCTGAGTTCATCCAACATTGAAATACACAGACGTATTTAGTATAATATTTTAAGACAGACATTGCAAATCATTTTTTTGATTTCTGGCAAATCGCGGAAGTGTCTTATAAATACTTGACACTTTTCGTCAGATTATACAAAATATAATTATGCACCATAGCAAGCAAAGGAGAATCAAAGCATATGCACCAATCAGATAATGAAACCATAGATTTTGATAACAGCGCAGATTACGACGATATGCCCTACGATCCGTTGGAGCACCGTACAGCAGACAAGTCGTTTATGGATGGGGATGTCCTTGACCAATATCTTGCCAATGAAGTCAGCGCAGCCCTGTCAGAACCGGCAGCGGAAGAAGACGGGGAAGATACGGTCAACGCCGATTTATGGGATGCTTCTCCGATATCCGGCGGCTCATCCGCAGTGCAAAGCAAAAATAAGACCCGCAGCAGAACCGGAAAACAGCCGCGCAGAAAACGCACTGCACGTCCCCAATCTATTTTGATGGGATTTCTTGCATTGACAACACTTTGTTCTCTGGGTCTGTGCCTCTATATGCTGTTCAACTCACGCACCACACCCGCTGACTCCAACGCGATTATTGAAAACGGCGGGGATAAACCCGTTTTTTATTCACAGGAAGAAGTAGACGTTATGATGGAGGAGGCCGCCTTAGCCCATGAACAGGAACTGAAAAATGAGATTATGAACCAACTGTCGTCAGAAAATCCCAGTGTCCAGGATACCCTCCGCTGGCTGTATTCCGATTTTATTTTTTATCAGGATAACGGCAGTTATCACTTTATCCCTCTTTCAGACACGATCGAGCGCAACTCTTTGGAACGTGGCAATTTTTCTGTTTCGGAAAACGGAGAGATCTCCTACACCTCTCAGAGTGGCACATCTGCAAGAAAAGGCATCGACGTCTCACAGTATCAGGGCGATATCGACTGGGAACAGGTTGCGGCCTCCGGCGTGGAATTCGCAATGATACGCGCGGGATACCGCGGATATGGCGCCAACGGCACGCTGGTAACCGATGAATGTTTTGAACGCAATATGGATGGTGCTGCCGCCAACAACATTGACATCGGCGTTTACTTCTTCACTCAAGCCATCACTGTAGAAGAAGCTCTGGACGAAGCACAGTATGTTCTTGAGCTGATTGCACCTTATGATATCTCCTATCCCATCGTCATAGATGTGGAAAAACTATCCAACCCCGACGCAAGAGCCAATGCGCTTACGCAGGCACAGCGTACTGAGATTGTGTCCGCTTTCTGCGATGCCATTGCAGAAGCAGGCTATACTCCGATGATCTATGGAGGTATCTATTCCCTGTTTGGAATGCTGGATATCAACCAGGTCAGCCATTATAAAATATGGTTTGCATTTTACAACAATTATGTTTATTATCCCTATGAGATACAGATGTGGCAGTACACCGATAAAGCAAGCATCCCAGGCATTGAAGGAAATGTTGATTTAAATCTGTGGTTTTTGGAGTAAACTACTTTTTTTCCGAATAAATATATGTTATACTATAATAGCCACAAAGGAAAAACAGGCGGCTGCGCAGCAGACATTTATTTTTTCTGTGGCTTTAACGGGCAAACGTCTGATGAACTCAGACAAAAGGCGCTGAAAAGCGCGGGTTTGCGAGTTTAGATAATATAGTATAGATGGCATAATCATAAATCAAGGAGTCAACATTTGAAACAGCGCAGTGATACATTTACCATACTTTCAATGATCTTCGGAATCCTCACGTTTATCTCCATTCTTACAGTGATCTTTCCCTATGTCTTTGGAAGCCTTGCGATCATCTTTGCTATTTTATCCAAAGGAAGCTCCTTTAAAATGACTTCTGCGGCAAAGACTGCCGTCGCGCTCTCAGTGTCCGGCATGATACTGGTCACGGCTTTGGCTGGCTCCACAGTCTACAAGCTCTTTACCGACAAAGAATACTTTGCTCAAGTGAATGCTGAATTTGAAAAGATTTATGGCATGACTTTGGAAGAATATACCAATATGCTGGAAGAAGTATATAAAACAGGGGAAGTCCCTGAAGAGTTTCGTGAAGAATTAGAAAGGATGGGATATTGATATGGCAGGCAGGATAGGACCGGTCGGAACCGGATACGGAATCTATGGCATTTATTTTCCCTGGTCATCGGCTGACAGATCCGGTGCAGTCTCCAGCTCTCAGAATCCCGATGATGCGTCCTCCGCGGACGGTGTCGTAAATTCCTCCAAGGCGGTCAAAAAAACGGAATGTCAGACCTGTAAAAATCGCAAATATGTGGATGGCTCCGATGAAATGGTTTCTTTTAAATCGCCCGCTAAAATGAGTCCCGGACGTGCGGCAGCAGGTGTACGCGCCCACGAGCAGGAGCATGTCAGCAATGCCTTTGAAAAAGCCGCAAAAAACGACGGCAAGGTGCTGCAGGCAAGCGTTGCCCTTAAAACAGCCATTTGTCCGGAATGCGGCAGATCTTATATTGCCGGCGGAACCACTACTACCAAGATTGCCTATAAAAAAGACGATCCCTATTCCGAGAACCAGAAATCCATGCAGCAGGAAGCTGCTACCGGCAATAATGTTGATATTGCAGTATAAATGGGATGATATTATAAAGAGTTATGTAAACCAAACATTGCAATTGCCTATCATTTTAGTAAAAGGAGTCAATCAGAACCATAATGCATGAAATCAGCAGTCCTGCACAATTAAAAGCATCCGCAAGGAACAGTCTGAACGGACATTATTCCTTCTTTATTGCTGTACATGTCACAGGTTCTGTCATTTCCTCACTTTTTTACGTGCTGATGCCCACTGCGTTCCTGACGCCCATCATTACCCTGATCACGCAGCTGTTTTCCTTTCACATATGCCGGATTTATCTTATGACATTCCATGATAAAAAGACCACCATCAAAGACTTGTTTCTCGGCGATCCGGAGCAGGTAAAAGAAATGCAGACGATCTATGCCGCCTGCATCATGACACTGATCCAGTTTCTATGTATGCTTCCTTCCAACATACTGTCTTATACTAAAATTGCTGTCAACAGTTCTTTGGGATTTTTACTCTATTGCGTCACCCTTGCCGCAGGATGCGCGCTTTACTGTTATATCTATCTCAGTCTGTTTCCCGTATATTATCTTGTATCGGATTGTCCTGCGGAAAACATCACGGAAACATTAAAAATGGCTGCCTTTATCAGCAGGGGGCACCGTTTCCGCCTGTTTTATCTGATAGCCGGCTTTCTGCCGCTTCTTCTTTTAAGCATGCTTTCTTTCGGCATAGGCATGCTATGGATCATTCCATATATGCAGGCAACACTGACGCATTTTTATCTCAACCTTACGGCAAGTAAAAGCAACTAGTGTGAAAAGCGGGCGTTTTTCTATTCTACCTGTTCCAATGTTCCCTGACTTTTCTTTTTCAGATACGCATTGATAAATCTGTCGATATCGCCGTCCAGCACCGCGCCCGCATTGGCCGTTTCTTCAGCGGTACGGTTATCCTTTA
The DNA here is from genome assembly GCA_964421915.1 of uncultured Lachnospiraceae bacterium. Classification (GTDB taxonomy): domain Bacteria; phylum Bacillota; class Clostridia; order Lachnospirales; family Lachnospiraceae; genus NK4A136. Next base: position 17,302 of record CAYQZB010000035.1, read on the forward strand.
CCAGCTGATAAGGCTGTAGAAAATAGGATCTGATCTGGCTGCCCCAGCCGATAGCTTTCAGATCACCCTGAATGCCCTTCAGCTTTGCCTCCTCTTCCGCTTCCTTGATTGCAAGAAGCTTTCCCCGTAACATCTGCATCGCCTTGTCCTTGTTCATATGCTGCGAACGCTCGTTCTGACACTGCACCACAACTCCGGTAGGAAAATGCGTGATTCTGATCGCGGACGATGTCTTATTGATATGCTGGCCACCCGCGCCGCTGCTTCGATAGGTATCAATACGGATATCCTCATCTTTAATCTCTATCCCGGCATCTCCTTCAATCTCCGGCATAACATCCACGGAAACAAAAGACGTCTGCCTCTTGCCCTGTGCATTGAAGGGAGAAATACGCACCAGTCGGTGTACGCCTTGTTCCGATTTCAGATAACCGTAAGCGTTTTCACCATTGATCTGGAAGGAAACCGATTTGATCCCCGCTTCATCCCCCTCCAGATAATCCAGCGTTTCTACCGCAAATCCCTTCTTTTCCGCCCAGCGGCAGTACATACGATACAGCATGCCGCCCCAATCGCAGCTCTCAGTACCGCCCGCGCCCGCATTGATCCGTAGGATCGCATTACTCTTATCATACTCACCGGTCAACAGCGTACTCAGTCTGATATTTTCCAGCTTCTCAATAAAATCATCCAGCTCCGTCCGGATCTCCGGTATCAGTTCAGGATCATTTTCCTCATATCCCATCTCAATCAGCGTCAGAATGTCATCATATGCTGTCTGCAGATGTTCACACAGCTCTACTGTATCCTTCAGATTCTTCGCTTCCTTCATCAGCTGATTGGAATGTTCCGGATCATCCCAGAAACCGGGCTCCGACATCTGCATATCCAGTTCCTCGATTCTTTTTGACTTATTAGCTAAGTCAAAGTGAATCCCTCACTTCCGCTAATGGACTTTCGTAGGCAAGTAATTCTGTTTTCATCTGGTCAAGTTCTACCACCGCGTTCACCACCTTTACATGTTTTCTTTGCCCATATGGCATAATTTATATTTCTTTCCGCTGCCGCAGGGACAAGGAGAATTGGGATATATCTTAACCGCCTCCCTTTTAACCGGTCCGCGCTGCACGGTATCATCTTTATTCGTGCCGGTTACCTTCGCAACCTGCTCACGTTCTACCTTCTGCTCCACTTTGATATGGAAAAGAAGCTTGACCGTATCTTCCTTGATAGCTGCTGTCATGCTGTCAAACATATCATATCCGCTCATCTTATATTCCGCTACCGGATTTTTATTGGCATAAGCGGCAAGTCCGATTCCCTGACGCAGCTGATCCATATCATCGATATGATCCATCCACTTCCGGTCGATCACCTTAAGCAGGATCACCCGCTCCACCTCACGGATCGCTTCCTCCTGCGGAAATTCCGCTTCTTTGGCTTCATACAGCTTCACAGCTTCTTCTTTTAACTGCTGTTTCAGACTGTCCTTCTTATGTGCCACGCGGTCAAGCTCCACTGTCTCCAACGGCACAATAGGAAGCAGCAGGGAATTTAACTCATTCAGATCCCACTGCTCCGAGTGGGCGTCCTCGGAAATACAGGTATCCACTGCATTTTCCGTAATATCTGTAATCATCTTATAGATAACGTCGCGCATGCTTTCACCGTTCAATACGCGGAGACGCTCAGCATAGATAACCTCTCTCTGCTCATTCATTACCTGATCATATTCCAACAGATTACGGCGGATACCATAGTTTCTGCTCTCAATGCGCTGCTGCGCTTTTTCGATGGCGCCGGAAAGCGCCTTATGCTCGATCTCCTGATACTGCGGAATGCCTAACGCCGTAAAAATAGAGATCAGACGCTCCGAGCCGAATAACCGCATCAGCTCATCTTCCAAAGAAATATAGAATACGGATTCTCCCGGATCTCCCTGACGTCCGGAACGTCCCCTCAACTGATTATCGATACGTCTGGATTCATGACGCTCCGTACCGATGATCAAAAGTCCGCCCGCTTCCTTCGCCTTCTCGTCCAGCTTGATATCCGTACCACGACCCGCCATATTTGTTGCGATCGTCACGGCGCCATGAAGCCCAGCGTCGGCAACAATCTCCGCCTCCATCTCATGAAACTTCGCATTGAGCACTTTATGCTGGATCCCTTCCTTAGTCAGCCGCCTGCTTAGCTCCTCTGACGCGTCGATATTGATAGTACCGACCAATACCGGCTGCTGCTTTGCATGTGCCGCCTTTACCTCCGCCACGATCTCATGCAGCTTTTCCTCTCTGGTCTTATATACCCTGTCCTGACGGTCAATCCTGGCTACCGGTCTGTTGGTGGGAATCTCAATAACATCCATTCCGTAGATCTCACGGAACTCCTTTTCCTCTGTCAGCGCCGTACCGGTCATGCCTGATTTTTTCTCAAATTTATTAAAGAAGTTCTGGAATGTGATCGTTGCCAATGTCTTAGATTCGCGCTTTACCTTGACATGTTCTTTTGCTTCAATCGCCTGATGAAGACCGTCGGAAAATCTACGTCCCGGCATGATACGGCCGGTAAACTGGTCAACAATCATAACCTTGTCATCGGTTACTACGTAATCCTGATCTTTAAACATCAGGTTATGGGCACGCAATGCAAGGATAACATTGTGCTGGATCTCCATATTCTCCGGATCTGCAAGATTTGTCAGCTGGAAGAAACGCTCCACCTTCGCTACCCCCGCTTCCGTCAGGTTGATCACCTTATCTTTTTCATTGACGATAAAATCTCCGGTCTCCTCACGATCGATCTTCATGATCGCATCCATCTTGGAAATATCTTCCATATCCTGTCCGCGCTTCATCTGTTTTGCAAGGATATCACATACTTCATAAAGCTTTGTGGATTTACCGCTCTGTCCGGAAATGATCAGCGGAGTACGCGCCTCGTCGATCAATACCGAATCCACCTCGTCAATAATGGCATAATGAAGTCCCCGCAGCACCAGCTGTTCCTTATAGATGACCATATTGTCACGAAGGTAATCAAAACCAAGCTCATTGTTCGTAACATATGTGATATCGCAGGCATACGCTTCCCGTCTTTCCTCTGATTTCATGGAATTCAGGATTACGCCTACTTTCAGTCCCAGAAATTCATGAGCCTGTCCCATCCATTCCGCATCTCGCTTAGCAAGGTAATCATTGACCGTAACAATGTGAACGCCCTGACCGGTAAGTGCATTCAGATATGCCGGCAGGGTGGACACAAGCGTCTTACCTTCACCGGTACGCATTTCCGCGATACGTCCCTGATGGAGGATGATACCGCCGATCAGCTGCACCCGGTAATGCTCCATGTTCAACACCCGCTTCGCCGCTTCCCTGACGGTGGCATATGCTTCCGGAAGCAGATCGTCCAGCGTCTCTCCTTCTTTAAGACGTCTTTTATATTCATCCGTCTTGCCGCGCAGCTCGCTGTCAGAAAGCGCCTGCATTGTAGGACGCAGTTCCTCAATCTTATTTACCAGCGATTCAATACGCTTCAATTCCCTTTCACTATGTGTTCCAAATACCTTTTCTATTATATTCATACAACATTCAGATCCTTTCACATACTATATAATATGAAAAAAATATAGTAACTTCACTACCCATTGAGTCAAAATGACGGCAATTGCCACATACATATAATACTGTATATATATTTCTTTTTTTTGAATCGTACCACTTATATGCTTCCGATAAAAATATAGTATCATAAAATGGAAATATGCAAGCACACCATAAATGACTATTGGATTAAAATAAAAGCTCTTTGCAAACTCTCCCAAAAACAGATAGTAAAATGCCCTGGTTCCTCCACAGCCTGGGCAGGGGAACCCGCATATCCTGCGCACATCACAGGCTGTCAGTTTCCCATACCGCTCATATCCGCCATGTGCGAACCAATTACCGATAAGACAAAAAGGCAACCAAAATCCCTTTCCTATCTGGTAAAAGATTTCGTCCGCCCTGTATCTACTATTTGATTTTATTTTAGAAATAGATATCATGAGCATCCCAAAACTCATTAAGCACACCCATACCCCAGAGTCCCAAAAAAATCAAAAAGCCCGCAATTATAAAGCCAATGCCGCCTGTAATGATACCTGCAATAGCCATTCCCTTACCGTCATATTTGTTGC
>CAYQZB010000036.1:0-21232 GCA_964421915.1 uncultured Lachnospiraceae bacterium
TAATTGACCATTTCACCGTCTATGTAACACTTGCTGTCCGACATCCAGACCTTTCTTTCATATAGGTTGATATAGAAATAATCATACTCCTTCTGCGTGTGGGACGGCAGAAGCCTGCCGCTCTGTTTCCAGATCACCTGTCCGTCCTCTGTCATATCGCAGGTGAATTTCGTCTGGTAATTCAGTTTAAAAAACGCGATGACCGGCTGCTCCTCCACCGTTGCCCATAAAAACAGACCGCTTCCCGCACCCAGACTGACCGCTTCCCCAAGAAGCGTGTGCATCTCATCCGTTACCACATCCACAAATGCCGCAAAATCCTCTTCCTTCTCCGGCAGAACCCTCGCCAGAAAGGAATCCTCCGAAAACCTTGCTTTCTTGGCAGCGACATTATCGTAATTATACGCATACAACTGTAAAATATACTGATAAATCTCTCCATCCGGGTCCAGCTGATATTCATTATAATCCACAAATTTCTTTGCCGCGTCGATGGAACTTAAAAAACATTTAGATAATTCAACCTTTGATGCGTTCATAGCTTTCCCTTCTTCCGTGTCATTTCTATTCTGTATCTTTAATTATTATATTTACCGGATTCTGCTACTATAGTTTACATAATATTGTATTTCATTGATGGTTCTTTTTTAGTAGGTTTACATAATATTTTCTCCCTTGCCCCGTCTGGTTTACATAATATTGTTTCTCTTTTCCTACTGCTCCCCAATCCTAAAATAAGTCAGGATCAGCTTACAGATTTCCGTCCCTTTATCATCCCTAATCATCACATCAAACAAAGATATCGTCCTGCCGTTGCGGATCACATTGGCTTCCGCTTCGATATATTCCGTATCCTTAGCGGGATTCAGATAATGGATCTCCGCCGATGAGGTTGTGACGATTCCTCCATAGCTCAAAGCGGCATGTCCGCCAACCGTATCCGCCAGCGTAAATAAACAGCCTCCGTGAACATAGTCCATTGGGTTATTACAGCTCGCATCCAAAACGACCCTGCCCTTCGCATGCCCTTCCCCCAGCTCTGTAATACGGATTCCCGTCTTTGCAATAAATCCCTGCTGCTTCTCATGAAGCCCATTTAATTCTTCACATGTCATACCGTTATCATCTCCCTAATCCAGAATATTATAATTCATTCCCCCTGCCGATTACAAGACCCAAAATGATACTCCCCGGCAAAATTGCGCGCCATGGGAATTCCATACCTTAATATTCATTGCAAATATCAAACAACTATTTTATAATTAAGTATATAGACTGGTATTGGAGAATAATACATATGACAGAAAACGACTTTCTTCATTTAAAACCCGGTACCGTTATATCCGATAGGTTTCACAAAAATACCTATTTTGTGATTTACGGTACAGATGAAATAGGTACTGCATACAGAGGAAACAAATATAGAGTATATGGCGCAAAACAGATTGATTGCGATGCAAATTTTATAAGAATAAGCCTTAGTAATTATCAGTTTTGGGAAATCGAAGGAAAAATAACAAATTAAAAAATAAAGGAGAAAAACATGGACAACAATCAGATGGGAATGGAGGCTTCCGCTCAGACGATGCCTCAAAAAAAAGGCAAAGGTGTAAAGGTTGTATTTATTATTCTTGGAATCGTTCTGGCTGTGCTTCTGCTGGGCGTCGGGGGATTCTTTGCGTGGGGAGCAAGGGAAACCCAAAACCTTGAAGCCGGTGAAGCGCTCATCATGGCATTTATGAAGGATTATGACCGTCTGCGGCTGGAGGAGGCTTATGAGCTTTTCCATCCTGATGTCCGTGAGGAGACGATAGAGGACCAATTGGATAAATATAACTTATCGGATCTGGAGGAATTGGAAGATTATCTAGACATGTATTTTGGCGGTCTGGAGCTGGAATATGAAATCAATAAATCCACAAGGCTGTCAAAGGAGGAGCTGGAAGACGCTCTTTCGGAGGTTTACAGCACGTTCAGGGTCCGGCTGGATATTTCCCAAGCCTATGCTTATCAGGTGACGGCAACCTTTTCCGGAAAAAACGGAACATTGAAGGTTGTTGACCAGTATATTGTGGCAAAAGAAGACGGTGAATGGTATATTATTGCAGTATTCACAAAGAAGGTCGTGAAAAACGATGTCACTTTTACATTGGCCGCGGATGAGGATGAAGTCCTCGATACCTTGGAGGCATTTATCGAAGCTTACAGACGTCTGGATATGGATTCGGCATACCGGTTCTATCATCCAAATGTCAAAGACGCGGTTACGGAAATGATTTTGAACAATTTTTCCCTGAACAGTCTGGATGAATATGCAGATTTTTTGAATGAATATTATGGCGGGTATTCAATTGAATATGAGCTCCTTCAGTCAAAGGATCTGTCAGACAGCGAATGTGAAAATTTTATTTCGCAGGTAGAGGAATACTATAGCGTGCAGTTTGATTCCGATTTTTCGGATGTCTGGGCATGTCAAATTCAGGAAACCATTTCCGGAGATAACGGAACGGCGGTTATCATCGAGACATTGTTTTTTGGAAAACAGGACGGAACATGGTATATCCTTGACATTAGCACGGATGAACATGTCTCTTCTGATGTACAGATTCCGGATCAGGGAAGTTCCGCAGGCGGATATGATGCTTCTGAGGGATTTGATTCCGGGGAAGAGGCTTTGGAGCAATTTATCCGTGAATATGGTAATATGAATATCGAAGCGTCATATGAGGCTGTGCACCCTGCGCTTCGGGAAGCTTTCCTACAGGTTTTTCTGGCAAACAAAAATGCAAGCAGCGTAGAAGAATATGAAGCCGCTATGACTAACTCTTACGGCAGCTTTACATTTACCTATGAAATTTCGGAACAATACACATTATCAGGTGAAGAACTGGAAGCTTTCCTTGCCCATATTTATGAAGCATATGGCGTACAACTGGATATTTCCGTATGTAATTTATACGCAATCGTGGAAACCTATGAAACAGGCAATGATACTGAGAATCTGACCGAGGTGATCGCAGTTGGAAAAGACGGGAACAAGTGGTTCGTTGTTGAGGCGCTCACCATTGGATAAGATATTTCTTTCCGGAAAAATCATTTGACAATCGGGAAACAGTGTGATAATCTATTATTCGGACATAATGTCCATGTGCGCGTAGCTCAGCTGGATAGAGCGTCTGGCTACGGACCAGAAGGTCGTGGGTTCGAATCCTGTCGCGCACGCGAAAAAGCCTGACTTTACAGTCAGGTTTTTTATTGTCTTCATTTATTTTGAATTATCTTGATTTCTCTATGGTCAAAGGCGGGCATATCTGATATAATGTTTATCAGAAGGTATTTTTCAATTCACACATTGCAGGATGGTGTGCAATATACTAATTCAATCAGCAAAAATGAAAGGTGGGTAACAGCGAATGGCAGAAAATGCGTACTATGACCAGATCATGTCACTAAAAGGTCTCTCCGGTTTTAAGGATGTTATCGAACGCTGGGAGCGTTTTAGCGAGAATATCACCCGTTATCAGGCAAAGCAGTCTTTGGTTCTTCCTGATCTTGTCTGGGTTTCAGATAACGGTATTGATAAGACGGGATTGCTTTCACTTCTTACGAATTATCTGGACGAAGCAGAAAATATGGTGGAATTTTACGGCAATGTCAAATATTTTGAATACTATCTCGAATATGTTCCGGATAAGAACAATTTCCATGAGATCCAGAAGCTTGCAGAGAAGATCCGTGATGCAGCGGGCTTCAGAAGTGAATACAAAGGTCTTTTGTCTATAGAATTGGGGGAATGGGTCGGTCATTTCCATGAAGAGAATTTTATCAACCTGTTAAAATTCCTGGCTACCATGGATAATGATATCATGTTCATCTTCAATATCCACAACTATGATCCCGAAGCGGTTGAACAGCTGATGAAGATTCTGGTTCTTTTCTTCCGGATCGAAGTCATTGAGATGTCCCTTCCGGATTCTGAAGAACTCGGCGCCTACATAAAGAATGACATTCAGGAATACGGCTTAAATCTTGATCCGGAAGCGGAAGCGATGGTTATCGCAACGGTAAACAAGCTTCGTGAGGATCAGTATTTTGCAGGCTACCAGATGTTAGACCGTCTGGCTGCCGATATTGTTTATTCTGTATATACTTCCACTCCTCCCTATGACGGGATCGTTACCAAGGGAATGATCAGCGCATTCGCTCCTGACGGTATGTATGTATCAGAACTGATTCAGAATAATACGCGCGTATTTACCGCACAATACAACATTCAGTAAGGAGGATATAAGCAATGAGCAGCAGTAATCAGATTAAAAATACACGTTATAAAAGCAACACCGGCCAGACCAGATGGGCAAGCGTGGAGGAGATGCAGCGTTCCGCAACCAAGGTCGATCTTTCCGCGCCGGTATATCCTACAGGCGGTATTCCCGTTATGTCAGACGGACATACCGCATATCTGGACGGACGCGACACCCATACCCTGATCTTCGGTGCTACCGGTTCTAAAAAGACCCGTCTGTTCTGTATGCCGACCATCAATATGTTTATCCGTGCCGGTGAATCCTTCGTTGTTACCGACCCGAAGGCTGAGTTATATGTACGTACTGCGGGATTTGCAAAGGAGCACGGATATAAGGTTGTTGTTCTGAACTTCCGAGACATCGGCTATGGCGATATGTGGGATCCTCTCGCGCTTCCCTATGAATATTACTACAGCGGCCGTCGTGATGAAGCCAACAACCTTGTTAATGACCTTGCGGCAACCTTGTCTGCGCCACAGAAGGAGAACTCCTCCGATCTGCTCTATCCGATGATGGCGGAGGGTCTTCTGACCGCTAACATGTATCTGTTATTTGAAGCGGCAGCCGCAGAGAATGCCGTGAACCTGCGAAGCCTGACAGCGCTTTGTTCCCAGTCCAGTCTGGAATCCTTAAAGACCCTGTCCGGCAAGATGAACAACCAGAATACCATCGGCATGCTGTTCAAGGGAACGCTTCTGGGCGAGAATGAAAAGACTGTTTCCTCTATCATGACAGTGCTCTATGGTATGGTCAACATCTTCAATATGAATAAGCGTCTGACCGATATGCTTTGTTCCAATACCTTTGATATCCGTATGTTTGGTCATGAAAAGACAGCCGTATATATTATCGTACCCGATGAAAAGACGACCTGCCACTTCCTGGTAACCATGTTTATCAAACAGGTATATGAAATCCTGATAGGTGAAGCACAGCGTCAGGCAAAACTTGCCCTGCCTATCCGTGTAAACTTTGTTTTGGATGAGTTCTGTAACATCCCGAAGATACCGGATATGCCGTCTATGATTTCTGCTGCCCGAAGCCGAAACATGAGATTCTATCTGGTAGCACAAAGTATTCATCAATTAAAAGGACGATATGGTGAAGATGCCGATACCATTAAGGGTAACTGCGATAACTGGATCTTCCTGACTTCCCGTGAACGCGATCTTTTGAATGAGATCAGCTTCCTGTGCGGGGAGATCGATGCCTGGGGACCGGGCGGCGCAGAGAAACGTAAATTGATTTCCGTTACGGAGTTGCAGCGGTTTAATAAAGAAAAGGGCGAATGTCTGATCCTGCATGGTCGTCAGTATCCTTTCATTACTTATATGGCAGATATTGACGAATACCCTGATTTTGCCAACTATCAGGTTATTCCCATCCCGCCGATTGAGATCCCGCATCCGAATACCTTTGACGTTGTTAAGTTTACAACCAAATTTGCATTTGCTCCGGAAGGCGTTCCATTCTCCAATCCTGACTAATCACATAAAAAGCGCTTGCATCATATTGCAGGCGCTTTTTTTACACAATCCGTACTCTTTCCCATAATAAAGGCTATAGGATACAGCCGCTACTCTTTTCTAATCGCTTTCGCTTTTAGCGTGTATGCGGAAATCAGCCGCGTAATCGTCCGAAACGACTTAAAATCCTTATCCTTCCATTCCCGCTTTCCGGTACAGTCAACATACGCAATCATTCCCGTCGGCTCGCCAAATTCCAGCATATCGCAGTACATCAGCGACTTGCAGCCTGCCGGCAGCAGGATATCCTTCTTACTGCTGTCAAACTTAGCCACCGTTCCCTCATCAATGATCCCCATTCCATCCTCGGTAAAATTCTCACGCATACGGCTCTGATAATCCAGAATGGTTTGTCCATCCAGTTGGGAATTCGGCACAACGCCTCTTGCCGTCCACTGATAAACCACATGAAGATCTTCCCCGTTTCTTTGCATCACCGTAATGCGCGACAGCGACTTTCTCTCTCCCACCAGTGCAAGCACCGTGTTAATAGCACGGTCAATATCCTTTGCTTTCTCCAAAAGTTCAAAAATCAATTCGCTTAGGCGTTTTTCTTTTCCTGCGGTTTCCTTCCGAAGATTGCGGTCGGCAACATAAGAGATCCTAAGTCCTCTGTTATGATAAGAGATCTCTTTGGCAATCTGCACACCTACCTTATCAGCAGTGAGCAGCTCAAACAGCGCATCATCCGCCGTCTGCAAAAGGTCATCATACCCCACACTGGGATCCTGCGATATGACTGCCCCGATGCAGCTGTCGATCCTGAGATCCTCACCCACATAGATATCACTGATTGCCCTGCACAGCTTATCGCACATACTGACAACCGCGCCTTTCCCGACATTCTTCAGGAAAATCAAAAATTCGTCACCACCCAGACGTGCCACAACATCTGATTTATTGATATTCTCTATAATGATATCTGCTACCTGAACAAGAACATTATCACCAAAAATATGTCCGTAAGCATCATTCACTTTCCGAAAATCTTTAATATCCAGAATCAACAAAGCATACGGAACCGCTACAGAAGAATTGGCTTTAAATTCTTCAATCAGCTTTCTCGCTGTCTTTCTGGAATTTAATCCAGTCAATTCATCCTTCTCATCAACAAAATCCGTTTTTTCTCCCCAATTCTCCTTTCGCGGAACCGGACGGAGAGTGCCGATCACTCTGACCGGACGGTCTTTTTCGTCCTTCTGCAGCGATGCATGTACACGCATTTTGGTATATTCTCCTGCGCGCTGTTCCTCCCGGCGCACCCTAATATCAAACGGATGGTCAATATGCTCCCGGCACAGATCATAAAAATAAACAAGATCATCAGGATAGATCAGCTTATCCCTTCCTACATTCACAAGAAATTTTTCAAATATCCTGGGTTTATTGATAATCTTTCCATTTTCTTCCGTATGCTTATAATAAGTAAACACATCTTCATCAATCAGATAATCAAAGATGAGCTCATCACTGCTGGATATTGCCCGAAGATACAAGCTTTTCATCTCATCCAGCTCCGTTGCCATCTGCTTCTGTTTTGTAATATCAAAATAGACACCCAGATAATAAAAGCAGCTCCCGGAATCACTTTTCTCTTCGTCAATATAAATGGCAGTCAGCTTGATCCATAAGGTCTTTTCCGTTTCCTTATGCACCGCCTTATATTCAAATGAAAAATCCTCATGCGCCTGCGCCCGCTGTTTGATATAAGCTTCATACATCTTGCGGTCTGTCTCTCCAAAACGGGTAAATGCGCCCTTCGGGTAATCTGACGGCTCCGTTCCAAACATAGCATAATAATACGGATTCGCCTCTACAATATCAATCGTCTCCCCAACTCTGGCTTTCATGATCCCTACCGGGATATTTTGAAACAATACTTCTCTTTCGTTCATGTCTCTCCCCAGATCTTTTTATTCAGCTCTACATCCTTCATCGCAATCAGATCAAGCAGTTCTTTGGCTTTCTGCTGCTCCATCACAGCTCTTTCCTCATCCTTGATCAGCATCTCCAGACTTCCTGAGATTGTATCAATATTATTCTTAAACTCTTCCACCATCTCCGCAGTCCGCACCTGGGCCACCTTGATGATCTCCTCTTTATATGCCACAAACTGTGCAACCGTCTGGGCTTCAAATGCCCTCTCCAGATCTCTCTTATATGCTTTCTTGTCCATCGTATTAAAGATCAGAATTGCTTTCTGCTGGTTGATATAATCGTTCATCTTCAACGCGCCGATTTCGGATACCGGAATCTCAGTCTCTGAAATATTAGCGATCCTCTGGATCAGACCTTCGTCAATTCCCTTATATTCTTTGATCTTCTGAACAATAATATCTTTCAGCTCCTGTACCTGCTGCTCTAAGATCCTGCCGCGCACATATTTATAATGGTCATCAATATCCTGCAGATAACGGTTCAGTTCACCGATGATGACATTGTTCTTCGCTTCAAAGACCTCCGGCTTCAATGCGATCCACTGCATCTTATCCGCCTGTCTGCTGGCATGATTCTGCCGACGCTCGATCTCATGAACCAGATCCTTAATCTCCTGCACCTGCGTCTCCAGACTATCATCCGTGATACGGGCAACAAACTCTTCATGCGCCAGTTCAATATCTTCCACCATGCTTGTCTTCATGATCTTGATATTCTTCTCGATCTGCTCCTTGGACAGCTTCGCCTGATTCTCGATTGCCTCATAATCCATCCGCACAAAATCAACCAATCCCTTAATGCCGTCATACAATCCCTTTGCTTTGACTGCCAGCGCATGCTTCTGTGCATACTTGACAATCTCCTGCTCGATAGCATACATGCCGGAATTGATAAATATCCTCTGGATCACGCCCTCCAGCGAATCATCGCACTTCTCCGCCTCCGCCTCGCAATCGGCAATCAGCTGCTTTGTCTCAAAATCAGCATTGGCAAGCTTATCATACTTGTAGAACAGACCGTTATCCGAAGAAAGCTTGATTTCCTTATCCGTAAACGGATCCCTGGTCGGCTCATTATTGATCTCTTTCTTATGATTGGCAAGCCAGATACGTTCATCCTCCAGATCGACATTGCCTTGTATCGCCTTGCTGATATATGCTGCCTTGGACGATACAAAGAACAGCCTCTCCTGTGAAAGATCGATCTCAACATCCTCCTCATTATAGATCTTGTCTTCTTCCTTTAAGGTAACAAGCACTTTCTTATTCCGCAGCAGCTTTAAATCCTTGCTGGACTTTGTATCCGCCTGATTGATAATGTGAAACGATCTGGCAAGGTCAATGGATACATTGCTCTCACCGCCTTTATTATCGCGGAACCCATTGATCAGACGATAAAGGATGGAGTTACCCGTCCCCTCCATTTTGGTCGGCTCATAAAGCACAATTAAAATGGAATTGGTCTGCTGCTGCAGCGCTTCCTTTAAGATCGTCAGATGCTCATTGGAATTGCTGTCGGTTCCCGGCGTATCAAAAAACGTAAAATTGATATTGCGGCAGATCGGAATCGGGAAGAATACCTCAATGATCCCCTTGATATACGGACTGCCATCCTCCTGTTCCTGATTCGGGATATCGTTTAGCTTCTTTAAAATATGACAGAGCTGGTCATGCTGTTTCAGACCGATATCAGCAACACTGGTCGTCTCTTTGATCAGGATATCACGGACGCTTTCTCCCTTCTTTCCCAGCCCTCTGAGTACCTCAAACTGCCCTAACGGCTCATTCCACATAACCTGGATCTGTTCCGGTTTTTCACCTGTTTTGGTATGTATCGTAAAGCTTACACCCGGAACCTCAGCATTTCTGACCTTGAACATCTTCGCCGTTTCGGAATTGATGCTCTCCGGCAGGATACGCTTGCCGACAATGGCATTGATAAATGTAGACTTGCCTGAGCTGTAAGTTCCCACCAGACAGAGATTGACATCATTATTATCCAGAATACGGCGCTTCTCCTCAAATAACTCCCGCCTTTTCTGGAACACTGCCTTGGTCTCATTCTCAAGCAGTTCCTTTTCAAAGGTTTCCAGCGTTTCTCCGCAGAATTCATTGATACATTCATATATTTCAGAAACATTTGGCAGCTCTATAAATTTCGTAATCTCAAAAATATTCTTTCCCTTTGTCTCATTATAGTCCGCAATCTTGTTCTGAAGATCTTCATAATCAATTTTAGTGCCTTTAAAGGTCAGATTGACATTATCTTTGGAAAACTGCTGCCAGATGTCATTGAAAAAATTTTCCCCCTGATTCTGCAGTAAAAATTCACCCCTTGACGGCGCATATTTTTCAAGCTTGTCGCAGTCTTCATACGGAATCTCAGCATAACCTCCCTTATACTTTCCAAAAAAGTGAATTTCCTTTTTGACCGGATGATACGCAATCATTAACTCTTTCATGCCAATAACCTCCAATAATAAATTTACCCACAAAGAAAAACCTGCAGGCTGAACCCCTACATTTTCACATACAAATATCATATAACAAAAGAGACTCTATCTATAATAAAATTATACATAGAGTGCTCCAAAAAAACAACCTTTACATGAAAATTTGACGAAAAAAATCAAATTACTTTTTGTAACTTTTTATGAATCTAATGCAACCGCCGTATGCAGCGCAATCTCCATCATCTGTGTAAATGACGTCTGACGTTCTTCCGCACTCAACGCTTCCTTTGTCAGAATATGATCGGAAATGGTAAAGATCCCCAGCGCATGTTTCCCGGCGCGCGCCGCATTCATATAAAGTGCGGCTGTCTCCATCTCTATGCAGAGTACTCCCATCTTCTGCCAATAATCATTGGCATCCTCCTGATCGTCATAAAACGTATCAGAAGAAAGGACATTGCCCACATGATAAGTAGCACCTATCTTCTCCGCCTCGGCGATCGCCTGCTTCAGCATCCCGTAATCAGCAATCGGTGCATAAGTTCCCGGCACCTGGAACTGTCTTACATAGTTGGAATTGGTCGAAGTTCCCATCGCCATGACGATATCACGCACCTTAACATCCATATGGATAGAACCCGCGGAACCAATCCGCATAATATTTTCCACGCCGTAAAAGTTATAAAGCTCATAACTGTAGATCCCGATGGAGGGCATCCCCATACCGCTTGCCATCACCGTTACGCGCGTTCCCTCATAGGTTCCCGTATAACCCTGAATCCCTCTGATATTATTGATTAGCTTTGCATCCGTCAGAAAATTCTCAGCAATAAATTTTGATCTTAGTGGATCTCCCGGCATCAGTATCGTCTTAGCAAGATCCTCCGGAGCCGCGGCAATATGCGGCGTTGGGTAATTAGCCATTGTTTCTTATCCTCCATTCCTTACAACAGTCTTTTCTCATATTCTACAATAGTTCCGTCCAATGCGTCAATAATATATTGATATGCCGCCGTTTCTGTCTCAAATTCCAGAATAAAACAGGTCATATCCTTCTGACTATATACTGCTGCAAGCGTATATTCCACATCGCTGCGGCTTAACTGCGCATGCGTCAATGCAGTAGAGCGCGCCTTTGCGGCTGTGATCCACGCCTCATCATATTCACCGGATTCTTCTCTGTCATTGATGCCTTCCATCCATAAGGGCACCACGCCTTTGGGAAGACCGGACCGCTTCATGAAGATCATGCTGTATTTACCTTCCCATGCACTGTCATCAGAAACTTTTGTTTCATCGTCCGAAACCGTATTGCCCGATACTGTATTTTCCGATACTGTATTAGCGGAAGCCGTATTGTCCGATACCGTTTCATCGGAAGCATCAGAACTCCGCCCCGTAACTGAGATATCCTCATCTCCCGCCCCCGTATCGGATGCATCCTGTGTATCATTGCCGGAAACATTGTCCGATACCGTTTCATTGCCGGGTATCTGACCGTCTGATCCGTCACTGCCGGAAGCTCCATTCCCATCTTCTTCGCTGTCTGATCCGCCGCTGCCGGAAGCTTCATTCCTATCTTCTTCGCCTTCTGCACTGCCACTGACAGTCTCGACGATTTCCCCATCGCCTCCCGGAACCGTAATATCTGTAGTAGGCTCAACCTCGGTCACCGGATAATCCACGGAACATGTCACGATCTCTCCCGTCAGAGCGTCCACATCATAAAGATAGATCACTCCTTCATAGAGATAAGACACTCCGTATACCATCCTCGCATTCCGCACACTGATATCCACATAAAGATCCCTGATTCCATCCATGTACCCTGTAAACTGCGATAATACAGCATCTACAGCAGCTTCCTGCCCGATGTAAGAGCTTTCACTTGCCACGCCCACCACCGTAACGGTCTGTACCTCAATATTCTGCGAGCTCAGCAGCAGGTTCAGCTCATTGATCGTCAGCTGCGATAACTCATCAAAGGTATAATACGGATTATTGTCTATGATCTTCTGGATCAGAAGCATGCGTCCCTGTGACATCTCATGATCCGATGCTGTCTGGGTTACGGCATTATCCACTTTCATTACAGTCTGGCTCAAAATTGCTGCCTCCAGTGAATACGACTGAAGCGTCTCATTAATATCCTCTACCAGCCTTGTCTCGATCTCACGGCTTACCTCTTCGTTTTTATTATCTATCGAAACAAGAATCGAATTGGAGCTGGCTCCCAAATATCCGTTTTTATACATAGATCCCAGGATGGCATTGACGGCAACATCCGTCGTGGATCCAGTCAGCTCCATTCCGTTCAATACGATATTCGCATCGGCGTTGACAGCCAAAACTGCTACTATCCTGTCCTGCGCATTGACATGCAGCTCAATACTGGGATTAACATCCAGACCGATAATCGTTTCAACACGCTTCTGCGCACGATCTCTACTCAGTCCGATCCCCATATTGACAAGCAGGAGCAATATAACTGCCGCCGCCACATAACTCTGCCAATAAGTTCTTCTTCTCCGCGGTCTGCTGTAAAAATCCATCGGGACGACGCTATCTTCCGATAAATGTTCTTCCGTACACCGTCTTAAGATCTCATTCTTGACATCCGGTACGGCATGTTCCAACGCTTCGCACAATTCCCATTCTATATCAAACTGATTCACGTTCATCCCACTCCTTTCTTCCTAATACTTAATATTCCAAACAACTTCATTTCTAATATCATTTTTAGATAATTACATTTCCTCATCTTCCAATATCTTCTGCAGCTTTCTGATCGCTCTGTGATACTTAGACAATACCGTTGCCAGCGGCATACCCAGCCACTCCGCTATCTCCCTGTGCTTCATACCGCCCACTGCGTGCAGTATCACAATCTGGCTTTCCTCCTCAGAGATCTTTGTCAATGCCGCGGATAAGACGATCCTGTCCTCACTTCTAAAATCCTGATTGCCCGACGCGATCTGTTCCCATTCATATTCCGGGATCTCCGTCATACGGCTCTGACCTCTGAGCTTCATCAGTGCAAGATTTCTGGCGATAGTAAAGATCCATGCCAACGGCTTTCCCTGTGCATGATAAGACTCTGCATTCAGGCATATCTTGACATATGTATCCTGAAGAACGTCCTCTGCATCCTGAGCGTTTTTCAGAATCGAAAGCGCATAGCCGTAAACCGCCGACTTTGTCAATTCATAAATCTCCCCTATCGCATCCGTATGTCCTCTGGCAATCCTGCGCAGATTCATCTCTAATAGTTCATTCTGGCTTTTGTCCTGGCCATCAGCGGCATCCGCCATACTATATAAAAACATCGTTCCTTCTTCCTTCTGTAATGATAATGCGTAAATTAATTAAAATATTGCAAAATTATTGCAAAAATATTAATCGTTATAAACAATCCTTGATCACCTGCACCGCCCGTTCCAAAGTGATCTTACTGGTATTGATACACAGATCATAATGACGCCCGTCACCCCATTGATGATCAGAATAATAATTATAATAGCTTGCGCGGTCCTTATCGCTGCGTACACACATATCCTCCGCCTGCTTCTTTCCGATCCCATGCTTGTTCATGGTACGTTCCACACGGTCAGACATATCTGCATGTATAAATATATTCAGAATATCCTTGTGATCATTCAAAACATAATCGGCACACCTTCCGATAAATATGCCCGATCCCTCCTCCGCAAGCCTGCGGATTGTGTCAAACTGCGCAAGATATAAATCAAGCAGAAGGGGTCTCTGATAAAAATGTCCGTAAGAGGATACCCCCATTGCCAGCGTATATAAAAAACTGCCGGTGGGCTTTTCGTCGTGACGTTCTAAAATCTCCTTGCTGTAACCACTCTTTTTGGCTGCCTCATCAAGAATTTCTTTATCATAAAACGGTATCTTCAATTCTTCCGACAGCCGCATACCGATTTCACGGCCTCCGCTTCCCAGTTCCCTTCCTATGGTAATGATCTGATGCTCTTTCATATCCCCACTCCTTTTCTGCTATTATATTTGAGATTAATATTATATCAAAAATGGCTGCCAAATGCAGCCATTTCAATAAATATTAATATTTATGATCATTTTACTTCTTTAAAATACCATGACCATCCTACACACTATATAACTTTATTATCCGACAACCTTCTTAACAGCCTCAATTACACGATCCGCCTGGAACGGCTTAACAATAAAGTCCTTTGCTCCGGACTGGATCGCCTCAATAACCATCGCCTGCTGTCCCATAGCGGAACACATAATAACCTTCGCGCCGGCATCAGAAGCCTTAATATCCTTCAACGCCTGAATACCATCCTTCTCCGGCATCGTAATATCCATCAATACAAGATCCGGCTTTAACTCGCCATACTTGGCAACGGCAACTGCTCCATTCTCAGCCTCACCCGCAACCTCATAACCATTCTTTGTTAAAATATCTTTAATCATCATACGCATAAATGCCGCATCATCAACTATTAATACTTTAGCCATCTGAATAATACTCCTTACGTTATACTTATGAATTACGTTCTAAGTGCTTAATAACATTCTTAGTATAATACAAAAATTTCATTTTGTCCATTGCTTTTTTTTTTTCTTCTGTTAAAATCATTCTTATAGTACCAAAAGCGACATTTAAACAATAATCTTTAAGGAGATAAGCAATGAATTTAACTCTTAAAAACATTTTAGCAGTTCTTCCACAAAATGACAAGGATATCACAGAAATTACCAATATTTTTATTGAAGGAGATAAGATCGCCGCGATCGGCAGCGATGCGCCTGCAGGCTTTAAAGCCGAAAGAACCATTGACTGCACCGGTAAAATGGCAATTCCCGGTCTGGTCAACGCCCATACCCATTCCTATATGGCATTCATGCGCAATGTAGCAGACGATCTTTCCTTTATGGACTGGCTGTTCGGCAGGATCGATCCCATTGAGCAGAAAATGACAAATGAGGACACTTACTGGGGCGCCAGCCTTGCCATATTGGAAATGATGAAAAGCGGCACTACCTGTTTTAATGATATGCATCTGAATATCCATCAGACCTCCCGCGCCGTCAAAGAATCCGGTATGCGTGCGGTCATCAGCCGCGGTCTGGTGGGGAGCGGGGATGACGAAGCGGGCAGCAGCCGTCTTGCACAGGCCTATGAAGAGCGGGATGCCTTTCAGGACTGCGACCGCCTCACCTACTTCCTTGGGCCGCATGCGCCTTATACCTGCGATGAAGCATTTTTGAAGATCGTCGCTGCAGAAGCAAAGAAAAATCATATGGGCATCCATATGCATCTTTCCGAAAGCACAACAGAGATAGAAAACTGCAAAAAAGACTACGGATGTACTCCCATCGAGCTTGCCGAACGCTGCGGTCTGTTTGAATCTCCGTTTATCGCGGCGCACTGCGTACAGATTACGCCTTCCGATATGGATATCATGAAAAAATACGGTGTCAGCATCGTCACCAATCCTGCCAGCAACATGAAACTGGGCAATGGCTTTGCACCTGTTCCCGAGATGCTGGAAAAAGGAATCAATGTGTGCCTTGGCACGGATGGAGCTGCCAGCAACAACTCCCTGAATATGTTCCACGAAATGTCCCTGCTTGCGCTTATTCATAAGGGAACGCACCGCGCTTCCCAGTGCATCAGCTCTGCGGAAACCTTCCGTATCGCCACCATCAATGGTGCCAAAGCGCTTGGTCTGGACAGGGAAATCGGCTCGCTGGAAGCAGGAAAGAAGGCTGATATCGCCATTCTTGATCTCAATACTCCTTCCATGTGTCCAAACAACAATCCCATTGCTTCATTATCCTATTCCGCCAATGGCTCGGAAGTCGATACTCTCATCATCAATGGCGAACTGACCATGGAACACCGGAAAATATTGACCATGGACGAGGAACGCATCTTATTTGAAAATGAAAAAATCATGAAAAGGATAGGAATCCAATAATAAAATCCGGCGAAAAAATAACGCATTTTAGGTATCCTTCCCTATAAAAATACAGAACTTCCAATGTCCGCATTTTTTGCTATGAGCATTGGAAGTTCTTATTTATAAGCCACTTTCCGACCTTCTATATCAAAATCTTTTTCTGATTTGCAGTGAAATTATGCTGCTTCACAGCGCAAACCCGGCACGGCAAGCACTTTCATCATCGATTTCTTAAACAGCGGATGAATTCAGATATGCTTCCTGCTCCGGTGTCAGGACATCGATCTTCTTTCCAAGAAACGCCAATTTACGCGCCGCCACATCAGCGTCAACTTCCTCCGGCACGTCGATCAGGCGCTCCTTCAGTTCTGATCCATGCTCCACCAGATATTTTGCCGACAGTGCCTGGATTGCAAAGCTCATATCCATAATCTCCGCCGGATGACCGTCGCCGCAGGCCAGATTGACCAGTCTGCCTTCTCCAAGTACGCATAAGGTATTTCCGTTATTTAACTGATATCCCATTATATTATTACGAAGCTCCCTGCTTTCTACCGCAATTTCCCGCAGCCTAGCCATATCGATCTCGCAGTCAAAATGACCTGCATTGCAGAGGATCGCGCCATCCTTCATCTCATAGAAATCTTCCTCGTCGATTACCTTATCGCAGCCTGTCACCGTCACAAAGAAATCACCATAAGCCGCCGCTTCCTTCATCGGCATCACGTCAAAGCCGTCCATGACCGCTTCGATTGCCTTCACCGGATCGATCTCCGTCACGATAACCCTTGCACCCAAGCCCTTTGCACGCATTGCAACGCCCTTGCCACACCAGCCATAACCTGCCACTACAACAATCTTGCCGGCTACAATCAGATTAGTTGTCCGATTAATGCCGTCCCATACGGACTGTCCGGTACCATATCTGTTATCAAAGAAATGCTTACACTGCGCATTATTTACCTTTACCATAGGAAATTCCAGCTTCCCTTCACGGTTCATTGCCTCCAAGCGGATGATGCCTGTGGTCGTCTCCTCGCATCCGCCGATCACCCCGGGGATCAATTCCTGAAACCGGGTATGCATCATATGAACCAGATCGCCGCCGTCGTCAATGATGATATTGGGTCCGACTTTTAATACTGCCTGAATGTGCGACTCGTATTCTTCCGCGGTACAGGCATGCCATGCATGAACCTCCAGTCCCGCCTTTACCAGAGCCGCCGCCACATCATCCTGCGTGGATAACGGATTGGAGCCCGTTACATACATCTCTGCGCCGCCCGCTTTTAATACCTTACACAGATATGCCGTCTTTGCCTCCAGATGTACGGAAAGCGCAATCTTCTTCCCGGCAAATGGCTTTGTTTTTTCAAATTCCTCCTCCAAAGTCCTAAGAAGATCACAATGTTTTTTCACCCATTCAATCTTCATCTCTCCGCTGGGAGCAAGGTTTAAATCTCTGATTTCACTGTTATTCATACGCGGTTCTCCTTTTTCTTGATTTTAAATTTATTATTTATACATAATATTTTTATTTCTTTATTATATTTTACTTTTATCGTTTTTCTTATTTTTCGGCGAAGTGTACCTGCAGCCTTTTTCTTAAAATATACTAAATATTCCCTAATTTTTCAATAATGATTTTTACTGTAATTTGTCATATGGGTATGCAGGCTCAACTTCATAATGCACTTGGAAACCGCTAAGCTTTTTAAGAATTTCACCCGTATGATAGGCATTTCCTGAGGAAATCAGATTTCGCCCTTGGATCAGCGCCTTCTTTGCCTGAAGATAATTTACTTGCATGTTTTTTGCATATGCTTTGATTTCTTCTAAAGCAGGAGGAATACCGCCTATCACCAAATATACGCAATATATTGTCCGATCCGCTGACATAGGACTATAAGAAGTTACCACTTCCTCAAAATGCCCAAAACAAGATTGAAACATATTTTCTGGAAAAGTAATCATCTCACCCGTATCATCTGTCACTCTCTCTGCATCTATTAAATATTCATACGAATACTGCCTACCGACTGTAAATCTACCGTTTGGAGGTAGACGGAAACAAGTGCATACCTGACAAACCATTTCAATAATCATATGAGTGCTGCATCTCCCTTCAACGATTGACTAAGATCGCCGGGCGGATTCCTGTTCCGATGTTCTCCCCATGCGCCATTATGCCGCTGATGGATACGCCATCCATAGAACCGGTACGCAACGTAAATTCTTCTTTTTCTTCATAACGCAGATACCACCATGCGTCTCCCGTTAGATTTCCATACGCCCCCATACACCGGGCATACGGCGTACAGGCAGTTCTAACGTCATCTATCGTATAATCCGGCTGCATCAGCAGATATCTGTTTAACTGTTCCGTATCCAGTAAAAACACCTTCCCAAGAGGTGCTGCCTGTATCATATCAGCCTTATCATTCAATGCCGTCTCCAGGAAATATCCGTTCAGCCACTGGCAGAGATCCGATTCCGACCATGCCGCCTCTTCGTTCGTATTATGATAATATCTGCAGTCAATCACCTGATCAGACAATAATAAGATCTGATCGTCCGTTTCATCCAGAATACGCCAGATTAACGGCTCATAAGTAAAATATCTGTATTCTTCCCCTGATTTCCATGTGTCATGACCTTCCGCACCGTCTATTGCATGATAAGTCACCTGATCATAGGCAACACGGCGATATCTTACCCCGTCTGCCCATGCATCGCCGTTTTCGTCATAATACGCATGCACGATCTCCTCTGTCAGAGCCCGTCCCGTCACCTCTGACTGCGGATACTCGCCTAAAATCACATATCCCTTCCGCCATGTTCCCAGCCAGTCCGGTTCACCATCGTCGGCCTGTCCAATAGGCAGGCTTATCCCCGCATTTGATACTATCGCCACAATAACCAATCCTAAAGTGATGATTCCAACCACAACCGCAGCGATATTCATCCGGCGAGATTCCCTTTTATCTATGTTTCCCTGCTCTTTCTTCCGTTCCGGCTGTCTCATGCCATATATTCCTTAATTACCTTCAATCAATTTACAATCTTATATTCATACACGCAAGTTTCCAAAACAAAAGAGGCTTCCTTCGCGGAACCCTCCTTATTTACGAAAAATTAACACTGTCCACCGTTAATAGCGCCGCTGATTTCACTGTTTGTTTTTGTATCTTTCCCTGCGCCTCATCCTTCGACTTACACTTAATCGCCTGTGAAATATCACTGGTAAAATAAAATCCCCGCATAAATTTCTCAGCCATATACTCTCCGGATTTTGTATCCCTGACGACAAACCGCTCAGCCATATAAACCCAACCCTTTCTCAGACACTGCCGTTTCAAGGTCTGTACTCTGCATCAGCACAAATGCACCAAAAAAACCATTCATACAATATAGTATATCACAAGTTGCCTGAATTTGTCACCTATTATTCCATTTTTAATTATTTTTTATCAATATCCTCTGAATACTTTTTTTCTTTTATAATCCTTTGAAATTCTCCCGACTGATAGATCGTATCCAGCATTTCTTCCGATAATTCAATGAAAGCGCCCCCATAGGCATTGAGGGCGATACCCTGTATTTTACTGTCCGGTGAGCAGACCATATCAATACAGTCCACAAATCTCAGTGCCGCAACCCGCAGAGCTTCATTATGATCTCCGACATTCTCCGGAATTGAGGTATTCTCCGGGTTTCCCAGCTTGCTCCAGTCCCCCAGCATCAACTGAAATTTATCCGTAAATACAAGCATGTCTCTCCTGCCCGACTGAGCAACTCTGCTGAGCACAGCATCCCCATCTTTTCCCCTGAGCACAGCCACCAGAACATTGGTCATCAGCAGCTCCGGTCACCGGGTTCCAAAAGATACACCGCATCGCCATTTTTGATCGTCCCGCGCATCATGCCCACCGTAACGATTCCATCATTGCCCTGTGCGGGGAATGCTTCCTCGATCAACATCACAAATCGTCTGTTCTCGTCGTTTGTGTAAGATTGCTCCTTAATATTTACCTTATCCTCAATCCTGTTATATTCAACAGTCTCTGCAGCTTTTTCCGGCTCCGTCTCCTTCTTTTTACCAAAATGAAATAAACCCATGAATCCTTTTCTCCTCTTTCCGGATCGCTGATAACTTTATTTATTACATATATAGATTATACATATAGACTTTCAAAAACACTCATCATATCCTCTGCCTGATCGGATGACATTTTTGCCGACAGCAGAGCGCTGACTCCTATCCTGATCCCCGGACCTTTTTCCTGCAGGAATTTCTCATCTACCTTTTCATCTTCAAATGTTAAACCGGTAAACTGATGAAACGCAGCATAAAAATCCAAAATCTGCTTATCCTCAATCCCCTTCTGCGCGGCTCTTTCTTCCAAAAGCGCCTTATAAGACGTCTTCCTATCCGATTCCTGCCTTCCAAACAGTTCATTAACGATACGAACGATTTCCGTCGAATTAACCGGTTTGGGAAGAACCTCCTTTGCGCCGATCTCTAATGCTTCTTTAATATGCAAAGCGTCTCCGGCTGATGTACAGATCACCACATTAGCTGCCGGATCGACAGCCAGCATGGCGCGCAGGCATTCTAATCCGTCCATCTCGTCCATCATAATATCGCATAATACCAGATCCGGCTTCAATGTCTTAAATGCTTCAAGTCCCTCTCTGCCGTTAGACGCTTCTCCGCAAACATGATATCCTTCATCTACTAATATTTTTTTAATCAAATTACGCGCCAACTTGGAATCATCAATCACTAATACGTTTAACATAGCTTTCTCCATAAAGTGAAACTTAACTTAAAGTACAAAAAAGAATCCGCGTTAGCCTAAAGCAAATGGGATTCATACAGATCCGTTTTTTATTATTAAGATGCGGGTAGCCGGACTTGAACCGGCACAGTATTGCTACTAATGGATTTTAAGTCCATCGCGTCTGCCTATTCCGCCATACCCGCAGACATTTTACAAATAAGTGGGGCCTATAGGGCTCGAACCTATGACCCTCTGCTTGTAAGGCAGATGC
>CAYQZB010000037.1:0-21116 GCA_964421915.1 uncultured Lachnospiraceae bacterium
AGCATACTGCAGAACTCCTCCCATGTCAGTTCCTTATCCCTGATCTGAATGATCTCCTCACGCAGAAGACCGTTGTCATTTAAAAGGTTTTTGATATTCTCCAGCATCGTCTCGTACTGCTCGACCATAAATGAGGACTCGCGCCGGATGACTTCAAAATTACCATCTCTTGCAGCATACTCCTGAAGCCTTGCAAATTCCGCCAAATCCATTGCGCCGATCCCTGCCATCAGGCCTTTCAGCGCATGCACCTCAAAGATATAATCCCTGTAATTGCAGACCATAAGGCAGTCCTTGATACGCTGCACATGTCCGGCGCCGTCATCATAAATGAATTTTAATATCTGGAGATACCTTGTCTTATTGCCGCCGTAATTACTCAGCCCGCTGGCAACATCCACATGAGGAAGCTCGATCTCTACCTCCGAATAATCCAGATCATCATCCTTCTCTACATAATGAATAATATCAGATGGAAGATATTTCTTCAATACCGCTTCGATACTATTTAAATTAATTGGCTTAGAAATATATTCCTGAAAGCCGTTTTGTAAAAACATCTCTCTGGTACCGCTGATCGCATTGGCGGTCAGGGCAATGATGACCATGCTGCGGATCTCCGGATTGTCATGCAGCCTGATCAGCTTCGTTGTCTCAATACCGTCCATATCCGGCATCATATGATCCATAAAGATCATATGATAATTGTGCTTTTCTATCTTCTCCAGACATTCCCTGCCGCTTAAAGCGGTATCAACCCGCACCTGATACATCGTAAGGATTCCCTGCGCCACTTTAATATTGGTAATATTATCATCTACCACAAGAATCTTTGCAAGCGGAGCAATCAGCGATTTCTTTCCCGCTCCGCCGGGCGCCGGAAGCTCCAGTTCGTCAAAATTACCCACCGGTGTTTCGTCCGCAATCTTCTGGTGAAAATAAAATGAAAATACGCTGCCCACGCCATATGAGCTTTTTACGCTGATCGCTCCGCCCATTGCTTCCACCAGCCGCTTGCAGATCGCCAGTCCGAGACCTGTGCCCTCTATCGTCCTGTTCTTGATCATATCCGCGCGCTGGAAGCTGTCAAAAAGCGTCGGTATGCTCTCCTCCTTGATGCCGCAGCCGGTATCCTCTACAGATACACTGATCATGGCGTCTTTTCCATGCTTTTCCCAATCAAGATTCATACGGATATAACCGCGCTTTGTATATTTTGCCGCATTAGAAAGGATATTGGTAAAGATCTGGTGCACATGCATCTCGTCTCCGTGAAGCATGGCAGGGATCGTCTCCTTCATATGGACGATCATCTCCACATTCTTATCCGCCAGCTTCAGATTCGCCATATAGACGGCATCCTTGACCAGCAGCCCCAGACTGTAATCCCTTTCCTGTATCTCCATGTTGCCGGTTTCTATTTTAGAAAAATCCAGAATACCGTTAATGATCGACAGCAGGGTATTGCTGGCATTCCTGATATTATTGGCGCTTTCCTCCACGTTGCTGTTGATATTGTCATTTAAAATCAGCTCCGTCATGCCGATGATAGCGTTCATCGGCGTCCTGATCTCGTGGCTCATGTTGGCGAGAAACATGGATTTTGCGTCATTTGCCTTTTCCGCTTCCTCCTTCAGCTCGATCAGCTTCTGCCTCGCATGATATTCCTCCGTCTTATCCGTCATCCAGATCGTTGTCCCCTTATATTTCTGCTTATCATAAAACGGCACCAACGAAATCTGGAATCTGTTTTCCGCGATCTCCATAACCTTCTTATCATTGTCCATCAGCTTTTCCACGATCTGCTCCTGTGTCGCTTCATAATTCAGCTCAGGGAAAGCCTTTTTGGCATATTCATTGGCATACAGGAGTTTTCCGTTAAAATCCACCACCGCAAAGCCGTCTTCGATCGTCTCTAAGATATCGTCTTTTGCCATCTGCATGGAGTCAAATAACCGGAAACGATAGACTACAGCAATGATATACCCCCAGCATATGCCCAAAACGACATTCATCCAGTAAAAACCGGTTTTATTGTCGACCAGAAGAATCAGATTACCGGCTGCCGGCAGCAGATTAGCCGCCAGGAGCCACCCTGCCCCGGGATTCGTATTACGCTGTCTGACATGATAATGACGGAACAGCAGTCCAAAAGTAGCAAGACTGATGAGCAAGGAGCATGCGCTATCTATGTATTTCAGCATGCCGGGAAGAAACGGATATGCCACTCCCGGCAGCATCCTGTTCATGCCTTCCGACATCAAGTGATCCGTATGTTCCGGCAGAGTACTCATCTTAAGAAACCATCCGGGCAGCAGAGCGGAAATAAGAATCATAAACGCCGCAAGCATGCCATATAAGAGCAGCCCTTTATAAATGCCTTTAGGAATCCGGATATTACAGCAGAGCATGGAAAGCACTGAAAGCAGAACGACAAAAAATACCGCTCCGATACTTTCGATCTGATACGCTGACAGCAGCGTTTCCATGGATACGGCAGAGACACTAAAGAAGCCGCCCAGCAAAAGCAGGGCAACTGATACGCCAAGAAAATTCAGTATTTTCTGAATGTCTGACGTCTTACCGCTATTGATTAAAGCCAACGTACCGACCAGTAAAATGCTTTCCATTACCAATGCAACTGACAGAAAGATATACACACCCATCCCCTACTTGTTATAAAAAGTCATCTGAAAACTCATATTTTGACATATGCCTTCACATTACATATTACATGAAAAAAATGCACGTGTCAAAACATGCATTTCAAAATAGCAGGGGCGGAAGGAGTCGAACCCTCTTCAGCGGTTTTGGAGACCGGCGTTAAACCGTTTAACTACGCCCCTAAATATACTTACCGTCAACGAATGATATGATATCACGTTTTCATTGTGATGGCAAGTAATTTCTATGATTAATTTTTGATTCTTCTATATTTTTTGCTGCAATTTACGATTTTCGGAATTTTGAATCGGAGTTTTTATTTTGTTTTTATTGTTTCTAACTTTTTTGTTTGTATTTTTATGGTATCTGTGTTACGATAAAGATAATATTATTAGATAAAATAATATAATAATTTCTTATGGAGGAAGTAAATATGACACTTGACCAGCTTCTTGATTACGCAGCGTCCAACCAGTGTTCGGATATCCACATCACGGTCGGGACTCATCTTGCGGTGCGGCGTTTTGGAACTTTACAGATCATTGAACCGGAGCCCACCATGGACGAAGCAAGAGGAATGATCTACGAGCTGATGACACCGGAACAGCAGCAGCTCGCGGAAAATGGAAAAGATCTGGACTTTGCGCGATATTTTCAAGGCGGCAGGCTCCGTATCCGTATCAACATCTATCATCAGCGAAACAATCTCGCTGCCAGCCTTCGTCTTTTAAATGAGTATATTCCCAGCTTTACCGAATTACAGCTTCCGGATGTAGTCGAAAGCTTTTGTAAGCTTCCCCGTGGTCTTGTCCTGATCACAGGTCCGACAGGAAGCGGTAAGACAACAACGCTTGCCTCCATGATAGACTATATCAACAAGAGCCGTCCCTGCCATATCATGACGATTGAAGATCCGATCGAGTATATTCATAACCATAAGCTTGCAATGATCCATCAGCGTGAGCTTGGCAAAGACGTATCCGACTATGCGACCGCTCTCCGATCTTCCCTCCGTGAAGATCCGGATATCATTCTGGTTGGAGAAATGCGAGATTATGAGACGATCTCTGCCGCCATCACTGCTGCTGAAACAGGACATCTGGTATTCTCTACACTTCATACCACCAGCGCGGCGCAGACCATTGACCGTATCATCGACGGCTGTCCGCTGGAAGGACGTGAGCAGCTGCGTATTCAGCTTGCCACCATTCTTTACGGCGTTGTTTCCCAGCAGCTTCTTCCGCTGCAGGACGGCAACGGACGTGTCGTAGTAACCGAAACGATGGTCATGAACCCCGCAATCGGCAATCTGATCCGTGAGAACAAGACCAA
Organism: uncultured Lachnospiraceae bacterium; assembly: GCA_964421915.1. Classification (GTDB taxonomy): domain Bacteria; phylum Bacillota; class Clostridia; order Lachnospirales; family Lachnospiraceae; genus NK4A136. The sequence continues at coordinate 3,997 of CAYQZB010000037.1, forward strand.
CCAGATCCCGAGTACGATCCAGTCCAATGCGGCGATGGGAATGCATACCTTGAATACCGATTTAAAGAGACTGCTGAGCGCCGGTCAGATCGACCGCCAGACAGCATTTAACTGCACCAATGACCGTGATAGCTTACAAAGACTGCTTGGTCTGTAGTTGCTTAATATAAACGGACGTAAAGCATAATAAAACATAACTGCCCGCCGTCGATTTACATAATGATCAAAGACAGCTTTTATAAAATGTTCTGATCATTATGCAGATCGGTGGCGGGCATCTATATTTCAGGCAATCATTATGCTTCAGACGCTAGTCCCCATGTCAGAGCAGCTTGCTGCGATGACACGCGATGAGAAATCCGCGCAGGCGGTTTCTCATCTGCGATCAAAGCAATTTGAGGCTCTGACTCAAATTGCCGGTTGAAAAATAAGCTATCGAGCTTATTTTTCAACTTAAACTCTCCCATTCTTCCAGATAAGCAAGCGACAGCTCCTCCAGTCTGTTGATCTCCTCCTGCAGCTCGCTTAATTTCATATAGTCGCTGCCATTTTCCGGCAGAGACATTTCTTCCTTTAACTGCGCCACTTTCGTATCACATTCCTCCATCAACGCTTCCAGCCTGATGATGCGCCGTTCCCTTTTTGCTTTTTCCTTTCCGGGATTCGCCGCGGTTTTCTTTGCCTGTGGCTGCCCATTGTCGCGTTCCTGCTGCCCCCTCTCTTTTCCGGCATCGGATGCACCGATATCTGCGGTGCCTTTCGTCCCCATATCCGCGCGCCTTCCGCTGTCGCCGGCATGTATGCTTAAGACCGATTCCGTAGAGATATTATTTTTCTCCTGTCCGTATTTCTCTATATAATCCTCATATCCGTAAGGGAAATACTCCACGCCGTCCGACCGGAAGATCAGCAGGCTGTCCGCAATCTGCTTGATAAAATATCTGTCGTGGGATACAAACAGGATCGTCCCCGTATAATCCCGCAGCATATCCTCCAATGCCTCCTTACCCACGATATCCATATGGTTGGTCGGTTCATCCAAAACCAGCGTATTGGGACACGTCTGAAATATGCCGGCCAGCGCAAGGCGTACCTTTTCGCCCCCGGAAAGCATGGATACCTTTTTAAAGACTTCATCCCCGGTAAAAAGAAAACCGCCTAAGATATTTCTCACTTCCGTCTGCGTCAATGTCGGGAACCTGTCCCAAAGCTCATCCAGCACAGTCTTCTCGCTGGAATACTGCGCCATCTGCTGATCAAAATAGCCGATCTCCACATGATAGCCCCACTGATATTTTCCGGAATGTTTCGGAATATGACCGGTCAGTGTCTTCAACAGAGTTGATTTTCCCAGACCGTTCCCGCCGATGATCCCAAGCTTCTGTCCTTTCTTTACGGTGAAAGCCGCCTTTGTAAGCTCCCTGTCATATCCGATTCCCAACCGTTCTACGGAAAGGACGTCATTGCCGCTCTCAAACGCCGGCTGGATCCTCGCATGAAACGCCCTGTCGTCAAACGACTCCGGCTTATCAATCAGCTCCATATGCTCAATCTGCTTTAACTTGGAACGCGTCATAGATACCTTGGATGGTTTGTTCTTAAACCGTTCCACAATCTGATTTAACCGTTCAATCTCCTTCTGCTGCGCAAGATACTCCTTTTCCTGCTTTGCGTGCTCTGCTTTTTTACGTTTTGTAAACTCCGTATAATTCCCCGGATAACGCTTCATCTTCTGATGCTCGATCTCGTAAACAACATCTGCGGTATGATCGAGAAACATACGGTCGTGGGAAACGATAACAACCGCCCTTGGGTACTCCTTTAAGTAACCTTCCAGCCACGCTATGGTAGACATATCCAGATGATTCGTCGGCTCATCCAGAAGCAGTATATCCGGCTTAGACAGCAGCAGCTTGATAAACGCGATCTTTGTCCGCTGTCCGCCGGAAAATTCAGACAGCCGTTTCTCCTCATCCTCCTTCGTAAATCCAAAGCGATCCAGCACCATCTGATAATCCTTCTCATAGCGATAGCCGCCCAGATACGTAAAACGCTGTTCCAAAGCGGCATATTCCTCTACCAGTTTATCAGCAGGATCTTCTTCTATCTTCCGCAAAAGCTCCTGCATCTTTTTTTCCATAACAAGGATCGGCGCAAATACTTTTCTAATCTCCGCCGACAAGCATATTTCGTCATCCTCAAACGTCATCTGCTGCAGCCAGCCGATCTGCGGCTTCCCTGCCATTGCGATAAAAGAATCCTTATCGCTGTCCTGCCTGACAAGGGATACCTCTCCCATAATCAGCTTAAGAAGCGTCGTCTTGCCGCACCCGTTTCTTCCTACAACGGCGATCTTTTCCGTATTGCGGATCTCAAAATCAATCTCTTTCAATATGATCCTGTCAGCATAAGCTACCGTTCCCCGATTGATCTGATATAACATTTACAACATTCCTTTGCATCCTTCTGATTTTACATCGATCTGAATATCTCAGCATCAATACTTTCATTATCATCCTGATACTTAAAACCGATCGCAGGCGGGGTGATATTCAATCCGAGCATAATAGCCGCCGCACGCACCTTTTCATTGACCCCAAGTAAGATCGCGCCCATATAGCGGTTTTTGATCAATTCATCCAGCTTTTCAACGGCAGGCTCCGCTATTACGGCAGTCATCGTGTCTACCTCAAACTGGATATTTTCGCTTTCATCCACCGCTTCAAATTTGACCATAGCCAATGCGGCAGACGGCATGGATGGATTTAATTTTACGGCCGTCAAAGTCTTCATCTGGATCTTTAATGACTCTCCCGGCTTTATTTTCATGGCGTTGTCAAATTTAAGAGACTTGATCTCCACCGGATGAATACTTACTTTCACTTCTTTCATAATGTTTTACCTCTTTTCTTTTTTTATGTGTCAGGCAATTGCTTATAAATTGATCAATGCCGCACAATAAATTTCCGCTATTGAGAATTTCACAATTGTCTGTTTTTATAGGTTACGGAAAATAGTTAATATTCCATAAAAATCCGGGCAAGCGGTGAATCCCCATCAATAATCAGGACATCCTCATCCGTCATGGAGATCTTTGCCGCATCCAGCGCGCGGATAAATGCGTAAAATGCCTGCTTCTCCGGCGTGTCATATGCTTCCGCCAGAATCCGCATATATTCCGCTTCTCCCTCAGCCACGATAACGGCAGCGTCAGCCTCCGCATCCGAAATGCCAATCCGAACCGTCCTGTCAGTATTGTTAATGATAATCTGTGCCTGCGATTCACCCTGCGCAGTATATTCCGCAGCGATCGTTTCACGCTCCGAGATCATCCGTTCGTAAACGGCCGCTTTATTGTCATCCGGCAGATCCAAGCGTTTCGTCTCTACTGCGATCACTTCAATACCATACTGGCTGAGATTATCTCCGATCGCAGTCATGATCATCCCTGCCAGTTTACCATCCCTGCCGCTGATCACATCCTCCTGCGTCGTTGATGAGATCACATTTTTCGTCGCATTATATACGGTCGTATTGATCCTGTACTCCGCATTGGCAATCGATGAATTTAACGTCTGGGCAAACTTCAGCGCGTCCGTAATCTGCCATAGCACAAATTCATCTACAATCATTGTCTTTTTGTCCGACGTAATGACGTCTGATTCAGGAATATCATATAATATGATTTCTTTTGGAAGAACAGTCACCGTATCGATAAAGGGTACTTTAAAATAGATCCCCGCCTCCTGCACGATACGGTTGATCCTTCCAAAACGAAGAATCAGATGATACTCATTCTGTTTTGCAACGCGCATACTGTTCATGCCCACAACCACGATGGCAAATGCCGCAATCAGGAGGGCAATATTTGTTTTTAATTTATTCTTCATCTGTTTTATCCCCATTGGTATTGTTATTGTCCGAATTACCATTACCGTATATAGATGTATGGGAAAAACTCTCTAACGGATAGATCGTCTGCACCTGCCCATCTGCGCTGTTGATCACGATCTTCATCTCCGGAAGGATCTCCTCCATCGCCTCATAAAACATCCTAAGCCTTGTTACTTCAGGATTTCTCACATATTCCTCATACATGGCGTTGAACATGGCAACTTCTTCATTCCCCTCGTTAATACGCTCTGCCTTCGCAGCCTCCGCCTCCTGCAGGATTCTGTCGATCTCAGCCTCGGCTAACGGGATCTGTTCATTCTCATATTTGACCGCATTGTTAATGGAAGTTTCCATCCCCTGCTTCGCTGTTTCCACCATTTTGAACGCGATCATGACTTCATTGGTCGGCGGTTCCGCATCCTGTATGGTGATATTGACCAGCTGTATACCGATATCCATCGCTTCCAATTCCTCAATGATCCTTTCCTTGATCGCCGACTGGATCTCCGCCTTTCCGGTTGTCAGCACAGCATCCACCCCATAAGTGCCTATTGTATCCCTGATCCAGCTCTGGCTGATATTTTTCAGGATTTCCGTAGGCTCCATGGAAGCATACAGATATTTCACCGGATCTACCGCGCGGTATTCGATATAAAAATCAATATTCACAAAGTTATAGTCGCTGGTAATCATCAGGGATTCCTCATCCACTGCTACCGTTCCTGTTTCAGTGGCGCGATACCCCATCTGAAGACCATTAATTGTTGTGCCTACCTTCGTTACCTCCTGCACAAATGGTATCTTAAAATGAAGCCCCGTCTCCATCACCGCTTCCGGAACGCCGAAGGTTGTAACAACTGCCGCCTCCTGCTCGGCGATCGTATAAAAGCTGCTTCCGCCGACAATCAGGAGCATGATAACCGATAATACAATCGTCGTTATCATCCGTACCTTTTCCTTCATTCTCAGGTCATTGCCTCTACCCATCTGTTCATCCTTTTTCATGGATTCGCCCAAGACCAGACGTGTGCCAATCAATAAAATGAGACAGATTATAAATATCGTAAACATATCTTTCTCCTAACTTATCAACTATCCATTGCTCCGGTGCATCGAAAATTTCAGCTCTCCCTGTGCCGCAATGCTTCCCTCTATCGTCCTCGCATCGACCTTTGCCAGCTCCTTACTGCAGTCTGCTTTACTCTGTGCCAGAGGCTTCACGCTTCCCGGTCCATTGACACAGCCCCCGGTACAGATCATGCCCTCTATAAAGTTCTCCGGCAGTCTGTCCGCCTTTAACAGCAGCAGCGCCTTTTTACACTCTGCCGCACCATTACAGGTCAGCACCTTATAATCATCATGATCGCCCAGCTCCGACATTGCCTCTAAAACAGCCTTTGTCACACCGCCGGACTTTGAAAAATTCTTACCGTAGATACTTCCCTGCTGCTCCTTAACCTCTTGCGGCTTTAACACGATCTCCTTCGCCTGAAGCATCGCCTGAAGTTCCTCGAATGTAAGCACAAGATCCGCATTTTCTCCATGAAGATGCTGGTACTGTCCGGCTTCACTCTTTTTGGCAATACACGGTCCGATGAAAATGCAGACCGCTTCCGGATCCATAGCGCGTATCAGACGCGAGGTGGCCGCCATGGGAGATACCGTAGTGGAAATGTTCTTTGCCAAATCCGGGAAATGTCTGTTGATCATATGTACAAATGCAGGACAGCAGGAGGTCGTCATCTTCTTTCCCTCAATATACGCCTCGTTCCATTCCTGCGCTTCCGACATCGCCACATAGTCTGCGCCTAAGGACACTTCAACCATATCCTTAAATCCCAATTCTTTTAATCCGCTCCGCAAAGATTCCATCGTAATACCGGTTCCAAACTGTCCCTCGCCCGCCGGTGCAACCATAGCATAAACCGGCTTATCGGAAAGAAGGCAGTCAATGACCTCCGTCATTCTGGAGCTGTCAGAGATTGCGCCAAATGGGCAGCCCATGATACACGCGCCGCAGCGGATGCATTTTTCATCATCTATCCTTACATGCATATTTTCATCCATACCGATGGCATCCACCGGGCATGCCTTTTTACAGGGGCGCAGCAGATCCGCTATCGCATTGTACGGACAGGCATCGTGGCATCTTCCGCACTCCCGGCATTTCTGGGGATCTATGTACGCTTTATCCTTAAACATGCTGATGGCTCCGAAATTGCAGGAGGACTGGCACTTCTTAACCATACATTTCTGACAGTTATCCGTCACCACATATCTGGTGATTGGGCATCCCTCACATGCCGCCGGAAGGATCTGTACTGTATTGTGACAGGGCTCGCCGGTAATCGGATCCCTGTTTTTCGCAAGGCTGATACGCTCTCTTACCACTTCACGTTCCTTATAGATACAGCATCGGAAGCTTGGATTGGGTCCGGGGATGATCTCATACGGGATCCGATCCTCGGCCTTATCCAGCTCTCCTTCAAAAGCTGCTTTGGCAACCCTATATAATACCTCATGCTTTACATCTACTAATGTAGCATTCTCATGCAGCATAATATTCACCATGCCCTTCCTTTTGTATGATAAATCATGCGGTGCAGGTTCCTAAGCTATCCACGCACCGCTCATTATTGTTTCATATATTATATCAAATATTATGCCGATTCACAACCTATTCCTGATTTTGCCTGCAGTCGGGCTATTACCGTACTCTAAGCACAAAACCATTCTTCAAAACTTCCGTTCGCCATCTGCCTCAGATGTTCTTCCTGCTCCGCCGTCATACGGTTGATATCGCTTCCCTCTATTCCGTCAGCTTCCGGATTCTGCTTTGCCTTTATCTTATTTGTCTCAAATTCCTCCATTTTCCTTTGTTATTCCAGATCCTTACCGATTACAATACTATTGAATATATTGAGCATTTCACTTTCCATGACAATACCTCACAATTCATTTTTTTGTTTTAAGCAATTGCATAAATTCCGACTTTTTCAAGAGCAGTCCTGCAATTACCTGTTTTTTACATGTTTTCAGGAAACAATGATGATATTGTAAGTATGTCCGAAAACCCCAACAATGATATGTTCCTATTCCTTCTCCTTTTTTAATTGAAATTCCAAAAAATCACAGCTGCTGCCCGTCAGAAAGAGAAACGCTGAGCTCCGTAAATACAAAGCTTTTAAACTGATACTCATCTTCTGTCTCAAAATACAACTGCCTCTCTCCGGTAAGCCTTTCAGGCAGTCGATAACTCTCCGGCTGGAATACCATCCACTCAGGCTTCTTATGATATCTCCCATCCACAAGCAGACGGCTTCCCTCCATCCCGGGATAACCATCCCAGATCCGCAGTGACACCGGATGCTCGGTATTCGCAAACAGATGAACCGTCACTTCCTCTGTGCCGTAGCTCCCAAAATCTACCCGTTTGAATCCAAAGACAGCATGTCTGCCATCTTCCGGTCCTCCCAGACAGTTGACGCCATGCTCGACCCCTTCCGCCACCTGGGCATTCCGGTCTGTAGACAACGCTGTTAAAACCTCCTGATAGGGATCGATAACGCTCTCACCAAATCCTGATGCTTCCATTTCCAGATGAGACATCACATCCGCCGAACGCTTTCCGTTTTTCGCCGCCACACGCAGCCGGAATGTTCCATCACACCGGGCAGATACGAGCAGTCCCTCCTCTGTTCTCCCGAGCTCTGCAAAGGGAAACTCTATTCCTGTGTCATTGACTACCTTCCACTCCAGCAGTTCATACACATCCGTCTGCTCCGGCACGCTGCCGGCGTTTTCACGTGTATATCGGTCATTCAGTATTTCCGGAAACAGCTTCACACGGATGGATACCTGCGGATGCTCCGGTGCCAGATGGGTGCTTTCCAGTGCCGTTAATTCGATCTTGCGTATGGGAAGCTCCCTTTGGTTTACATAACTTTCTCCGATTTTCAACTCCTTATCCCTGATGTCTGCCTGACCTGCCTTATCTGTCTGTCCTGCCGCCTCATCGCCTATGACATATTCCTCTATGGTATGTTCCTCCGTGATATACTCCTCTGACAGATCTTCCGTTCCTAATACCAGTTCACACCCTTCCAGTCCATAGGAAACAATCTGCACGCTGCAATTTTCCGTGGAAGTCTGTTCTACCACCGCCAGAAGTTTTCCGGAAAATAACCTTTTGTCCTGATTCTGATAATTTTCAAAATCCGTGCTGTCGCCATTATCCAATCCCAGCAGCCTGCCACCTCCCGTAACCTGTACAAAGATCCGGTTGTTGGCATTTTCCACCGGATACCCCTCCGCATCCCGCGCGCTGATCCGGACAAACCAAAGCCTGCCGACATTCTCCGCTTCCGCATGGAGCTCTACCGCATCCCCAAAAGAATGTCTTACCTCCCTGGCAATGACATGACCCTCCCCATCATAAGCCACCGCCTCAATACTCCCCGGCTCATAGGCTGCCTGATAACAGGGTACCAGCTCTCTGCCATGCTGATGGTCGATCTCCCTTCTCCCCATGCTCTTTCCGTTGACAAAAAGCTCTACACAGGGCGCATTGGAACACACCTGAATATCAATCAGCTGCCCCGGATTAAAATCCCAATAGGGAAATACATGCACCATCGGCGCAGCCTTATAATCAGTCCATTCCGCCTGAAAGATATAATAGGAATCCTTCGGAAATCCAGCCGTATCAAGCTGTCCAAAATAACTGTTCTTGGTCTGGTACGGTGTGGGCTCCCCGATATAGTCAAAGCCTGTCCATAGGAACTGTCCCAGGGAATACGGGGCGTCACGGTCATCTATGATACAGCTTTCATAACTGACGGCTCCCCATCCCGTAATGGTGTTACCAAGCGCCGAACACTGTTCATCCTCCTCCGTCAGGATATACCGCGACTTCGGAAAATGATAGATCCCGCGGCTTGCCAGCACGGATGCCGTCTCGCTGCCATAGATGACCCAATCGGGATGTTCTTTATGGTGTTTTGCATATAGATATTCCGAATAATTATATCCGGCAAGCTCCAAACGCTCTGTACAGGCGATGGCAAGATCCCATTTCATATAATTGGATGCGATCGTCACCGGCGCATGATTTTTCGGATCATGCTTTTTCACCTCTTTCAGCAGCCAGTCAGTGATCTCCTGCGCGTGGGTGCTTTCTACCGTATCTTGGATCTCATTTCCGATACTCCACATGATCACGCTGGGATGATTCCGATCCCGCCGGATCCAGCTTGCCACGTCCTTTGCATACCACTCTTTGAAAAATCTTCCATAATCATATGGCGTCTTTGATTTCTCCCACATATCAAACGCTTCGGCATCGATCAGGAATCCCATCTCGTCCGCAAGCTCCATCACTTCCGGAGCCGGCATGTTATGGGAAGTTCTGACTGCATTGACCCCCATGGCGCGCAGTTTTATAAATTTCCGCCGCATGGCATCCTTATGAAACGCCGCCCCCAGACAGCCAAGATCATGGTGTTCACACACGCCCCTGAGCTTCTCATGCCGTCCGTTAATGAAAAACCCTCTGTCGGGAATAAACTCTATGGTACGGAAACCAAAGCTCTGTTCCTCCGTTTCCAGCAGTGTATCCCCGCGATACAACTCTGTCACCAGCCGGTAAAGCCTGCCCTGTCCGATATCCCACAGTACCGGTTCTCTGACTTCTAACGTCTGCGATACCACACACCTGTCCGCAGATGCTTCCCGCTCGTCCGGACACCGATCAATATCCTCCACAATCTCCCCGCCTCCGCAGGTATCTCTATCTTCCACAATCGCTGCGTCCTGCGCCACGATCACGCCGTCAGGCGACAATATTGTCTGTTTTAACAGATATCTCCCGTCATTTTCCTCACGATCATTATTTCCCTGTTGTTTTTGATCTATCTCAATGATTTCCTGATTTATCTTTTCCCCTGCTCCAAGGCTCAATTCCGTCTCGATCTCCACCTTCCACAGCCCATCCCGTACCTTTCCGGGCGTAATATAAATCCCGTCCGAGACGATATGATCCCGGCAGCGTTCCTTCCACCAGACATTCCGATAGATGCCGGCTCCGGAATACCATCTGGTATTCAGATACTGGTTCACCGCCCGGACAACGATCCTATTCTCTCCCTCCACAAGATACGGCGTCAGATCCACCTCAAAGGTCGAATAACCATATTTCCATTCCATGATCAGCTTACCATTGACATAGACGGCGCTGTCCATATATACTCCGTCAAAACGGAGCAGGTATTCCCTATCCGACTCCGGATGCACCGTAAAAGTTTTTCGATACCAGCCGATACTGTCCCTATATAGGTTCTTTGCATCCGTGATCAGCCAGTCGTGCGGAAGCGTAATCTTATGAACCCCCTCCTGCGGCATCTCCTGATCATCAGGCATGACGGATATTTCACTTCCCTCATCAATAGAAATTTCCAAAAATTCCCACTGGTCATTCCACAAGCTCTTCTTTGCCATATATCCCTTCCCCCTTTTAAGCATCAACCGATCTATCTTCCTGAATTATATCATTGCCTGCTTTATGATACAACTTGATTCTGCCAAATCAAGCAGGGGAATGGCCTTCTCCCCTACCCGCCGCGCGGCCCGCATGCTGCGTCAGCAGCAAACCTCTATATGCGGACCTGCGCATAAAAAACAGCTCCGGAATCAACATCCCAAAGCTGTCTTAAACTCTGTTCCCGCAATTTATTTACTTTTTTTCTTCTTGCCCTGCGCTTCCTGTTTTTTCTTTTTTTCAATAATTTCTTTCAAATGAAGCGCCTTCTCTATGCTGCCGTCCACTTTCAGCTGACCTAAGGTAAACGCCATCACCGGATCCAATTTGCCGGCAGCAAGCTTATTCAGAGTTTCAGGCTTACAGGTAAACGCCGCATCCCTGTCATAATACTCATAAGGCTCGATAAAAAGCTTCCCCTCTTTCACTTCCACATAAAAGCTTCCGCCCGCTTCCTTATCCTCAATGTTGAACTGATATGCCAGATGCTCCGTAATATCGCTTACATCCGTTCCATCAAACTTTTGTTTAAATTCTTTAAAAAATTCTTCGTATGACATTCTCTTCCTCCTTCTTTCGACCGTTAGTCAACACTAAAATAATACAAATTTTTATCATTTTCGACCGCCGGTCATATTCAAGGATATTATAAAATTTTTTTGTTATTTGGTCAATAGAAAATTAACAAGGTTTTTCATCTGAGTCCACCGCAATTTTTCTGCTCTTCATTAAAACTCCTCATGCAATATCTCCTGTTGTAATCTGCATACCGAAAGCTTAATATATTCCTCAGAATTGTCAATACCGATATAACGACGGCCAAGAAGCTTGGCAGCAAGACCTGTCGTTGAACTTCCACAGAATGGATCTAATACCAAATCTCCCGGACTTGTAGATGCCTCAATGATTCTTTTAAGAAGATACAACGGCTTTTGTGTAGGATGTTTGCCGAATTCTTTCTCCTTTTGGGGAGTAAGTGGTCCGCTCCACACATCCTTCATCTGTTTACCGCCATTTTGATGTTTCATTAATTGGTAATGGAACACGTGTCTTGCTTTTTTTTCGTTCTTTCTTGCCCAGAGAATAGTTTCAGTACTGTGGGTAAAACATCTGCAGGCGAGATTCGGAGGCGGATTTGTTTTTTGCCAGGTGATATTATTGATTATCTTAAAGCCCTCCTGTTCAAGGGCCATTCCGATACTATAAATGTTATGAAGAGTCCCGCTAATCCATATAGTTCCATTCGGCGCTAAGACATCCCTGCAAAGCCGTATCCATTTTCTGTTGAAATTATGTTTTTCAGCTACAGAAGATACCCTGTCCCAATCTCCCTTATTCACGGAAACCATCTGTCCGGCATGACAGGTTATGCCATCATTACTCAGAAAATACGGAGGATCAGCAAAAATCACAGCTGCTGATGCGGGAGTGATTTTTTTTAGAACTGAAAAAGTGTCCCCCAAAAAGAGCATCTCGGTTTCCGTGCAATAATATGGAGAAAGACGGCCTTTCATCAGTTCTTGCATAAAATCATCCTTCCTTAATAGTTGGTAATTATCACTTCTTTACCGGAACGTTTTGACGCATCGCTGTTAATTGCTCTTCTTACATCGACTTCTTCAATGGTGAACCCACTATAAAGTTCATGAACAAGTGGAACATTATGGTTGCTTAACATTACCTTTGTCCCTTGTGCAGCAAGCTTCCTATAGAGCGCGGCTAACCTCTTGTGGTCTTCAAGGGAGAAACCATCTTTCGTATAGTCAGTGAAGTTTGCAGTTTCGCTTACCGGCACATATGGAGAATCAAAATATACGAAATCCTCTGGAGCCGCATCCATACAAGCATCCTCAAAATCTCCCTGACGAATTTCTATGTCCTTGCTCCGCAGATATAAACCTATATTTCTCAGGTTTTCAGCATCAATAGAGACACCTCCTGCTTTATTATTGTAAGGGACATTAAACAGTCCTTTCGAATTAACTCTGTAAAGACCATTAAAGCAGTGCTTATTAATCCAAATCATAAGCGCGGCACATTCCGCATCCAACTCATGCGCCTTGATTTTTCCGTTGTATTTTTCACGGATTGCTATGTAACGGTTAACATCACACGGCTCTGAATCAAATGCATTTACCGCGCTAATTACAGCTTCCGCATCGAGTTTTAACTGTCGGTAGACATTTAATAACTGCTCATTGGTATCGTTAATAACAGCCTGCTCCGGTTGTACATCGAGTAAAAGCGCGCCACCACCAATGAACGGCTCATAATATCTTTTATATGCTGCCGGCACACGGGGTTTAAGTCTATCAAGCAGCTGCTTTTTTCCTCCTGCCCACTTCACAAACGGTCCTATCTTAAAATCCATCATGAAGCTCCTCCCTATTTCTTCTCCTAAAAGCCACGCTCTTCGCAAAGCTTTGCTATATCCCGCCAGCTCATACCGCGCATAAAATTTGCGGCATCACTAACACTGCGGTTTTCAAATAAAAGCGTATAAATTCCGAGCCGCTTTATACGTTTTCCCAATCGGGTATGCTCTTTTTGTTCTTCAGCAATCATAGCCATGTAGAGAATCGAAAAAATAACATCGATCTCTAAAACATCGTTCCCATATGAAGCTGCAATTTGTGAAATAACTTTAAGAGACTGTGGATCTACCTGCTTCCCCGTCAAGTCATACACACGCACATAATCATTGTAAATCTGATTAACGCCATATTTGTCTGCCAGCTACTTCAGCTGTTCAAAATAATCCACATCCCTGGGCGGTCTGCGGCTTCCATCACTTTTTGTTAAATAGACACACCATTCATCAAAACTGCCCCGGTCATATTCAAGAAAAGAACCATCTGAAAATGATTTGATAAACTGTCCCATTCTCATCCTCCTGTTCCCTCTTTAGCTCTGAATTTATCATTTTTCCATCATTACCATAAGTCAATGACTGTATTTTGTCAATATCCAATCATCAAGGACTGTCCTGATTTTGTCCGGTCTGAAATCTATTATTGTGAACATTACCACCGGGAGATTCATTTTTAAAAACCTCCTTTGCATTATGATAGCAAAGGAGGTTTTCGGCATTTAATATGTGTTCTCTTTCCCCAGCATCCAGGGGACGGCATGAAAATCAATCTCCATTTGAATTGCCGGTGCAGAGAGATAATCTTCCGGCAAAGAAATACGGTTGGTAAATCCCACCCAATATCCTGCCGCCTTTTTCGCATCAATGCCGGTTTTACTAAAAAATTCTTTCACAGGCAGCGGAAATCTATCCATTGCTAATATATAATTTCTACATCCGTCACACAAACATCCGTCTGTAATGATCGGTGCCAGATCATAAAACGCTCTTGTTTTATGAACATCAATTTCCACTCTGAGACTGCCAAAATCAAATATCATTTTAACTCCCACGTCGCAACTTTGCCGCAACTCAAATCCAGACAAAAAATATAATTCTTTATTTTATCATATAATATTGAGCATAGTGCCTTAACAGGCTTCCGTTTCTGCTGACTTCTTTAAAATCCTCTTAATATACTTTCTTCATTTGCTGATACATGATCAACATCACATTTTTAATATCATTGCTTTCTCCATTATGATATATTTTCCACATACATAATACAGCCTCTAAAGGCAATGTTTTGAGGTTATTCATACTACTACTCAAAATACATATATCACCTTCAAGCGCTAAACTTCCACCTGAATCATCTTTAATTATTTTTGTATATAACATTGTCATTTCAATCAAAAAATCTTTGACTTCTTCATATTCTTTATATTTATTCTGATAAAGCAGCATACAAATCTCTTTGATCCCCTCCTCACCGGTTTTATTAAAATTATATTTCAAGCAAACTTCGGCTACTGATGATTCATAAGATTCAAATAAACATTGGTTCATCTCCAACGTAGGATATATGGGGTCCTTCGGCGTACACATTCTTTCCAGCATATCCAGCCCATACTTTTTTACTATTTCCGTAAACTCTTGTAAAACTGCAATGAATTCTTCTTCTGAATTGTATTCCCAAAATTCTTTATTCCTATATTCTTCTACAAAACAACGTGGCTCTTGATCTCCCCAACCATACACTCCCGTAGCAAAAATCAGTTTTATCTGATTAGAAAAAAACCTGTTCCGCATTAAAATAATCTCTTGTTTTATATTTGCTTTTTTTCTGAAAAAGTTCCATGTCCAGGCATCTGCATGGCTGTATTCAAAACCTTCCTCCTTAATTACATCTCCAAAATATTTTTTTATTATCTTGGTTTTATTTAATTTCATCATCTTTGAAGCTCCCCTTATGGGTATTTTACCCCTGAACAAATGAATACACAACCGGAAATATTGAAAATCTTTTCAATAATATAATAAGCTGTTATGCCACAAATCAGCGACTGCAACAAACTTCCTGTCCGACTATTCCTTGCTTGTCATAGCTGCCTGGTACTATCCAAATAATTCTCCTGCCGTATCTCTATAATACTCCGCCTGTGCCGACCATAGCTTGCTGTAATTACCGCCGGCGGTAATCAAATCATCATGATTTCCACGCTCCACGATTTCACCATGATCCATCACCGTGATCTCATCGCAGAAGCGACAGCTTGAAAGTCTGTGGGAAATATAGATCGCTGTCCTCGTACCTACAATACTGTTAAACTTTGTATAAATGTCATGCTCTGATATCGGGTCAAGTGCAGCCGTAGGCTCATCTAATACAATAAACGGAGAACCTTTATATACCGCCCTTGCAAGACATATCTTCTGCGCCTCGCCGCCGGAGATTTCAACGCCGTGTTCATCAAAATCTTTATATAGATAAGTCCTGATACCGTCCGGCATACTGTCAAGGCGCTCGGACAGTCCACTTCTGCGGACACAATCCTCCACACGCTCTGCGTCAAATTCAGTGCTCGCCGCTACATTCTCGGCAACGCTGAAAGAAAACAGCTTTGAATCCTGAAACACGACGGAAAACAGCGCCATATATTCTTCATAATTATATTTGCGGATATCCACGCCGTTAAGCGTTATCTCGCCCTTTGTGGGATCATAGAGCCTGCACAGCAGCTTGACAAGCGTTGATTTGCCACAGCCGTTGCGCCCCACAAGAGCCATTTTCTCGCCAATTCTCCATTTCAAATTGATATCACGGAGAACATATTGCTCACTGCCCGGATATTTGAACCACACATGGCGGAACTCAAATTCGTACTCGTTGTCGGTGCGTTTTTCTGTGGGGATAGTACCCTTATACTTCCTGTCAGAGATATCCAAGAAGTCGAAAACATCCTTGCAGTGTTCAGCCGACAGTCTAAAATTGGTCAGCTCGTTCGATATGCCTGTTATCCCACGTAAGATCCTTGTGAACAGCATAACAAACGCTATGACCTCTCCTGCAGAAAGCGTACCACAGATAGCCCTAAGAATAGCATAACCGTACATAACGCCTCCTGAGATAAGGTTCATCAGCTCAAAGCCTATACCATATTTTTGATATTTGAAAAAAGCTGCCAGCCACAGTTTATGGTTTTCATCCACGCACCGCTGCATCTCCCCCAATATCAGCTCCTGCTCGGCATACAAGCGTATCTCCTTGCCGTTGCGATAATTGTTCACAACATAATTCATATATGCCGAATAGGTACGGTTGCTCAACAGATCCCGTTTATCACGTCTGACATCTTCATAGGTATTAAGAGTTTTTCTATTGAAATACAGATTTTTGATAAACTCCGAAACGGTGACAACAGCAACGACACACAAAAATCCCAGCGGGGAAGTTATGAAACCCGCAAAGCCGGATTTGCCGCTGCTGCGTATTACCGATGGGATGATCAGTGCCACACCTATTATGATCCTGAAGATATCTACCGCAATATCTCCCATGAATGACGGCACAAACGATACTCCCTGCCAGCCAAACAGATAATCCAAACACATATTATAACGGTTCTGCATATCAGGGTCTTCGAGGTGTACGTAATCCATATTCATCAATTTTTCGTTCAGTATACTGCGCAGCCGCATATCATGCTTTGCTTTATGACTGGTTTCACGACGCTTTATAAATTTAACAGCAATCTGTGCCGCAAGGCATATAGCTACAATCACTGCCGTTGAGGCGAGCAGATTGCTAAGCTCTTTTCCGCCTGCTATTCCATTTGTCACAAAGCTTATTAGTAATATAAATAGGTACTCATTTGCAAGTGACAGAATCTCACACATGACAATTCTTAACGTGAAACCCCGATCCGCTTGTTCATTAAGCTTTAATGCCTGCAGTATGATGCTGCGCCGTTCCCTGGCGGTCAGCTTAACGTCCTTGGTATCACTCATTTTCATTCACCGCCTTATCGTCGTAATAGGAGCTCTGCAATTCAAAAAGCTCCGCGTATTTACCGCCTGCCTTCATAAGCTGACTGTGCGTTCCTATTTCCGCTATCCCGCCGTTTTCAAGCATGATGATCCTGTCGCAGAAGCGTGTTGATGCAAGCCTGTGGGATATAAAAACGCTTGCCTTGCCCTTGGAAAAGCTGGCATAGTTCAGATACATTTCCTGCTCTGCTATGGGGTCAAGTGCAGCGGTAGGCTCGTCAAGCAGGAGTATGGGAGCGTCCTTGTAAAGCGCCTTTGCCAGAGCCATTTTCTGTTTCTGACCTCCCGAAA
>CAYQZB010000038.1:0-20066 GCA_964421915.1 uncultured Lachnospiraceae bacterium
TCGATCTGATCCAGGGATATTATACGGCAAAACCTTCTCTGGAGGTTCTTCAGGAAATCGATGCAGAGATTAAAAATGAGATTGTCAGTGTAAATCTTGATACATCAGGGCAGACGGAACGAAAGATTTTTATGGTGACTTCGGAAAAGGAGCTTCCTCTGGTACGTCTTGCGCTGGAACAATATACCGGTATCCTGCTTTCACAGGGGGATCTGACTTTGGTAGGCAATACAGAGTATGTTGCAGGGGTGACCATAAAAATCAAGGATGGAAGCACATGCCGCCTGACACTGAAAAACGTGCGGCTGGAAAGCCTGCTGGGACAGCCTTGTATTGAAATCGGAGAAAATGCTCATCTTACGATCGTTCTGGAAGGGGACAATGAACTTAACGAAGTAGGAATCCGCGTACCGGAGGGTAGCAGTCTTCGTATAGAAGGCAGCGGAAATCTGTCGGTTCGCGCAAAAGGCGTCACTTGTTACGGAATCGGCAACGGACTGAATGCAGGAGTAGGGTCCATCGTATTTGCTTCCAGCGGTGCATTGAAGATATGGATCGAGGGTGCCCGCTGTATCGGAATCGGCGGAGGGATCTACCGTTCGGGAGGCGGCGTAAAGATTGCCGGGGGCAGCATATCGATTGGCGGCGCCTGTGAAAATATTATTGGAATCGGCTGTGTGGAAGGTGCCATGCCGATAGATATCGGAAATTGCCGGTTAGTGGTGGAAACCAATGTGGCAACGGGAATCGGAATCGGCTGTATGAGCGGCGACCAGAATATTCGGATCTCATCTTCCAGATTGGATATTCTTGGTTCCGGAAATAATCTCTGTGGTATCGGAAGTATCCAGAAAACCGGAGGCGTAATACATATTTCAGCAAGTAAAGTGATCGTAAAGATCAATGGTCAGAAGGTTCGGCTGATTGGCAATGCCGGTGGGGAATTGTATATTCTGACGGAGGATTGCCGTCTGGAGCTGACCAGTGAAGGAAGCGAGGTAACCGGAATCGGATCCATGGATAAGACGGCAATCATAAAAGGAAAAAATGCTACTTATGTTATTAATATTCATGCAGGTCAGCATGCCATACTGGGGGCAAAGGAAGAAAACATAAGCTTTGACGGCGGCGAGCGGTTACTGAAAATAAACGAGGATTAGTACAGCATCCATTAACCGAAAATATTTGTTAGGTTCGGTAATTAAAAAGCTGTGCCGGAATGGAATCCGGATGGGATGAAGGAAAGGAGTAAAAAAAATGGATATTGTATGTTTGGATCTTGAAGGAGTATTAGTGCCGGAAATCTGGATCGCTTTTGCAAAGGAATGTGGTATACCGGAATTGGAGCGGACGACGAGGGACGAGCCGGATTATGATAAATTGATGAAATTCAGGATTGGGATTTTGAAAGAACATGGACTGGGTTTGAAGGAGATTCAGAATACGATCGCAAAGATCGATCCGCTGCCCGGGGCGAAGGAATTTCTGGATGAGCTTCGCTCCTTTTGTCAGGTCATTATTATCAGCGATACCTTTTCCCAATTTGCAGGACCGCTGATGAAGAAGCTGGGTTATCCTACTATCTTCTGCAATTCTTTGGAGGTTGCGGAAAATGGGGAGATCACGGGCTATAAGATGCGCTGCGAGAAGTCTAAGCTGACAACTGTAAAGGCATTGCAGTCAATTGGTTATGATACCGTTGCCGCAGGCGACAGCCATAATGATCTTGGCATGATACTTGCAAGCAAGGCGGGATTTTTATTCCGAAGCACCGAACAGATCAAAGCGGATTATCCGCAGCTGCCGGCATTTGATTCCTATGATGATTTTCTGGCGGCGATACGGGAAGCGGTGAAATAATGGAACTTTATAATGGAAGACCAGAAAATATAGAAGACCGGCTTCCAAGGGAAGTCAGGACCTATGATTTTCTTGACAGTCTCGGAATAGAATACAAAAGGACTGATCACGGACCGGCAGATACTATGGAAGCCTGTAATGAGATCGATGCGGTTCTTGGCGTGCTGATTTGCAAGAATCTCTTTCTTTGCAACAGGAAAAAAACAAACTTTTATCTGCTTATGATGCCGGGAGATAAAAAGTTTAAGACTAAGGAGCTTTCGAGCCAGATCAATTCCGCAAGGCTGTCCTTTGCAGATCCGGAGGATATGCTGAAATATCTTGACATTGAACCTGGGGCGGTCAGCATCATGGGTCTTATGAATGATAAGGATCATGCGATTCAGCTTCTGATCGATGAGGATGTGCTGAAAGGAGAATATCTCGGATGCCATCCCTGTGTATGCACCTCCAGCCTAAAGATAAGGACAAGCGATGTTATAGAAACATTTCTGCCTGCAACAGGGCATGGGTATAAGGTCGTACATCTGGTGGGCGAGGATTAAATGATAAAGTTTTTCCTGCTATTAAACCTCGACAAAATATTACTTTGCTCTGTTAAGTTGGCAAAGGCATTAAACATTTCTCAAAGCAATATGGAAATGCTTCAAATCTGTGGACTGAACTAAAAAATATATTTTATCAGAATTAGTTAAAAATATTTCCTTTGAATATTATCTTGCTTTCTTTATACGGTTGTGTTATAGTAAACATACATTTTATGTCGTATCATATCGTTTGATTATATGAATACGATATCTGATTTCCGGGATCCGGAAGATGCAGGAGCGGATCGCTCCATAAATATCAAATGAGCTAGTTGGCAATAGGTAGGAAATGTTGAATGAAGCTGTACGGGGTTTGCATTCGTTTTCGAGTACCATTTTTGGCGTGACGGATGTAACGGTATGAAGGGTTTTCTGCCGGTACAGACACCGTGCAGCCAAAACTGCCTGCGGTTAGCGTCAGAAAACGAAAGGAGATTCTATGGCAAAAGAAAAACCGACACTTATTAACAATCCAAAGCTTAGGGACAGTGGCAGCAAGCTGATCTTTGGCAATAATATTCTCTGTTCGCAGTTTTTAAGGGATTATGCAGATATGGAAATCCTGCGGCACATCCAGCCGGAGGATATTGAGGACGTATCAGAGCGTTATGTGCCGCTTTACAGTACGGAGCGGGACAGTGATACCGTAAAGAAGGTGAATATTGCCAGATATGTACACCAGGAAGAAGGCAGTAATCCGCTTGAATTGCCGCTTTATATTGTTTCCTTGGTTGAACATAAGACAAAAGTAGAGTATAATGTAGCCATGCAGTTACTCCGGTATATGATCCATATCTGGGAAGATTATGAGAAAGAGATGGAGAAAAAATATCCTCATATCAGCGCCAGAAAGGATTTCCGATATCCGCCGATTCTTCCGATCGTATATTATGAGGGAAGAGGAAAGTGGACGGCGCCAATGGATCTGGCAGACCGGATACTATGCAGGGAACTGTTAGGGGAATATCTGCCGCATTTTAAGTATCAGATGGTAGGGCTGCATGATTACAGCAATGAAGAACTGTTGGCAAAAGGCGACGAGATATCGCTTGCGATGCTAATCAATAAGATTAGGTGCGTGGAGGACATGGAGGCGTTTATAAGCCTTCCGGACGAGCAGGTGGAAGGTATCCTAAAGGATACGCCGGAATACCTGCTGGACATTATGGAGAATCTGCTGCGTGCCCTGCTCTACAGTATGAATCTGGAAGAGGATGTGACGGAAACTGCGGTGTCAAAAATTAAGGAGCGGAAGATGGGAAGATTATTTGAGGATGTGACATTTGATTTTCAGGCAGAGAAGAGAAAAGCGCGCGAGGAAGCAAGACGCGAGGGTTTGGAAGAAGGCAGGGAAGAAGGTAGAAAAAAAGGTAGAGAAGAGGGTAGAGAACAGGGAAGAAAAGAAGGCAGGGAAGAAGGCAGAAAAGAAGGCAGAAAAGAAGGCAGAAAAGAAGGTTGGGAAGAGGCGCAGAAAGAATTGGCAGTTACCAGAAGGATTGCCAAATTGTCCAAGCAGTATTCCGATACCGAGATCATGGAAGAAATTATGAGGGAATTTACTTTAACAAAAGAAGAAGCAGAGAAAGCAGTAAGGCAGGTATTTGAAGATTAGGCGGCCTGATATAATTAAAAAAGGCTATAATATAACATATGAATAACAAAAGAATAAAATAAGAATAACTCCCAATGAAAGGTCTAAGGTGATCTTATATTGGGAGTTTTAATATATTTGGAAAATATAAGGTGTATTTATTAGTGAAATTCTTTTAAAGTGAGCGTAGCAGGTCGCCTAACAGCGGCTCAAATTTGACGCCATACCAATGGTCAGGATCTTTTGCCGTATATTCTATACATGCCAACGTATAGTCGGCAGCAATCTTAGCTGCTTCATAGGGTGTGTGTCCTTTCATGAAGGCACCTGTAAACGCGGAGGAATAGACATCGCCCGTACCATGGCTGCTGTGCGGCGATTTGCGGTGTTTATAGTATTCTTTCGTGTTTTTGGTGGCAACGACGACGCCGGTGGTGTCGGCAGTATAAGAAACACCGGTCAGGATGATGGTGGCATCCGTTAGTTTTCTAAGATTATCTAATACATAGTCAATGTAGGGTTCATCATAAGCTTCCCGGTATTCCGTATTTGTCATAAAGCAGCTTTCCGTCAGATTGGGCAGGATATAATCAGCTTCTTTGCAGAGGCCTGCCATTTCTGCGGCAAACGCTTCGTTAAATCCCGGATAAAGCTTGCCATTGTCCGCCATGGCGGGATCAACGATCAGGCTGCAGTCCTTAGAGGCAACGGAATGAAAGATATTTTTGACATACTCAATCTGGCGGCTGCTTCCAAGATAGCCCGTATAAATGGCATTGAATGTAAATTTCTCTTTTTCCCAATGTTTTAATATTTCCGGCATATCTTCTGTCAGATCCCGGAAGGTAAAATCCTGAAACATGGTATGCGTTGACAACACTGCGGAAGGAAGAATAGCTGTTTCCAGACCGCAGGCGGATAAGATGGGAAGCGCAACGGTCAAGGAGCACTGTCCGACACAGGAGATATCCTGCACAGTTAAAATTCTCTGATACATTTTTTTCATCCTTTCTTATATAAAATTTTTTGTTAAGATTTTTGTTAAAATTATTGATAGGATTATGGGCAACAGACAATTATTTTATAATGTTTACAGTTGCTTTTATGCTTATCGTGTTATATTATAAAACCAGACTGAACCTATGGATATACTCAATTTAATAATATATAATAAGGTCAGTTGATAAATAGGTAAGATGGAATAAGTAAGACAAAATAAATCAGACAAGTTAAGTTTAATAATAAATACTTTGGAGAACGCCGAAAGAAGGGATAAGACAGAATGCTTACATATTCATTTGCGGAGATCGGGTCGGATACATTGTATCATTATCTATATGAGTGTATAAAAAAGGATATTATTAAGGGATGCTTCAAGGAGGGGGAGAGGCTGCCTTCCAAAAGAAGCTTTGCGGAAAATCTGGGGGTCAGTGTTATTACTGTGGAAAATGCATATGCGCAGTTAATGGCAGAGGGATATATTTATTCCATCCCGCAAAAAGGATTTTTTGTGGAGAAGCTGCCGGACAGGATTTTACCGGGCGATGTGGAAGAGTCCGTATCAGAAGAGGCGGCGGATCCGGTTCCCGTTATGGATTTCTCCAGTAGCCGGAACCATCCGGATAGTTTTCCTTTTTCCGTCTGGGCAAAATTAAACAGGGAGATCATGGCGCGTGATAAGTACGCGTTGATGACGCCTTCCCCTGCGAACGGCGTTGATGCGCTTCGTATGGCTATCTGCCGGCATCTGTCGGATTTTCGTGGAATGAAGGTAGATCCGTCCCGTATCATTATCGGAGCCGGGACGGAGTATCTTTACAGTCTTTTGATACAGCTTCTGGGATATGATAAGGTATATGCGGTGGAAGATCCGGGATATAAAAAGCTTTACCGGATCTATGGAAGTAATCATGTGGCTTGCCGTGCGATTCCCATGGACCGGAAAGGAATCCATATGGAGCGGCTGCGGGCGTCGGATACCGATGTGCTTCATATTGCACCGGCGCATCATTTTCCTACGGGAATCGTTACGCCTATCGGGAGACGTTATGAGTTGTTAAGCTGGGCCGCGGAGTCTGAGCGGCGGTATATCATAGAAGATGATTTTGATTCGGAGTTCCGTATGGTGGGGAAATCCATTCCCATGCTGCAGAGTATCGACGTGCAGGAAAAGGTCATTTATATGAATACATTTTCCAAGAGCCTTACCGCTACGATCCGTATCAGTTATATGGTATTGCCGCCGCATCTGGCGGTACGGTTTCATGAGAAGCTGGGCTTTTATGCCTGTACCGTGTCTACCTTTGAGCAGCTTACGCTGGCGGAGTTTATTGCCGGTGGATATTACGAACGGCATATCAACCGTATGCGCACCTATTATAAGAATCTTCAAAAGCGGCTGCTGGAAACCGTCAGGAGCGGACCGTATGCTTCGCGCGTACGGATTGCGGAGGAAGAGGCGGGACTTCATTTTCTTTTGACGGTTGACACTTCCCTTACCGATGAGGAGATTACAAAAAAAGCCATGGAGGGGGGATACCGGGTGTTGATGCTGTCGGAATGTTATATGGAGGACAAAGCGCCTGACACCCATACGCTTGTCATCAATTTTTCCGGAATGTCGGAAAACCATCTTGACAGAATCAACGACCTGCTTAGAAGAATATTATAAAATAAAAAGCGGAGAACGGAGTAAATGGCGGAAATATTTTTAAAACCAATGAATACCAAGGAAATTACTCAAATCTATGAGTCCAGAATGAGGTATGATTTTCCGGTACAGGAATTAAAACCGTTGGAAAATATAATAGAAATGATGGAACGGGGCGTGTATGAAAGCCTGTCCGTCAACGATGGTAATGAGCAGGTCGGATATGCACTTGTTCTGCTGGTAAAGGAAAGTCCTTACGGGCTGCTTGATTATCTTGGGATCTTTCCGGACGCAAGAAACAAAGGTTATGGCGGTGGTGTATTATCCGCATTGGCAGAGTATTACCGGAACAGGACGCTGATGATTGAAAGCGAGCATCCCGGGGATGCGCCGGATGAGCGGATGGCGGAAAGAAGGCTGTGTTTTTACCGGCGTAACGGAGCCGTGGACACCGGTGTGGAAAGTATGATCTATGGCGCGCATTATATCAATTTTATTCTTTTGTGTGGAAATGGCACGGCAGGGGAGAATGCCGGGTCAGCCGGTGTATCAATGGTTCAGGCGGTGCCGTCAGATGCAGAGATTAAAGAGCTTTTGGAAGGACTTTATCGGGAGATGATCCCGGACGAGGAAAAAAGAAAAAAATATCTGAAGTTTTGGATCACACATTCTGAAAACGGAGCAAAGAAAAATTGAAGATGACTTGCAAATCAAAGGAATGTTTGATATGATGTGTTAGGAAAACGGATTTATCCGTTAGAAATGTCAGTTGGTGTAGCACAGTGGATAGTGCAGCCGCCTCCTAAGCGGAAGATCGGGTGTTCGAGTCACCTCACCAACGTTGAAGGAAGCATTGAAACCGGAAGGTTTTGGCGCTTCCTTTTTAGGTATTCCATATTGCATTTTCATTGCAATAAAAATATAATTAAAATACAGATTGATCAATAAAAATCAATTGTAAGAAGGAGCAGTCTATGTCAGGAACAAGGAAGAAAAAAATCATAGCGTTGATCATTGGAGTAGCTTTAATAGCGATAGCAGCGGCAATAGTAGAATATATATTTATAATAAAACCGATGAACAATATTACCATAGGGAAAACGATATATATTGATTTTAAAGATGGAACTGCAGATTATTTGGAAATGCTTTTACAACCGGAGAACGGAAAAGATGATGATAATCTATTGATATTGCTTGATAGTGATGCAGTAGAACAACTGATACAATATATGAGAGATAATCATGTTAAAATCGTATCGGGGGTATATAAAATCCCACAGACCAGTAGCTATGAAGAAATAATAAGCATATTAGAGTTTATGGAAGATATTGAACAGGCTGAAACGACAGAAAATGATATCCCGGTATCCGGAGAAACCATATCAGAAGAAAATGTTTCTTTAGATATAGCATCGGGGGAAGGATCTGAAGCAGGGGAGAATCCGGTAACGGTCGATGCAGAAGAGAGAAACTATAATAACGGGTATGCGGAACCAGATCCGCAAGACACATTTATGCTTTGTGTGGAAGGAAATATAAGTGCAAATCAGGCATGGGTGGATTTCTTAAAGGGAGAAATGCCGGATTATACAGGAGTAGATTTTTCGAGTGGTCGTTATAGCGGGCTGGGAAGACCGTACACCTTACAGGATATGGAGGGATATTCTCTGGATCTTTGGGCGTATGGGCAGACAGAGTATGTTGAGGATGGGGGAATACTTACGGATATTCAGATATTTCCTTATGATGTCGATGCGGATGAAGAGGAAGAATTGCTATTCGTCTGTAAGTCATACGCCGGACTGGTGAAACTATGGGTGCTTGATGAAGCATACGAAGATACATGGCTTTTATATCCATCCACTTCAAACTGGACACCGCCTGGAGATAAAGGACGTGCATGGCTGTGGAGTGATGGATTTATTTGTAAGCAAGATGCTGATATTTATATAGAAAACTGTCCGGACGGTATCTATATTTTCCGAATAGGGGAAGGGTTGGCATTTAAATTGGAATGTAATCAGTATTGGTCAAGTGATACGACAGCTGTTTATTATCTTGATTATGAAGAAGAGGATGGATGGTCAACGGTTAAAGTGATGTTTAACCGTAATGGAGTTGTTACTGACGGTTCACTCATATATGCAGAAAACGTCTGTGCCGGACCGGCGTATGATGATGATCTGTCGATCATTACGCAGATCTATGAAGAGACCGTAGGGGATGCCGTGCCGGTAAGGGAGCTGACCGGACTGGACGGAACAGAAGATGGTGTCATGATTGTAACCAGGGAGGAGTTTTACAGCGGGGCATATCTGGAATAAGGATAAAAAGGATATGATGGAATAACTTTATGAGATAGTAGGGAAGGATTTATTATGACGAGTGAAGAGTACAAAAAAATGTCGGAAAAAGAATTTGACCGGGCGGCGGCAAAATTTGATGATGACGATCTGAGCATTTACAATGTATGCCGTAAGGATTATCCGGAAGTGTTGGCGGAGGCAGTAAGAGAGCCGTTTTCTGACTTGCTGGATGCCGGCTGCGGCACAGGAGCGATGCTTGCGATGTTCAAAAGGGATTATCCGGAGGGGAATTATACCGGGGTGGATCTGTCGGAGAAAATGATAGAGACTGCAAATAAAAAGCAAATAGATGGAATACGCTTTGTTGCAGGCGACTGTGAAAATCTGCCTTTTGAGGACAACAGCTTTGACGTGGTCACCTGTTCCCTGAGCTTTCATCATTACCCCAATCCCGAAAAATTTTTTATGAGCCTGCACAGGGTCCTGCGTCCGGGAGGCAGGTTTATTTTAAGGGAAATGGCGCCAAGCAACAAAGTGCTATTGTGGCTTATGAACCATATCCAGCTCCCGATAGTCAACTTGATCTTACATAAAGGGGATGTTCATGTTTATTCAAGGGATGATATCCAGCGTCTTTGTGAAATCAGCGGGATGAAGCTGGAGCTGTATGAGCCCAGAAAAGGGCTCCGCCAGCATTGCGTGATCAGGAAACCGGCTTAAGCAGCGTTTTTCATTGTTATTATTTCTTGATATTTATGTCTGGTAAGGCGTTCCACGGAATTAACTTTTTTGAATCTTCATGAAGCCGGTCAACGATATCGGTCAAAAGAAAGCTGCCTGATGCAAGTTTTTGTTTAGTAGATTTTTGTTTGGTCACTTAAATGATACATCAAAAAGGAAGAAGATTCTTATATTTTGGGCAATTTTTGAAAGTTGTTTTATTGATTCTTTCGTTGAAATATGATATGATTTTTTCGATTTATTAACTTTTATGCGTTGGGAATGTATTGAAATATTTATATTTACTGAAATGAATTAATTTATCACAGTAGAGGAATATTTGCGATGGCAGAATTCAAGGGATTTATGGGAGGCGCTTCCGTCAACAATAATTCGCCGCAACGGTTAAAGGATTGCTTTGAATGTGGTGTTTTTGCACTTATTTCCGGACGGATTGCAGAAGCATACCTTTATTTTCTTGAGTCTGACCAAAATCAAAGCGCTGTATTATATAATTTGGCAGTGTGTTTTTATATGTCGGAAAACTATGAAAAAGCGTTGTCCTATCTGGACAGCGCTTTGCGTTTTTTACCTTCTCTCCCAATCAAAACAGTCGTAGTTCCGCAAGAACTTGAAAGGTATGAGGCTCAAAATAGCGGATATAAAACTGCTATGATGATGAACACTCCTCAGCTGTATCCGGAAAGATGCCGTATCTCTATGCTCCGCTTGAAAGCAGATATACTATTTGCAATGGGAAACAAACAGGAACTGAATAAGATTTTATCCGCTTTATCAGGTGGAGATTATGATAATATTAACAGAATTAAAAGTGAATTAAAAGAAAATTAAAAAGGAGGCAGGGTTATTAATATGAATTTCTATGAATTAGACCGGCTTTACGAAAGTGGGGCAGATCAGGAAAAAATCTTTGCAGCAATGGAAGAAATGGGACTTAACGCCACAGAAGAAAACAACAGAACCAGCACTCTTTTGCACATAGTTGCAAAATATGCCGATGCGGTTACGATGAAAAAGCTGCTTGACGCAGGTCTTGAAGCGAATGCAAAAAACAAGTATGGCGAGAATGCATTGTTCAGCCTTGCCGATCCGAATGAACGCTATGGTTTCCTCCCTTCGGAGGACAAAAGAACTTGTGCCGACCTGCTTCTGGATGCCGGTGCCAGCGTTATGGCCCGCAGTGAAGGAGATGGCCAAACGGTATTCACAAGTGCGGGCATGCACGGACAATGGGAATTGATAGACGCTGCCGTGGCACATGGCTCAAAACTTACAAGAACCAATGAAAACGGCGAAAATGTACTGCATTGTGCGCTGGATTATGCAAGACAATACAACGACCCGTCCGATGAAACGGAACGTGAAAATCAGGAGCGTTATTTCCGGCTTGTGAAAATTCTTTATGACAGCGGTTTTGATATGGATGAAAAGGACAGCTATGGACGCTCTCCCCTGGAATATGCAAAAGATTGTACCGATAAACGGCTTGCCGCTTTGATTGAAGGGACCTATTCTGAGGATACGGGCATGGCAGGACTTACCGGAGGTCAGACGCTTCAGGATGCGGTTGAGAGAAAAGACTATGACGCTATTCGGAACATAGCAGCTAATGGTTCTGATATGAATGAGATTGCTGATGACGGTAAATGGATAGGACAGACACCGTTATCGGTAGCCTGCTCTTACCTTGATGAAAAGGCTGTGGAACTTCTGCTGGCATTGGGCGCTGACCCTAATTTCAAAAATGCGGACGGTCAGACTTGTCTGTGTCGGGTTTTGGCTGACGGCGAAACAGTTAATTATGATTTTGTTCAGAGAGAAGACCGAAATATTGTCTGCAAAAAGATTCTTTCTCTCCTGCTGTCCGCTGGTATGGATAAAGATGCTACTGTAAATGACGCAGGAGATACAGCGTTGATTGCTGCCTGTCGCCGCGCAAACCAAAAAGATAAGCTCTGCTATAAATTTGCAGCCGCTTTGATTGCGTCAAAATGCAATCTTGACGCCGCCAATCTGAAAGGACAAAACGCCCTTATGCTTATTTCTTCACAGAATGGCTCAGATGCAAACGAACTTCAGATAGCGCTGTTAGAAGGTGGGGCAAGTGTGGCAGATAGTGATCAGGATGGAAACACAGCACTTCACTATGCTGCACGCAATGTAAATGACAGTGTTGCAAAAGAGATGGCTGAAATGCTCTTTGAGTTTGATTTTACGAATGCAGATGCTGTAAATAACGATGGTAAAACGGCTCTTGAAATTGCAACGGAGCAGGATAACGAGCCGCTTGTAAAGCTGATTTTAATGAATTCGTAAGGAGGATGCCCTATATGGATAATAGTTTGATATTTCTTAATGCTTGTAAAAACGGACAAAAAGGGGTTGTACAGGCATTTATCAAAAAAGGCGGTATTGATTATAATAAACGGGACACTTTTGGAAATACGCCGCTTTTTTACGCCTGTATGAAAGGTGCCCGTGATATTGTCAAATTATTGCTTGACAATGGCGCTGATTCTGGCATTGCAAACAATGAAAATCTAACACCGCTTCATGCCGTTTCACAAAGCGGCAACAAGGACATAATTGCTATGTTAGTCGAGGCAGGGGCGGATATAAACGCTGCTGATAATGAAGGAAAAACGGCATTGATTTACACGCTTGCTGAGCAGCGCAGTGAAGCAGCAAAATATCTGATAGAAAAAGGCGCTGACGTCAATATTGCTGACAATAGCGGACATAAAGCGGTTGACTATGCAACAGCCTTTGGATTACGGGACATTATCGCCTTGCTTGGCAATGCCGATACCTCCGATGTGTCCGGTAATACGCCGCTTCATCAGGCAGTTTACAACGGTCAGACAGAGGTTGTCCGCACATTGGCAAATCAGCAAAATGTCAATGCGGTCAACGATGGCGGCGAAACCCCTCTTTTGATTGCCTGCATGCAGGGGAATCTTGCTATTGTCAATCTTTTGCTCAGAGTAGGTGCAGATGCTAATCTGCGTCTGCTGAACGGCAATACCGCTCTCCACTATGCGGCTTCTCAGGGAAACCGTTTTATAGGCAAACAGCTTTTGGATTCCAATGCGGAAGTGGATGCGCAAAATGAAAACGGAGAAACAGCATTAATTGTTGCAGCAATAAGCGGACAGAATGATTTTTCGGCAATGCTCATAGAGAATAATGCCAATGTAAATCTGGCTGATAACGAGCAGCGGACAGCGCTCTCCTATGCTTCCGAATGTGGATTTACAGAGATTGTTGAGCAGTTGATTGTTGCGGGTGCAGAAGGGTAAACCAGTATGTTGTGATAAAATTCATAAATCAGTGAGGAATGGCTCTCTATATGAGGAATGCAGATGAAAAATAGAAAAGATAAAAAGATGCAGCCTGCCTCCGGTATACGGAAACTATACATAATAAAGCTGGTCGGGCGCTGTATAATATGCTGTTTTTGCGGGATGATGTATGCAGCAGACAGAGAATCATTTGAGATTTTGAATGGTTTGAATTTTTTCAAGCGGTTTTCGCCATTTCATATTATATGGGCGATCTGGATAGCTGACATGTTGCTGCAGGTACTTCCTGTAAAGAACCGGATTCCGCTTGGATCGCAGAAGCTGTTTCGAATCCGGTTTCGTCCGATTCGGGAAAAAGTGAACGTCCGGCGGCTCAAGCAGTATATTGTGTCCACAACAAAATCTGCATATAAAGTATTTGTTTTATGGACAGCACTGATTATTGTATTGGGTGTGCTGTATACGCATAAGGTAATTGATGATGCATTGCTGTTTATGATCACAGTTGTATTTTACGTATGTGATTTGATCTGCGTGCTGGTCTGGTGTCCATTCCGTCTGATCATGCAAAACCGCTGCTGCACGACCTGCCGTATTTTTAACTGGGATCATTTGATGATGTTCAGCCCGCAGTTATTTGTCAAAGGATTTTTTTCGCGCAGCCTTTTTCTGATGTCCATAGTTGTGTGGATTGTATGGGAACTGTGTGTGCTTCTGCATCCTGAGCGGTTTTGGGAATATTCAAATGAAGCGTTGAAATGCGAGAACTGTACGGATAAGCTTTGTACGCAGTATTGCAGGAAATTACGGAGTCCGAATGGAACAGGCTGAACTGGTATTTGGAATAAGCATGATTATCATTGACAAATGGATAGAGAAAGGAGTATATTTAATATAAGTTAGCGGTTACTAACTTTAAGTAACTGCATTTTTTAAAATAATAGGTTAGTTCATGCTAACTATAAATAGGGACATAAATGAAAGAATGGTCGTTACATGAAAGACAGGTGGAATTACAATGAAATAACAAAAAAACAATCGTTGCGAAATATAAAATAATTTGAAACAAAAAATGAGAGGAAGAGAAAATGAACAGACATGAAGAAATAAAAAACGCTTATAAAAGTCTTGGAGGGGATGCAACTTTCTATGACGGGATGATCACCTGCTCCACCCTGCCGGGAAAAGCAGTGTGTAAGCTGGTTTGGAACATGGATAAGAGAAAGAATGACCATTACCTGGAACTGGCATTGTCCGGCATCCCCAATAATTTCAGCGGTAAAATGCTGGAAGTGCCTGTGGGAACGGGAATCTTAAGCATGCCGGTGTATGAAACGATGCCGGGCGCAGACATCACCTGCCTTGACTATTCCACGGATATGATGGAACGGGCAAAACGGCAGGCAGAGAAACGTGGTCTTAAGAATATCCGCTTTATGCAGGGGGATGTGGGGAAGCTGTCCTTTGAAGACGAGAGTTTTGATCTGGTACTGTCGCTGAATGGTTTCCATGCGTTCCCTGACAAGGAAGCGGCATACAGTGAGATTTTCCGTGTCCTGAAGCCGGGCGGGATATTTTGCGGCTGCTTTTATGTAAAAGGTGAAAATAAACGGACAGATTTTCTGGTTGATAAAATTTACACGCCAAAGGGATATTTTACGCCGCCCTATGAAACGGTGGGAAGCCTGAGAGAACGGCTGAAATCCATGTATCGGAAAGCGGAAGTAAAGACCGTGGAAGGCATGGCGGCTTTCCGGTGCAAGAAGGGGAAAGCAGATGCTGAAGGTTGCAGACAGGCATCTGCACCCTTGGATTACACCATGAGCGAAGCGGGCGACGCATCGGACTTCGTCCGAGAGTATACATTGGCTTCCGGCGGACCATACTGTGACTGTGGTTATAAAAAGAAGCAGGACAGGAACGACAATAAAGGTTTTTGGGACAGGTGGGCAAAACGCTATGACAGGACAATATCAATAGAAAAGAATACTTATGCACGAATTCTGCGCCGTATGAAAGAAAAGCTGGACAGGGAAATGTATGTATTGGAGCTTGCCTGCGGCACAGGAGTTTTGTCCGTACAGCTTGCAGGAAATGTGAAAATGCTGGAAGCAACGGACTTTTCAGAAAAGATGATAGAGCAGGCAAAGCAAAGAAAACATTCCTCCAGACTGCATTTTTCCGTGCAGGATGCAACAGCGCTTCCCTATGCGCCCGAAACATTTGATGCAGTTATCATTTCAAATGCCCTGCATATTATGCCGGCTCCGGAAAAGGCATTGGCAGAAATCAGGCGGGTATTAAAACCGGATGGGATTTTGATCGCGCCGACATTTACGGCGGCAGGAAGCGTATTTGGGCGTTTGAAGATACGGATGATGGAGCTTTCGGGATTTCAGGTTTTTCATAAATGGAAACCACAGGAATATTTGAATTTTTTAAAGGATAACGGTTTTACTGTAACAGACAGGGAGGTTTACGGAGGTGCGCTGGCACTGACATATGCGGAGGCAAAGGTGAATGGTAAAAGGAGAGTACGCGGATTATGAAAAAAGTACATTTTGAAACGGAAACGGATGGCTTTTACGGTGCCTATTGGAAATGTAAAAACAAAAGTGATGCCGCAATAATCCTAATGCTTGGGGATGACCCGGAAGATTTCATGGCCAGAAGCGGTGTTAAGTGGCTTCATAGGCTAGGGGTGAATGTCATGTCAATGTCTCCGGGTAAAAAAGATTACGGACATCATAATTATCCGCTTGAGAGGATAGAGAATGCAATCATGTGGATGAAAAGGAACGGCATCAGAAAGATTGGCATCGCTGGCGCTTCCACAACAGGAACGCTTGCTTTGACAGCGGCCTCCTATTTTAATGATATAACCCTGACAATCGGAATGACGCCAAGCGATTTTATCTGGCAGGGATTTATGAGGGGCAAAAAAGATGGATGCAGGGAATGGCCGGTAGAGGGAGAATCCCTGTTTTCTTATAAAGGTGAACCACTTCCTTTTATGCCGTTTGTTTATAAACATCCGGACTATTGGAAGGTGATAGCCGCAGAGTCTAAAAGAACCGGGGATATGGTCAATTCATGGAAGCTGTTCGATGATTCCGAAAAGGCGTATCCCCACAGACCGGAGGAAATGATTCCGGTTGAGAAGATCAAGGGGAAATTGCTGTTGATTGGCGCTTCTGATGATTGTTTATGGGATACGGTGAAATATATAAACAGGATGAAAGAAAGGTTGAAAAAATATCCTCATGACTGTAAAGTAGAAATTGCAACATATGAGCATGGTACACACTTTGTATTTCCGGAAGGCATGCTGAAAAAGATGATTCCCGTTTTCTCGGGGATGTTCGTAAAAATGGCTTTCAAGGCAGCAAGAGAATATCCGAAAGAATGTAAAGAAACCCGTCTGGATATTGACCGGAGAGTCAGAAAAGCGATTCAGGAATGGATGTAACAGCAAATGAAGCTGACCTTTGATACGTTTATGAACTGGATTATGCAGATGAAAGAAGGTGGCAGATAACTGTTTCATTGTTTTCTCAGGATGAATAATTATACATTAGCGGTTTGGAAATCAGGCCGCCGCTTTGTTTTGCAATATTCTGCGAAGGCTTGCTCATAGCAATTTTTCAAGGAACAAATGTCCGCTATGTTCTATGGCGCTGCCTACATTCATGGAAGCAGTTGCAACAACTTGAAACCCCAGTTTTTTATAGAGTGATAATGCCGGAATATTCTGGCTTCCGGTATCAAGTCTTAATGCCTTGCATGAGCTGTTTTCTTCATATACATATAATGTTCCGACATCAATGGCTTTTTCCGCATCTTTTCTGGTGGGGTAGATACCTTTTTTGAAAACAGTAAACGCGCCATGTTTTATTTCATATTTGAAATGTTCATTATAGGTATCTTCGATTAAATCAATATCATTAAAAGTTGCTTTTCTGATCAAATTCTGATTATTAAATGCATAATACCATAAAGACAGGAACCTTTCTACTGTGCTGTTTTATCAATTGCCGATTTTAACCTTTTTATTTTACAATTATTGATAAATTAAGAAAAAAGTCATTTTAAGGCAAAGATAATACCCTGTTACAGAGTGGAATATGGCTCTGCAACAAGGTATTTTATTAGTCGGTAATGGACTCCATGAATATTTTATTGAATTTTTCAAGCTGATCATAAATGATTCCGTGACCGCTGTCAGGTAAGGTTATCAGCTTTGAACCGGGGATGCCTTTGTGTTGTAATTCGGCGAGTTCGCTGGAAACAATGAGATCTTTATCGCCATGGATAATGTATGTGGGAACATGGACACATCTGAGATCTTTCCGGCTGTCCTCATCGCGCAGGGCAACAGCGCTTTTAATTGTTCCGATTCCTGACGCTGACAAAGCGATGTCCCCAAACCAGTCAACAACTGCGCTGGAATGTTGTTGTGCAAAAAGCTGCTTACTGAAGTTTTGGCATAGCTGTGGTCTGTCGGTTTCCGCGAGGCTTATCAGGTCATCGACTTCCTGTGGAGTTTTTCCGTATGGGAAGCCGGGATGCTGCGTAAAACATGGGGCGGCGGCAGAAAGCAGGATCAACTTGCACACGCCGGTTCCATGGTAACAATTCATATATCTTAAAGCAATTGCTCCGCCCATTGAAAAACCCACCAAAATAAAATTTTTAAGACAAAGATGTCGGACTACCTGATAAATATCGGCGGACATTTGGGCATAGGAATATCCGTTGACAGGCGTATCTGATTGGCCGAAACCTCTCAAATCTACTGCTACTACACGATATCCACAGTCGGTAAGCAGATTTATCTGATACTCAAAGATTTGATGGGACAGCGGCCATCCGTGAATGAGGAAAACAGCCTGCTTTCCTTGCGGATTATAATCGTAAACGGCAATTTTTGTTCCGTCGTTTGATGTGATAAAATTCATAAATCCCTCTTTTACCTGTTTTTTATATATTATTCAGTCAGGTTGGATAGCGTTAAATTGATAATTTATATGTTTAAAATTTATAAATCTTGAATTATCTTTTATAAAATCTGATTGTGCAAAAAGTATCGGGAGGCGTATAATATAAATGGAGTCCGGATGGAACAGGCTGAACTGGTATTTGGAGCATAAATCAATATGGGGGATTAATATGTTTCGTAAGAAAATAAAAAAGGAGCCATACAACAAAGAGGAGCAGAGACCGGTCATCAGAAGCAGTATCTGTACCGGGGAGAAGGTTGCGGGTTTTAAAGATCTTCGCACCGGAAAATTTACGGAGGTAATGCTGATCAGGAATGATAAGGATATGGAAGAATTTCTTGAGAAGTATGATATTCCTGCGGAGGAGCTGAAAAAGGAATGGTAAATAAAGGGATGCGAAAGAGAAAAACAACATTATAATCAGATACAAAAAACGGCATACAGCGGAACCGCAAATACATTTCCATCTGTCCCGAAATTTTTTTCAGATAATCTGATTACTTTTTTCGGTTCATGCAATTTTTGAAAATGCTTCAGGCTCTTTGCGCTGACATTTTTTCCGGATTTTACTTCTATTGGTACTATTTCCCCGTTTTTTTGAATCAGGAAATCAACTTCTGCCGCAGGAGAATCAGAAGTCCAGTAATAAAGCTCATATCCGGATGCCTTTAATGTTTGTGCCGCGTAATTTTCTGCCAAAGCTCCTCTGTACATATCAGATAACTGGTTTTTGGCAATATTTTCCCATAATATCCCGGTAAAAGAGGAAAGCAATCCAACATCGGACATATATAATTTGAATGCTGCTACATCCTTAAATGCTGCCAGCGGAATTTCAGCTCTTGCAATTCTGTCACAGGAAAGCACTACACCTGCAAAAACGAGCCATGCGATAGAGTCGCCAAACAAACCGGCGGTAGCTCCTTTTCTAATCAGCTTATATTGAAATTTTTTGTTTTCTTTTGCAAGCTGTGCCGGTATTGATAAAAAAGCATTTCGAATCTTAGTGCTTTCGCTATCGCATGTATACTTAGCCATATCTGCAATATATGCATTTAGTATCAGATTTTGGACCTCCGGCACATTAATGAAAGATTCTCTTTCCATATACTGATTAACGGCAGCAGGCATTCCGCCAATATATAAATACCGTTCATACCAGTATAATAATTCTTGATGGATTTCCTCCGGCATTTCCATCATCTGCTCAAAATGCTCTTTAATCAGACTTACAAGATTCTTTTGTCCCAGCGCATTTAAAAATTCATCAAACCGTAAGGGATATAGTGTTTTGATGATAACTTTTCCTACCGGAAAGGAATATTTTTTTCTGTTGATTGCAACTCCAAGCAGACTTCCGGCAGCCGTAATATGGTATTCCGGGGTCTCCTCACAAAAATATTTTAAAGCTGTAAGCGCCCGCTCACAATCCTGAATTTCATCAAAAATAAGCAGAGTTTCTTCAGGAATTATCTTTTGCTCAAAATATTCTTCCAACAAACGGATGATCCGGTCGGGATTTAGTTCCCCATCAAAATAGCCGGCAACTATTTTCATTCTTTCAAAGTTGATATAAACCGTATTTTTAT
Source organism: uncultured Lachnospiraceae bacterium (assembly GCA_964421915.1). Lineage (GTDB taxonomy): Bacteria > Bacillota > Clostridia > Lachnospirales > Lachnospiraceae > NK4A136. Next base: position 19,630 of record CAYQZB010000038.1, read on the forward strand.
AATACCTGTCACCAAATTCCCGAAGGATATAAGTTTTCCCGACCTGTCGTACTCCATATAGCAACAGTGGCATTCTGTTTTTTTGCATATTTTTCCATGCAATAAGCTCCTGCATAATATTTCTTTCCATATTGCGACCATATCCTTTCATATATATGTTCTTTAAAAACCGCTTTGGCATAACAATGAATAATATATCTTTTTAATTATTTTAACTCTATTATAATATTTTATCAATAAAAAAATCACTCTAAAATGATTATTTTTTAAAAATAAATCACTATAGAGTGATTTTTTCTTAAAAATAATTTTCTTAAAAATAACTTTTTTAAATAAAAGAATCATTTTACGGATATCCGCAATTTTAGTTCGAGTTGGTTTCATAGTCATTTAGTGTTAAAAATAGTCATTTCGTGACATCCCCCATGGATAAAATC
>CAYQZB010000039.1:0-19979 GCA_964421915.1 uncultured Lachnospiraceae bacterium
AAAATATTTATCCTTATTTTAAAACAATATTCCGGAAATGTCTATATAAATATTTTTCTGAATTAAATTCGCTGTTACGCTATTTTCCTTAGAAATTGTGTGGATTTTGCATTTTTAGGAATTTTTGCATACCTGATAGATGAATGCAGTATTATATTCATAAGCAACTTATAACCCCATCATTTTCAGCTCATTCACAATCTTTACATAAAATTCTATGACATCAAAGCCCTTATAATCCTCCTGATGCAGGTCGATCATATCCGCATGGGAGATGCCGCGCCTGCCGACGGGTCTGATCGTTCCGCGGAAATTTCCCCATTTTGCAGATTCTTCCGGCACCAATCCGTCATTGTCTCCGGCAAGCCTTTTCAATACCAGATAAGGGATGCTGCAAAACAATTCGCTATACCAACCTTTCATCACAGAAGTATAGCTTTGATAATAGATACCAGGGTGATCCGGATATTTCCGATTAAATTCTTCGCAAAAGGCAGGATCCAGCTCTAAACCGGAGCGGTAGACATCGGGACGCTCATCGCCATAGGCACGGAATCCCCGGTCAATACAACGGCAGATAAAACGATACAGTCCCTCCGGCATCTGACGTAGATACGGCACAAGCGGTGACCCATGATGCGGCGTACAGACCGTTGTCAGGGACGCTACTTTGTCCCCCATTCCCAGAGCGCCGATCGCATAACGCGCATCAATTCCTCCTTTAGAATGGGCGATGATATTAACCTTGTCGCAATGGTTCTCCGCAAGCATCTGCAAGATCTTGTCCCTGATCACCATGGCATTTTCCTCCGTAATGCCCCAGCCTTCCTGATGCCCATAATAAATGACGGCGCCATTTCTCACAAGCTCTTTGGGAACCCTCCCCCAGTAGCTGAACATCTTATGATCTCGGAAGCCTACGCCATGCAGCATCAGTATCGGATATTTCGTGGCGCATATACTGGACTGCGCCCGCTGTTCCCTAACCTCATGACGGCAGCATTCATAAACATATTCTTCCCTTGCTTTCCTGCAAAGATAAAAAAGAAAATAAAGATGGAGTACCGGAACCCAGAAAAACAGCATTACGAGGATACGCTTGAATATTCCAAGCTGCCTGCTTGTACATACGATGCGCAGTACACCATTGCCCAAAATCCCCAGCCATAGAAGAATACATACGGAAAGATCTGTCCAGAATACCCATACCACATCCCGTCCGCTGCAAAAATCCCACACACGCTTTGCCAGCGCCGCATACCAAATCGACTGAAACAGCAGCAGCCATAGCCCATAATAAATCAGCCGCCTTCCCCCATATAATATTTTCACCCGGCGGTTACCACTTCTATCCCCGCGGAAGGGAAAAATATGAATACGAAACAGCCAGTACAGGAGAAGGATACCGGCGAACGCCAAAAACAATACCCATGCCGGATACATTTCCCGCCCCCGCGCAATGTCGTATGCCAGATAGCATAGAAAACCCATATGGGGATAAATGACTGCCGTCAGAACCAACCCGGTCCCTCTTGCGTAATCAACCACCTTCACGGCATCCAATATAGTAATTACCAACAATATGCTTATTGTAATTCCCATATAAAACATTCTCTTTGTCCTTATTGTGTACTTATAACTCTGTTTTTAATAACAGAAAAGCTGTCACGTACCGTGGCAGCTTCCAGCATAACAGCGTTTTTAATATACTATTGCCTTTTCTTCGCCGTTCAAAACGCGGAGTACTCCCTGCAATTGCCACATACATATAATATTGTATATGTATTTCTTTTTTTGAATTGTACCGCTTATATGCTTCCGCTAAAAGTATAGTATCATAAAATGGAAATATGCAAGCTCTCCATAAATGACTGTTGGATTAAAATAAAAGCTCTTTGCAAACTCTCCCAAAAACAGATAGTAAAATGCCCTGGTTCCTCCAAAACCCGGGCAGGGAAAACACTATTCTGCGCACATCACAGGCTGTCAGTTCCCCATACCGCTCATATCCGCCATGTACGAAACAATTACCGATAAGACAAAAAGGCTGCCAAAATCCCTTTCCTGTCTGGTAAAAGATTTCGTCCGCCCTGTATCTACTATTTGATTTGTTTTTAATAGATTTGCAATACTTTTTCCGAACATTCATTGTCTCTCCCATTAAATTTGCAGTTGTCAATGTATGGAGACATAAATCTCACAGATTTTCAGGGAAATTTTCAGGGTAGATATTAATCATACGCAGGAATCTGCTTGCACCGACACCAAGAAGCAAAATGCCTGAAATCAAAAAGCCAATGCCGCCTGTAATGATACCTGCAATAGCCATTCCTTTACCGTCATATTTGTTGCGTAACACAATGATGCCGAGTACAACTGCTGCGACAGCCAATATAAAGCCGAAAATGTCAGAACAGCAGAATATGATGGATAAAATGCCACACACCAAAGATGCAATGGAAAATCCGATTTTTCCGCCTTCCTGTTTTATTTCATTTTGATTTGAACTGTCTATCTTCTCATAAACAGGTACTGTTTCCCCACTTGAGAGCGCCCCTTCGGTCTGATTATCCTTTTTCTGTGCAGCAGACGATTGCAGCTCTGCACCGCAATTTCCACAGAACCTAGCCATTTCATCATTTTCATTTCCACAATGTGTACATTTAATCATTTTCCCATTTCCTCTTCTGCAAAAATATTATCCTTATTTTAAAACAATATTCCGAAGATGTCCATATAATTATTTTTCTGAATCAATTTCGCTGTAACGCTATACCTCTTAGAAATTGTGCGAATTTTGCATTTTTAGGAATGAATTCCAACCGATGATGGTACTTTTAATTCTGTTTTTAATAATAGAAAAGCTGCCACATATCGTAGCAGCTTTCATCATAACAGCATTTTTAATATTCCATCGCCTTTTCTTCGCCGTTCAGGACACGGAGTGCACCCTGCGCAAGGGCAAGCAGCTCGTCCTCACCCGGATATACCGTCAACGGTGCAATCCAGCTGACACGCTTCGTAAATTCCGCAATGACCATCTTGGAATAAGCGATACCGCCGGTCACAATGATCTGGTCAACCTTACCTTCCAGAACCGCCGCCTGTGCCCCGATATTTTTACATACCTGATAAATGAAAGCTGTATAAACTTCTTCTGCTTTCTTATCGCCATCCTTCATACGCTCTTCTACCACGCGGGCATCATTAGTGCCAAGGTATGCGTTAAATCCGCCATTACCAACGATCTTCTTATACACTTCCTTCTCCGTATATTTTCCGGAAAAACACATTTTGATCAATGCACCGGAAGGTACGCCGCCTGCGCGCTCCGGAGAAAATGCACCATCACCGTCCAAGGCATTAAATACATCTACCACCTTACCGTTTTTATGCGCGCCGACAGATACTCCACCGCCCATATGAACCACGATCAGATTCAGATCCTCATATGCCTTGCCGATCTCCTTCGCATATCTCTTGGCAACCGCCTTCTGATTCAGCGCATGGAATACGCTTGTCCTCGGGAGCTCCGGTACACCGGAATATCTAGCCACCGACTCAAGCTCATCTACAACCACCGGATCTACGATATAGGAAGGAATCCCTACCGAATCCGCCATTTCCTTTGCCAGAATACCGCCAAGATTGGAAGCATGCTGCCCCTGATAACCGGTCTTCAAATCATTCAGCAGATCGTCCGTCACAGGATACGTGCCTCCCGGAATCGGTTTCAACATACCGCCGCGACCTACGATCACATTCAGATCCTTCAGGCTGACATCCTTAGTGGCAAGAAAATCCGTGATGATATTCTTACGGAAATCTTTCTGGTCAACGATTGTCGCATACTGCGCAATCTCCTCTGTCGTATGTCTGAGGGTCTCCTCAAATAAAAGCGTTTCATCCTCGAATACACCGATCTTTGTTGAGGTAGAACCCGGATTGATGATCAAAATCTTGTAAGACACTGTTTTTTCCTCTCTTTCTATTTTTCCTTTTATGCTTCTTTCAGTGACTCCGCTACCACTGCTGCCAGAGCAATGGAATTAACTTTCGTCTCAGTGGAATCTGATCTGGATGTTAAGATAACCGGTGCCTTTGTACCTGTTAAAATACATCCGTTCTTGCAATCGCAAAGGTGAGTTAACGCCTTATAGGTGATGTTGCCTGCATGAATATCCGGGAACAGAATGACGTCAGCATCGCCAACAATCTTTCTTCCTTCCGCCCCCTTATGCTTTGCTGCTTCCGGATCAATGGCAAGGTCAAGGGACAGCGGTCCGTCTACAACGCAGCCTGTAATCTTGCCTTCCGCACACATCTTTGTCAGCTCATCCGCCTCTACCGTAACCGGCATCTTCGGATTGACTACTTCAACCGCTGCCACCGGAGCAACCTTAGGATTCGGGATGCCGCATGCATGAACAACGCTTACCGTATTCTCGATAATGCTGACTTTATCCTCCAGAGTCGGATAAGGAATAAACGCAACGTCCGTTAAGAACAGGAGCTTCTCATGTCCCTTGATCTCAAATACTGCTACATGGGAGAGCGGTTTGCCGGTACGGAGTCCGACTTCTTTATCCAGCACACTCTTTAAAAAGGACTTTGTATCTACCAATCCCTTCATATACATATCCGCTTTTTTGTTATGTACCAGTTCTACCGCCTTATGCGCCGCTTCCAGAGTATCCTTCTCATCGATCACTTCATAGTTGGAAAGATCGATGCCGAGCTCTTCTGCAATCGGAGTAATCTTCTCCAAGTCGCCTACCAGAATCGCATCCGCAATACCGCGCTTGCGCGCTTCCTCAACTGCCTCCAGCACAGGCGCGTCCTGTGCCACTGCAACAGACACTTTTTTTCTGCTGCACTGAGATACCTTTGATAACAAATCATCAAATCCCTTGCTCATTTTTTCCTCCATCCCGAAGCATGAAAAATACTTCGCTATTCGTATTTTCTAAATGTTATATCAGCATAATAATCAGCCTACCCAAAATAGTATCACTTTCGGAGGAAAAAATCAATTTTTATCTAAAACTTAATCATAAAACTCATATCCTCTCTGGGGATTTCAGTTCCTACATAAGAACCTTCCTCGTCATAACCGCCCTCAGCAGGTATGAATAGCATATATTCGGAAGCGCTGTCAAAGTTCTGGATCTCATAGCTTTGCTCAAATTCAATCCATTCCGTCCCTTCGCTGCGGACTTCCGGACTGCAGGAAGCATTCATGCGCAGTTCATTCGGCGCATACCTTATGCCGCTGCTATCCTCGCAGAAAAACAATGCGCCACGCAGAAGTTCAAAGTCTTCCTCCCTATAAACGGTCCATTTCAAAGTAAAACTTACCTTGGAAGGCGCCGTCTGCACATCACATACCTCTACGATGCCGTATGACAATTCGAAACGCTGGTCTGCCACCGTACTTATGCTGCCCAGCTTATCGGATTCGATTGTGAAGGTATAATCCTGTTTTTCCCCTGATTCCATATAAACCTGCACCGTAATATCCAGCTTCCCGGGATTTTCCTGCGCAAGTTTTTCGTCCATCACAGTGACCTCACACTGCCAGATGCCGCTGCCTTCCTCTATCTCGACTACGTATTCAAGCCTGTTGTCCGTACCATTGATGAAGACGTGATCGCCAAATTCAAGTTCATGAATTCCCTCACCGGACTCCGCAAGGAATAAAAGCGTTGCACCGTCAAAATATACGTCCGTCACGGTAAACGGCTCCTGTCCGACAGCATCATGACCTACTGCGTCCTGCCCTATAATATTATAACCAGCAGCATCCTGTCCGCTGACTGGCTGTCCGCCACTTACATGAACGATCATTCCTTCCGCCTCCTGACTGTTTACCCCAAGTCCTGCAAGCCATTTTGTAAAAGCGGGAAGCTCCGCCGCCGTCACCGTACCGCATACAAGAATCAGGCATGCCGCCACAGGAATCGCTGTTTTGGCAAAACGAAAGCGCTTTCTGCTCCTACCCACCTGTTCCGCCACCGCGTTGTTTACACATTGCCGGAAACTCTTAGGTGTGCGGGGGAATTCCTGTTTCAATGTTTCTTTAAATGATCCCATAAACATTTTCCTCCTCTAAAATAGATTTCAGCTTGTCCCGTCCTCTGCTCAGACGGCTTTTTACCGTCCCGGTGCCCGTGTTCATGATATGGGCGATTTCCTTAACAGAGTATCCCTCCAGATAATGCAGTACAATGGTAAGTCGGTATTCCTTTTTCAACCTAAACAAAGCCTGATACAGTTCCGAATAATCCTCCGTACCATATTCCGATTCTTCCCCGCAGTCAGAGTACGGAGCAAATCTCTCACGCTTTCTTAAGATGTGATAGCACTCGTTAATAACGATCCGGGTAAGCCACGTCTTAGCGTATTGTTCTTTCTTTAACGTATGTAATTTCGCAAAGGCAATGGCAATCGCTTCCTGTACGGCATCTTCACAGTCCGCGTCATTTTTCAAAATAGACTTGGAAATGTGATAGAGACTGTCGGTGGATTGAAGCACTATCTCTGAAAATACATTTTTATTCATACCTATCCTCCGCCATATCAATCTTATTTTTCATTCTATACTCCTTTCATCGCTTTTTTGTCTCTTGCTACTGATTAGAGAGAATAAAGTCGAAAAAGGTTGCAGCCAAAAAAAGAAAACCTCTTTAGAGGTTCTCTTTTTTGAAGTTCTCTTGCATCAAAAACATTTATTATTTAAACCACACCAGCCAAGGAAAAATTGGTCGCTCTGATCAGCGGCTGATCCGCCGCCGCATTCCTCCTAATGGTCATTGCGTTTTCCCCTCTTGTCTCTTCCAGCTTATCCTGTGCGGCCTCCTGCAGCTTCCTGTTTGTCTGACCTATCGCGGAGAACTGCGCATTAACTGCACGCTGCGCCCTTTCCTCCTGCTCTTTCAGTTCTTCCTTCTTTTTCGTGACATCACCGCCCCGGTTTTCATCCTGTTTTATCTCTCCCTTAAGGATGACAATGTCATTTTCAAGTCTTGCAACGATAGTGCCTTGCTGTTTTGCACGCTTCGCTGCCCCATCTTCCGAGATCATCGACTGCATCTCTCTTTTAGAAAAACTCGACATCTGCCCTTTATCCTGTTTTGCATCGGCTTTCTTATCATCTTCTGTAGCGCCGGTTTTCGCCGCATCACCATCTATGCCGGATCCGTCCGTTCCCGTCTTTCCGGCTGTGGCTTCTCCCGCCTTCGTCTGATCTGCTTCCTTTTTTTGAACGCCGGGTTTTTCCACCTTACCCTGCGATGCAATTTCCTTTATTCTTTGGGTCTGCGCTTCTTTCTTTTCTGCTTTTGCCGCTTCCTCTTTCGCAGCTTCCTCTTTTTCTTTTGCCTCGGCTGCTTTTTCCTTTACCGCCTGCGCTGCCCTGCTCTCTCCGTCTGCTTCCGTTCCTTTCACAGCAGACTGTTCATCCGCCATAGCTTCCTTCTGGCTTTCTTTACCCGCCTCAGCCTCACTCATCCTAAGCTTCGTCTTCAGACTGCTCAGCTCCTGCTGCAGTTCCTGACGCCGCTTCATTTTTTCATCAACTGTAAGACCTTCTTTGGAAGAAGAAGCCTGTTTTTGCCGTTCCACATCAGAAATATCCTTCTCGATACTCTTACGTTCCGTATCGACCGGTTTTACTCCCTGCTTCTGAACGGCAGAGATGCTTCTTACAGAAGCGGTATTCCCTATTGCTCTGATACTTCCAATCTTCATACGCAGACCTCCTTGCTGTGAAGGTACTAATCCCCCCATGCCGCCTTTGGCGGCTCAAATAAAAATGAAAAACACCACTTTTGTGTTTACCGTTGGAAATTATTGTTAGTTAATATTATTATATAGGCAAATACCAGAAATTGCAATATCTAAACCTAAAAAATCAATCTGATTCTGATTATTGCGCATTACCGCATAAAACACTGTCCTGTATCATGACTGGCTTACCACTTTTACAGTACATCTCACATATCTCACCATAATCTCCATACATGGCATCACTATGCACCACCGCTCTCGCATAGTCGCCGCTGTCGTCATAGATCCCCCACCCGGCCTCTCTATACTCCCGGCATATTTTATCAAAATTCTCAAAAAGAGCCGGATTCTGCTTCTTATACAGACAATCTTCCGTCTGGCAGGGTATCCACCACAGCACCACATCCTGCTGTCCGTGGAATATTTCCAGTGTGGATTTTATTTTCTGCAGATAGGCATCTTCTCCCTGCAATAAGCCCATTAAAGAAGTCGCATACAACACAGTCTTTTTGGTCTTCCCCGTATCATCCCGCATCAGCCTCTGCCACTCTTGAGGTACAGGAGCCTTTTCACCTTCCTCTTTCACCCTCTCCCACTCAGGAAGTTCTTGATACACGCCCGCCTCCAGTCCGTCCTCCAACCCCCAGGCCGCCTGCTGCTGCAACAATTTCAACTGCGGTTTATAATAGGGATAGTCATGACAGCCACGATAAACCGGATTGCGGTAATCTCCGAAAGTGGAGCACAAAACATTGTGATAGTCTGCCGGAACCGGTATCCAGGTCACTTCATAGCCCATAGGAATCGCCCTGCTAAACCACTCTTTCTTCCACCTGCCTGCCAGTCCGGCAAGGTTTGCCTGAAACGACACCATTTCGCTGCATTCCTCCGCCCGGTACATCATGCATATATTGTCATAGATACGAAACAACTGATTGCGGATATTTAGGATGCTCTTTTCCGCATCCACCGGAATGCCCAGATACTCATACTGCAGTTCCAGTCCCTGAAGCAGCTCCTGCTGGCGTATCGCAAACATATCTCCCTTGGGATCCTCTATCTCCAGCAGCTCATCACATAAGCAGATATTGTGTTTTACAGCATCCAGCAGTGTACACTGCAGAGTCTGTTCCTGCGATGTCTTAGGAAAGTAGTCTATGGGAAAAATATCGATTCCTACAATAAAGGGGCAGCCATGATACCGCGCCAGATGCTCTGGCTGGGTGGATATCACTCCCCCATTGGTTATCCGTGAGTAAGAACCGTTCCACTCCTCCTCATAATAAATGCTGAGAATCCGGTACTCCGGCGGCAGCTCCTGTCTGACCACCTTAAGAAAACGCATGTAATCCGGGCGTTTCATAGTCACGTCTATGTCGTCATCCCATGGAATAAAACCCTTGTGCCGCACCGCACCGATCAATGTGCCAAATCCCGCAAAAAAGGTGATATTGTGTTTGGCGCACACCTCCTTCAGCACCTCCAGCACTTCCAGCTGCGCTGCCCAATTGGATTTCATCAGCTTGCCTATGGTAAAACGGCATCTGGTCTCCGTGTCAAAATAGTTTTCAGGAAAGTTTATCATCATTCTGCCTCATCATCGACTTATCTGTCTGCCGGAACAACTCATACAGTGACCCATTCTACTGTAAAAAACGTCACATGCCACTTACTATGATAGCAAAATCAATTACCTCCCGTCAATCTCTTTCTCCTTAAATCCCCTGCACCACCTAATATCAAGGCTTGCTGAGGGCATTAAATTGTTTTTGTTGTAAAAGACAGAAACCATAGAAAATTACAATATTTAAGCCTAAAAAATCACCCCTTCATGACACCTTCATCAAGAAGGAACTGTTCTATCCCCATATACTGTATGCCGTGTTCATCCGTCCAAGGCTTCAGGTAATCCTTTACCACTACAATCTTTTTGAAAGAATCGGGGATACGCAGCAACGACGCGATCTCCTGTTCTTTCTTCTTGGGATCTGCAATGCTGAGAGCCGACTGAACATAAAACCTATCGCTTCCCCTGTTCACCACAAAATCAACTTCAAGCTGCTTTCTTATGCTTTTCCCATCCATTTCCTTGGTGTTGTACTCAATAACCCCGACATCTACATCAAGTCCCCTTCTCACCAAGTCGTTGTACAATACATTTTCCATAAGATGGTTCTCTTCCAATTGACGGAATCCAAGCCTTGCATTTCTCAGTCCCGGATCGGAATAATAGTATTTAGAAGGAGTTTTGATATACTTTCGCCCTTTGACATCATACCGCATTGCTTTTTGAATCAAAAACGCGTCCAAAAAGTATTCCACATAACGGCCTATCGTTTCCGGCGCAACATTGACTTTCCTTTCACTTTTAAAAGTGTTTGACAGCTTATTAGGATTGGTCAATGAACCGATACACGATGCAAGGATATCCAGCAAAATCTCTAACACTTCATCCTCATTTATGATCTTGTGGCGTTCCAGCACATCCTTAATATATGTTCTGCTAAAAAGATCACGAAGATATCTGCTTTTTTCCTCATGCGTGTTTAATGCTGCCACAACAGGCATGCCGCCGTATGTGTAATACTCCTGCCATGCCCCACGCTTATCATCTTCATATGCCTCATAAAATTCCGCAAAGGAAAGCGGAAACACCCTGATCTCATCACCTCTGTCACGAAACTGTGTCAGAATATCTGAGGAAAGCATTTTGGAATTACTTCCGGTTACATAAACATCTACATTCGGCATCTGCATGAGTCCGAGCGCCACATCAATAAATGTGATTTTTGCCTTAGGATCATCTACATAGGGATTCCGGATCTCGGATACAAACTGAATCTCATCTATAAATACATAGTACCGCTCATTGTTATCTGTGATCTGTTCCCTGATGCGCCTATCCAACTCTATCGGATTGCGGTACTTTGCATTTGCAAGAATGTCCAATGCGAGACATATCATCTGCTCCTGAGGCACCCCGACGTTGAGCAGATAATCTCTGTATAACTGAAAAAGTAAAACGGACTTTCCACACCGGCGCAGACCTGTGATAACCTTTACCCGTCCATTATCTCTTTTTTGTATCAGCTTCTCCACATATTGTTTTCTTGGCAGCATCTAATTCACTCCTGAAACCTTTGCGTATATACGCATTTTTTTCACCTCTTCATATAACAATAACAGTTAATCGCAAAAAAATCAAGCTTGAAAGCTGAAATTTTTGCGTATAGACGCATTTTATTCAGTTCCTTGTGTTCCCCGCAGTCTCTCAGATTTTCACTGTAGATGTTCTTATAGCCTTCCCATGAAAAAGGAATCTATTTATCCGGAAATGATATTTATATTTTACGCCTGATTTACAATTTTAAATCTAGGATATCAATATGCTCCAATATTATTAACATTTCATTTGACTCAAAATACGTTACATATCCCTCCGGCCTCCCCACAGCTTCAAGAGCCCTCCACAGATCAACCCGGACGCCAGAATAATCATAATATCTATGGGCGCAGGCCCCACAGTCCCAAATATGATATCCGGATAAGGCATTGCTGCTTTCCACAGCCCCCGGAAGAAAAATCCCTCCCCAAAACGGTACAGATATCCGTTCAATAATATCATTTCCCCCAGATACATAAGCGTCGTCATAAGCGAAGCCGCTATGGCAGGAATCCAAACAAATACCCGCATACTTTTCTTCGTCAGAAAGGAAGCAAGATACAGTCCCGCCGTCACACCAAAGAAAACAAAAAATATAATCATAAGAATCGCAGAAACGATGGAAACCCTGAGATTCCCGTCCCTAAAAAACGCCGTAAAACAGGCAAGAACACAAAGCGCCAGAAAGATTCCAAGTGACACCGCCTGCATCGCCAACACTTTCTTTTTCTGTTCTTCCTTCCCCTGTAACACACGTGCATAACCATAAAAACAACTTAACGCCGCCAGTATCAGAAGAATGGAAATCGCATAAAAATGCAGTTTAAAAGCCGGGTTGTAATTTCCCATCAGGATCTCCACCGCCGACTGCCTCACAGGGTTCCATGAATCCGGCAGCTGACCGCACAAATGCGATTCCTGTATGGGAGGCTGCGACCATGATTCCGGCGGCACCGCGCACATAAACATCTGCCAGTCATCCAGCGAAACTCTGGTGGAGGTCGACGTGACAACCACCTTCTCTTCCAGAAACAATTCCGCTGCCAGAAAGATAACGGTGGATACCGCCGAAGCAATAATCAAGGCACCTTTCTTTATGTATTTTAACAGCAGCGGCATCAGCCATACCCCGGCGATCAATGCAAGACTAATCGGCGTATAGGGAATGATGTATTTGGGATAATCCTCCTGCATGACCGTTCCCGCCGTTATCATATCCGACACCACCCGCACGCCCATATACAGAGGATAAGCGGACGCCGCCAGTATGCCTGCCGCTGATAGCAGATAATATTTTTCCAATTTTTTATTTCCCATAATTGAGTATTCCTCTCTATTCCTCTCATTCCATATTTTCTTAACAGCAAAAGAATTCTCTTTATTCTTCTTCAATAATCTGACTTTCTTTTATGATCTGACTTTCTCCGTTTTCGTCATACAACTCTATGATCCATAAATCTTCACAGACATCCGGATATTTAAAATGCAAGGCTACAGCTTTGTTCCCTTCCAAAAAATAAACGGGCCATAGCATTCCACATCCGATCCATGTATCCGGTTCCCCTACTTTTTCGGCAATTTCATTTAAAGAGCTGCCCAATTCAATTTCTCTAAAATCCTCAATGGTGATATCCCTATTCATTACATGATACACAACTTCAAAACCGTCAACTTTAATCATAATTTCCTTTTTCTCCTGCCTGCCAAACCATAGCAATAGAAATATTGCATTTAATGCAATTACTGTTAATATACAAAGTAATATTTTCTTTCTAATCACCATCGCATACCTCCGCAATATCAAAGTTCCTCTTTAGATACCATTTGTAAGCAGCGTAAAGGCGATCCCCGCCGCCAGAAGCGCAAAGCATACCGCTGAAAATATGGATATTTTTTTATAGGATAAAATATGGAAGATCCTTTTGTGGAGCTTTGCTCCCCCGAAGGCGGAGGCGAAAAGCGGTCCTTCCGCGGCACATTCCACCAGTGCCAGCGCATATGCTTTCTTTTCATGTTCCCCAAGCCCCGCCAGCACCTTCTCATCACAGGCAAGCTCCATATCCTCCAGAAAAAGCTTCAAAAACAGCCATGCAAAAGGATTGAACCAATGCAGACATGCGGTTGCAAAAGCAGCCAGACGCCACAGATTATCAAGACGGCTTATATGCGCATTTTCATGGGCAAGGATGTAAGCCAGCTCTTTCTCCCGATACGATGCCGGTATCACGATCTGTGGATGAAGGATCCCATAAACAGCCGGCGAATCGATCTCTTCGGACAGCCGGACATTCCCCATTGAGCATCCGCCACGGCATGATTCCTTACTACCGGCAATCAGGTTGTCATCCGGCAGCTTTAACCGCTCTCCCCGGCACGCTTCCCTTTTACTTCCCAGATACAGAAAGACCAGGATTCCGAAAAGCGCAACACAGCCCACCAGCCATGCCACAAACGCCCCGTTAAAAATATTTTCTAAAATATTTACTTTATAAACAACGGGAAAATAACTTTCCGCCGCCCCTACGCAGTTCATCATTGAAAACTGTTCCGATCTCTCATATACGGTAACCGTTCTCATCCCCGCCTGCTTCAAAAGACTCATAAGCCCGTATCGGCTTCCGATGCTGACCGGCACCCACATCCGCAAAAAGGGAACCGCCCACAGGATAAAAACCAACCGTCTCGAAAGCTTCTTTATCTTTCTAAGAAGCAAAAGAACCGCTCCGGCAAGCGACGCCGTGACGCTCATATTCAAAACCCAGTAAAACACTTCTCCCGGCATAGATCTACCTCTTATCAATCAGCTTCCGCAGCTCTTCAAGTTCTTTTTCCGACAGTTTTTCATCCTCTAACAGGGCGGAAAACAACGCCTTTTTGGAACCGCCGAAAAGCCTGTCGATCAACCCCTGCGTCTCTGCCCGGCGCACTTCCTCCTTTGTAATCAGCGGCGTACAGATAAATCCCGGCTCGTCACGCCGGATATACCCTTTTGCCACCAGCTTTTTGATCACCGTATATGTAGTATTCTTATTCCATTCCAGTTCCGACGCCGCCAACAGGCTCAGCTCCTTTGCACTGACCGGCCCCTTTGCCCAAATCAGCTCCATCACTTTCATTTCACTGTCAAACAATTTCAAATTCATCCCGTCCCTTCTTTCCGCATGTTATTTCCTCTGCAATGTTATAAATTGCAATATTAAAAACTACAACAATAGTCTGTACTATTATTGTAGTCTATACTATCACGATAGTCTGAAGCTGTCAAGGCAGGATAAATATCCGCTGCGTAAACAGTGTCTTATGGTCATTTCAACACTGTTCTATCTTTTCATGAGTATTTCCCTTTTTCTTTTTGCGACCCAAAAACATGTTATCACCGTAAAAACCACTATAAAAGACGCTATTCTCAGTAAGATCAACGTCGGAACAGCCATATTAAGGGAAACGTAGTACCAATTTCCTCTTCCTTTTTGGACAGCCAGTTCGTTTATCTCCTTTATTGAAATACAGTAATCATCCCATTCCTCCACCATCGCCCGCTCCATTATGCTCCAATCCATAAGAACATTTTTTCTCATTAGGATTCTGTTGTCTGCCAATATTGTTTCCCTGACAGTATCATAACCCCCATTACCAACAAAAACCAATTCTGCCAAAACGTGCTCATAATACACATCCGTATAAGAAACCTGTCGTTTTAATACAATAGCATCCTCCGGCAGATCAACACACAGAAGCAGTATATAAAAGGGCAGCTTCCAACATATCACAAAATAAACCAGTAAAACAAACAGCAGCATCCGTAAAGAAAATATCTTTTTTTTCATTGGATTAAGTTTCCCCTCTTTCTCTCTTATTGTATGATAACAGTCCAAAGCATCAATGAACCATGCTCATCCTCACTGCCACCAGATAATCTTTTCTTCGTGATCCGAATATACACATAGATCTTCGTATGATAGGGATCACATCCACCTAGTACATACGACAGATTCATGTTCCGCATTATCCAATTGCCGGAATCTTGCGATACACACGGTAAATATAAAGTCTGTCAGGCTGACCATTTCCACACACAGGAAAACAAAATAAATTATCCACATCATTATAATACTCATAATAGAGTATCGGCGCTCCATGAGAAATTACAAAGAAAGCACCCGCATCCTTATTTTCAACTGCCTGATAAAGTTTTTGATATTCTTCTTCATCTTGAATATCCGCATGATACTGCTCTAAAATAGACAAAACAGTATCCCTTGAAACATTTCTGGTATCATTGCACTGTGCCAAACTACTAAATTCATAATTTAAATTTATTGAGCCGACTTTATGTACCGCATAATACCGATAACCATCTATATAATTAAAAATAAAATATGCAATCAAAAGAACCACGGCGACCGACAAAAGAGTAAGAAAAATAACTTTTATATCATGTAAAATACGTTTTATTATAAAAATTCCTCCTTTCTTTTAAGAGACATGATGCGAATATTATGTCTCTTATGCTCCTATCGAATCAATCAATATTAGGAGTTAATATTCAGAGCTGAGCAGGAAATCCGCCATATGCATTGTCTTAATGCCCTCATAGTTTCCGCCCGCAAATGCGTCTGCCCTAAGCACATATTTCGGATAATTGTCGTGTATTTCAAGCATGCGGCTGTATTCCCGTTTTTCCGTCTTTTCAGAACCAATCTCCTGCGTGACCTGAATATAAAGTTTATCATTTTGTCTCATTGCCACAAAATCAATTTCTCCGTCATTGGTTTTTCCGATATGAACGGTATATCCTCTGCGGCAAAGTTCCAAATAGACAATGTTTTCAAGGCTTGCGGCTACACTGTCGGCGTTGTAGCCGAGAACGCTGTACCGCAGCGCGTTATCCGCAAGATAAAATTTCTCCTGCGTTTTCAGGATTTCCTTACCTTGCAAATCATATCGTGAGCAGCGGTGAAGCAGATACGCCTTTTCCAGCTTTTCAAGATAACTATAGACCGTCTCGTGATCCAATGTCCTGCTCTCCGATTTCAGGTAATCAGAAATCGACTTTGCAGAAAATGTGTTGCCCACATTTTGAAAGGTGTATTTGACAACACGCTCCAACTGGTCTATCTTCCTGATCTGATTCCGTTTCACAATGTCGGAGAAAATGGTCGAATTGTAAATATCACGGACGATCGTGTAGATCTCGTCCTGCGAATACTTCTGCAAATGCGTTACGGGAAATCCTCCCAGACGCACATACTCTGCAAGCTCGCTTCCCGGATCGCCGACCGTATCATATTTTTCCTTAAACATCAGGTATTCCGAAAAAGACAGCGTAAAGATACGGAAAGCAATATATCTTCCCGTCAGATAGGTGGAGATCTCCGAGGACATCATACGGGAGTTGGAGCCTGTCACATACAAATCCACATCAAAATCCGTCATCAATGAGTTTACAACCTTTTCCCATCCATTGATTTCCTGCACCTCGTCAAGAAACAGATAGGTTTTGCCGTCAGGAGAAAGCCGCTCCTTCAGGTGAGCGTACATCTGTTTCCCTGTCATGTCCTCATATTCCATCGAATCGTAACGACAGCTTACAATACGATCTTGGGGGATATGCCGCTCCATATGCAGCTTTTCCATGATCATTTTGAGTATTGTAGACTTCCCACAGCGGCGGACCCCTGTCAGCACCTTTACAAATGGAGTATCTACATACGCCATTATCTTATCCACATACATCGGTCTGTAAATCACGATATACCACCTCCATTTGCAGGATAGTATATCCGAAAAAATCTTAAAAGTCAATAAGTTTTGCGATTATAAACCGCAAAACTTTTCGACAATTTATTTTATTGCGGATCAATGTACTCTTTTTCAGAAAATACATATTTCACATTAATAAAAAGGGAAAAATTACAACTCTCCCCGCATACTAAAGTTGAACATCACTTCCGCTCTATATACCAGCTATATGCATCAAAAATCAAGGTTTGATCAGTTTCAGAAAAAATCGGCGACAGAGTTTGTTTCATCTGCCGGGTAATCTCTTGCACAGTTTTCTGTCCGCTTTGTATCTGCATATGAACATTTGACTGCGTCATCATAAAACGGATAAAAGCATCTAAGTCAAATTCATGCCGCATCCTGTATGTCACTTGATCTTTTATGATAAATCCCTCCGGCAGATCGCTCTGCCGCCATACTTCTTCCTTCCGGGGCGGTTTGGGGAATTCTGTCAGATAGAAATTATGGAACCACTCCGTATAAGCATCGTTTCCCATCATATGATCCGAAATCCAGAAATCATATATGACAAGCAAACCCTTAGGAACCATAACAAACTTCATATTTTTGAGAAATGTATCCTTATCCACCCAGTTGATGACCCCTGCGGCGGTGACAATATCGTATGGTGTTTCGGGCAAATGGGTTTCCTCGGCTTTCGCCACGTAAAAAGTATATTCCGAAGTGTCGTGGTTTTCTATGCACGCCCGTATCATTTCCCCTGAAATATCGGTTCCTGTTACGCTGTCACAAATCATTTTTAACGCTCTGGTGGACAACCCCGCACCGCAGCCAACGTCAAGTCCGTTATGAAAGCTCTTTACGATATTTAAGTCAGACTTCAACCTCTCGATGACCTGCCTATGCAGCCAAGGTCTGTCGCATGCATAGCCCCGGGCAATTCTTTTGTCGTCAAATGATCGATTATCCATTGTAGCATTTATTCCCTTATCGTCTATATTTTAGAACAATTCCGGATGGTTCTCTAAGCTATCTGCTTCGGTAATATCCCTTATGACTTTACATGGAACGCCAGCAGCAAATACATTCGCCGGAATATCATGGGTCACTACACTCCCCGCTCCAATCACAGTACCGGTGCCAATGGTAACTCCGCCGCAAACCGTAACATTACCGGCAATCCAGCAATTATCCTGTATGGTAATGGGTCTTGCATATTCCCGATCCGTTACTACGCCATCGGATCTTGTATACATATTCCTATCCTGAAACCTCATGGGATGAACCGGCGTCAGCAAAAATACATTGGGACCGATAAACACATTTTCCCCTATCGTCACAGGACAGCAGTCCACACAGGTAAAATTAAAATTGGCGTAACTGTTTTTACCTATGGTTGTAAAACAGCCATAATCAAACTGAACCGGTCCCTGTAAATATACCCGCTCCCCCATTGCAGGGAGCAGTTCCTTTAGAATCTCCGCCCGCCTTTCATCGGTTTCCAAACATTGATTATATCTCAGACTGAGACCATGCGCTTTTTCCCTTAATTTCACTAATGTAATATCAGCCGGATCATATATCTTACCCGACAGCATCTTCTCTTTTTCCGTCATCGCATACCTCCGCGTACCCTAACATATCATTGTATAAATTTTAAGCCGAAACTCTGTTTTTCCTTATTTATGGCATATATAAAATTATTATCCAACCATATTTTCAATTGCTTCTTCAACAGCAGCATTTAGACTCTTCCCGTGTTCAATCGCATATAAAGCGATATTTCGATGAAGCTCTGAACTGATCCTGACATTAAATGTTCCCTTATACGGTTGTTCAGGTTCCACATTCCGCTCATTACAATCTGACAAATAATCATCAATCACATTCTGAAAATCCTGCTCCAATTCCTGCACAGAATCCCCTTCATAAGACAGCAAAGCCTTTATGCCAACCACTTTCTCAAAAAGGCAGTGATCTTCTTTTGAATACTCTACTGTCCCATTATAATTCTTATATGATAACAAATTGCTCATAATAAACCGTCCTTTCTAAGTTTCTCTATCACTTGATTCAATACATACCGTTTTAAGATTCCATTTGGATGTGGCTTATGAAAATTAATCACTTCTTTACTTTCATCTTTTCATCAAAAGTAAAATCTTGGGGTTTCTTCAGTAATCTTTCTATCAATTTATCTTTCTTACTCACAATGTTTCTCCTTTATATATAATATAGCAAATTGCGCAAAATTATGCAACTATATTTAGTTGCTAAGTAAAAACCAGTGAAATGATATAATCTTTGAATTTTTAAAAATCATATTACTTTTTCTTTCACGCACTGATTATAATACAATTGCTGTCCCAAAATCAGGACAGCAATTTTTAATGTTCCCATAAAAGATAAATTATAAATATTACGCCTAAATTATGATCTTCCTAAAAATCATACTACCGGTTGCTCACCTCAATAAATTTCTCCAATGTTGCCATCGCCTTACCGGAATCGATCAGCTCCGCCGCCAACGCGACGCCGTCCTTCATGGACTCCGCCTTACCGCCCAGATAAAGCCCTGCGCCCGCATTCATCAGCACCGCATTACGCTTATGTCCTTTCTGGCCGCTTAAGATCTCACGGGTGATCGCGGCATTTTCCTCCGGCATACCGCCGACAAGATCAGCTTTGGTGCATCGCTCAAAACCGAAATCCTCCGGCGCGATCTCGTAGGATTTAAACCAGCCGTCCTTAAACTCGCAGACAGCCGTCGGCGCGCTCATGGAGATCTCGTCTAATTTATCCTTTCCATAGACTACCATGCCCCTTCTGACGCCAAGGTTCATCAATACCTGTGCAAGCGGCTCCGCCAGATATTCGTCGTAAACGCCTAACAGCTGTATCTTTGGGCTGCCTGGATTGGTCAGGGGTCCTAAGATGTTAAATACGGTCCGGAAGCCCAGCTCCTTACGGATGGCTCCCACATATTTCATAGAGGCATGGTACTTCTGCGCAAAGAAGAAACACATCCCCACTTCCTCCAACAATTTGACGCACTGCTCCGGACTCTGTTCGATATTCACGCCGAGCGCCTCCAGACAATCCGCCGTTCCGCACTTGGAGGATGCCGCCCTGTTACCATGCTTTGCGACCTTCACTCCGCCGGATGCGATCACCAGCCCGGAAGTGGTGGAAATATTAAAGCTGTGCGCATTATCCCCGCCGGTTCCCACGATCTCAAATACCTCCATGCCGGTCTCCACTTTGGTGGCATGATCCCGCATAG
>CAYQZB010000040.1:0-19311 GCA_964421915.1 uncultured Lachnospiraceae bacterium
GGGGAGAAGATGCTTTCCTATAAAGACGAAACAGGAGAGTTATCAAGAGCAATGCTTACATTGCGTGATGCGTTAAAATCTACGATTCAGGAAATAGCCGGAAATGCCAATCATTTGGTGGAGGCATCGGAGTCTTTGGGAGATGTGGCTGAGCACACAGGCGGGGCAATGCAGGAAGTGACCCAGGCAGTCAACCGTATTTCGGAAAGTTCTACGGAACAGGCCAAAAATTCAAGAAATACTTCGGAACATATGCGGATTATGGGTTCTGATATTACGGAGACTGCTTCAGAGGTGGGTATGCTGGATGTTAACGCGGCGGCAATGCAGAAATCCAGTGAAAAAGCGATGGATACACTTGAAAATCTGTGTCGGATCAATGAGGAAGTGGAGCGGTTTATCGAAGAGATCCGGACGCAGACGAACCGCACGAATGATTCCGTGCAGCAGATTTATCAGGCGACAGCCTTTATTACTTCCATAGCGGAAGATACTAATCTGTTAAGCTTAAATGCGTCGATTGAAGCGGCAAGAGCGGGCGAAAGCGGCAGAGGATTTGCCATTGTAGCAGACCAGATTCAGAAGCTGGCAGACCAGTCCGGACAGTCCAGCCTTGAGATTGAGAAGGCAAGCCAGAAGCTGATGGAAGATTCTGCGAAAGCAGTGGAAATCATGCAGCAGATGCAGGGAATCATAACAAGCCAAAGCACGAGTATGCAGGACACACAGAGCATTGTCAGGGAAGTTTTGGACGAAATCAACAACTCCATGCACGGCATTGAAATGATTAAGGGCAGTGCCCAGCGTTTGGAGCAGTCCCGCAACGAAGTGGTGCGGGCGGTGGAAGACCTGTCGGAAATTGCACAGGATAATGCTTCCGGAACCCGGAGAACTTATGACGCAACCCAGGAAGCGGTAGGCGCCTTTGAGCAGGTTTCCGCCAGCGCGGGGAAACTGCGTGAAATAGCTGATGAACTGGTAAAAAGCATAGAATATTTTAAATTATAGTTTGTTGATGTTATAATTAAGACTTGGAAAGTGATGGAAGGGCAGGGAAGTTTCTGTGGAAACATACGAGATTTTCAGGGATTTGGCAATTATTATTTTAGCAGCTAAATTTATGGGAATTGTAGCAAAAAAATGTAAAGCCCCAATGGTGGTAGGCGAGATCATTGCAGGGCTGATTGTAGGTCCTTGTTTGTTTGACTGGGTTGTAAGTTCTGATTACATAGCGAAGATGGCGGAGATCGGCGTGATACTGATCATGTTTTCTGCCGGTCTGGAGACGAATCTGAAGGAGTTGAAAAAATCCGGTCTGATCGCTTTTCTGGTTGCCTGTGCAGGTGTATTTGTGCCGCTTGTGGGGGGAGCTGTTTTGTATATGGCATTCTTCGGATGGTCGGCGTGGGGGTCAGAAGGCTTTTTCAAAGCGTTGTTTATCGGTTCCATCATGACGGCAACCTCCGTAGGGATCACAGTAGAGTGTCTGCGTGAAATGGGATATCTGAAAGGGAAGATCGGGCAGACGATCTTAAGCGCCGCAATCATTGATGATGTGATTGGCATCATCGTCCTGACTTTTGTGATAGGGTTTAAGGATCCAAGCTCCAATACATTGCTGGTAATGAGTAATATGGTTGTCTTCTTCGCGGCTTCTCTGGTTGGCGGTTATGTGCTTTATCGGATTATGCAGAAGGTAGATGCAAGATACCCGCATTCCAGGAGGATTCCGATCATTGGTCTTGGGATCTGTTTTGCCATGGCATATTGCGCAGAGAAGTATTTTGGTATTGCGGACATTACCGGCGCTTATGTGGCAGGCATCATCCTGTGTAATATACGGGATGCGGAATATATTGACCGGAAAGTATCTATCAATAATTATATGTTCTTTGGACCGATCTTTTTTGTCAGTATCGGGTTAAAGACGAATCTAAGGGAGCTGGATACCAGTATGCTCTGGTTCTCTGTCTGCTTTGTCCTTGTGGCAATGCTGACAAAGATCATAGGCTGCGGTTTGATGTCCAAAGTCTGCGGCATCAAAGGGATTGACTGTATTAAGATCGGCGTAGGTATGATGACGCGCGGCGAGGTGGCGCTGATCATCACACAGAAGGGACTTGCATTGGGAATTATTGATTCCTCCTATTTTACGGCTGTAATTTTATTAATTATTGTATCTAGTATTTTGGTGCCGGTTCTATTAAAATATTTATATACGAAAGCGCCTGATCCGGCGGAATCCGTGGTGCAGAACACATAGATATACAGTACGGTTTAATGGACATGTAATCTGTTACCCTATCCTTATCAAACAGATAAGGGAGGTAACGGTTATGAAAGGATATTACATCAGTGAAGGATATATGGGATTGGTTGGTACGAAATATGTCCTGTTTGTAAATGAGGAAGAATATCTGGAATTCGTAAAAGAGCAGAATTTGAAAGTGGGGTAGCGGCATAAGGTTTTGCCGCCAGTCAAAGTAATCATATACAGAAAGGAATCTTGATCATGAAGCTTAGTAAAAGGATGGTCGCAGGAATCGTAACTGCAGCAGCATTGCTGATCGGTATTATCGGTCTGCTGGTAATGATGCCAAAGGGTCAGGATTCCGCAGAGGAACAGGCAGCAGTTAATAGTGAAGGGACAGTGCAGGATATTGCGGCGTCAGGTGCGGATGAGACTATAGTGCAGAATCAGGCGGCGGATACAGCTTCCGGACAGAGCAATGGATCTGAAGATACATCCGGCAGTACGGAGACGGCGGATCCCAATGGCACAGCCGGACAGGGCAATACTTCAGAGCAGGGCATTGTAACTGATCAGAACAGCACTGACGGACAGACGGTGCCGCAACAGACGGCTCCGGAACAGATGACTCCGGAGCAGACGGTATCAGAACAGACGGCAGAGATCACACCTGCCCGGACTCCGGTGTCTGCTGCGGGAACGCCGGTGGCGATCCATGGTAAACTGTCTGTCAGAGGCAGTGGATTAGTGGATAAAAACGGTAATGAATTTCAGATTCAGGGAGTATCTACTCATGGTATCGCATGGTTCCCGGAATATGTCAATAAGGCGGCGTTTCAGACGATCCGTGATGAATGGGGCGCTAATTGTATCCGTCTTGCCATGTATTCCGCGGAATATGGCGGATACTGCACCGGAGGCAGTCAGGCAGATCTGAAGCAGCTGGTAAATGACGGCGTATCTTATGCCACGGAGCTTGGCATGTATGTCATCATTGACTGGCATATTATGAATCAGGATGGCGATCCCAATACCCACAAGACAGAGGCATTGGCGTTTTTTAAGGAGATGTCCGCCAAATATGCAGATTATGACAATGTGATTTATGAGATTTGTAACGAACCAAACGGAGGAACCCAGTGGTCTTCCATTAAAAGCTATGCCATGGAAGTCATTCCGGTCATTAAGGCAAATAACCCCGATGCGATCATCATCGTAGGTACGCCGAACTGGTCTCAGGATGTAGATGCTGCCGCTAAAGATCCGATTACCGGATACAGCAATATCATGTATACGATTCATTTCTATGCAGATACCCATAGGGACAGCCTGCGGCAGAAGATGCAGACGGCTATTGATAAAGGACTTGCGCTGTTCTGTACGGAATTCGGCATCTGCGACGCCAGCGGTTCCGGCGCCAACAATATTACAGAGGGCAACAAGTGGATTTCTGCAATGGACAACAATAATATCAGCTATTGCATCTGGAATCTGTCAAATAAAGCGGAAACAAGCTCGCTTATCCAGAGTGGCTGCAATAAAACATCCGGCTGGACAACGAATGATTTGTCGGAAGCCGGTAAATGGTATGTGGGGATTCTGGACAGCGGCGTGACACCGGGTTCAACCGGTATTACGTCCGATACGGGCAATAACAATAGCAATAACGGCAACAATAATAATAACAATAACAACAATAACAGCAGTACTCCGGCGGTTACGGCGAGTTCCGCCAATACGCAGGTTACCATTGCCAATTCCGGCGGCTGGTCAAGCGGAAACGGCAATTGCTCCCAATATACGGTGACCATTAAGAATACCGGCAGCACGGCGGTCAATAACTGGAAGGTTACGGTAAGCTTTGATAGCAATGTGACTTTGGATCAATCATGGAGCGGAAGCTTTGCGGCAAATGGCAGCAGCGTCACGATCAAGCCGGTGGATTTTAACCGTGAGATTGCCGCGGGACAAAGCGTTGAGGTGGGATTTATCATTTCTTATTCAGGAAATGTGGGAACACCGACAGTGTCAATCGATTAATGAATCACAGGGGCTGCCTTCCGGTAACCCCTGTTTGTTGGTTCCCTTGAGTCGGCGCTTACCGTTTGTGAGGACATTCATGCAGACCGCAGGGACCGCATCCGGGTTTTTTCGGCGGAGGCGGGCAGAATGGACAGTTTCCATTGCCCGGTGGAGGCGGAGGCTGAGAACAGGTTGGACAGGATGGTCCTTCCGGCCGGTTCCAATGATCATGGCCATTAGGACCGTGATGCCGTCTGCCAAACATATTATAAAAGAACATAAACATTCTCCTCATGTCATTTTATAATATACTATGTTGTATTTTGTCAAAAGGAAATAGTTTTTATTTTAAAATTTGGATATAATAACATATTATCAATGGATCTTATTTGAGGAAAGAGAAAACAGCATGACAAGGGAAAAAAGAGTATTTGTATATACTATCATTATCGGCTTCCTGACCCACGCATTTCGGATGACCAATACCATGATCTGTACGGATACGACAAATTATCTGAAAAGCATTGGGGTTACCTGGGTAATATCCTTGGGAAGGATCTTACTGCCCGGAGTGGAAAAAATCAGAGGGACAGTGGAGCTGCCATTTCTGATAGGGGTCATCTGCCTCATATTGATCGGCTGCGCAGCCGTTTCCTTTGTGAGGCTGTTTGATATTCAGGAGAATATATTTCTTGTGATTGTTGCTTGGATTCTTGCAGCGAATCCCGTCGTAACATCGATTTTTGCGTATATGTATACAGCGGATGGGTATATGATATCCTTATTGTTTTCTGTATTGGCGGCATACCTGTGTCTGAAAAAAAGAGGGCTGGCGGGTATTCTTTCCGGTGGTTTGTTTCTTGCTGTTTCACTGGGATTTTACCAGGCATTTATATCAGTGACGATTATTATCATGCTCTTTTGGCTGTTTCGGATGTTATATACACCGGAACATGACATGAAAGAAATCGGGAAGCTGGCGGGAAGCTGTCTTTTGACCGGAGTGACCGGAGTTGCCGTCTATGCAGTCTTGACCCTGATCGTCTGGAAAGCCGGCGGACATCAGGCGGCAGGCTACATGGGTATGGATAGCGCGGGCGGTACGGGAATACATGGTCTGTTGCAGGCGGTGATCGACTGCTATGTGGATTTTGCAAGGTTTTATATTGTACGATGGGAGCTGAACCGTTATAATGCGATGAACGTCTTGATGTTCTTGTTGACGCTGATCACATGGCTGGTTTTGGTGACTAAGAAAAAATTATGGAAAATGCCTGTCCGTGTGGTTCTTATGGCGCTTGTATTTCCTCTTCTGCCGATCGTCTGTCATATCTTTGAGTTTGCTTCGGCAGGAGTTTCCTATACGTCTACTTCCATGGAATACAGTCTTGCGCTGGTCTATCTTTTACTGCTTATCATGTGGAGCGATATGCGGCTTTTTGCATCTGCGCAGGATCATAAGGATGAGTTAAAGCCGGATGATCAAGAGAAAGCCACAGGCATTGCAGAGAGCTTCAGGTGGACAGATCGGCAGTATTGGAAGAAGCATTATCTCAGCATGCTGTCAGTAGCGCTTCTGCTTTGTATCTCATTCCATTTTACGGTGATTGCCAACCGTGCCTATTACAATATGAATAATGCGAATACAAAAGTGGAAATGCTTCTTAACCGGCTTGTTATGAGGATGGAAATGACGGAAGGATATCATGAAGATATGGATGTCGCCATCTACGGCTCCTGTTATGAGATCCCGGAATATGTTCCGGCTGCGCCGATGATGTCGGGAATCGTTTCCAACATTTTTCTGACACGGGATAACGAATATATCAGTATGATGAACCATTACCTTTCCACAAGTTATGGGCGGGCTGGTTTTGAGACGATGTGCCAGATCGCTGCAACGGAGGAATTTGCGGCAATGGAACCATGGCCCTCGGAGAATTCAATAAGAATTATCAATGGGACAATGGTGCTATATCTTTCAGATACGGATGTAAAACAATATCTGCCGCAGGAGAATAATTAAAGGTAGAGAGGGAACGAAATGATTACGATCAGTTTATGTATGATTGTCAAGAATGAAGAAGCGGTATTGGCAAGATGTCTGGATTCCATTGCCGATCTGATGGATGAGATCATTATCGTAGATACCGGATCGTCGGACAGGACGAAGGAGATCGCCCGTAAATACACGGATCAGGTTTATGATTTTGCGTGGACGGGAAGCTTTAGCGATGCGAGGAATTATTCGTTTTCTAAAGCTTCAAAGGAGTATATCTACTGTGCGGATGCTGACGAGGAGCTGGATGAAGCGAATCGTGAAAAGTTTCGCGTATTAAAGGAAGCGATGCTGCCGGAAATCGATCTTGTGCAGATGTATTATGCCAATCAGCTTTCCTATAATACTATCTATAATTATGATAAAGAACTGCGCCCCAAGCTTTATAAGCGATTGCGGGAATTTGTCTGGGAAGGTGCCATCCATGAGGCAGTGCGTCTGGATCCGGTGATTTATGACAGTGATATTGAGATATTACATAAACCGGAGGGCAATCACAAAGCAAGGGATCTGGCGGCGTTTGAGCGATTGTTTAAAGAGGGTACGGCGCTTGATAAGCGCTTACACGGCATCTATGCAAAGGAACTGATGATCGCAGGGGAAAAAGAAGATTTTATCAAGGCATTTCCGATCTTTCAGGCAACATTATCGGACGTCAGCCGTGGAGAAGATGAGATCATGGAGGCATGCTGTATCTGTGCCAATACCTGCCTGATGACAGGGGAAGATCTGGGATTATTCCAATATACGACAAAGGCCATGGCGATGAACGGCTGTAGCGAGATTTGCTGCATCTTGGGAGAGTATTACCGCATGGCGGAGGAGCCGGAGGAGGCAGCGGTCTGGTATTACAACGCTGCCTTTGAGACAGAAAGCGTAATCAGTTTAAAGCATCATAAGGAAATGCCGCTGCGGGCATTGTCTGAGATTTACCGCGGACTTGGGAATATAGAGCAGGCGGAGTATTATGAGGGACTGCTTAATAGTCAGGAATAGGGGATCAGTCAATTCTGTATTTTTTATATTTGTCTATTTGTCATTATAGTGTCCCCTGCACTGAATTATAATAATATTTTCATTGTTAACGATATAAACAAGCCTGTCTTTTTCATTGATCCTTCTGCTCCATTCACCATTTGGACTGTTTTTCAGCATTTCAGGTTTCCCCTCACCGGTAAAAGGTTCGCGTTGGATAGATTTTAACAGGCTGTTTATTTTTTTCAAAGTTTTTTATCCTGCGATTGCCAGTAAAGATATTCTTCCCACGCATCTTCGGCAAATGTGATTTTACTCACCTTCCATAGCCTCCAGTTCTTCCATTGTTTTTACAATTACCTGTCCGTTTTTAACCTGTTGGTTTGCTTTTCTTAACTGTTCCGTATTGGAATCTGAGTAAAAAGGATCCAAGGGGGCAGTTAGCTCAAAAGGAATCCGGCGGTCCCGCAGGGCTTTTTTTGCATAGATCATGAAAAAGGTGGTAAGGTTCATTCCCATTTCATCGCACATATCGTCAAGTTGTTTTTTCATTTCATCATCAAATCGAAGACTTACGGTAGTCATACTATCACTTCCTTTTTGTTTTTATAATAATACGAATTGAAGCGAAATGCAACAATAATCATTCAAATTCTTTCATATTTCATTCAATAAAGGATATGAGTCAATTGCTCCGGAGGATTGTACGCTGATGGCGCAGAATTGATTGGCAAATTCCAGCAGCGAGTTCATATCAGCTTCCGTCAGAGATTCTATGCTGTCTGCCGAAGCCCCCAGTTCGTGAAGCTTCCACAAAAACGAGCCGATAAATCCGTCGCCTGCGCCGGTGGTATCTACTGCTTTGACCTTGCCTGCCGGAGAAAACGTATGATTGTTCCGTGTAAAAGAATAAGCTCCCCTGCTTCCGCAGGTAAATATTACAAGCTTGACGCCCTTGTCAAAAAACATGGGGAGCGCTTTCTCGATTGTATCCATACCGGTGATAAACCCGAGTTCTTCATCGGATATTTTTAAGATATCTGTCATACTGATAAATTTCCAGACCACGTTTTTCAGTTCATCCTTATCGTCCCAAAGTTGAAAACGCAGATTCGGATCAAAACTGATCATCGCATTTTTCTTTCGCGCAGATTCAATCGCTTTGACGTGCGCTCCGCGCATGGGAAAATCTCCCAGAGATACGCTGCAATAATGCAGGGCGAATGCATCGTCAAACCATTCCTGTTTGATCTGATCTTCATTTAACAGCATATCGGCAGACGGCTTACGGTAAAATGAAAATGTCCTGTTCCCATCCTTTGCTAGGCTCACAAATGCCAGCGCGGTATTGGCTTTCTCCGTATAACTGATGCAGGACGTATCTATACCGGCTTGCGCTAAGGCTCTGGTTATCTTGTCTCCAAAGGGGTCTGCGCCAAGCTGGGTGATCAACCTTGATTTTCCGCCAAGTCTGGAAAATGCGCCGCAGACATTGGCGGGAGCGCCGCCCACAGCGGGGAGGAAGCTGTTCACTTCATAAAATTCACAGCCGCTCTTATCGGGTATAAAATCAATTAATGCTTCTCCAATTGCAATCAGGGTATCATTCGCCATTGATACGGACCTCCATACCATTCATTTTATATAGTTCTGCATTGATTCCATCTGCCTTTATCAGTACATGTTCATCATCGGGATAAAAGCGGGTGCTCATAACATATCTGCCGCCGTCAAGATATACTTCAATACTTGACATATCTGCAATTACGCGGATATCCCGGCATTGCTCCGTCCTGACGCGCCGTACCGTCCTGCCATATCCCATGGATTGGCTGTTGAATTCCATATAAAACATGTTTTCCTGAAGTCTTAACGTCAGATCGTTATTGATCACGATTTCAAAATCCCCGTTGACCTGCGCAGTCAGATCAAAGGGAAGTAAAACCTTCTGCTCTCCTTTGATCGTTATCTTTTCCCCTCTTAATGAATCATATTCCTTCATCGGATTCTGAAGCAGGGTTCCGTCTTCCAGCCTTGAAAGCTCCCGTGGAATGGTCAGGCAGTGCTGCCATCCCAGCGCGGCGGTGGGATTGGAATATGCAGAGTCGCCGATGCCCATCCATCCGATCAAAATACGTCTGCCGTCAGGGGTTTCAAATGTCTGCGGCGCGTAAAAATCAAATCCGTAATCCCATTCTTCAAAACTGTTATTATAACTGTCGTTAAAATGACAATTTAGAAAATAACCCGAAGAAAAAATATTCTGGTTTCTCTCGGTTCCCTGCGTAAGACCCTGCGGTGAGATGCCTATATACCTGTGTCCGTCTAACATAAAGCAGTCCGGGCATTCCCACATATATCCCATCTCCGGCATATCATATGTCTTCTCGTATTCCCATGCTTCAAGATCATGGGAGCTATAGAACAGAACACAGCCTTTATCGTCCCGCGTCCTTGCTCCGAGAATCATATAATAGGTTCCATTTTCCTGCCATACCTTAGGATCTCTGACATGACAGGAACAGTAATCAGGATAGTCGCTGTTTCTAAGCACTACCTTTTTTTCACTCATATGATGTCCGTCTTCTGTGGTCACATGGATGACATTTGCGCCACGCCCGCTCAGGATATAATTATAATCCCCATTCTCCTTGACATTTCCGGTATAAAACAGATGCAGCGTATCATCCTTTGCGATCGCACTGCCGGAATATACGCCGTCCCTGTCTTCGGAGATATCGGGAACAAGCACGGTTCCCGTAAATTCCCAGTGGATCATATCAGGACTTTTGTAATGTCCCCAGCTTTTTTTGACGCCGCCATTGATATCGTCCGGCGCATATTGAAAATATACATGGTAGTTCCCCTGAAACCAGCACAACCCGTTTGGATCATTGAGCCAGCCGATTGGCGGTTCTAAATGGAGCTTCTGTCTCCATTTTGCATTTAGTGTTTTACTATTCATATTTTGCCTCCATGCTGCGATTGATTTTATGGCTCAAGTTTTTGCG
Source organism: uncultured Lachnospiraceae bacterium (assembly GCA_964421915.1). Lineage (GTDB taxonomy): Bacteria > Bacillota > Clostridia > Lachnospirales > Lachnospiraceae > NK4A136. The sequence continues at coordinate 10,319 of CAYQZB010000040.1, forward strand.
CAGCACAAAACTTTGAGATTGAAAATTTCTGATTATTTCTTTAAATATAACAGATTTTCACCCATTTGCAATATATCTGTTTCCGTCTTTGTCACAGCGGCATAGTCATCCGTATTGGAAATGATGACCGGGGTGATGGTTTGATAGCCCTTTTCTTCGATTGCTGCCTTGTCAAATGTAATCAACAGCTGCCCCTTGCTGATCCTGTCACCGTCTTTGATATACGCCTCGTAGAATTCCCCGTTCAGCTCCACCGTATTGATTCCTATATGAATCAAGACTTCGGCACCATTATCAAGCGTCAGCCCGATTGCGTGACGCGTATCGAACAGGGAACTTACAACACCGTCTGCTGGAGCTGTGACCTTACCCTCTGACGGTTCTATTGCAGCGCCCTTTCCCAGCACGCCTGCTGCAAAGGTTTCATCGGGTACATTGCTTAAGGCAACTACCCTGCCTGTTAGCGGTGATGCAATTGTAATTTCCTTCTCGGAAGATTTTTCTGCAGAAACGGCAGAATCATTTGCAGTTGCGTTTTTATCCTCCGGCGGAGTTGTTGTTTCTGTAGAGCCACTTTCCACGGCGTCTTTATAACCAAAGAACCATGTCAGAAGGAATGCAACAGCTGCAGCCGTACCAATGACAGCAATATATTTTAGAGGTGCATGAAGATGAAGAAGTATTGCAAACAGACCCGTCACGCCGGTAGCGCTTGCGCCGAGATGCATGATGGAAGCCATACAAGCGCCGACTGCTCCGCCTATGGCGCCAAAGATAAAAGGCTTTACAAATCTGATATTGACGCCGAATATAGCAGGTTCCGTGATTCCAAGCATACAGGAAAGAGAAGAGGGAGCTGCGATACTTTTTATCTTTTTATTTTTACTCTTTAATGCTACTGCAAGACAAGCGCCGCCCTGCGCAACATTGGCGGCGGAAGCAATCGGAAGCCAGTAGGTGTAACCATACTGCGCGATCTGCCCCATATCAATAACAGTATACATATGATGAACACCGCCGACTACTGTGGTTGAATAAATGCCGCCCATAATAAAGCTGCCGATGCCATACGGAATCGTAATCAACCTCTGAACGAACCAGAGAACCCAATTTTCAATAGCAACAAATAACGGTCCGATAAAAGTAAATGTCAGAAGTCCGGCAACCAGCAGACTGACCAGTGGAGTGACAAACAGGTCTATGATCTCAGGAACTATTTTGTGCAGCCTTTTCTCTATGGTCGCAAGGATCAGGGCGGCCATAATTATCGGAATGACATGTCCCTGATAACCAACCATATTCACATGATACAATCCGAGGATGCTGAAGCTCTGCGCCACCCCCTCGGTTGAAACCGTATAAGCATTCTGAAGATTGGGATGGATAAGGAACATTGCAAGAACCGCGCCCAGATACGGATTGCCGCCAAATACCTTGGCCGCACTGTAACCAATCAGAATCGGAAGAAATGTAAACGCAGCGTTAGAAAGCATATTGATGATCTGAAACAGGTAACCCTTCTGATCAATTGCGATAATGCCGTTGTTGCTCATAAAGTTGAGGGCTTCCATAATACCCATTATAAGACCGCCGGCAACAATTGCAGGAATAATCGGCACAAATACATCGCCCAGAGTTTTGATGACACGCTGAAAAATATTGCCCCGTGCCGCTGCTGCCTGCTTCACTTCCTCTTTGGTAGCGGCTGTGATGCCGGCCGCGCTGATAAATTCGTCATACACCTTGTTGACCGTTCCGGTTCCTATGATGATCTGAAGCTGACCGGAGGATTCAAATACGCCCTTTACTCCGTCAACATTCTCCAGAATATTCTTCTTAACCTTGCTGTTATCGGCAATTACCAACCTTAGTCTTGTTGCACAGTGGGCGGCGCTGACAATATTTTTGCTTTCGCCGACCGCCGCCAGAATCTCCACAGCACACTGTCTGTAATCCATAATATAACTCCCTTCATAATTTTATTGATTTTAAGTGGTTGCAATACAATTACTGCATCAATGTTTGTTTTACAATTCTTTCTACGAGGTTTGCATAACTTGAAGTTTAAAATTATATGTTCCAAAAATGATTTCATTGTATGATGTTTTTGGAACATATAATTTTAAACAATAAGTTATGTAATCCGGACTTACGTAATTGATACATTACTTTTGCCATATCATAAGTTTTCCCCAATTTTTAACATAATAAACTTGGGAAACCGCCTATTTACTTTCTTGCCTTTTGGAATATAATGAAATGGTAGTCCGCTGTTTTTGCCGGATATAGAGATATTGCTGAAAAAGTATAGAATAGACAGATAAGCTTTTGGGCAAATAAAATCGGAAAAGGTAAATATTGCATGGAAAAGATAAATAAATTAAGCGCCAATGCCTTAAAGATCATTGCGATGGTTACGATGACCATAGATCATGCAGGACTGCTTTTGATGCATAATTATATGCCGTTTCGTATACTTGGCAGGCTGGCATTTCCGATCTTTGCTTATATGATCGCAGAGGGATGCCGATATACTAGAAATAAGAGAAATTATTTTCTTAGAATATTTTTGCTTGGGATCCTCTGTCAGGCGGTATATTATATTACCGAACGAAGTGTTTATCAGGGAATATTGATGACGTTTTCCGCATCCATCCTGCTTTCGTATGCAGTGCTGTGGGTGGAAAACAGAATACGGGAATCACATGAGGCTGCCGGATATATCAATAAGCTATTGCTGAGTCTTCTTCCGGCGGGTCTGATCCTATTAACGGCGGTGATCTGCGGAGAACTCAGGCTCCTTCCGGGTGGTCGGTATATTTCATTTGATTATGGATTTTATGGAATCCTTCTGCCGGTGCTGATCGTCTTAGGCAGAGATAAGAAACAGAGACTGCTTTTGGCGGCAGCAGGCATGACGCTGACTGCATTCTCTCTTGGAGGTATCCAGTGGTATTCTCTTGTCGCGCTGATTCCTCTGATATGTTATAATGGACAAAGAGGAAAATGGAACATGAAGTACCTCTTTTATATTTATTATCCGCTGCACATGGCGGTGATTTACGGACTGTCGATGCTGATAGGATGATTGTCAATGATGCACAATAGAAAAGAACTTTATCTGAACTTTGTAATTATCTGTTGATAATAATAGGGAAAGGATGGTGGACTATATTATGAAGGAGATCTTGTACCGTATCGTAGAATGGATTGCCCGGTGCCACAATTATCTGTTAAAATTAAACGATGCCTATGAATATAATTTTTCAGATAAGCAGCTCCATTTTCTGGTAATCGGCTGTATCGGCATGCTGATCCTGCTGGTTACATACCCGATCTTCAGGCTGCTTGCAAAGCGTAAAATGTATCTGACGATCACCGGTATCTATAGCTTTACCGTGATTATCGTACTGACATTTGCCATAGAGATCGGACAGCGGCTCAGTCATACCGGTACGATGGAATTTGCTGATATCATGTATGGGGTGATGGGATTTTTAACGATATTCGGTGCGGCGGCTATTGCAAAGGGCGTTTATCTTTTGTTAAAATATATCATAAAGAAAACGAAAAAAAGCCAGCCAGCCCAGGATATCAAAAATACGCAGAATGATGACAGCTTCAATATTTATAATACGCAAGACGAAGACAATGTAAATATGAAAAATACTTAAAGCACCGGCAGCAGCAATACCATTGTCGGGGAACTGTGACACGATAGGAAGGGAGAACGCCGCGGCATGGCGAAAACGCAGGAACAGAAGGAAAAGATAAATATTATCATACTCTGTGTGCTGATTAATATTATCGGTAAGTATGCGGCGGAGCTGTTTCAGCTGCCGTTGTGGCTGGATGTGGTCGGGACCGGCGTTGCGGCGTATTTTACCGGACCTTTGGGCGCAGCCATTACAGGCATAATAAATAATATTTCTTTCGTGTTTGTTGATCTGGCGTCTCTGCCTTATATGCTGATCAGTATTACCGTAGGACTTCTTATAGTGCTTTGTGCGAAAAAAGGTTACATGGAGACCTTTACGAAGGTGATGATCTCCGGTTTTCTGGTAGGTCTGTTTTCCATATTTTTATCTTTTGTAATTAATATCCTTGTACATGACGGCAGAAGCGGCAATATCTGGGGCGACACGGTCTTTGATATGCTTATATGGAAAGGCGTACCCGCTTACCTCGCTGCATTCTGCGGGGAGGCGCTGGTCGATATTATTGATAAACAGATCTGTATCCTGCTTGCTTTCTGGGTGATCCGGCTGATGAAACACAACCGGGAGAAAAACGGCGGTATGCTGGGAAAGAGTTTTACGCAGTTTATGACTGCCGGTCTTATGGTGTTGTCTATCGCTGTTGTATCGGTTCTTCTATATGTTAGGAACGGTTCTGCTCCTGCGGTGGAGACCGATAAAGAGGCAGAAGATACTTATGAATATTCGGAGGAATCCATCGTCTGGGCAGGTGCGGATGCTTTCGAACAGATATTCGCGGGCAATTATGTGGAGCAGATGTATAACGGCAGCAACGGTATGTTTTCTTCGGAAGCCAATGCCATCGCAGAGACGGCGGACGGTTATCTCTGGATCGGAAGCTATGCCGGATTGACCAGATATGACGGAAAGACATTTGAATATATCAGAGAAGGCGGATTTGCCAGCGTGACGGCGCTTAAGACAGATCAGCAGGATCGTCTCTGGATAGGCACGAACGGCGGAGGTCTGGCAAGATACGATCATGGAGAATATACATATTTTACGAAAGCGGACGGTCTGCCTTCCAGCGCGATCAGGTCATTTGAGGAGTTGCCGGATGGTACGATGTATGTCGGCACGACGGATCATCTGTGCAGGATCACGCCGGATGACCGGATCGAGGTGATAGAGACGGGTGTTACCTATGTCGGATCCATGGTAATACAGGAAGATATGCTTCTGGGGATCACCAATGCCGGTCAGTTGTTTTTGTTAAAGGATGATCAGCTTGTAACGACGATAGAGATAGGAAAGGAAGATGCTTATTACAGATGTATCGCTCTGACGGAGCAGGGGATTCTTGTGGGAACTTCTGCGGGTTATATCGATTGTGTGGAGGTAGAGGGAGATCAGCTTGTCATTACAAGGCAGATCTCGACAGGAGTCTTGCGCAATGCTGCGTCGATCAACTCTGACCGGCAGGGACGTATCTGGGTGAATGCCTCCAACGGAATAGGTTATTTTGATCCGAATGGAAAATTTTACTCCCACCGGTATGAAGGCTTTGACAGCTCGATAGAGTGTATGCATGAGGATTACGAAGGCAATCTGTGGTTTGCTTCTACGCGGTATGGCGTTATGAAGCTGAGCCGCAATCGTTTCGTCAATATCTTTTCAGCGTCGGGAATCGGTCCGCATGTGGTCAATGGCGTCTGTGAATATGGGGACGCTTATTACTGCGGAACGGACAGTGGACTGGTCATCATTGAACGGAAGAGCAGGCAGGCGGTGGAAAACGACCTGACGGAAGCGCTGGAGGGAGTGAGGATCCGCTGCGTCTATGTGGATTCCAACAATTATCTGTGGCTTTGTACTTATAGCGAATACGGACTGGTGCGCGTGGATGCCGATGGCGGGATGATTACTTATACGGCGGAAAAACAGGGTGCTACCAGCAACCGTTTCCGCTGCATACTGGAGCTGGAAGACGGGACGATAGTTGCCGGCAATAATAACGGTATCAATTACATCCGGGATAAAGAGATCTTTGCAACGATCACCGGTGAGGATGGTTTGGAAAATGAACAGATCCTTTGCCTGATCGCCGGAGAAAACGGTGCGTTTTATGCGGGTACGGATGGAGCCGGTATCTATAAGATAGAAGATCAGAGCATTACGGAAAATATATCTACGGCCGATGGATTATCCTCAGATATTATCCTGCGTATGGTGCCATATAAGGATGGGTATTTTGTCGTGGCAAGTAATGCCCTCTGTTTTATGGAACAGGGGCAGGCAAAGATATTGGGCGGATTCCCGTATTTTAATAATTATGATATCCTGCTGTATGGCGGGGATGCCTATGTCTTATCCAGCAGCGGCATCTATGTGACAAATGCAGAAAAGCTTTCGTCCGGTGAGGAGATACAGTATAAGCTCTATAATTATACAGAGGGACTTTTAGACGCGCTGATGTCCAATTCATGGAATTATGTGGATGAGGATGGCACGGTATATTTTTGCACCAATCAGGGGGTAAGCTGTTTTAAGGATCAGGAACGGTCTCTGGAAGAAGAACGGTATAAATTTGACATTGCAGAGGTTACGGCGGATAATGAAAGGATTACGGCGGATAACAAGATCTACCGCATCCCGGAAAGTGCAAACAATGTTTCTATTACGCCGTCCATCAGAAATTATACGCTTTCGGATATCAAGATGCAGCTATATATCGAGGGAATCGATAATGCGCCCAGAACTTACAGCCAGCGGACGCTGGAGCCGGTTCAGATCAGCGGACTGCCGGCAGGTACATATCATATTCAATTACTGGTGATGAATAATAATGGGACAGAAGCGCTTCAGCAGAAGGATTATCTGCTGATCAAGGAGGCGCATCGATGGGAATATACTTCTTTTAAGGTCTATCTGATCATCGTGCTGACATATACATTTATGACGATCATATGGACGATATTAAATTTTATCAATATCCTGAAGCATAACAAGGAACTGGAAGATATGCGGATTGAGGCAAAGAATGAATTTCTGACCAATATGTCCCATGAGATACGTATGCCTGTTAATGCGATCATAGGCATGGATGAGATGATTTTAAGAGAGGATATTAATGACCGGATCGAGGAATACGCATACAATATCCAAAACGCCGGACAGAAGCTGCTTACGCTGGTCAATAACGTACTGGATTTTTCCACCATCGAATCAGGCAGGATGTCCATTGCAAAGGAATCATACCGTCTGGATGAGGTATTAAATGATATGATTCATCTGCTGAGCTTCCGTGCTGAGAAAAAGGGGCTGGAAATCCGTCTGGATGTGGATAAAGACCTGCCGCGCTCTTTATGCGGTGATTTTTCCAGAATGAAGCAGGTCATATCCAATCTTTTGACAAATGCCGTTAAATATACGGATCAGGGGTACGTAAAGCTGACAGCAGGAGGAACCGTAGTTGAAAATACTGCATCAGATGGTCAGGAAAAAACGGGAGATACGGAAATATTGATATTGGAGATTTCCGTGGAAGATACCGGCATCGGGATCAAGACGGAAGATATGGATAAGCTGTTTGACAGCTTTGTCAGATTGGATCAGGAGAAGAATCATACGGTAGAGGGAACGGGACTTGGACTGAACATCACAAAGAAACTGGTAGATATGATGGATGGGGAGATCAGCGTGGAGAGCGTCTATGGAACGGGCACCACATTTACGGTCCGTATTCCGCAGCAGATCATGGATCATCATCCCATCGGCAATTTTAATAAGGCATACTTAAGAAGGATGAAGCAGTCGAAGCGTTACAGGGAGACATTTGCTGCGCCGGACGCATGCATCCTGACGGTAGACGACAATGAAATGAACCAGCAGCTCATCAGAGAGCTTTTGAAGAACACAGGGATAAAGATTGACGCTGCCATGAACGGTCAGGAGGCATTGGAACTCTGCCGCACTAAAAAATATGACCTGATCTTTATGGATCAGATTATGCCGGATATGGATGGCATTGAGACGCTTCATTTCCTGCGCGAGCAGACGATAGATACGCCGGTGATCCTGTTGACTGCCAATGCGCCGGAAGATTATCTTGCGCAGGACTTTGACGACTGCCTTACAAAACCGTTTTTGGCGGAACAGCTGGAAAAGATCCTGCGGGCATATATCCCTAAGGAAAAAATCTGCTCTGTGGCTAAGGTTGTGCCGAAGCAGACAGCCGCAGAAAAGTCTAAGAATCAGGATACGGAACAGGAAGGCAGCCGGATCGACCGGAAAGCCGGATTGATCTATTGCAGCGGCAATGAGGAGATGTACAGTGTTATCTTAGATACTTTCCGGAAGCAGAGAGACCGGTATCACAATGGTCTGAAAGGATATTTTGCAAAGAATGATTGGAAGAATTATGCTATTTTGACACATTCTTTAAAGAGCACCGCATTGACTATCGGGGCGAAGCCGCTTTCCGAACTGGCAGGGAGACATGAGACGGCGGCGAAAACGAAGGATGCCGTTACGATCCGGGAAAATTTTGATGCGCTGCTTGCAATGTATGAGGAGGTGCTGGAAGAAATTTCAAAAATTTTAGAATAAGGGGGAATTAACATAAAAAATACAAAAATTTTGAAAAAATACTTGATTTCTACCCTGAAGTAAAGTTATTATACAGGTATGAAAAATCATAATAAAAAATAAAAGATTTTTTAAGGAGTAGTGGAGAAATATGAATACTGAAAAAAAGACTTTATTGATTGCAGATGACGCTGAGCTTAACCGCATTTTGCTGAGACAGATCTTTGAAGATGATTTTAATATTTTGGAAGCAGAGGACGGAGATCAGACGATTGAAATATTGAAGGAACAGCCGGATAAGATCTCACTGCTGTTTCTTGATCTGGTGATGCCCGGCAAGACGGGTCTTGAAATACTGGATTATATGGATGCCGAAGGGTTAATGGAGACGATCCCTGTTATCATGATCACCGGCGAAGCGACTGCCCAGACAGATGAAAAGGCATATGAGTACGGCGCGTCGGATATTATTTATAAGCCGTTTAATGCAAGGGTCATCAGACGTCGTACATTAAATATTCTGGAGCTTTTTGAAAACCGCTTTGATTTGGAGAAGAAGCTGAAGAAACGTACCAGAGAGCTGATGGAAAGCAAGGAGAAGCTGGAAAAAAGCAATGAATTTCTGGTAAATGCTTTAAGCTCCGTTGTTGAGTTCCGTAGTCTGGAATCCGGCGAGCATATTAAACGTGTAAAGTTTTTTACGCGTAT
>CAYQZB010000041.1:0-19102 GCA_964421915.1 uncultured Lachnospiraceae bacterium
TGAGAATTACCGTTTCATCATCAGAATTTGCTGATGCGCGTAGGGCAAGAGAAGCCAAGCACGCTGAATATGAGCGGATTGCCGAAGAAAACGCAATCAAGCGGAAATTACGGGAACAGCAGGAAACCGAAAAATATTATAAGACGGCTAGCATAACACGAGAAGCGGTTTCTGCGGCTTATGAGAAGAATATCATGGAAACGGCGGGCAATTTAAAGTAAAGCAGGATATGCCCGGACTTACTATAAGGGGGCATGGGTGGCTCCGAATGACAGAGGAGCCGAAGTATCGTTATGGGGATTTGAAAGGTTACATGGAGTGGAAGAAGTTCCTAGGGTTTCTGGATAAGTAAAATGTTAGAATTACAATTTAAAACAATAAGGAAAGGCAAGGTAAGGAAAATGGTAAGTACATATCATCAATACATCAGCAGCCCTCTGTGGGAGGGTAAGCGTTACGGAAAAGGGCAGTTTTATTCCCCTTTGAAGGATATGAAGGAGCAAACCATTCTGGTTGAGAACAGCAAGGAAAATAAAAACGACAGCTATCGGCAGAGAACAAAGTATGACGATCAGGTGGACTGTTATTTTAGTTCTGACAGTTTGGATGTATTGCTGGGTAATCAGGACAGCTATCTGGAAGGAAAACGGAATTCTGCGGATGATGTGGACTGCTACGCATTCTCATATATTCAGAGAGCTTTTTATGACAGAATGGGTGTTTCTTCAAAGATCACAATACGTCTGGAAAACTTAACAGAAGGATGTGACTATGACCTGCTGGTCTATGATAAGGATGGAAACCAGATCGGAATAGCACAAAAGAACGGTGATGGCAGCAGTGAGTGGACACTGCCGGAGTGGGATCATAACAGGGATTATGTGATCCGGGTGGAAAACCGTAATGGTGAAGCCGCAGATACGGAAGGGACCTACCGCATCCAGATCACGGAAGAAAGAACACAGAACAGGACACAGGAGCAGTCAGGGGTTCTGGATCGGACAGTACGGGAAGACATGGCTGGTTATGCAAAGGAAGTGGATAGACTGCATGATGAGCAGTACCGTGCCTTGCCGGAGGAAGACCGCTATCAAGGCGATGAGAGTGTGGAAGAACTGCTGAAGCGGATGGCTTCGGGGGAGAGGCTTGGCAGACAGGAGTTGGAGTACCTGAAAATTTATGCCAATCTCCACGATTATGAGAGGGCGGAGGCTACAGGCAGGCTCCAGAATAAGCTGTACCCTGAAATTGTGGACAGATTGAAACAGGCGGGCATAGAGCTGGAGGGGAAAGTCTGGGAGCTGGAGATAAATGCCTATGGAAAAGTGACCATTTCCGGAGATCTGGCAGAGGAAGAAAAGGAGCAGGCGGAAAAGATACTGGAAGAAGAATTTGCAGATCAGCTATGGGATACTTATATGCAGGCATCAGGTATGGATTCAAAAAGATACAATCAGATAAGTGCCTACCGTGAGATCAGCAGTTTCCTCCAAAAAGCAACCAATGGGCAGTATAAATGGGAGGATATATATAAAGATACGGATAAATCCGGAAATGTTAAAATCGCCGGTCTTCCAGGCAGGTTATGTGAGTTGTTGAACTCTCAGGAGAGCAATGGGAAGTATGAACAGCTGCGGGATGATATCTTTTATCTCTGGTCTGCTCAAGGCTGGACTGATTTTCGGGTGAAGTATCAGTCAAACGGTACGAAGATGAGTATGGTTAGCTAAAGAAAGAATAACCTTATAGTTATTCGGAATTTGAAATAGAAAAATAGTCCATGGGGACGGGTTCCACCGTCCATGTGTATGATGGGAATGGTGGCGAAATCCTTACATACACTGCAGGTGTGGGCTGGCAAGGGATGAAATCGAAAGCAGAAACGGAAGTACATGGAGACTGAAGGTTGTCTACTATGATGTGTTCCGTGTGGCAAGGCAGGAGATAAACGGGATGGAAGTATGGGGCGGCTTTGACGCGAGGGCATAGGAAGAAAACCAATAATGCACAAACGATAAAAGGGAACCAAGCAGAGAAAGAACCATATGCCTGTCTGGTTCCCTTATTACATATCAGTGTGGGGAGGCGGTTGTCAATGGAAAGGATCAGATGCCCTCACTGCGGTAGGACAGTCAGGCTGGAATGGCTGATACAGACCTCATTGAAAATGAAATAATGTTTACTCAAATGTGCGAGCGGCCAAGTGACGAGCTGCGAAGGACCGGAGTAAAGCTAGAGACCAATACCTTAGCTTACTCCGGCCTTTTTTACGTTTCTAGGTAGTTTCATATCAAAAAAATATAGCGTTTCTGGCTTTACGAAGACGTAAAGAAAGGAGCGCTTTATGTCTGGAAAGATCACCACATTCTGCGTCCTGCCGGGTTCCGGCAGGAGGCCAGAATGAAAATCAGCTATGAATTTGTAACAGGGGAAATCTCCGAGATTGAGGTGGACGAGCATCTCTGATTAAAAATAAGAAAATTTATGGGAGAAAAAGACGGATATATATCGGTATGAGAATAACTGTCATAATACCGGTGATCACAATGGCTACGGAGCTGACCGCAGCCTGGATATCGCCAAGTTCGACTGCTTTAGAAGTCCCGATGGCATGGGAGGCTGTGCCGAGCGCAAGCCCCTGTGCGATCGGATTTTTGATGCGAAAGAGTTTTAACAGCGCAGGACCAAGGATGGAGCCTGTCAGTCCGGCAACCGTCACGCCGATGATGGTGAGCTCTTCCATGCCGCCGGTCTCATTGCAGATCCCTAAAGCGATGGGAGTGGTAACGGATTTTGGCAGGAAGGAAAATAGGAAATCCCTGTTCCAACGGAATAGAAAACTAAGTCCGGCGACTACGATCAGGTGGGAAATGCAGCCGGCAAGGATAGCGATCAAGATAGCAGCCAGATTCTTTTTTAAGAGCGTCAGCTGTTTATATAAGGGGACTGCAAGGCAGACGGTTGCGGGCGTAAGAAAATAGGTGATATATTTGGCGCTGAGCTGGTAGGTTTCATAATCCACCTGCAAAAAACTAAGTAAGGCGATGATCAGCACAAGAGCCACCAGCAGAGGATTGAGAAACGGTTTTTTTAATTTTTTCTGCAGGTAACAGCCGATCCAATAAAAGAAAATGCTGATAAAGGCACCAAAGTACGTGGACTGCTGCAGGATCTCGTTAAGATTTTTGCTCATGCCGGTCCTCCCTTGTCTTGACGGTGTTGTTTTTCCTGATATTTTTCAGATGGTTTGCGCTGCTTTTTTTCTTTTATCTTCGGTATGTCGTTTTGAGTTTTGGACTTTCCGCAGGCACAGATCTTCTCTGCCGTCATTCCGGTAACAATGGTCACAACGATTGTAGATGTAAGGCAGAGGAACAGGATGGTGAGGATATTTCCTTTCAGTGTCGGAAGGGAGGTCATCAGTTTTACCGCGGGTTCTATAAAGAGCAGCGGCATAATCGTTAAAAAGAAATTGGAGGTCAGTTCTACCTGATGTACCTTCACGATCCCGGTAAGAAGAAGTATCAGCATAAGAAGCAGACCATAAATGCTTGCGGGAATCGGCAGCGGCAACAGGAAGTGTAATAATTCACCGGCAAAACAGACCGCGGTGATGATTCCAATGGAGATAAGCTGTTTCATGATGTTTTATCCGTTTCCTTCTGTTTTTTGTTGTTGTGTTTTTATAGTAGAAAACGCTGATTTAACCGGCGCTTCTATTAGTATGCTTGATTTTTGCCCGATCTATAACAATATAACAAAAAGGAATAACCATTTCAAAGAGAGCTGCGAATTTTATGAAAGCAGAAAATGTAAATAAGACAGAAAAATTTAACACCCAATTAGCTTCCATGTTTCCGATGTCTCTAAACCGGAATTTATCGCATTACATTGGTGTTCCCACCTCAATCAAATTACCGTCCAAATCATAAAAGCGAATCACCTTTTGCCCCCAGCTATGTGTCATAAGTCGATTAACATATTGAACTTCGGGGTATATTTTTTTCAATTTTTCAATAAATGCTTCTATATTTTGTTCCTCAAAATATAACTCACAAGAATTGCTTTTCGGAATAATATCCCTTTTCAAAACTGTTTCCCAAATTTTTTTATCTTGTAGTACAAGACCTTCAGTTAAAATTATATTACCATCATTGTCAAGCACCATATCAAGACCGAATAGGTCGTGATAAAACTGTTTCGATTTTTCAATATCCTTGACAACAATCAAAATATTCTTTAACTTCATTATTCACACCTTCAACTTCCGATTTGTATATCACTATACCACAGGTCATGTCATTCTAAAAGCAAAATATTTATTCCCTGCATTCAGCTGGGAATACAAAGTTGAATTGGGACAAATTTAAAAGAGAAAAATTTCTGCTTTTAAAAGTTTCGCATATACCGGAATAAAATTAAAAAAGAAAAAAGGAAAAAGAAAAAAGAAGCAGAATATTAAAAAAGGGTGCGAAAAATGTAAAGCGGGATACTAATGAGGGCTTAAGGAGGGAAGACTGGCGATGATCGTTCGGGAACAGCTGGAATTGTTGGAGCGGGAATCTTTAAGTAAATATGCGACTCTGAGTGAAAATTCCCAGGGAAGGCTGCGCTCGGAGGAACAGTGCGATATCCGTCCTGTCTTTCAGCGTGACAGAGACAGGATCCTTCACAGTAAGGCATTTCGCCGGTTGAAGGATAAGACGCAGGTATTTCTGACGCCTGAGGGAGATCATTACCGCACAAGGCTGACGCATACGCTGGAGGTTTCCCAGAATGCGAGGACGATAGCCAAAGCGCTCCGCTTGAATGAAGAGCTGGTGGAGGCGATTGCTTTAGGACATGATCTGGGTCACACGCCATTTGGACATGCCGGAGAAAGAGCGTTGAGCAGGGTCTGTCCCGGAGGATTCAAGCATAACGAACAGAGCGTACGTACTGTTGACGTACTGGAAAAAGACGGCATGGGACTGAATCTGACCATGGAGGTCAGAGACGGCATCCTGAACCATCAGACCAGCAGCATGCCGGCAACATTGGAAGGAAAGATTGTAAGACTGTCGGATAAGATCGCATATATCCATCATGATATGGATGACGCAATCAGGGGGAATATATTAAGGGATTCCGACGTTCCCAAGGAGATCGGGGACGTGATCGGATATACGACGAGAGAGCGTCTTGACCGCTTTATTCATGATATTGTCAACGCCAGCTTTGATCGGGACGATATCAGGATGTCGGAGGATGTGGCGGAGGCGATGAAGAAGATGCGCGAGTTTATGTTCGAGCGTGTCTATCAAAGTCCGGTTGCAAAGGCGGAGGAGCATAAGGCTGAAAAGCTGGTGGAGACGCTGTTTGAATATTATGTGAAGCATAAGGATGAAATGCCGCAGGAGTTTTTGTTCCTGTTAGACCGGGGAGAGCCGGTGGAACGTGTGGCATGCGATTATATCGGAGCAATGACCGACCGGTTTGCAATTGCGCTGTATGAGGAGATCTTTATACCGAAGTCGTGGCACGGCTGAGTGTGAGAAGTACTTCTGGCAGCGTTCTTCCCATTGATGATAAGCGCCGCTATTGAAGCGGGACAAATGCTTCTGATTGCTTACAGCAAGCGCGCTATTGAAGCGGGACAAGTATCGGTTCAGGATTGAAAGGATATAGGTTGAGGTTCTGACGTGGAGGATCAATATGTACTATCCGCAGGAATTGATTGAGGAAGTCAGGCAGAAAAATGATATTGTGGATGTGATTTCCGGTTATGTTGCCCTGAAACGACAGGGAGGAAATTATTTCGGATTGTGTCCGTTTCATAGTGAGAAATCCCCATCTTTCAGTGTATCGCAGCATAAGCAGATGTATTATTGCTTTGGCTGCCATAAGGGCGGCAATGTTGTTACCTTTGTTATGGATTATGAGAATTTTACCTTTCCGGAGGCGCTGCGCCTGCTGGCGGAGCGGGTCAATGTCAGGCTTCCGGAAGTGGAATATACGGAGGAAATGCGCCGGAAAGAGAGCAGGCGGGCGAAGCTTTTTGAGATCAATAAGGAAGCTGCGATATATTATTTCCGCGCACTGCGCAGTGAGCAGGGGGCGCTTGGTAAAAAATATCTGACGGATCGGCAGTTGTCAGAGGAGACGATGAAGCAGTTTGGACTTGGGTATTCCCTGCAGTATAGCGACGCTCTTGTAAAATATCTTAAACATAAAGGGTATGACGACGGACTGATACGGGATTCCGGGCTTGCCGTATTTCACGAAAAATATGGTATGAGCGACAAGTTTTTCAACCGGGTGATGTTTCCGATACAGGATATCAATGGCAAAGTGATCGGATTTGGCGGAAGGGTCATGGGGGATGCGAAACCCAAATATCTTAACTCGCCGGAAACGGAGATTTTTGATAAATCGAGAAATCTTTACGGGCTTAATTTTGCCAGAACGTCAAGAAAAAACGGGATCATTCTTTGTGAAGGCTATATGGATGTGATCGCCATGCACCAGGCGGGATTTACCCAGGCGGCAGCGTCGCTGGGGACAGCATTTACACCCGGACAGGCTATGCTGATAAAGCGTTATACGCAGAATGTCTATCTTGCGTATGATAGTGATGATGCCGGTGTAAATGCGGCATTGCGTGCGATCGGAATCTTAAGGGATGCCGGGCTGGGCTGCCGGATCATCAATATGCAGCCGTATAAGGATCCGGATGAATTTATCAAGAATCTGGGCACGGATGAATTTGAAAAAAGAATAGAGGATGCGGAAAACAGCTTTTTATTTGAAGTCCGTATATTAAAGCGCAATTATAAGCTGGAGGATCCGGCGGAAAAGACCGGATTTTATACGGAAATAGCGAAAAGGCTTTGCCGGTTTGAGGAGGAGATCGAACGGGAAAATTATCTGACTGCAGTTGCGGAGGTTCATCAGATTGATCCGCAGAATCTGAGAAAGCTGGTGATCAGTCAGGCGGCGGCAGGCGCTGCCATAAGACCACAGGAAGTCCGCTCCGGCATACAGCGTAAAAATATGGCGGAGGACGGTCAAAAGAAGGTACAGCGGGCGTTGCTCACATGGCTTGCTGAAGAACCGGCATTGTTTGGAAAGATCGTGGAATACATCACTCCGGAAGATTTTACGGACGAGTTGTATTACAAGGTGGCAAAGAGGCTGTTTGAGGATCATGATGCAGGCAGTGACAATCCGGCAGCAATCGTGGATCTGTTTGAAGATCAGCAGGAACGGAATGCCGTAGCGGAGATCTTTCATACGCCACTTGCGGGGATAAAGACAAAGGAAGAACGGGAACAGGCGCTCCGTGACATTGTTTTAAATGTAAAAAAGAACAGTTTTGCATATTATACCGCAAAGATGGGGAAAGATGTTAGTGCGGTACAACGCGTGGTTGAGGCAAAAAAAGCGTTGGAGGCATTGGAACGGATACATTTTGTCCTGGATTGAGAAAGCAGGAAAGATAAATCAAGGCTTAAAGAAAAGCAATTATGAAAGGAGTATAGATACCCAAATGGATGAAATCACACAAGCAAAATTTGATGAGAAACTGAAGGCGCTTCTGACGACTGCAAAAAAGAGAGGATATGCAGAGTATCAGGAGGTAATCGATTCTTTTGCGGATCTGAATCTGGAAGAGGAACAGTTTGATAAGATATGGGATGCGCTGGATAAAAACAAGATCCTTTTGAGAATTGATACGATTGACGACGATGATATTCCGGAGGAAGAACTTTCTCTGGAGGATGCGGCAGAGCTTGAACTCGATATGGAGAATCTGGAAAATTCCCTGGGGGACGGCGTCAGTATCGAGGATCCGGTCCGGATGTATCTGAAAGAGATCGGACGGGTGCCGCTTCTTAGCGCGGATGAGGAGATCGTCCTGGCAAAGAAGATGGAAGCAGGCATCGAGGCAGAGGAAGAGAAGAAAGAGCTGGAAAGTAAGCTGGAAAATGAAACGGCAGAAGCAAAGAAAAAGAAGCTGATCAAAAAGATCAAAGAAAAGGATGATTTGATAGAAGAAGGCAAAGCAGCAGCGAAGAATCTTTCCGAAGCAAATCTCCGTCTTGTGGTCAGCATCGCAAAGAGATATGTGGGGCGAGGCATGCTCTTTCTTGATCTGATTCAGGAAGGCAATCTGGGACTGATCAAGGCGGTGGAAAAATTTGATTACCGGAAAGGATATAAATTCTCGACGTATGCAACATGGTGGATCCGGCAGGCGATCACAAGGGCGATAGCCGATCAGGCCAGGACGATCCGTATCCCGGTGCATATGGTGGAGACGATCAATAAGATCATCCGGATCAATCGTCAGCTGTTGCAGGAATTAGGAAGGGAACCGTCTCCGGCAGAGATCGCTGAGCGTATGGATATTCAGGAAGAAAAGGTAAGGGAGATATTAAAGATTTCTCAGGAACCGGTATCTTTGGAGACGCCCATCGGCGAGGAGGAGGACAGTCATCTGGGAGATTTTATTCAGGATGACAATGTGCCGGTGCCGGCAGAGGCAGCCGCATCCATGATGCTTAGGGAACAGCTTGATGAGATATTGGACACTCTGACAGAGAGAGAACGGAAGGTATTGACACTCCGCTTTGGATTGGTGGACGGACGCGCGAGGACGCTTGAGGAAGTCGGAAAGGAATTTTCCGTCACAAGGGAGCGTATCCGTCAGATCGAGGCGAAGGCATTGAGAAAGCTCCGTCATCCGAGCAGAAGTAAGCGGATCAGGGATTATCTGGATTGATGGCGGCGTTATCAAGACGGCTGCAGGCAGTGGCTGCATTGGCGGAACCGGGAAAAACGGCAGCGGATATCGGTTGTGACCATGGATATGTAAGTATCCGGTTGATCCAACAGGGGATATTTTCCAAGGTGATCGCCATGGATGTCAGACCGGGACCGTTAGAGACTGCCGGAAAGAATGTTGCTCTTTACCGGATGGAGGATGCCATTGAACTGAGGCTGTCGGACGGACTCCGGATGCTGGAGATCGGAGAGGCGGACTGTATGATCTGTGCCGGCATGGGCGGCGCGCTGATATGCCGTATTCTGGAGGGTGAACCGGAGAAGGCACAGGCAATGGAGCAGATCATATTACAGCCGCAGTCGGAGATATCACTGGTACGCAGGTTTTTAAGACAACATGGATATGCCATTGTAAAAGAGGATATGGTAAAAGAAGATTGCAAATATTATCCGATGTTCCGGGCGGTGCGGCAGACAATGTGGGAAAAATTGCCGGAAGACAGGCAGATTCTTTATGATGAATATGGGAAACTATTGTTAGAGAGCCATCATCCGGTCTTATATGAATGGCTGCTACATGAGCAGGCTGTCACCGGTGAGATCCTTTCCGGGCTTCAAGAAGTAGATGGAGCAGAACGGGATACGGACACAGGCAGGCGGCGGAAGCAGAGACTGTCGGAACTGCGGGAAAAGCAGCGGAGAATAGAGGCTGCATTATCATATTATAGATAATATGAAAATAAGAAAGGTGGCATTATGCAATTAGAGGAAGTAATCAGGCGGCTGGAGGCGCTTTCCCCGCCATCCTTTGCGGAAACCTGGGATAATAGCGGACTGATGTGCGGCAGGAAGAAGAAGGAGATTGAAAAGATACTGCTTTCCGTGGATGCCACGGATGAGGTTGTAGAGGAGGCAGTGCTTTCTGATACGGATCTGCTTCTGACGCATCATCCATTGATTTTTCCGCATGTATCAAGCTTGACAGAGGATGATATCGTAGGCAGGAGATTGTTTAAGCTGATTCAGGCGGATGTATGCTGCTATGCGATGCATACTAATTTTGATGTGATAGGTATGGCGGATGAGGCGGCAGATCGCTTGGAGCTGACTGACAGGACTGTGCTGGATGTTACATATGAAGATTCATTATCCAAGGAAGGCGTGGGCAGGGCAGGGCGGCTGCCACAGGAGATGAGTCTGCGGGAATGTGCGGAACTGGTCAAGGAAGTGTTTTTGATTGATTCCGTCAGGATCTATGGTGATCCCGAAATGAGGATCCGCATTGCCGCGATCTCGCCGGGTTCCGGAAAGAAGAGGAGCGGCTATGCCTTAAAGGCGGGAGCGGATGTCCTGATCACGGGTGATATCGATCATCATGATGGGATCGACTCTGTGGCAAGGGGACTGGGCATTATCGATGCGGGACATTATGGGATAGAGAAGATATTTCTGTCGTATATGAAGCAGTTTATCTTAAAAAATATGCCGGAGATGACTGTAGTGTGCGCATCGCAGAAGGAACCCTTTATTGTGGTGTAAGAAAGTGCGGAATGCAAATGGCGGTTACGGCTGTGGCATATCGGGCTGTGGTAAATATAATAATGGATATATATGAGAATAGGGAACAGAAAGGACAAAGGAAGCATGGATAAGGTGATACTGACGATTGAAGGCGAAAAGAAAGAATATCCAAAGGGAATCACATATGAGGAGGTCGCAGAGGAATATCAGGCGAAGCATGACGGTCTGATTGCGGTGGTTATGGAGGATGATAAGATCCGTGAATTATCAAAGGTTGTGGAAAAGGACGCAGTGGTAAGGCTGATCACCAGAAGGGAGTCCATCGGGCATAAGACCTATGTGCGTACGGCGATCCTGACCATGGTCAAGGCTGTTGCGGATATTTTGGAGGCAGAGGAAAAAGGTTCTTCCAAGGTAAAACAGGTCAAGGTGGAATATACCATCGGTAACGGATACTATGTCAGTCCTAAAGGCGGACTGACGATCGATCAGACCTTTATTGATAAAGTAAAAGCGCGCATGCGGGAACTGGTTGCGGCGAAGACAAAAATTAATAAGTATTCCATGAATACCGATGAAGCACGGGAGATTTTTGCCAGAGCAGGTATGGCTGATAAGGATAAATTGTTCCGTTACCGCCGTGGTTCGCAGGTCAATATCTATGAGATAGACGGCTATCAGGATTATTATTATGGCTATATGCTGCCGAATGCAGGATATATCAGGGAGTTTGATCTGCTGCCCTTTAATAATGGATTTATGCTGATGCTGCCGGAAATGAGCGATCCGTTGACGGTAAAGCCGCTGGCTTCCAGAGAAAAGCTGTTTGAGACGCTGAGGAAAGGGACAGACTGGGGCGAGAAGCTTGGTATCGATACGGTAGGTGATCTGAATGACAGGATATGTGAAGGTGGTCTGAGCGATATCATCTTATTGCAGGAGGCTCTGCAGGAGCGCAGGATCGCTGAGATTGCTAAGGAGATTGTAGAACGCGGGGGCGTGAAGTTCGTCATGATCGCGGGACCATCCTCCTCCGGTAAGACGACATTTTCCCACCGGTTGTCCGTGCAGCTTGCTTCCTATGGACTCAAGCCGCATCCGATTGCGGTGGATGATTACTTTGTCAACCGGGAGGATACGCCGAAGGATGAGAAGGGTGATTATAATTTTGAATGTCTGGAAGCCATCGACACGACGCTCTTTAATCAGGATATGACAAGGCTGCTGGCTGGCGAGACGGTGGAGCTGCCGTCCTTTAACTTTAAGATCGGAGCAAGGGAGTATAAGGGCAATTATAAGACTTTGGGCCCGGAGGATATCCTTGTGATCGAGGGCATCCATGCGTTAAATGATAAAATGTCGCTATCCCTGCCGGCAGAAAGTAAGTTTAAGATCTATATCAGTGCGCTTACGAGCCTGAATGTGGACGAACATAACAGAATTCCCACCACGGATGGAAGGCTGATCAGGCGGATGGTAAGGGATGCAAGGACGAGAGGCGCTTCTGCAACAAGGACAATTAGAATGTGGCCTTCGGTAAGACGCGGCGAGGAGGAGAATATCTTTCCCTTCCAGGAAAGCGCGGATGCAATGTTTAACTCGGCGCTGATCTATGAACTGGCGGTGCTTAAGCAGTTTGCGGAGCCGTTGTTATATTCCGTGAAGAAGGATGAACCGGAATATTATGAGGCAAAGAGGCTGTTGAAATTTTTTGAATATTTTCTGGGTGTGAGCAGCGAGAATCTTCCTAACAATTCCATTGTAAGGGAGTTTGTAGGGGGGTCCTGTTTTAACGTATAATCACATAAGTGGGACGGATGGTCGCGCGGGAAATCCCCGTGAGGAAAGTCCGGGCTTCGCAGGGCAGGATGCCGGATAACGTCCGGTGGAGGCGACTCCAAGGCTAGTGCAACAGAAATATACAGCCGCGCAAGCGGTAATGGTGGAAAGGCGGTGTAAGAGACCACCGCCCGGCTGGTAACAGCCGGGGCTCTGTAAACCCCATCCGAAGCAAGACCAAACAGAAGACCACAGGCTTGCCCGGCCTGTCTTCAGGTAGGTTGCTTGAGCCTGCCGGTAACGGCAGGACCAGATAGATGATCATCCCGGCCGGCATAGCCGGCTATGACATAACCCGGCTTATAGTCCCGCTTATGTATTATATATAATTTGGAAAGTGATTACCTATGAATAAGGAATGGTCTGAACTTAATAAAACAATGCAAACACAGATTAGAAAGAAAGATACCTATGAAGTGGGTATTGATACTTTGATTGATTTACGGAATCAGTTAATGCAAAGCTTGATATCTTTGAAAGAGGAATTGCGCAGAGAGGATTTTGACGCAATTCCTTTTATAAACGCAGATGGTTATCATAGTAAAACGATTGCCTATTCTATTTGGCATATCTTTCGTATTGAAGATATAGTCGTTCATACATTGATAAGTGAAGATGAACAGGTATTTTTTGCAGGCAATTACAAAGAGCGTATCAATTCGCCAATAATTACAACAGGAAATGAACTTGTAAAACAGCAGATTGCAGACTTTTCAAAACAGCTTAATTTGAAAGAGCTATATTCCTACATCTTTGAAGTAAAAGAAAGTTCCGAGAAGATAGTTGCGAGATTGTCTTACGACGAATTGAAAAGAAAAATACCAGAGGAAAGAAGAGAATATTTAAAATTTTTGAACGTAGTAAATACAGACGAAAATGCATTTTGGTTGATAGATTATTGGTGTAATAAAGACATTCGCGGATTAATTCAAATGCCATTATCAAGGCATTGGATCATGCATATAGAGGCTTGTTTGCGTATTAAGAATAAGATACACTCGTAAGCGGAGTTTCCAATTTGTAGGAAAACGAACAGTGTGGCAAATTTCAGTTTATCGGGGATTAGATTGGCTCCGAATTTTAAGAAATCCGGTCTGTCTTCAGGTAGGGGATTATATTATATTTTCTGCAGGCGGTACAATCCGCATCTGTTTTTGCAGACGCTCTTTCAGGCTGTTTAGGAATCTTTCGTTTTCAAGTACGGTAAGCATGGGACCAAAAGACATAACTTCGATTAACAGTTCGGTCTCCATATTCTGATTATAATAGATGAGGCATTCATAAGTGTCCTCATCTATTTTTGTAGTATTCTTTTCATAATTTGCAAAGTGCAGCATGGCACGCTCAAGGGCATTGCGTTTGTTGACAATGAGCAGCCGGAGCGGTTCTTTATAGTAAGAACGCTGAATCATCTCGTCTAAATCCACAGGGGAGGATAAAGTTTTTGGCAGCAGTTGAACACTCTGAATACGGGAAACATTCAGAATTTCCAGCAGGTACTTATCCCGATGGACAGGCTTCAGGGCGAGAATCCGGAATTTGTCATTTTTGACAGAGTATTCCAGACGGGCGGGGACATAGTGGTGATGTACGCGTCTTCCGTTCGGGGAGGTGTAGTCAATGTCCACATATTGATTCTGCTTCTGTGCCTGAAGCAGGATCCGGAAGCAGTTCCGGTAATTTTCATCATCATAGGGGTCGCTGTCGGCGAATCGGTCAAAATAATAGAACTGTTCCGGTCTCCAAAGAGGGGTCACATCAGCCAGCATGTTATCCAATGCTTCCGATTGCTCCCGATCCAGAAACAATCCTATACGCGGGTCGGACAGCAGCGCCTTAAGATAGGACTTCTCAAGGTCAGAAACAGGGGTGGTAAAGGAGGATGAGAGTCTGGAACGGTATAGCTTCCCATCCTTTTCAAATAGATTCCATGTACCGTCTTCCAGCTTAGGGATTATAGAGAGCAGGCTCTCTTCAAATCCTTCGCCGCAGATTAGGCGGCGTATATCCTGTATTGTCAATGCATCCTGACTACACAGTAAATGTCTCAGCACCTGATAGTAACAGCTGTATATTTCTGAAAATAATTCCATAGGTATTCTCCCTTTTCAAACAGTCAATAGCTTTCAAAATCGCATCATAACTGCCTTTTTCAAATATCTTCCTCTATCTGATACATCCGGTACATCGTCCGCAAATCCCGATAAAAACGCCGTTCCACGGATTTATCCGTACATTCAAGAGACAGAATCCTTCCTATAAAAGTGCGAATCCAAGGCAGTATCTCATTGCAGTCGAATACTTCAATTTCATATTGATAAACATTCCTCTCTATTCTTGTGACCGTACCGCCTCTGCCCTCACGCTTTAGACGTTCAACAATATATTGCTCGAAAGGCTCCAGAGCCTGTATTTTCATAGTCAGCCTGTTAAGGTGATGTCGGTCATTTCCTTGGAATGATACGCCCCATAGATAACTTCGGTTCCGGCCTAACAGTTCCAACAGTTCCTCATATTTCTCCGATTCACCCAAGAGAGTGACGGTTTTGACAGTATCCAGACGGTAGCAGGTGAAGCGCCTGCTTTTTTTTACATATCCGCATAGAAAACGGCGGCCGCTTCTGGTGCTTATAAAGATTTGCAGGGGTGTACAGTCAGCGGTATTCAGGGCTCCGTTTTTGGAGCTCTTTATTTCCAGACGTACATCTGTCTTCTTGTTCATGGCGTCTAAAAGGTCAAAAAGTATTTCTTCCTCCAGAGTATGTACGCAGAAGCTGTGTTTCACCCGAAAGGTTTGATTATGATGATCCAACTGTTCCGAAAGGTAGTTTCCAATAATCCCAAAGTTACCTGCCATTTGATAAAACGCAAGAGCGTCCAGCATGCCCTCATTGGATTTTATCCAGACCGCAAGAGAATTATCGATGGAAAAAACAACGGTTTTCCCGGATTTCTTTTTATTCAGCAGACCTTCTTTTTCATATGCATTGCACTTTCTTCGGACAATCTGGATATCGAACAGCGCCTCATATTCCTCAAGCAGGGCGCTTGTTATTTCCTCCACCGTCAATTCCGCGCCATCCTGAAGAAGATCCAAAATCAGGAAATGGAGCACGATATCGTTGTCGGTGAAGCTTTTCGTTTTCCATACCCTGAACAGCGGGTTGGTGTCCAGAAGGTTACTGTCTATGGCAAGGGAAATATTGGCGCCGTTAGATACATGGTCTTTGCGCACATGATCCCCAAGCCAGCTTTCCAGACGTCTCCGTTCATTGTCGTAGGTCCGGGGGCTCTTGTCCTTAAATTCGTCTCTGGTCTTGAAGCCGTAGACAAAAAAATCACGCACATATTCTCTTGTTTTGGGAAAGCTTTTAACCAGCTCCTGAAAATCAGACATTCTAATAACCCTGCTCCTTGCTCAACCTGTGATTAAATTGCCGTTTATGGCAGTTTGCTCTCTTATAGGAATAAATATATCACAGTTCGCAACTTTTTTGAAATGATTAACTGGAAAATGTTTCATATAATAATTTTAGTTCAGAGAACAAATTGCATACGGGAACAACAACACAGCTAAATACAAAACGTAACGAAAGGATGGAGTAAATATGTTCGTATTAAATAATGAAAAAACAAAATTTCCTGTAAAAGTATGGCTGGCAGATGAAAGTCATCTGGAAGAGAATTGTCTGGAGCAGGCATACAACCTGTCACAGCTTCCTTTCATACATAAATGGGTATGCCTGATGCCCGATACCCATGCAGGCAAGGGAATGCCCATCGGCGGAGTGATTGCCACCAAAGATGTAATTATCCCAAATGCGGTGGGCGTTGATATCGGATGCGGTATGGATTTTATCCCTACCAATATCCGTGTGGAGGACATAAAGGGAGTTCAGACCGGAAACGGCACCCTGATCCAGTCCATCATCGGAAGCATCATGCGGGCGATTCCCTTAAATACAGAGAGATACAAGACTCCTCAGGAGTCGGAAGTTCTGGACCGTGCGCAGCAGGAAATGGAAAAGTATGAAGAGAATACGGAGCTGATACCATTGATAGAGGACGGATATTTTCAGGTGGGAAGTCTGGGCGGAGGAAATCATTTTATTGAGCTTCAGGAAGATCAGGAAGGTTATCTCTGCATTATGATTCACTCCGGAAGCCGCCATCTCGGAAAGGCAATCTGCGATTACTTCCATAATAAGGCAAGAGAGCTGAACAGCATGTGGTACAGCGAAGTCAAAGATGAATACCGTCTGTCTTTCCTGCCTGTTCAGTCAAAAGAAGGGCAGCAATATATCAACTGGATGAATCTGGCTCTGGACTATGCCTTTGAGAACCGCGCCCGTATGCTGGATAAGACCTGCGCCATTGTGAAAGAACAGATTGAAAAGCACACGGATCTCACAGTGGAATTCGGAGAAGAAATCAACTGTCATCATAACTATGCTGCATTGGAAAATCACTATGACGCCAATGTCTGGGTACATAGAAAAGGCGCCACCAGAGTGCGGGAAGGAGAAATGGCTGTAATACCGGGCGCCATGGGCTCTTACAGCTATGTAGTGGAAGGGAAAGGAAACAAAGAATCATTTTGCACTTCCTCCCACGGTGCGGGCAGAAGCTACTCCAGATCCGGTGCCATGCAGGCATTCAGCATAGAGCAGGTCATGGTGGATCTAAAGGAACAGGATGTTGTGCTGGGAAAACGCAAGAAAAATGATGTTGCCGAGGAGTGCCGGTTTGCCTATAAGGATATCGACCAGGTTATGGCACAGCAGCTGGATATGGTCACGCCGGTGAGGAAGTTAAAGACAGTCGGCGTGGTGAAAGGATGATATTCGCGGGGCAAAGTCCAAATACCCCGCAGTATACTGAACAAAAAGACTGATATGATGTCAGTATAATGCGGGATATTTGGCAAGGCACGGGTATTGGAAGTTACTTCCTGCCCGGCGGTGCCGACAGCGTGCTGTACGGTATTCCACGAGTATTCCGAAAGCTTAACTTGGTGTTAAGAAAAGTCTTGTGTTGTCGAGGGTTCGACTCCCTCCCGTGTAAACGGTAGCTCAGTTGGTAGAGTGCACAATATTATGGCAAGACCTGTAAAGTCTGCGGTTCGAATCCGCCCCAATCAATACTTTTATCCCGATTTCAGGTACATTCCGTATCCCTGCAGCGGTGTCAGAAGGACTTCTGATGCAGTGAAAATGTGAGTGCACCAAATCAGCCTGAGACCTGAAGACCGGGGATACCGCTGATTGGAAGGAGGAACAACACTCTGCAAAAGATATCTAAAAACAGTGACGATATCCGTCTGCAAAGTGCCCTTTCTCCCTACAGTCTGCTAAACCGGGCTTCCGAATCAGGCTGATGAATAAGGGATATCAGTATTACTAAAACAAATTAAAATCAGGAGGAAAAATTAATGAAGTATATAATAAGAGATAATCAGGCAGGATTTGTATTTAAGAACGGCGTATTTCAGAAGATGATTACCGCGGGAACCTGGCATTTTCCCAAAATAGCAGGTTACACGGTTGTAATTGAGGAAATGCTGGATGAGTTGGACTATATTGAAGTTCCCTATCAGGTACTTTCCAAGGATGCTGCATTCCTTAATGCTACCATACATGTGGAAATACCGGATGGCTCGGTGGGCTTTCTCTACAAGAATGGAAAGCTGACGTCCTTTGCGAACAGGAAGGAGTATATATTCTGGAATGTGTTTGATACATATGAGGTCAGAATCGTGTCCATGGCTGAAACACTCATTGGCACGGAAGTAACGAAGCAGATGCTTTCGCTGGTGCCCGCGCACCTCTATACGGAAGTGTCAGTTGGAGAGGGTGAAGTCGGTCTGGTATACTATGACAATGTAATGCAGAACCGGCTTTCCAAGGGAGTATACCGTTTCTGGAATTACCATCATGCCGTTTCCTACTGCGTGATTGATATGAAGCAGAAAGAACTGGATATTGTAGGTCAGGAAATTTTGACCAAAGACAAGATCGGTATCAGAATGAATGTTGCATGCATGTACAAAATAAGGGATGCGGTGGAATTCGTAGCAACGATCTCGGATTTAAAGGGACAGCTTTACCCTGCGGTACAGCTTGCGATAAGAGAGATTGTGGGCAATTACAGGCTGGATGAGATACTGGAGGCAAAGGAGCAGATTTCCAAGGAAATCTACGAAGCGCTGAAAGGAAAGGAAGAAATGTTCTGTATAAACTTCCTCACCGCAGGAATCAAGGATATCATACTGCCCGGTGAAATCAGGGAGATAATGAATTCTGTCCTTGTGGCGGAAAAGGCTGCGCAGGCAAACGTAATCTCCAGAAGGGAAGAGGTGGCATCTACCAGATCCCTGCTCAACACGGCGAAGCTCATGGATGAAAATCAGACACTCTATAAGCTGAAGGAGCTTGAGTATCTGGAAAAGATTTGTGAGAAGGTTGGTGAAATATCCGTTAATGGCAATGTGGGTATCATGGAGCAATTGGGGAAAATGATGGGGACGAGACAGCCGCAGTAAGCTTATGCGGCTGTTTCCTATTTTGCGCTATTGTGTTAAAATAAGCTACGCTTATTACAAATTGCTTCGCAATTTGAATTATGCGCAAAAAGCGTGCGCACTTATGGTATAATGATTTATATGAGGAGGAAAATGCCAAATGATACTAATGCTGGTACTGATGGGATTGCTATTCTCTTTATTCTATTCTGCGGGCGGAAAGAAAATAAAGTATGATAGAAGGTCCATTAAAATACTATTGGTAACAACCATCGTTTCCGCGCTCCTGTTTTTGACAGGGTTGGTATGTATGCTGGCTGAAGTGGAGGGAGATGCTGTTATGGCATTTTCATTATTGTTGGGGCTTTATGTGGGTGGCGGTTTATTTTTATTTGCAGGTGTAAATTTGTTGTCTGGATTCTGTTATATTCGCAGGTTAAAGGCATATGGATATGA
>CAYQZB010000042.1:0-17978 GCA_964421915.1 uncultured Lachnospiraceae bacterium
ATGAAGGCGCATGACAAAGCAAGAAAGGACGCAATTTCTTCTCTGGTATCGGCGGTAAAGAAAGCGGCGATCGATGAAGGCTGCAGGGAGGATATCCCGGAGGAACTGACAAACCGTGTGATTTTAAAGGAAATGAAGACGGTCAAGGAGCAGATCGACGGATGTCCGGCAGACCGGAAAGAACTGCTGGAGGAATATCAGACGCGTTATAATGTCATCTCGGAATATGCGCCGCAGATGATGTCGGAAGCAGAGGTAGAGGCAGTTTTGAAGGATAAATTTGCAGATGTGCTTGCTACAAAGAATAAAGGTCAGATCATGAAGGCCGTTATGGGCGAGCTGAAAGGCAAGGCGGACGGCAAGGTGATCAATCAGGTAGTCGCGAAGCTGTGCCAGTAAGAGGAGTTTGCTAAGGAGTGGTATTTTTAAAGTCCGGCAGGGCTCTTGACAAAATAAAGCAGTTATTGTCGGGAAACCTCCATATGAGAACGCTATACTAAAGCCATAGTCAAGTTGGAGGTGACCGGATGAACTGGGTGAAGATCATTGAAGACGCTGTTGAGTATATCGAAGGGAATATTACAGGAGATCTGACGGTAAGCAGGATTGCCAAGGAAGTAAATACATCCGCATTTTACTTCCAAAAAGGTTTTTCCATGCTGTGCGGATATACCGTTGGAGAGTACGTCCGCATGAGAAGATTGTCCATTGCCGGTGAGGAATTACTTTCATCGGATGAAAAGGTGATTGATCTTGCGATAAAGTACGGATATGATTCCCCGGATAGCTTTACAAAGGCATTTACAAGATTTCACGGAATAACTCCAACTGATGTAAGGCGTGGCGGCGCGGTGTTAAAATTATTTGCTCCGCTGCATATCAAATTATCATTAGAAGGAGGCTGTGTGATGGAGTACAGAATCGAAGAAAAACCCGCATTTAAGGTAATGGGTATATCCAGGGATTTTTCTTATGAGAACGCAAATGAAGAGATCCCGAAATTCTGGGATGAGGCAGTTATTCAGGCATCTGAAAGACCTGTGATGGGAACGTATAGCGTGTGCTTTGACGAGGAGATGGGCGGAAAGCAGTTCTGCTATATGATCGCAGATGATCTGGACGCGGAGCAGGCGGAAAGAAAGCATCTTGATGTTCACGAAATAAAAGCGCATGTATGGGCGGTTTTCCCGTGTCGTGGCGCAATACCGCTTCCGCTGCGGGAAGTGAACCGCAGGATATTTTCCGAATGGCTGCCGGCAAGCAGCTATGAGATTGCGGATGGATACAACATTGAGTATTACAGCAATCCGGCGGATTTTAAAAAGGGTATGCAGGATCCGGAGTATTACATGGAAGTATGGATTCCGGTAAAAGAAAAATAAGTAATAAATATTTTAGCTCAAGGGAGCCGGGAAACCGGCTCCCATTTATTTTGGAAGGTGTTCCGGAGGAAACCGTCGTCAAAAGTTAATATAATTCATGAAAATCTTTGCCCGGCTGATTCGTTATATATAATAGCAGGAAATTTTTGTATAAGATTTAGAAAGGGCAAAGAGAAAATTTATGAAGCGGCGCAAAAAAAGAAATCAATATAAAATAAAAATTGCGGCTGTCATGCTGCTGATGCTTTTGTTATGGATAACAGTTTTTTACAGAATTATAGATTCAGGCGATTTCTTTTTTGCTTTTTGCAACAATACCCATCCGGTTGCCAGTGAAGAAAATGGCTGGAATCTGATTGTGGTGAATCGTAATAATTACATACCGGATGACTATGAGATAGAGCTGACAGAATTATCCAACGGTGAAAAAGTGGATTCCAGAATATATCCTCAATTACAGGAAATGTTTGATGATATGAGGGCGGAAGGGTTATATCCGATCGTGCGGGAAGGATACCGGTCAGCGGAAGAACAGGAAGAAATATTTCTTGAAAAAGTACAAGCCTATATGAATGAGGGCTATTTCAGATCAAGGGCGGAAAGAATGGCAGAAGAATGGGTTGCGGTTCCGGGGACAAGCGAGCATCAACTGGGTATCGCTGTTGATATCAATGCAGATAAAGAACGGTGTGAAAATGAGGACGTTTATCTGTGGCTTGCAGAAAATGCACACAAATACGGATTTATATTGCGTTACCCACAGGGCAAAGAGGACATTACCGGAATCAGTTATGAACCATGGCATTTCAGGTATGTGGGTGTGGAAAATGCGCAGATCATCTATGAAAAGCAGATATGTCTTGAAGAATATACACGTCAGCAATGATGCAGTGAATAGGGCGAAGCCCGTGAGCTCGGAAAACCGAAGGTTTTCCGAGTGGTGCACTGCGGATATTATACTACGCTGGGCGAAGCCCGAGTGGTGCACTGCGGATATGGTCAAATAAGCGCAAGCGCTTATTGCAAATTGCTTCGCAATTTGAATTATGCGCAAAAAGCGTGCGCAATTATGGTAAGATAAGGGCAGAACCAATAAAACCGGCTCTGCCCTTAAGTAACTATTCAAAAATCTTATGTGATCGTCTGTATTCAGCCCATCGTTACTTCCACGGTATGCGTTTTGCCGTCGCCGAATGCAGGAAGGACGTTGCCTTCGATGGCATTGCCGTCAACCGTTACCGCTTTTACGCCCTTGCACACATGGTTCGGGTTTGTTACCTTAATATCATAGGTTGCGCCGCGGAATTCACGTTTTGCACTGAGCCCGTCCCATGCAGCCGGGATAGAAGGATCAATCCGTAAGCCGTCGAAGTCTGCAGCGATACCCAGAATATACTGGGAGATCGCAACCATGTTCCACGCTGCCGTTCCGGTCAGCCAGGAGTTCTTGCCCTGACCAAAGTGGTTGCCGGGCTTTCCGATATCGGAACCAGCGTCCTTTCCGCCAATCATCTGACCATATACATACGGCTCCGTCTTGTGGATATCAGACGTTTCTTCAGTAAATGCAGGAGCAATCTTGGAATAATATTCAAATGCTTTGTCTCCGCGTCCGGCATAAGCTTCCGCGCAGATGATCCATGCATTGTTATGCGTAAAGATGCCGGCGTTTTCCTTATAGCCGCCCGGATATGTTGAGATCTCGCCATACTGTACATAATATTTTGTAAAGGCAGGATTGTTCAGTACAAGACCAAAGTCGGTATTTAAGTACTTATCAATGGCATTGAGTGTCTTAATGTCTGCGCCTTCCTCCTTGCCGATCTCGGACATAACCGCAAATCCCTGCGGTTCAATGAAGATCTTGCCTTCTTCACATTCCTTGGATCCCATCTTCTTGCCTTCCGCGTCATAAGCACGAAGGAACCAATCGCCGTCAAATGCGGATTCCATAATATTAGCCTTCATCTTGTCGATCTCAGCCTGCGCTTTGGCAGCCTCATCGTCCTTGCCAAGATGTTTTAAGATTGCTACATAGTTAGGACCTGTATAGGTAAAGAGCGTAGCCACCATAACGGACTCGGCAATCTTGGAATAACCGCCTTCTGCGGCAAATTTTGGATTCGTGTAGGTCTGGAAACTTTCACCCGGCGTATCGGAATAGCAGGAAAGATTGATACAGTCATTCCAGTCGGCACGCATTGCAAGCGGAAGTCCGTGAGGACCCAGATTATTCACTATATGATAGAAGGAAACCTTCAAATGCTCCAGCATAGTCTGCGCAATCGACATATCATTGTCATATGGAACCATCTCGTCAAGGATCGTCCAGTCGCCGGTTTCCTTAATGTATGCGGAAACGGAAAGGATCAGCCACAACGGATCATCCGAGAAGTCGCCGCCGATATCGGCATTGCCTTTCTTAGTCAGCGGTTGATACTGATGATAGCATCCGCCGTCCGGGAACTGTGTGGAAGCAATATCAATGATACGTTCCCTTGCCCTGTCAGGTATCTGGTGTACGAAACCAAGAACGTCCTGATTGGAATCACGGAAGCCCATGCCGCGACCGATGCCGGACTCAAAGTAGGAAGCGGATCGGGAAAGATTAAATGTTACCATACACTGATACTGGTTCCAGATATTGACCATACGGTTGACCTTGTCATCCGGCGTTTCGACATTCAGGATGCCAAGGAGCTTGTCCCATGCAGCCTTAAGTTCTGCCATTCCGGCAGCAACTTTTTCCGGTGTGTCGTACTGCTCGATCATTTTAAGCGCTTTTACTTTGTTGATCGTCTTGCCGTCTGCTTCAAATTTCTGGTCAGCAGGCATTTCTACATAACCAAGGATATATACAAGCGTCTTGGATTCTCCCGGAGCAAGCGTAATCTTCTTGTAATGGGAAGCGATCGGAGACCATCCGTCGGCAAAGGAATCCGTTGCTTTTCCGGCCATAACAGCTTCCGGATTGTGGAATCCGTTGTAAAGACCGATGAAAGCGTCCCTGTCGGTATCATATCCGTCAATGGTATCATTAACGGTATAGAATGCAAAGTGATCGCGTCTGTCTCTGTATTCTGTCTTGTGATAAATCGTAGAGCCGACGACTTCAACGCGCCCTGTACTGTAGTTTCTCTGGAAGTTCGTGCAGTCGTCCTGCGCATCCCACAGACACCATTCAGCAAAGGAGAAGAGTGAAAATTCCTTGGAAGAACTGCCTTCGTTGGTTAGGACTACCTGCTGTACTTCTCCGTCGTAATTCTGAGGAACAAAAAAGGTAACTTCCGCCTTTAAATCATTTTTTTTGCCCGTAATAATGGTATAACCCATGCCATGCCGGCATTCATAAGCGTCAAGTTCTGTCTTGACCGGAGACCAGCCGGGATTCCAGATCGTTTCACCGTCCTTGATATAGAAATAACGACCGCCCATATCGATGGGAACGTTGTTATAACGATACCTTGTAATTCTACGAAGCCTTGCATCCTTATAGAATGAGTAACCGCCTGCAGTATTGGAAATCAGTGAAAAAAATCCCTGCGTACCCAGATAATTGATCCATGGATATGGAGTCCTGGGAGATGTGATGACATACTCTCTGTTGGCATCATCAAAATAACCAAACTTCATACTTTATTCTCCTTCTCTGTTATAGTTTTTGCCGGGCTGAAACCCCACCCATGCGTCACGGAATCCTCCATTTAAAACTGGTGAGACCGTCGCTATTAATTATACAGAAAATGGGAGTAAATAGCAAGATGTTATATCAAATATAAAATGAAAAATTGCCGCGTAAAAAATATTAATATATTATAAATAAAGAATAAAAATTGTATGAAAAATATGTAAAGAAAAACAACTTCGGGAGAGATGACCCCTCCCGAAGTCTGCCAGATTTAGTAATCGTAATCCTGATCCTTGGTTGAGTTGCTGCAGTTGCTGGACTGATTCTGAGAAGAATTCTGGCTGTTGTTTTTGTTCTGATTCTGAGAAGAATTCTGAGAAGAATTCTGGGTAGAATTCTGGCTGCTGTTCTTGCTCTGATTGTTCTTCTGATTCTGGTTGTTGTCGTTGTTTGCCATGTTACATAGCCTCCATCATAAAATTTTTCCTGCAATATATGCAGAATGACATAGAGAAAGGATAAAATCGTTCTCTATGTGTAGTAGTATTTACCGGATAAAAATATTTATTCGTCAGAATATCATGGATTCCTATATTTTTTGATATGCAGGAAATCATTATGCCGAGAAAAGAGCAAAAGAGGAAACATCAGGGAATAAAAAATAGTTGAGATCAATTGCCATATTTTCATGTAGATGTTGATTTATATGTCATAATCGACGATATTGATAGTCAAAATTTAAAATTAATTCCGCTTTGCTTAAGTATTGCATTTGCGGTGTGTCTTGATTTTATTTTGGTATCGACAGTTACATGCCGGTCTGTGAGAGGGCTGTACCATATATCATGATCGCCCTTGCCCCGCCGAATGAAAGTACAGTCGTTTTGTAAAAGGATTTTGCGAACTTTCTTTTCATATTCAGCCATTACATAACCATCCTTTCATGGCGTTCGGATTTAAAAGTCAAAGAAAATGGTTTGGATTCAAGTGAATTTAATTCAAGCAGTTCGGGTATGGCAAATCGTGTCCGTTCCAACAATGCATCAAATGAACCGGATTCAAGAACAAGTCCGGGGATATCTTCGCTTGTGGCGATCCATACATCAGCTTCATCATCCCATGTGAAAGTGATAACATATTCCATAGTATATTCCTCCTATATATGAATATTATCGAAAAAATAGCAATTATTATTCTGTTTCAAGATAACAAAAAGAATTCAACATCTGTTTTGTAATATTATATCACAGGCGAATGAAAAAGGAAACTAAAAGAGCATATATTCATGGGATTCGTAGTCTGAAAACCATAAAATTATTGACATCAAAATATGTTGCGGATAGAATGGAAAGAGTAAATTTTTAATAAAACATATTTTCAAAAATAGAAACGGATAGTAGAGGGATATGAACCGCTATGAACTGATCGCTCCCTGTCATTTTGGACTGGAAGCAGTGCTGAAAAAAGAAATTATTGATATTGGCTATGAAATCTCATCCGTTGAGGACGGAAGGGTGTGTTTTTATGGAGATGAGGAAGCGGTATGCCGTGCCAATGTCAATCTTCGTACCGCGGAACGCATCCTAATCAGGGTAGGCGGCTTCCGTGCCGAGACCTTTGAGGAATTGTATCAGGGGACGAAAGCGCTTCTCTGGGAGAACTATATCCCGGAAAATGGGAAATTCTGGGTGGCAAAGGCTGCCAGCGTCAAGAGTAAATTGTTTTCTCCTTCAGATATTCAGTCCATTATGAAAAAAGCGATGGTGGACAGGTTAAAGGAGAAGTACGGTATCCAGTGGTTTGCGGAAGATGGAGAGAGTTTTCCCATCAGAGTATTTTTAATGAAGGATGAAGTGACGGTGGGACTTGATACGACTGGAGAGTCCTTACATAAAAGAGGTTA
Organism: uncultured Lachnospiraceae bacterium; assembly: GCA_964421915.1. GTDB lineage: Bacteria > Bacillota > Clostridia > Lachnospirales > Lachnospiraceae > NK4A136. The sequence goes on from CAYQZB010000042.1 coordinate 6,914, forward strand.
CCGGAAGCTGACGGCGAAAGCGCCGATTGCGGAGAATCTTGCCGCTGCACTGATCATGCTGACGCCATGGAATAAGGAAAGGATTCTGGTTGACCCGTTTTGCGGGAGCGGCACCTTTGCCATTGAGGCTGCCATGATGGCAGCAGGGATGGCGCCCGGAATGAACCGGCATTTTACGGCGGAACAATGGGGACATATCGTGACACAGACCTTATGGAAAGATACGATAGAGGAGGCGCAGGAAGAAGTGGATACCGCTGCCTGTCCTGATATTCAGGCATATGATATCGATCCGGAGATGATACGGATTGCAAGGAGCAATGCAAAGCTTGCCGGTGTGGAGCAGATGATCCATCTGCAGACGCGGCCGGTGGAGCAGTTAAGTCATCCGAAAAAGTATGGGTTTATCATTACGAATCCGCCATATGGAGAGCGTCTGGAAGAAAAATCGGCGCTGCCGGCATTGTATAAAACCATTGGGGAGCGGTATCGGCAGTTAGACAGCTGGTCAATGTATCTGATCACCGCCTATGAGAAAGCGGAGGCAGATATCGGCAGGAAAGCGGATAAGAACAGGAAAATCTATAACGGGATGATGAAGACCTATTATTATCAATTTATGGGATCGAAACCACCCAAGCGTAATGAGGGTCAGAGATGAATGGAGGCAAAAGATGAGAACGATAATATTTGCTACGACCAATCAAGACAAGTTGGTCGAGATCAGGGAGATTATGGGAGAGACCGCAGGGGAAATCAAAACCATGTCCGAGATTGGGTTTACGGAAGAGATTGAGGAAAATGGCACCACCTTCCGGGAGAATGCTTCCATCAAGGCGGCGGCTGTTGCTGAATATATTAAAAGAGAGAAGCCGGAATATGCGGATGCGGTGGTATTGGCGGATGATTCGGGACTGGAGATCGATTTTTATGATAAAAAACCGGGTGTCATGTCCCACCGTTGGCTGGGTGATAGGACGTACCCACAGGCGATGGCAGATATCATAGAGGAAATGAAGGATGTGCCGGAGGAAAAGCGTTCGGCAAGATTTGTCTGCTCCATCGCGGCGGCAGTAGGGGAAGAACTCTTTACCGTGCAGGAGACCGTGGAGGGCAGCATTGCACATGAGATCATCGGGGAAAATGGATTTGGTTATGACCCATTTTTCTACATAAAAGAGTATGGCTGTACGACGGCACAGATGAGCCCGGAACAGAAAAATGAGATCAGCCACAGGGGAAAGGCTATGCGCGCAATGAAAAAAGAATTGGCGGAAAGGTATGGTTTATAGAATATGAAGATTATGATTATCAGCGATACCCATAGGGAAAAGCGCAACTTTTATAAAGTGCTGGAACGGGAAAAGCCAATCGATCTTTTGGTGCATTGCGGGGATCTTCAGATGGATGAACTGGAGCTGGGGTCAATGGCGGGATGCAGGATAGAGGCGGTGGCAGGGAATATGGATTTTGGTGCCGGTCTGCCCGGAGAAAAGATATTCCAAATCGGCACCTATAAGGTATTTCTCACCCATGGACATCTGTATGGAGCACATTTTGACGACGGGGAACTTAGACGGGTAGGAGAGGAAGAAGGCGCGGATATCGTGATGTTCGGGCATACGCATTGCCCGCAGATCAAGCGGTATGGCAGTATGGTCATCCTGAATCCGGGCAGTATCGCTTTTCCGCGGCAGGCGGACAGAAAACCGACTTATGCGGTGATGACCATCGACGAGGCGGGAGAAGCGCATTATGAGATCAAATACGTATAGCAGAGGCGGTCTTCAATCATAAAAAATAATAGATAAGAAATTCCGGCATTGGGAGGACGATATGGGGGATCTTATCATTATAGTGATTCTTCTGTGCATTATCAGCAGTATTATCATCTATTTATATAAAGCGAAAAAGAAGGGCAAAACCTGTATCGGCTGCCCGTATGGAGGACAATGCGGCAGCCGTCAGGAGGGCGGATGCGCAATGCATGAAAAAGGGGATACGGAGTAAAAAGTTGAAATATGGATCAGTTAAATTTGTTTGATGACAGGAAAAAAACGGCGCCTCTTGCAAGTCGTTTGAGACCGCATTCTTTGGAAGATTATGTAGGACAGAAACATTTGATTGGGGAAGGGAAAATCCTTAGGCGCTTAATTGAGGAAGACCAGATTCCCTCTATGATATTCTGGGGACCGCCGGGGGTTGGAAAAACTACTCTGGCAAGAATTATTGCAGAGAAAACAAAGGCGGAATTTGTGGAATTCAGCGCTGTGAACAGCGGGATCAAAGAGGTCAAGGAAGTGATGGAACAGGCGGAACAAAACCGGAGAATGGGAATCCGCACGCTGTTATTTGCGGATGAGATCCACCGCTTCAATAAGGCACAGCAGGATGCATTTCTTCCTTTTGTGGAAAAAGGAAGTATTATTCTGGTAGGGGCTACCACAGAGAATCCCTCTTTTGAGATTAATTCCGCTCTCTTGTCCCGTTGTAAGGTATTCATCTTAAAGCCATTGCAGGAGGAAGAGCTAAAGCAGGTGCTGGAGCATGCCTTAAAAAGCTCCATGGGGTTAGGCAACCTGCAGATTGATATCGAGGATTCGCATTTGCAGGCGATAGCCCGTTTTGCCAATGGAGATGCCAGAACGGCGCTGAATACTTTGGAGATGGCAGTATTCAACAGTAAAATGAATGAGAACGCCGTGTTGTGTGTGGATAAAGAGCTCTTGGAACAATGCATGAACCGACGCTCTCTGCTGTATGATAAGAATGGCGAGGAACATTATAATTTAATTTCCGCGCTGCATAAATCCATGCGCAATAGTGACCCGGATGCAGCAGTATACTGGATGTATCGGATGTTAGACGGCGGGGAGGAGCCGTTGTATATTGCAAGGCGTTTGGTGCGGTTTGCCAGTGAGGATGTGGGGATGGCAGACTCAGGTGCTTTGCAGGTGACGATAGCGGCATATCAGGCGTGCCATTTTTTGGGGATGCCGGAGTGTGATGTGCATCTGGCGCATGCAGTCGTTTATCTTTCCATGGCGCCGAAATCCAATGCGATCTATAGAGCCTGTGAGGCTTGTAAAGCAGATATCAAAGAGCTTCCGGCAGAACCGGTTCCATTGCAGATCTGTAATGCACCAACCAATCTTATGAAAGAGATGAATTATGGAAAAGGTTATATTTATGCCCACGATACGGAAGAGAAGCTGACGAAAATGAAATGTCTGCCGGAGTCATTAGCTGACAGACGGTATTATCAGCCTACCGAACAGGGAAAGGAAAAGCAGGTCAAGGAGAGGCTGGAAGAAATTTTAAGGTGGAAGCAGACAAAATAAGAAAAAAGTTGTTGACAAGAGCAATGATAATACGTATAATAGGTTTTGCGTTGTGAGTGAAACGGTTTTCGGGGTGTGGCTCAGTTTGGCTAGAGCACCTGGTTTGGGACCAGGGGGTCGCAGGTTCGAATCCTGTCACCCCGACTTGCGCATACAATTTCATAAATGATTATGCAGGTGTAGTTCAATGGTAGAATGTCAGCCTTCCAAGCTGAACACGTGGGTTCGATTCCCATCACCTGCTTTGCTGGTGATTCACCTGCTTATGGAAACCTTGCAAATATGTGTTTGTGAGGTTTTTTTGATTTTGTTGTAAAATCGAATATTTTTCCGTATAATAAAAATATGGCTGGAGAAATATATACTATCTTTTTGTCACAGATTGCAGGTATCTTTATCACAAGAATTTTTTGAGGGCGCGGAGATTGACATTGAAGTAAAGGCAAAGGTGATTTATGAAAGCGATACAGATGATATCATCAACCAGTACATCATTTTCTGCAAAGTTTTTAATGAGCAGACCGCGCAGTATGGAATGACGAATAAGGCGGTTACGGAAACAATCCACATATGCAAGGACAGGAATGTTTTAAGAGAATATCTGCATGAGAGGGAAAAGGAGGTTGTAAGCATTATGATGAGTTTATTTGATGAAGAACAGATAATGAAGTCATTTATCAGAAGTGAGAGGCATGATGCAGACAGGGAAACAGCTGAAAGAATGATAAAAAAAGGTAAAATGTCACTGGAAGAGATTGCGGATTATATTCCTGCATTATCGCTTGATGAATTGAGAGAACTTGAAGCTGAGATTATGCAGATGGCGTAATCGGCAAAACAATTTCATATCGAAGGAACAGCGTAAAGGCGCATGGAACAGTGAATTGTGACCATGTGCCTTTTTTTGGCAAAGCGTGGGGCATATCATCTCTTCCACGACGGTCATCCAGCGGCTTTCCTATGAGGGGCTGGCACAGGGGGACTGACATAAGCTTTTCCCAAGGGGTGCCATAGCCCCATGACCGGTTTCCTTTCGCAGAGGGGGCGCTGCTTTCCGTATGGACGGCGCTTCCTTTGTTATTTCAGGGACATGTAAATTACACAACGTAACGTAACACGGAATCAAAAAAACAGCCCCTTAAAAGATAAGGCTTTGGAAAAAGGAAAACCCCTGCGTTATATTTTACAGAGGTTTTTCTTATTATATATATAAAAGGAACTGTTATTAAAAAAAAATCCAAAAAAGAATTTTATATAAAGGAAATCTTATTCAGCGGGAACGAAACCATAATAGTCTTTAATGGGAAAAAAACACTAATCTTATAATAACCACTCCTGTCAAAACCATCACCATGCTCCTCAAAGAAGGTTGCTGCGGAATCGGAATACCATACATTATCATACGTTGCGGAAATGATACCGGTTTCCTCCGGATTTCCAATGAAAGTATATACAGCCCTGTACCCCGGTTCATAACCCCATTCATTGCCTTCCTCAAAATGGATGAAATATACCGAGACCGCAGCTCTTTCGTCCTTTGCCGCAAATAAATGTTGAGGTTCAAACTGACAGCAGCAGCGGCATCATTGGGATTGATTATAACAGCGGTTTTCTGGAAGCCGTGTAAACCGACAAGTCCGGCAATATGGTATCAGCCATGCATATTAAATTACAATATCACGGCACCGGGAACAGGGCGGAATCCGAGATAAAGGAAAAATTAAGCGGTCTGGTTCGGTATGCTTTAGGCTCAGTAAAGAATATTGTTGTGGAAGATTTGAACTTTATGCAAAAGAAGTCCGGATGTTTAAAACAGAAAGATAAGAAATACAATAAAATGATTCACATGTTTGATTATCACAGGTACTTATTCTGGACAAAAAACCTGTGTTTGAAATACGGCGTTGGTTTTACAATGGTAAATCCGGCATATACAAGCCTGATTGGGAAACAGAAATATGCGGATACGCGTAAATTAACTGTCCACAGGGCAGGCGCATTGGTGATTGCAAGGCGCGGACAGGGTTTTGAAGATAAATTAACAGCTTAGTAAAACATGTTCCGGTGTCGCAGACTAAGTTCTGGGTGATTCTTACCCTGTTTAGTGCCGGGATGGAAATTTGGGGACTGCTTAATGGAAGCATGTATTCACCCATATATGGGAGAATGTGGAAAAAGGGCAGTCTGCCCGGCAGCTTTACTGCCGGAAACCTCAAGCGTAAGAGGCAGAATTAAACATTTTACGTTAAATATTTTATATGTTTGATTCTGGGTTACGCTTTTAGATGTTAAGTATATAAAAAAATAATTGTATTTTTCCGTATTTTCTGTTATATTGGTTTTTGTGTGATAAAAATGGTAAAAATAAGCGGTATTTAAAAAATAACGCTTAAAAAACAAAAATTAAACTTTCCTGTTTTTATTTCACATATAATGGTAAAATATTAACAAGATATTTTCAAATCTACAAACAGAAGGATATATTTCCATGATTACCAGAGATAGATGAAAAATATCTTATGATGCGATTCATTGGATACAGGCAGAACAGCAGTTATAACGGAGGCAGTAATCTATGGATTTATGGGATTGTATAGATGATTCAAGAAAAGATGATAAAAATAATGATAGTCGTGGGATTGATAATATAAGAGGTTTATCTTCACCTTTAGCATCAGAAGAATCTACAAGAATTTCTTTGGAATCTATTAGAGAGCAAAGAGATGGATTAAACAAACATCGACAATCTTTATTAGATAGAGTTCCTGAAAGAGAAACATTTGCTTCTTTTAAAGTAAATTCTATCGAAGATAAAGATTTAGCATATTTATCGGCAGCAACGGGCGATGAATTTGCTTTATTTCGCGGAAAAAATGAAGACATTTTATATCATGGGACTCGATATCATTGTCACATTGAAAAAAGTGATGTACTAATGGGTTTATTAGAAAGCCATAAAGTCAGGTTAGAAGCTCACACACATCCAGACCGGGAAAGAATAATTCCGTCATTTGATGATAGGGATTTTATTAAGAGTATAGGTCAAAAAAACAGCAAAATAGTTTCAAGTTATACAGGTAAAGTAATTGTGTTTTCAGATAATGTATATAATGATTTATAGGGAGGATGCCATTATGAATGATGCTGTTATAAGTAAAAAAAGAAGAGGATTTGAAAAATTGATATCCGTAATAGGCGTTGATTTTGTTGAGCAGCATAAGGATACGGCTTGTTATAGCTGGGGTGATACCGAACAGGGTTTATTTTGTTTTTTAGGCATTGAATTACACCCCCAAAAAAGAGAACGCACTTTATCGGCAGATATAGACGACTGGGATATATATGCTTCCTGTTATGTAACGGATACTGAGATTATAATGGATAAATGCAGACTGCCGTAATCTAAAAATCAAAAATTTCTTTGTATATGTAATATTAGAAGAGGGGTTATGGGATGCTGACAGCGAAAGAACAGGATATCATAGAAAGGGTCAGGGCTGAACACGCCAAATATATACATCTGGAAGCCGACCCTCCGTTGATTATGATGTGTGTAAGATACTGGATGAATATTATGTATTACACACTTGTAAGTATAAAGGCAGCAATAGAAAAGATTCGGGAGGATGACAGGAATGATTAAAACAAAAGTATAATCAATAAATTTTGTGATGATGATATTTTTTAAAAATAACTTTCCCATTTTTATTTTACATATAAAAGCATAAAGAACAATGGATGCCAATATATCCATAAAAACAATAAAATTTCTATCCAAGAAAGGAAGTAAAAACCATGAAAAAAGAACCCTTTTATTAACAACGACAATGGTAATGTCCATCCTTGCGCTTACCGCATGTAAGGTAGCGGAGAAAACCTCCGAAGGGGAAGATACCGGCGTAACCGATATGGGAAACCAGATTTACGTCCCCCTTGACACTGACGGTGACGGTGCGGAAGACCAGGCAATCGTAATCATCTCTGCAAACGGCGGAAATAACAATACACCCGAAATGGAGGATATTAAAGGGCAGATTGAAAATTCGGGGATTCCGCAGTGGGAGACATTTCGTGAGAATCCGGAAGATGAATCGGGGTCTTTTTGCGGAGTGCTTAATAATGGTTTAGGGCGGGTTACTGCCGGAAATGCAGATACATTTAGCGTATTTTTTATCAACTTTGAGGAAGGAAATGAATGGGGTTATGAGCCGGGGTATAGGGCGGTATATGCTTCAAATGATAAACCTGCCGGGTCGATTGGAATTGATAATTATGCATTAAATGATTATGTTTGGTTCTCTGATTCCGCAGCAGCTCTCTTTGAGGAGTATGGTGATGATTTTAACAGGGACGATTATAATAATTTAGCTGTTTACCGTCCTATAAAAGACTATTACGGTTTCCTTCCTGCCGAGTAATATTCCTGTTTGTTAATAAAAATTTCTTGATAGATAATTGTTTTGAACCCATATAAAATATAACAGAAAAGCCCCTGTATCATATTTTACAGGGGCCTTTCCTTTGGAGGGCTGTTTTCTTTTTCAAAGCCTTTTTATCCTATCCGATTTCTTTACCGTGTTTACGGTTGTGCTAAAGTATTTAAGAGGTCTTCAGGGAAGTACACGTCAAACTCCTTCCAGTTCCTTACGCCTACCAGAAAACCTCGCTGGAGGTCCCTATAAATGATGTTACCGCTGTCATCATAAAAGCTGCCGTAGAACATCTTCAGTTCACTCATTGTACTTCCGTTATACCGTGTCGGATAATCATAATCCGACGCGGGAGCAAACCAGCCCTGGAAACCGAGTTTATCCCGTGCGCTGTTATCTCCAAATTCAGTCGTCTCATCCATGGGATTGGCTTTCTCACTTTCCAAAGCACTTACAATATCATATGTCTGTTCTTTTAATGCTTCCAAAACCCCCACATGGTTTATAAACACATTTTCCAAAATATGAGATTGGAAGCAATATAAAGCGTTTACGGGAAGAAAAAGGCATACTTCAAAAAGATATGGTTGCCAAACTGCACTTAAAGGGTATAGAGACATCAATATATCATTATAACAAGTTAGAAAACGGCAACAGAAATGCAAGCGTTAAAATCCTGTTTGCATTGTGTGATATACTGGATTGTGACATGAATACTTTATTTGATTGGAAAATCAAATGATATAAATTGTGTGACCTTTTTGTGTGACCTGAAAACATTAACGCCGCAAATCCTTTCTTTTAGCGATTCCTCACCTAATTCAGCTTCGATTCCCATCACCTGCTTTGTAGGTGATTTACCTGCTTTTTTATTTTGTCTAAAGAAGCACTGATTTAATCAGCGCTTCTTTGGAGGTTAAGGATATATGTGATAAAGGAAATAATATTTTCCCTGATGCGGGTCATATCCGCATTTTCCAACGGCGCCGCATGTATGATTCCTTCGATCCCCTGTAAAACCACAACGGACAGGGTATGAATATCCAGCCCCATCGGGTTTCCGGCACTCCCGCTTTCCAGCAGCCTTTTTACCAGCACTTCAACACTGGGAAGAAGCGCCTGCATCGCGCGTTGGTGAAGCGCATACTGCACTGTCCAATGGAGCTGATCCGCCTGTAATCTTCCAAAATAGAGCCGGGTATTGCTTCCAAGCAGCTCCATCAGCAGATCCAGCTGCTCCCAAAAGGAATGGGTGTCATCCGCGGCAATGGCGGCAAATTGCTCTGTATACAGGTATAAAAACCGTTCTACCACCTTCTCAAACAGATCCTCCTTGGATTTGAAAAAATGGTAAAAGCTGCCGGTCGCCACATTGGCCTCCTCCAGGATCATGCGGACCGAAGTCCCTTCGTAGCCATTTGTAAGAAAGATTTTCATTGCGGCATCCAGTATCGCATCCTTTGTTTTATTTTCTGTATGTCTTTTCCTCATGGTTTCTCTATCCTTCCATCTACTTTCATCTGATTTTTTGTTAGGTCTGATGCGGTAATGTAAGGGTTATGGTAGCGTTTGCGTCCTGCCGGAAGTCCCATCCTTTTAACAACGGGTGTTTTTTTCAGATCCTCGGCATGTTCCTTAAGCTCCGCCTTTTCCAAGTTATATCCAATGGATCTCTTAGGACAGAAGGAAACGCATGCCATACACTGGGCGCATTTGTGGCAAAACGTCGGTCTGCCTTCTGTCATAACAATGTTGTCCACGGGGCATACCTTTGCGCAGAGCCCACAGCTGATGCAATCGTCGGAGATGGTAAATGGAATGTCTGCATATTTTTGCAATTCCTTGTACGGATCCATGACCTTGCGATGAATCCTGCGGATAAAAGCGTTTTCTTTGGGAATCTCCCTGCTTCGCTTGTTTGCGATGTCTTCGGCAATGCGTTCCAGCTTTTTTTCCGTTTTGGGAACGGCGTATTTTGGAGATGGCATGGGCGGATAGACCAGCATATAGTTTGCCACGCTGTTTACCTTTTCGCCATAGGACAGTCTTGCTCCCTTGGCCGTCAAAATCCGTTTCAATCGTTCACAGGCATCTCCCAAAACAAAGCTCGGCATGGCGACCACAAATATATATGCCTTTGGATTGATCTCCAATCGTTCCACAAAGCGCGCCGCAGGCTCCGGCATTGTCCAGTGGTAGACCGGGTAAACAAAGCCAATCATATCACAGTCTGCCGCCGGTACCTTGGCAGGGTCGTTCCGCATGGAAATAATGTCCGTATCTCCAAGCCTCTGCGCTATCTTGACGGATGCCCGCATACTGTTCCCCGTGCCTGTAAAGTAGTAGATTGCTTTTTTCATTTTATCTTTTCCCTTTCAAAATAATTAAGAATTAGAATATCGTTCTAATTATATTTTGTAACAGGATGCGGAGTTTGTCAATGCCGTTGTCGCGGAAGAACAACGGAAAGGACGGGTTTATGACGGAAAAGGAATTGACAGGGTATCTGAATGAAGTTATATTGATTTTTGAGGCGGAGGTGGCTGCGGGAGGACTTACCAAAAAATAAAACGGAGGGGAAAAGTGGACATAATAATCAAAAGACTAACACCGGAACTTGTGGAAGATTATCTGCATTTTTTTGATACTACTCCTCATGATGATGGAAGTGATGAGAATAAGTGCTATTGCGTCTGCTGGTGTAGTTCAGATCATCGGATAGAAACTGATTTTTCATCTGCCGCTAAAAGGCGGGAACTTGCAAGGCAATACGTTATTGAAGGCATTATACAAGGATATCTGGCATATCAAAACAGTAAGGTTGTTGGTTGGTGTAATGCAAATACAAAATCAGAATGTCAGAATTGCATTAGTTGGTTACGCTTTATGCAATCAGTTGGGTGTGACGATTCAGGCTTGAAGGTGAAGTCCGTTTTTTGTTATGTTATTGCGCCGGAAATGCGGAGAAAAGGAATCGCCACAAAACTTCTGGAACGTGTCTGTATAGATGCCCAAATGGATGGGTTTGATGTTGTGGAAAGTTATCCCAAAAAGGAGTTTGTAAATGCTGCGCGGGATTTCATGGGACCGTCATCAATGTATAAAAAAATGGGATTTACTATCTGTAAAGAGCTTAGCCGGGATAAAGTCATTATGAGAAAAAGCCTAAATAATAATATAGTGTCAGAATGTATGGAAAACTAACCTATACGCTCTTTTTCATGGTGGTATTCTGTTGGAAATACAAATTCTTTAGGTTAGAATCGCTGATGATGTAAACGAAAAAGCAGTCTG
>CAYQZB010000043.1:0-17839 GCA_964421915.1 uncultured Lachnospiraceae bacterium
TATGCCGCTGGCTCCTGAAGCTGAAGGAGAAATCTATATCGAAGAAGACAACTAGGGTGTCAAAAACTCTATTAGTAAATGTTACTTGTCAAAGTGAACAAAAAAATAAGCAAAATAAAAAACAGGAAAGGTTCGACACATGGATAAAAACATCCCAAAACTCCCTGTCTTTGCTATCCAAAGACACAGACTTACTGTAGACGGTACAGGCGTAAGCACTCTGGTCGGCGCTTACGGCTGTCCCCTGCAGTGCCGTTACTGCATTAATCCCCATGCCTGGAATCCCAAAACGCTTGAAAAATGCACCCTGATGACACCGGAACAGCTTTATGACCGGGTAAAAATCGATCATTTATATTTTCTCGCAACCGGAGGCGGCGTAACCTTCGGCGGTGGGGAATCGCTTCTTCATGCCGACTTTATCCGGCAGTTCCGCGCCGTTTGTGGACCGGAGTGGCTTCTCACGGCAGAAACCTCGTTGAACATCCCTGCCACACAGCTGGAAAAGGCACTGGCGGCAGTAAATGATTTTATTGTGGATATCAAGGATCTGGATCCGTCCGTCTATGAGGCTTATACCGGCGCGCCGATCCAACCTGTTCTTGACAATCTTTCACTGCTTGCCCGCAGCGTATCTCAGGAACATATCCGTATCCGCGTTCCGAAAATACCGTCATTCAATACCGAAGCACATATCAATCATTCCACAAAGCAGTTAAAAGAGATGGGTTTTGAAAATATTGAGGTATTTCCCTATATAACATAGCGCCTTTCATCTTAGCATCAGATACAACAGCATAAATACAAATCCAAAACAAAACAGCATAAATCCAAAAGATAATGTCCTTGTAATAACCATCATATTCTCTGTCAATTCCCAATAACGCATCGCCAGTTCATGGACATAATTGCGTTTTTCCGCTTTACGTCTGCGCCTGCGCTTCGGGAATTTCCGATCCAGCCATTCCGCACAGAAGTTTAAGAACTCACCCAGATAATAAGTGAACAGATTCCCTTCCGCCAGCTCAAATGGCAACGGCTTATCCCGATAAACCGTCTTACGCAGCAGCACGACGAATCCATCCACCAGACTGTCGCAGATTCTGCAGACGAATCTCCCCAAGATACACACAACGCCAATCAACGGGCGATAGAAAAAATCTTCCAGATCCATAACCTTCGGCCAACGGTTTACATACTCCCTGCCCGACTCTGTTTTTTTCATCAACAACAGCCGCACCACAAACAGATACAGCAGAATGCCGATTACCAGCGAAATGCCGGCTCCCTTTAGATTTTCTACGCTGAAATATTCTACGTTCTCCGATAACGCAGCCGCATTCATCATAGAAATACCGGCATCTGCGATGCCATCCATCACCACATTCGGGAAAAATCCCATCAAAGGTAACAGCAGCGCACTAAGGGTCAGTGCCGCCTGACTCTGCCAGTTCATATATTTTTTATTTTCATCAAATTCCTTCTGCCGTTCTCCGTCCGCATTCTTTTCAACAAAAACCGCAATATAAAGTTTCGTCATATAAGCAATCGTAATACCGCCGCTGATCAAAAATATCCATTCAATACACTCCATGCCAACAATGCCAAACATCGACGGCGTAACAGCGCCTTCCTTCAAAAGTTCCGTATATTCCACAATCCCTTCATGTAAAAGCGTCTTACTGACATATCCGTTCCATAGAGGGATACCGCCGATTCCCAGAGCCCCCATCAGAAAGATTACATGCAGCAACGGCTTTTTACGTCCAAACCCCCTGATCTCATTAAGATTCAGCTTATGAATATTCATATATACCACTCCTGCCGCCATAAACAACACCAGCTTAATCAGGGAATGATTGACCATATGAAGGAGGGTTCCCCTTGCCGCCAGCGCATTTTCACTGCCAAGCAGTCCCATACTGCCGATTCCCACTAAGATAAAGCCGATCTGTGACACGGACGAACAGGCAAGCGTACGTTTCAGATCCACAGAAAACAATGCCAGAAGCGCTCCAAGAAACATGGTGACCGTTCCGATCAGCAGGATCGCACTGCCCCAGTTGACATCCCCGTAAAAAAGCTGACAGCTGACCGCCAGCAGCCCAAAGATCCCCGCTTTCGTCAGGATACCGGAAAGCAGCGCCGAAGCCGGAGCTGGAGCCACCGGATGGGCTTTAGGAAGCCATATATGCAACGGAAAAGCGCCCGCCTTGGCGGCAAATCCTACGCAGACCAGCGTGCCTGCAATATACAGCATCGTTTTATCCGGCTGCGTACCCGCCGCTCCTATACCGGACCACGCCAACAGTTCATGAATCCGCAGCGTTCCCAGTTCATGATACAGCAGAAACAATCCCATCAGCGTCACCATACCGCCGATCACGGCAACCGCAAGATAGGTTTCCGCCGCCCGGAGCGACTCTTTTTTCTCATCATGGGCAACCCATACATAAGAAGTAAAGGACATAATTTCAAAGAAAATAAATGTGGTATAAAGCTCCTCTGAAAGAAATACCCCCATCGTCGCGCCAAGGGTCAGAAGCAGGAACAGATAATAGCGGTTCCGGTTATGGTAATGCTTAAAATATTCTTTGGAAAATATCGTTGTCATCATCCACATCAGCGCAGCCACCACAACATACACGCTGCGGAAGCCGTCCAGCATAAAGTGCAGTCCCATTCCCGCAAATCCCGGTATCTGATACCGCAATATCCCTGCCGAAAGCCTCACTTCCGCTTCCGAAGCGGCGCTGAAAGGCTCAACCATAGAGACACTTCTCCCAATCATAAGATAATATAACGCCGGATACAGCACTAGAGCAAATTCGCTGATTACCACAAAGTCTGCAAAGTAATCCCTCGCCTTCTTAGAAAACCGCCCAATTATATACGACACGAATGCGGCGCCCATAGGGTAAAAAACCGCCACTGCTAATAATATATCCATATCTTTCATCCACATTGCTGCCTTACTCCTTCTATAAATTTCTGCGAGGTTTACTCATCAAAACCCACCATTTGCAATCTCCGTAAATAAATCGATCAGCGGTTTGGAATATACGCCGTACGCCAGCATGCCGATACAAAACAGTGTCAGCGGCAGAAGCATCATCCAGTTCGGATCCCCGACATCGTCTATGGTATGATAGTCAAAGCCTGCCTGTGGGAAAAATGCCCTTACCACGATCGTCAGCATATAAATCGCCGTTAAAATGGCGGAGATCAAAATTGCGCCCATACCAAAATAAGCCAAAACATTGCCGCTTTCCACTGCCGCGGATGCCAGATAATATTTTGAGATAAATCCTGCCAGACCGGGAACGCCCATTAACGCAAACGCGGATATCGTAAATATGCCGAAAATCTTCGGCATCCTTCTTCCAAAGCCGTCCAGTTCATAGATATAATTCCTCCCTGTCTTATAGATGACTGCGCCCGCACAGAAAAAGGAACATATCTTCATGATGGCATGTGCCGTCAGATGTGCCAATGCGCCTACCAGCCCAAGCGGCGTCATAATCGTCACGCCAAACAGGATATAACTAAGGTTACTGATGGTGGAATACGCCAGCCTTCTTTTTAAATGACGTTCTTTCACCGCCATGGAACAGCCATAGATAATCGTAAACATCGTAATCGCCATCACAACATACTGTGCCCAGGTTCCCCGAAGGAAATCCACGCCAAAGGAATAATAGGTCAGACGAATGATCGCAAATGCACCGGACTTGACGACAGCTACCGCATGCAGCAATGCGGTAACCGGAGTCGGCGCCACACCGGCTTTTGGCAGCCAGCTGTTAAAGGGACAGATGGCTGCCTTTACACCGAATCCCATAAAAGCAAGCACATAGATCAGTAAAAGGATCTGATCTCCTCCCGGATAACTGCCTGCATGGAGCACTCCACCGTAAATGAAATCGATGGAATCTCCATAAACAACCACAAAGATCATGCCGATAAAAGCAAATGCCGCTCCACCAAGGGAATAATACAGATAGGTTCTGGATGCCAATATCGCTTCTCTTGTCAGCGTATGAAGCACCAGCGGCGTCGTTACCAGAGTCAACAGTTCATAAAAGAAATACATGGTGAGGATATTGCCGCTCATGGCGATACCCAGCGTTACGCCATAGGTCATGGTGTAAAACATGAAAAATACATTTTCATGATCCTCATGCTTCATATATTCAAAGGAATATAAGGTTGCCAGCGGCCATAAGACAGATACCAGCCCCGCAAATACGCACGCCATACCGTCCAGACGGAATGTGACCGAAAGATCGCCGGTAAACCGAAGCAGCGTAAAAGTACCCTCCGGACGATTCCAAAGAAGCAGCCAGACTAAAATACTGTTGATCAAAACAATCGCTTCAATCAATATCATCATATGACTGCGCTTTTTAAACGGCAGCATCGGAATCAATATACTCCACAAAACCGGAATCAAAACGATAATAAATAACATTACCTCACTCATATGACAAGATCATACTCCTTCCCAAACCTTCCTGCATCCGCTTCACAGCTGTCAGCATAATATAATAGTCCATACTCTCAAGATTTTACGTATCTGTTTCTGTCTTCCATCCGACCACATTACAGTATGCCGCTCAGTATCCCATCAATGTAATGCAGTATGATATTGGGAAACATCCCTAACAGTACCGAAACAGCAGTCAAGATCACAAGCGGGATCAGCATCAGCCCGTCCCCCTCACACTTCTTCCATGTATCATCCATGGTTTCCTTCCGCTCTCCTTCAGCTTCCTCAGATGTCACGCCCGGAAAGAATCCTTTAATCGTCACCGGCAGAAGATAGCCTGCGGTCAAAAGCGCGCTGATGATCAAAATGATGGGACCTGCATACTGAAATACCGCTATTCCCGAAGCAAGCGCCCCTGTCGCCAGATACCATTTACTGATAAAGCCGCATGTCGGCGGAATACCGATCAACCCTAACGATGCAATGGTAAAACACCAGATCGTCACCGGCATACGTTTGCCGATCCCACGAAGTTCTGAAACTCTGGTAAGCCCGCTCCGGCAGATAATTGCCCCGGCACAGAGAAACAGCGTGGATTTGATCAGCGCATGCCCAATCAGATGAACGAGAGAGCCGCATACCGCCGTCGGCTCCAATAATGCAATTCCAAACAATATATACGATAACTGGCTGACCGTGGAATATGCCAGCCGTTTCTTCAAAACATCCTCTCCAAGGGCAAGCATGGAACCCATCAATACCGTCAAAAGGGATAACACTAAAAATACAGTCTGCACCCAGGTCCCGCGAAGGAAATCTGCGCCAAAAAGATAAAATACCACACGTAAAACCGCAAATACTCCGCCCTTAACGATGATTCCGGAAAGCGCCGCAGATGCCGGCGCCGGTGCCACCGGATGGGCTGTCGGAAGCCATGCATGCAGCGGAAACATCCCGGCTTTGACTGAGAAACCAAGAATCATCAGACCTGCAATGATCAAAAGCAGCTGTCCGTGTTCCGCAATCACCTCTGCACTTAAAATTCCTCCCGGCGTAAAGGCAATCGTATCCGCATAGCCACATAAAAAGAATAAACCGAACAA
Source organism: uncultured Lachnospiraceae bacterium (assembly GCA_964421915.1). Lineage (GTDB taxonomy): Bacteria > Bacillota > Clostridia > Lachnospirales > Lachnospiraceae > NK4A136. The sequence goes on from CAYQZB010000043.1 coordinate 5,593, forward strand.
CGCCATATACGCACCAAAGAACGAGTAGATCAGGTATTTCAAACCTGCCATGACTGCCTCCCTTGACTGGTTATGGATGACCAGCGGAAAGGCAGCCAGCGTCATAAATTCATAAAAAGCATACATCGTCACCAGATTACCACTCTGTCCAAGTCCCAGCAGTACACCAAAAGTAATCAAATAGAACCCGTAATAACGCCGTTCATTTTTCTCATGCTTCATATAGCTGAAAGAGAAAAAACCCGCACAGATCCATACAACAGCCACCACCAGCATAAACAATCTTCCCAGTAAGTCAAGCTTAAGCATAACAGGGATCTGCTCCGTCAGCCAAAACAACGGCATCTGATGATCCGCGGCATTTAAGATCACGTTCAATGCCAAAACTCCGGTCAGCAAAAGACCTGTTCCTGTATAGATCAGGATCACCTTCCGTTCCTTCAGCCTTTTTAAAAACAGCAGGATCGTTCCCATAAAGACCGGCATCAGAATCGGAAGCAATGCAATTATCATCTCTCTCATCTTTCCATCCAACCTTTCTACTAAGCCGCCGTCCTATCCAAACATCCGGATACCCGAACGGATCAGCTCAACCACCGGCTCGGAATTCATCCCAAGCAGCACGTTCATCACAATAAATAAAATACAGACCACACCATAGCCAATATCCTTTTTCCACGGAAGCGACGCGTATTCCGATTTGACCGGCGTATAGATACGCACTACGGTCTTCATAAAATAGATCGCGTTTAATATCGTGCTGATTGCCAGACAGATCAGGGTCGGCAGCATCTTATAGGCATGACCGACACAGGCCTGGGCAAATAATATCTTGCTGATAAAACCGGAAAACAGCGGCACACCCACCATAGACAGCGACCCTACGGTAAAAGTAAGTCCGGCGGCAACATTCCGGTATCCCGCCCCCGTCAGATCGATGAATTTTTTACTCTGTCCGGATACATCGGTAAGTCCCACCGCCGCAATAAAAAGCATACTTTTGGTGGCTGCATGGGACAGAATGTGGTATACAGATGCTACCATACCGATCTCCGTTCCCAGACCGAAACCCATATAGATATAGCCGATCTGCGCCACTGATGAAAACGCGATCATTCTACGGATATCATTTTCCTGGATAGCGCTAAGGGAACCAAAGATCATACCGGCAAGACCAAATATAAACAACACATTGATAAATTCACTCTGCCGGATCACCTCAAATCCGATCACACGGTAAAATACCTTGATCAGCAGAAAGATGTATCCTTTGGAAACCAGAGAAGAAAGAATCGCCGCGCTTGATACGGTAGAATAACCATAAGCATCCGGCAGCCACGCATGGAACGGAAACAACGCGCTTTTTACCGCAAGACCTACTCCGATAAATAAGATCGCCACTGTCAAGGGAAGCTGATATTCTCCCGTCTCCATCAGGATGGATACCCGCTCCTTGATATTGCTCATCAGAAGATGCCCCGTGATATCATATAAAATACATAATCCAAACAGCAAAAGCCCGGAACCGATCAGGCTCATCAGCATGTACCTGGTAGCCGCTTCCAAGGTATGCCCATTCTCCCGGATCATAATCAGACCACAGGCTGCGATCGTATTGATCTCTACAAATACATACGCCGTAAACAGGTCATTGGTATAGATCAATGCCAGCAATGAGCTCAGAAGCAGATTTAACAATACATAGTAAAGATTTTCTTTAAAGCCGCTGATTTCCGTCTTCAGATGCTTTTTTCCGCCCCAGACCGACAGAAGCATGACAATACAGAAAAACAATGCCATGAACGCTTCCAAATTACCAAAGCGTATCTCATTGCCCCAGGGCGCGGAGAAACGCCCCATCTTATAGACATAAAATACATTTGTGGTAAAAGTCAGATACAGCGTCCCTGCGGAGAGCAGGGTTATGAGCATCAACAGAACCGTATTGAGCCTTCTCGCCAGCTTACCCCTAAGTCCTGAAGAAACGATTGCCGCGCCCATGGACAGAATCAAAGAAAAACAAGGAAAATTACGAAGCATTTCCATTTAATTTTCCTCCTTCTTCAGTATGGTGGAAATCTCGTCCATATTCAGCGTATGATATCTCTGATACAGACGGATCGTAAGAGAAAGCATCAGCGCAGTCACCGATACGGATACCACGATGCCGGTCAGCACCAGACCGCTGGGGATCGGATTGATATACAGTGAAGCATCCTGTACCCCATCCACGATGATCGGCGCTGTTCTTCCCTGAATATATCCTTTCTCCGCCAAGAAAAGATAGGTTCCGGTGTCCATGAAGTTCAGTCCGATGATTTTTTTGATCAGATTTTTTTGTAATAAAAGATTGGCAAATCCTATCACAAACAAAATCACCGCTACCGTTTCTCCAAAATTTTCTATGATGCCATTCCACATAACCGTTCACTCCACCTTTTACCATTCACAAGTTTTGATGCAGCTCTGCTGACATATGATTACGATCAGAGTATCCGCAGGCGGCAGGCTCATAGCCCTCCGCGCCTAAACAGCGCGTAAAATGCATACATGGTACACGCCACTTCCGTTCCGACAAAGATATTCAGCCACAGGATGATCCCCGCCGAAAAGATCATCCCCGGCGTGCCAAGAGAAATATGGTTTTCCAGATCATTGGCTCCCATATAAAGATAATAGGAGATCACAATACAATAAGTAACCAATGCAGTCACCTTTACAATCGTATACGTCTTTTCATTAAAAAATTTCTGCATTTTGTCAAATCCATACGCGCTGACATACAAAATCATCCCTGCACCGATGATCGCTCCGCCGGAAAAGCCGCCGCCGGGAGAAAGATGTCCGTTGAGGATCACATAGATGCCGAAGATAAAAATCAACGGAACAAGGATAAAGGCAACCTTTTGCAGGATCACATCATTTTTCGGCTCATACAGACGGTCATTCAGACTTTTGTCCGAGCGGATCTCCTCCTCCTTTTTCATCAGCAGAACCATGACACAGGTCGTCGCTATGAAAAGCACACAGGTCTCCCCGAAGGTATCAAATGCACGATAATTTAAGATCATTCCGGTGACAACATTGACTGCGCCGGTATCCTGTATGCCGTTTTCTATATATACCTGCGCCACTTCATTATTGACCGGCCGCTCCACGGTTCCTATCCGGGGCAGCGCAGCCACCAGATACAGCATCAATACGATCAGCAGCAGCGTAAATATCACCGAAGCGATCCGGTAGATCACCACAAATGATCTCAGCGCACTGTTCCGCTCATGGTCATAAATACGCTCCCGAAGGCGGTATTCCTCCGCCATAATCTCCTCTAATGTATGACTGTCCACATGCGGCGTACCCGGCTGCATCTCTACTTCATCAATATAAGGGTCTTTTGTTCCTTTGAACCAGCGAAAGAAACGAAAAGCGCCTGTTTTACGATATTCTTCCTCTTTTTTGATCTTACTCATGTCATTCCTCCATGGCTTTCAGGCACATCGCAAACGTCAGATATCCCTTTTATCCCGTTCTCCCGACTGCGTCTTTCTGATCGCCTCGATCTTCTTCAGGGTAATAAAGAACAGGATACTGGTCACCCCTGCGCCGACTGCCGCCTCCGTGATCGCCAGATCGGGAGATTCCAAAAGCACCCATATAATCGACATGATCAGGCTGTAGGACATAAAGACCAGCACGGCATTTAATAGACTCTTTGTAAAACTGACCGCCAGCGCGCAGATCACTAAGAACGCCAGCAGGATATACATAAAATATTCCATTGTATGGTTACCTCTTTATCGTATTTTTCAGGTATATTCATAACATTTAAAACATTATTTTTCTTCCTTTGCATATCTTTCTTCTTTCTCATATTGGTCTCTGCCGGCATGCGTCTCTACCTCAAGCCTTGCGATCAGGTGTGATGCAACCGGTGAGGAAAACCATAAGAATACAAGTACAAGGGCAAGTTTCAGGGTAGTAAAGTTCCAGCCGGACAAAATCATCAATCCTACCAGAGACAGCCCGATTCCAAGCGTATCACCGGTTGCTGCCGCATGCATACGGTTGAGTACATAGTCCAGCTTGAATAACGCCATGATCTCCAATACAAACAGAGACATCCCCCCGAATAAGAATAAGATGCCCAGCACAAAACGAATCCACAACAATGTCTCCATTATCTTCTAGCCTCCACTTCCATCAATTCATCCTCATCCGTGGTAAAATCGGAAAGCCGCTCCGTATCTTCCTTATGGACTCCTAAGATAACCTTAGTTAATACGACCACTGCCAAAAAGCTCAGCATCGTATAGATCAGGCTGATATCCACCAGATAACCTTCCCCCATCATAATTGCCAGTGTCGCAATGATGACATTGACCATCGTCCCCATCATATTGACTGCTACCAGACGGTCAGCCACCGTTGGTCCCATGCATGCCCTAATCAGACATAAAAACAGCATGACTGCCAGTATGACCAAAACTACTATAAATAAGACATGATAGCTTTTTTCCAATGCCTCGATCCCGCTATACATCCTCTTTTCCCAGCCTTTCCGCTTTTTCTAACATCCGTACAAATACGCAATCCTCTATTCCATCCGCAAAATCCTTATCCAGGGCATGCACCGTATATTCATCATCCTGCAGGGATACCGTAATGGTTCCCGGCGTCAGGGTAATGGAGTTCGCCAGAAGCACGCGAAGAACCGGCGACTTCAGACGTGTCCTGAATGTCACCAGAACCGGTTCTCTTTCATACTTCTCGGAAAAGATCAGACGGATAGTCGCCGCATTGGCCTTTAGGATTTCGCTTAACAGTACAAACAGATAACTAATCATAAACGCAAAATATTTTATAATACGCAGATCCTTTTTCCAGCTCCAATCCATGAATTTACAGATAAACGCATAAATCAAACCTGCTACAGGCAGACCGAGCAAAGCGATCTCCAACGTGATCTGTCCGTTAAAAATGATCCATAACAGATAAAATATAAAGTACATGGCAATTTCCTCATCTAAAATTTCTGAACAGGTATATGCAAAGCTGCCTGCAATGCCGAATATAAACTGCCCGATTACAGCATACATAACTTTGCCAGCCAATGTTATTAATATGCAGATAAATAATTCTTAACAACTGAATATTTTACATCAACAAAACAAAAAAATAAAGTAGAAATAGGAAAAAACAGCCAATTTCTTATCAGAAATATGGCTGCTCCAATAACTCCAAATATCCGTCAGATTGGTACGTCGTACTACCATGACCAGACAAAAACAACAAACCTTTGCAAAATCATCTCTGTCAGCTCACCGTGATATCATAGATACCTGTATGGTTTAAAAACAGGCGCACTCCTTCCGCCTCCCGGCTGGTACGGATATCCCGCATATGACCGTTATTTTCTCCCCCTGCTGAAAAAGTCTCGCCCTCCACTCCTGCCAGTTCTATGCTGCAGGAAACCTCCTCTGTCTGTTCACTCTGCAGTATGATATGGTAATTGCCTTGTTTCCCATGGGATATCTCCAATTCCAAAACTTTCTCCGCAGATGCACTGTATATGCAGGTTTTGGTAGTTGCTCCTTCCTGCAGGGCATATACCTTAAACACAGCATCCTTTTCATAGTCATAGACCGGTCCATGGGAGCCGTCGCCCACGGCGATGATGCTTCCTTCTTTCACGTACAGCGGAACCGTCATGTAATCCATAGCTTCCCGATACCATCTCCCGCCTTCTTTGACCTCATTGGTAAGGAAAGACGTCCATGTCCCCTCAGGCAGATAATACTCCGCCATGCTCTGTTCATTAAAGATCGGCGCCACCAGAAGGGAATCTCCCAGAAAATACTGCGTCGCCAGATACGCGCAGTTTTTATCCTCCGGATACTCCAGCGCCATACTCCGCATCATGGGAATACCGGTAAGAGATGTCTCCACGGCATTGCGGTACAGATACGGCATCAGGGAAGCTTTCAGCTTCGTGAATCTCCTGACGACCTCCACCGCCTCCTCATCATACAGCCACGGAACGCGGTAAGAATGGGAGCCATGCAGCCTTGAATGAGTAGATAAAAGCCCAAATGCGCACCAGCGCTTATATACATCCGCCGTAGAAGTGCTTTCAAATCCGCCGATATCGTGGCTCCAAAAGCCAAAACCGGAACTCGTCAATGACAATCCGCCCCGCAGGCTCTGCTCCATCGACTCATAATCCGACCAGCAGTCGCCGCCCCAATGTACCGGAAACTTCTGACATCCGGCAGTTGCCGATCTGGCAAATAATACGGCCTCCTTTTCTCCCTTTTTCTTTTTCACCGTCTCAAAGACTGTCCTGTTATAGATATAAGTATAATAATTATGCATCTTCATGGGATCAGAGCCGTCATAATATACGACATCCGTCGGGATCCGCTCTCCAAAATCCGTTTTAAAGCAGTCCACCCCCATATCCATCAGTGCCTCCAGCTTCGAGGCATACCATGCGCACGCTGCCGGATTCGTAAAATCAACGATCGCCATGCCGGGCTGCCACATATCCCACTGCCATACGTCTCCATTCGGACGTTTCAGGAAATATCCCCCTTTTACACCTTCCTCAAACATGACGGATTCCTGCCCGATATAGCTGTTGATCCAGACGCAGATCTTAACGCCCTTTTCCTTCAACCGGGCAAGCATCCCCTTCGGATCGGGAAATACCCTGGAATCCCATGTCATATCGCTCCAGTGAAATTCCTTCATCCAGCAGCAGTCAAAATGAAATACCGCCAGCGGGATATCCCTCTCCAGCATACCGTCTACAAATTCTGTCACTGTCTTTTCATCATAATCCGTCGTAAAAGATGTGGACAGCCAAAGTCCGAAGGTCCACGGTGCAGGAAGGGAAGGTTTTCCTGTAATATCCGTATAACGCATCAGCACTTCCTTCATCGTCGGTCCATTGATCAGCATATAGTCCAGCTGTTCCCCTGCCACCGAGAACTGTACTGCCGATACGGATTCCGATGCCACTTCAAAGGAAACCTGTTCCGGATGGTTGACAAAAACACCGTAACCACGGCTGGACAGATAAAAGGGAATATTCTTATAAGCCTGCTCCGTGGAAGTGCCGCCATCCTCATTCCAGATCTCTATCGTCTGACCGTTCCTGACAAAGGGCGTAAAATGCTCTCCCATACCATAAATCAGCTCCCCTACCGACAGCGTCAGGCGCTCCCGCATATAGGCATCCTCCGGTCCTTTATCATAGGGAAGACCGCTCCAGTCCGTCTTCATATAGGCAAGATCATTCCGTCCGCTTGCCGTAATCTTTTCATTGCCGCGGTAAAATGTAAATTGTCCGTTCTCTTTTTCTATTTCCATACGAAGGCTGCCGCTATGGATGGTCAGCAGCTCCGCCGTCTCCTCAACATTCAAATGCCCACCTTCTACAGGCGCAATAACAAAGGAAGGTTCTCTTTTTTGCAATCCCATATGATGATAGGTTCTGATCCGCAGCACCTCCGGGTAAGGAGCTGAGATCCTGATGGTCAGATTGACGCCGCCCAAGGTGTCTCCCTTACCATGAATCCATGTGGTCGGCGCACAGAGGATCACTTCATCCCCTGTGATCCTTGTATCATATATCTGCACCGGAGAAAAACATCCCACATGCTCCCGTTGCAGCCAGCAGCCGTTACTGAATTTCATTCCGCTTCCTCCCTATCTCTTATCATATAATACCAAAACAAACATTCCCTGATTCTCCATATCCGGGCAGCCTGTTGCAATGACACGTATTTGAGCATCTGTCGCGCCGGCAAATTAAAAAAGCGCAAGCTCAGCAGTTTGCGCTCTTAGAATGTCTTGGAACGGCATTCTGCATATCTGTATTATCACTTGACCTTTTTGTTAAAGAGCAGGATACGGGAGTCGGACCCGCCTCTCAAGCTTGGGAAGCTTGCATACTACCGATGTACTAATCCTGCACACTTAACATTGTATTCCTTATCGGTCATTTGGTCAAGTACAATTTATCAAACAGCTCTTAAATCCCATCTTTTCAAGCCTTTGCAAGGTAAGCAGCACTACTCCTGCTGCTGTGCCCGCTCCGCTTTTTCATACCATTCCGCTGCCAATGCTTCATCCTTTCCCACTCCCAACCCATTATAATACAAATCACCGATATTATTCATTGCAACAGCACATCCTAACCCTGCCGCTTTCTCATACCATTCCATTGCCAGGACATAATCCTGTTCTACGCCCTCCCCATACTCATACAGCGCGCCAATATTATTCATCGCATCAGCATTTCCCAACTCTGCCGCTTTCTTATACCACTCCATTGCCTGCACATAATCCTGTTCTACACCCTGACCAAAATCATACAGCACGCCAATATACATCATTGCATTAGCATTTCCAAACCCTGCCGCTTTCCCATACCACTCCATTGCCTGTGCATAATCCCGTGTTACACCCTGCCCGCTGTGATACAATTTACCAAGATTGGTCATTGCAGGAATAATTCCTAACTCCGCCGCCCTCTCATACCACTTTGCTGCCTGAGCATAATCCTGTGCTACGCCTTTCCCTTCCTCATACAGCACGCCAATACTATACATTGCACCGGTATCTCCTAACTCTGCCCCTTTCTCAAACCATTCTGCTGCCTGAACATAATCCTGTTCTACGCCCTCCCCGTACTCATACAGCAAACCGATATTTCTCATTGCACCTGCATTTCCTAACTCTGCTGCTTTCTCATACCATTCCATTGCCAGGACATAATCCTTTTCTACGCCCTCCCCACTGTAATACAAGTTGCCGATATTATTCATTGCATCAGCATTTCCCAACTCTGCCGCTTTCTCATACCATTTCATTGCCTGCTCAAAATCCCATTCTACACCCAGCCCACGCTCATACATCGAACCGATATTTCTCATTGCATCAGTATTTCCTAACTCTGCCGCTTTCTCCCACCATTTCTTTGCCAAGTCATAATCCCTCTCCACGCCTTGCCCATACGCATACAGCAAGCCAATATTACTCATTGCAGTATCATTTCCCAAATCTGCTGCTTTCTCATACCATTCTATTGCCCCGGCATAATCCTGTTCTACGCCTTCCCCATACTCATACAGCACGCCAATATTACTCATTGCAGCAGCATCTCCTAACTTTGCCCCTTTCTCCCACCATTCTTTTGCCTGGACATAGTCCTGTTCTACGCCTTGCCCATGGTAATACAAATTGCCAATTCTCCTCATTGCCTCTGCAATATATAATTGCTCGTCACCTTCCAATACGTTATTCCAACATTCCAAAGCAGTATCGTAATCCTCGTTATCATACGCTATGACTCCGCTGCCCAAATATCCTTCCGCACAGCCCGCTTCAATCACTGCATCAAATAATTCCTGTGCTTTTACCGTATCCTTTTCCACACCCCGTCCGTTATAATACAGGATGCCTAAAGCGATCTGTGAATAAGGGTTATCCGGATCTGCTTCATAATACTCCCTTGCTTTCTCGTAATCCTGTTCAGGATAATTATACTTATCATATAATTCTCCTAAATAGAAATTAGCTTCCGTCTTACCATACTCCAATGCCCTGTCAAAATACGCATGCGCTTCCGCAAGGTTGATTTCCTGTCCAAATAAACGTGCACGACCAGCTTCATAATACCTATTGGTAAGATATTCTATTAATCGATCCAATTTTGTCACTTGAACGCCTGTCCTCAAGACCTCCACGGCTGATTCATAATCTTCCAATCCTATGTATGCATCCGATAAACCAATATATGCATCCTCCGCTTTCGGGTATGTCTCTATGGCTGACTGATAAGACGCAACAGCCTGTTGATAATCCAACTCGGAGAGATATCTGTCACCCTGACTGCACAGTTCGGATGCCCTGATCCTGTCATATCCCCCAAAGACCATATACAGAAGGACTCCTATCAGCAATACTGCCGCAGCTGCCGCAATGATGATCAGCAGGCGCTTATTCACACTGCCGCTTTTCTTCGATTCATCAAAACGGAATACCTTCTCTGCGGACCGTACCGCAGACTTATCGTCATCTTCTCCTCCTGCCGCAGCTGCAGTGTTTTCCTGCGGTGTCAAAGTCTGCACTTCCGGCTGCGTGTCTTTCCCGTCCGCCTCCCGGAGCGTCGGATCCTGAACCTCACTTTCCGACGCTGCAACCTGTTCCGGCTTGTCAGGCTGCGTTTTATCAAAGACTTCTTTGTTGATGGAACTTATGGTACGCTTTACTGCCTTAAGGTCATGAATGGTCTTTCTGTTCACGGAAGCATCCCTGAAGAAATTAATAAAGGCATCGGAAATATCATATCTGGACAATGCATCCTGCTCCAGCAGGGTAGAAATGCTCGTATATGCGGATTTCATTGCGCGCATCACATCATTGGAGGTATTGTTGGTATTAATGGAGATATTTGCTCCCTGGTTAAGTATCTCATTCTTCACCCCACGCTCCATATCAAACTGTTCGGTGGTATTTCCCAATCGAAGCTCCTCTTCCAAGGAGATAAACACAATCGGCTTCTTACTGTTGATTGCAGTCAACAGCTCCAGAAAACACGCATAGCTTTCTATATACTGCTGGCTTACGAAAACCAGGACCACATCCGCGCCGCGGATATTTCTAAGCATCGGCACGATCCACTTATCGTTCACTTTATCAAATGCCTTATCCGCATATACGCGCAGACCGTATGTCTGCTGCAGCGGTACGACGGCATCCTTAAATACCTTCTCCCAGTTGTCGCTTGCGTAGCTGATGAACGCATAAGACTGTCCCTGGGAACACTCTGTTATATTTAGATTTTTCTCAAGATATTCTGAACGTTCTTTCTTCTGTGATTCATTCAGTGCCATTTTATTACTTCTCCCTTTTTATTAACAATACCGCTTATTCCTATCTAAGCCTTCTCCTGAATCTTGCTTAAAAAGGATTCCGCTTCCCGTTTTGAAAAAACCGTTTGGAAGCTACCCATAAAACACTGCTTTCAAACGGTCTGTATTTCCCGCAAGATATGACTAATATGCCAATTAATGTATAGCATACTTCAAAATACTTGTCAAGCAATCGACCGGCTGGCAAAAAGCGGAAAATACGGAAAATACATCATAGGCGGACCCTGCGCTACGCAAAGAGCATCGTATATTCCGCCTGAAAGCTTTCCCCACCGGCAAGCACATTGGTATATTCCCGTTCTTCCAGCGTCCCCTCAAAGTCCACGCCATCACACCTGCCATACCACGGTTCAATACAGACAAAGGGTGCGTTCTTTTTCTCCGGCGACCAGACTGCGAATAACGGTGTATCAAACCGCACCGTCACATAATGTCTGCCGTCCTGATCCACCAGTGCAACTTCTCCTGTCTGATTTCCCTCGATCATATATGTACATCTGTCAAAAAAGTCCGGTGTTATGTCAATCAATCCATCCTTCAGCGGAAGAATAAGATCCTCTTTCACTGCCAGTCCGGTATCTAAGGTGTTGCCATGATGACGGATCTCCTCCACGCCGCCAAAATAGATGCTATATCCACTCTTATCCGCTTCCCCATGGATCGGACAGCGAAACGCAGGATGCGCGCCGATGGAAAAAAACATCTTCCCCTCTCCGGTGTTCTTCACCCGCCACATGACTTTTACCTGATTATCTTTCAGTTCATAGCCGATCTGCAGTTCAAACGGAAACGGATATTTTTCCATGGTCTCATCTGTGGAACGCAGTACAAACCAGAGCTCCGTATCAGATTCTTCTGTCAGCTGATGCTCCATATCCCTTGCAAAACCATGCTGTCCCATCAGATAATGCTTTCCCTGATACACGTATTCCTTATTTTTCAGACTTCCGACAAAGGGAAATAAAACAGGCGAAGTCCTGCCCCAAAACTGCTTATCTCCGCACCACATATATTCTTCTCCTGTTTCTTTGGACCTGACCGACTTGATCTCCGCCCCAAAAGAATCTACCTCCAGCCTTAATTTTTCATTTTCCTTAACATAACGCATCATATTGACCTCTCTTTACTATTTTATTCAGGGTTCGGGTGTCAAAAGGTATCTTTAAAGAACTCATATGGCAAGCTGCACATATCATAATCTGTGCATATGCATTGGAAGGAAATTAGAAATTCTTAACATTCCTATCCAATCCCCAGCAATTTCGGAACACGATGTTCCGAAAAGGGGCAACTGAGCCATGGATGGC
>CAYQZB010000044.1:0-17801 GCA_964421915.1 uncultured Lachnospiraceae bacterium
ATCCCTAAGATACTGCCATCCTCCGCCAGCTTCATCACCGTGATCTTACCGTCATGATACCCTGCCACAAAGAGAAACTTATCATGATAATCGGTAGACAGATAACAGCCCCGCATACCGTTGATCGAAGAAGCCGAGATCGTCTTTAGATCGCCATCCGGCAGAATCCGATATGCCTCCACGCCATAATCGGTGATAGAATACAGACATTTCCGGTTATGGGATGTCGTCACATAGGAGGAATTGGAGATCCGAATCTGCGTCTTTTCCTGCATGGTCCCTTTCTCCACATCCACATCAAAGATCTTGATGCCATTCTTATCTCCCTGCGTATAACAGGATACATATGCCACGTATTTTTCACTCATAATCCTACCTCGCTTCCATCTCTACATAATCCCTATGCGTCCCCACATATTTATACGCAGGGCGGATGATCTTTCCCTTATTAACCAGCTCCTCCAGTCTGTGCGCGCTCCAGCCTGAGATACGCGAAATCGCAAAGATGGGAGTGAACAGTTCTTCCGGAATATTCAGCATGGAATATAAAAATCCGCTGTAAAAATCCACATTGGCACATACCGGTTTAAATAACCTCCGATGCTGTCCGATCAATCTTCCGGCAACCTTCTCCACCATATCATATAAAGCAAATTCCTTCATACGGTCTTTTTCTTCCGCAAGCTTTCTGGTGGATTCCTTTAAGATCTTTTCTCTCGGATCAGAATCCGTATATACCGCATGCCCCATGCCGTATATCAGCCCCGCCTGATCAAACGCCTCTTTATTCAATATCCTGATCAGATATTCTTCCACTTCCTTTTCATCCGCCCAATCCTTCACATTTTCCTTGATATTGGAAAACATCTGCTGTACCTTCAGATTGGCGCCGCCATGCTTCGGTCCTTTTAACGACGCGATGGAAGCCGCTACCGCAGAATAAGTGTCCGTACCTGTCGAAGTAACTACATGATTAGTAAAGGTCGAGTTATTGCCTCCGCCGTGATCCGCATGTAATACCAGCGCAATATCCAGCGCCGATGCCTCTAATGGTGTAAACTTACCATCCGACCGCAGCATGTTCAGTATATTTTCTGCCGTTGAATATTTCTTCTTCGGATTACGGATGATCAGGTTTTTATTCAGGTTATAATGACGATATCCGTGATATGCATAGACCGACATCAGCGGCAGCTTTCCAATCATCTGTAAGCACTGGCGCAGTACATTCGGCACGGAGATATCCTCCGGATCATCATCATAGGAATACAGGTTCAGCACTGCTTTCTGCAGGGAATTCATGACATTCACGCTGGGATTATGTAGGATGACATTCCTGACAAAATCCCCTGATAATTCCTGCAAGTCTGTCAGTATCGCAATAAAACTCTCAAACTGCTTCTTTGTCGGGAGCGCACCAAACAAAAGAAGATACGTCACTTCTTCAAACGCATATCTGCGGCTTCCGATCCCTTTTACAATATCCTCCACATCATATCCCTGATAATAGAGCTTTCCTTCCGCAGGGATCTTTAACCCGTTGACCAGCTGATAAGAAACCACATCAGAAATTTCCGTCAGTCCCGTCAGGACGCCTTTGCCATTGGAATCACGCAGCCCTCTCTTAACATCATATTCCGTATAAAGATTCTGGTCGATCTCACCGGACTTCATACAAAACTGCACCAGTTTATCAAAAAGCTCATTCCGGTTATCATTTAATTCCATCATAGAGTTCATAGCCCGCGCTCCTCTCCAGTATTATATGTGCTTATTTTACCGCACCCGCTCCGGGAATCCCACCTTCTTCTGCACCTTCCGCAGCGTCTTTAAAGCATAATATTCCGCTTTCTCCGCATTTTCTTTAATGATACTGTCAAGATATCCCTTATCCTTTTCCAGCTCCGCGAACCGTTCCTGTAGAGGTTTTAGGATCGCCACAACAGCTTCGCCAACCGCCATCTTGAAATCGCCGTACCCTTTGCCATCAAACTCTCTTTCAATCTCAGCAGATGTCTTACCGGTACATGCACCGTAGATATCGATCAGATTTCTGATGCCAGGCTGTTCCTCGCAGTATCTGACACATCCCTCTGAATCCGTCACGGCTCGTTTAAATTTCCGCATGATTGTATCGGGCTCATCCATCAGATAAACAGAGGCATTGGCATTCTCATCAGATTTTGACATCTTCTTTTCCGGCTCCTGCAGACTCATGATCTTTGCCCCCGTCTTGCCAAGATACGGTTCCGGGATCGTAAATACGTCACCATAAATTGCATTAAACCGCTGCGCAATATCCCTTGTGATCTCCAAATGCTGCAGCTGATCCTTGCCCACCGGCACCACATCCGCCTGATACAGCAGGATATCTGCCGCCATCAGCACCGGATAAGTGAACAGCCCCGCATTGATATTATCCGCATGCTTTGAGGCCTTATCTTTAAACTGTGTCATACGGTTCAATTCCCCCATATAAGTAAAACAGTTTAAGATCCATGCCAGCTCCGCGTGTCCGCTGACATGGGACTGATAATAAAGGCAGTTTTTCTTCGGATCAAGCCCTGCCGCAATGTATAAGGTCAGCAGCTTTCTTGCGCGCTGCCTCAGCTCCGCCGGATCCTGTCTGACCGTAATGGAATGAAGATCCACCACCGAATAAAAACACTCATATTCATCACATAGCGACACCCAGTTTTTCAATGCTCCCAGATAATTGCCAAGCGTAAGGTTTCCCGTCGCCTGCATACCGCTGAACAATACTTTTTTATCTCCGATCATCACTCTTTGCCACCTTTCCGTTTATGATTACCTTTATTTTTTAAAATATATTTTCTGATATACGCCCGTGTATAACGCTCGCCTTTTTCCGCGTTCATGGTCAACAGCTTCTCCAGCATCCGTTTCGTATAAGGATGCAGAAACGCATCAATATTCCCCTTCCGGTAATATTCCAGCGGATCTGATGATTTATATGAGCTGCCATGATAAACCTTGCATGCCGCCACACGGTCCATGAACATCTCCACAATATAGCGATCCGGCATCTTTGCGGGCACGATCTTTACGCCGGTTCCCTCTTTCTCCCTGACCGGATAATCCAGCCAATATTCATAATGATGCCGGTTCCTTCCTTTATGATGAAGCCATGCCGAGGAATAGCCGAGCGCCTCACGCTCCGCATTGTTCGGACTGCGGTCGCCCTGCCAGTATTTTGCGCCTACCATAAACTCGGACGGCATATATTTGGAAAGATCATGCGTCAGTCCCTGCCAGTACAGTCCCACCGCAAAGCATCCTTTCCGCACGTACCATCGGTGGATCGTAATTGTCTTAAAATGATTCCATGCGTTCATATTCCAGCTCCATATTGCGAATAATCATTACAGCCACCAAAAAATCAGACGATCCCTGCACGGTTGACTGTCATTCCTGTCAATAATAGCACAAAAACGCTTGCTTTCCAACCTATATTTTTATAAAATAATTAAAAAGAACTATTGAGAGTTTCGCATTTACCAGAATCCTAAATATATTCATGAAAGCGAGGTACAAATACTATGTCAATCAATAAAAATCCCGACAATGACGAAGAAATGTATGTTGACTTAGATCTGGATGACGGCACCGTCACCTGCTCCATCGTTGCGATCTTTTCCGCCGCAGGCAAGGATTATATTGCCCTGCTTCCTTTGGATGAGAATGGTGAAAATGCAGATGGAGATGTCTGGATCTATGGTTATAAGGAAGACCCCGAACATCCGGAGACGGAACCGGAAATCCTTTATATTGAAGATGAAGAAGAATATGAAATCGCCGCAGACGCATTTGACGAATATCTGGACGCGCAGGAATTTGATGAATTAATAGAAGGAGCAGGAGAAGAAAGCGGGGACGACTGATCCGGTCTGTTTATACGCGCATACCAATCTCTTTCAAAAACCGGCTCGGCATCAGCCGGTTTTCTTTTGTCTTTTTGACATAAAATAAAAACAGCTTTTCCTTTGCCCTCGTCATTGCCACATAAAACACCCTGCGCTCCTCTTCCAGCTCCTTTGGCGCAGCCGCTTTCTTTTGTGGTACATTTCCCTCATTGACATCAGGCAGGATCACGATCTTATATTCCAATCCCTTCGATCCGTGCATCGTGATAAGCGATACTGCATCTGCATCCTCCGACGGTTCTTCCGTACGCTCCAGATTCTGTTGATAGGCGTCTAACATATCAAGCCATGTGGAAAAGCTTTCCGTCCCCTTCGCACTGTCCTGGATCTGATCCAGCTTCTCCATATCCTCCGCATAGTTCCTGCGCTTTTCCCTCGCATTCTGAACTACCCACTGATCGTAACCCATCCCCTTGCGGATATAATTGATGGCAGCATACGGCTCCATCCTCCGTATCTGCAAAAGATCATATTGCAGCCGCTTCAAATGCATGATCCTGCTCTTCCCAAGTCCCGGCAGTCCAAGCATCCTGTCAATACTCACCTCTTCCGATACCATATCGCGCCGGATATAACGCACCGGCTTATTCATAAACCGCAGGAAATATCCTCTTTTTGTTTCCCCATGCGCGAAATGAAGCATGGCAAGGATATCCAACGCCATCGGGTCTTCAAACAGACTCTTTGTCCTTTCCTTCAGCCAGAAAGGGATCTGTTCCTGTGACAATTTCTGCGCCAAAAAAGAGGCGCTTAGATTTGTACGGAACAATATTGCAATATCCCTATAATCCCCATACTGTCGGTAAGCCTTAATCAACGTAACGATCTCTTCCGCCTCCGCTTCCTTGGAATCGCTGCCTGTCAGTATGACATCCCGATCTCCCTCTTTCTTAGCGCGCAGCTTTTTTATAAATCGGTTTTTATTATGATCGATCAGCTTGACCGCGCTCTTTACAATCTGTTCCGTACAACGGTAATTTTCCTTTAAAAGCACAGTCTCACTATCCTGATATTCTTCAGGGAAGCCCAGCATGATCGACGGATCGGATCCCCGAAATCCATAGATCGATTGATCGTCATCTCCAACGACAAACAGATTGTTCCGCGGCGCCGAAAGAAGCTTAACCACCTCGTACTGCATCCTGTTGATATCCTGAAATTCATCAATCAGTATATACCGATAGATATCCCGCCACATGGCAAGCAGCTCCGGCTGCTTTTGCAGCAGCTGACGGCACAGCAGAACCATATCATCAAAATCGAGCTTTCGTTTCATCCGCATCCTATTCTGATAATCGTCAAAAATCTTCTGAAAACATCCGTCCGGCAGGTATGCCGCCTGAAAACCATCCGGCAGCAGTCCCTCATTTTTAATCTTACTAATATCATTTAAAAGCAGCGGAATATAAGAGTCCCCGCTTTCTTCTTCCTCCAGATTTTGTTCCAATGCTTCTTTTAAATATTCTCTTTTTTCTTTTTCCGTGATTATAGCGGACTGTTCATAATGATAAGATCGTTTTAGGATTTGAAAATAGATTGCGTGAAATGTTCCAAATGTGACATTCTGACCGATGCCGCCCATCAGACGTTCAAACCGCTCCTGCATCTCCAGCGCTGCCGCTCTGGTAAAGGTAATCACCAGAATCTCCTCCGGCGGAACTCCATAATGCTCTACCAGATACTGTATCCGATGAGTGATCACAAAAGTCTTGCCGCTTCCGGGACCCGCAAGCACCATCATGGGACCGTCCCCATGATGGATCGCCTGCAGCTGTTCTTTACTTGCTGCCATACTGCTCCTCCTTTATTCGATAGAAAAAACCTCCACAACATCTTCCTTTCTGGAATTTTCTGTATCAATCCCTAAAAATACGGGTGTCTTACATCTGATCAGAGCCTCTATTTTGATACTCTCCAGATCCACAGCCGCATCCTCCTCAAAGGAACCAATTCCCAGACATTCCCTTCCGTCTGCCTGCAGGGTAAGCTTGGTATATTTTGAAGTTATCTTTATACCGCCTCCATGGTTACCAATCAGCAGACATTTCTTTCCGCTAAGTGTAATGAATATCCCTGCGTTTTTCACTTCTATACTTCCCGTACCGCTGCCGAGCGTGCCAAATCCTGCAAGTTCATTTCCGGTTCCATGGATCTCTATGCCGACGCTGTCAGCCATGAAATTCTGCGGTCCCTTCCAAGCGCCCACGACCGCTCCTTTCGTAAATGCAATATTGGCTGCAAAGTTACACTCCTTCAGTTCTATCGGTGTCTCGCCTTCCAGCACGCCGATACCGATCCCTTTGCCCGCATTCATATCCAGAATGATCTTACCCGCATGGATCAGCAGCGCCTTTGCCGTCTTTCCTCCGATTCCGATTGCGACATTGCTGTTACAATTGATCCTGATCGTACCGGACATACGGTTTTCAATCTGACCACAGTCATTATTTTCATCATTGCCGATTCCATAAAAGCTGGTTCTGTTTGAACGTATTTCCAGGGTGCCTGTCCCTTCCAGAATCAGGCTGGCGCTTTTCGGCACCCGGATACCGCCTTCCAGCAATTCGTTCCCATTCTCTGTCACAAGCGTCAAAGCTGCTCCTTCCCCCACATCAATACATGGCGAACCGTCGCCGCTTCGCAGCCTGACATCCGTAATCGTCAGACGGCAATGGGTATTTTCCTTAATTTTGATCGAAACGCTTGCTACAAAATCCGGATTGCCGACGATCTTCATCTCCGATTCCGCCACAACGATACCTGTATAATTCTTTAATGCAAGCTGCATCAGATTCAGTACAGGATCTGTAGCGGCAAGATATACTCTCTTCCGAAACGTCTCATAACGCTCCTGATTGGCCAGTATGATCTCCGCGCGGCAGGATTCACTAATCTGTCCTGCAATCTCAAAGGCGGGACGAGCCGTATAAAATCCCTGGATCAGATCGACATCCATCCTGATCAGCGCTTTGAGCTCATCTAATGTCTCCACACCCTCCGCCAAAGCCATAAACCCGTTATCGTGGGCAAATTCTATAATATTCTTGACAAAATGCTGCTTCTTTGGTTCCTGATGGATATCGCTGATCAGCATCCGGTCAATCTTGACATAATTCGGCAGATACTTCAAAAGATTGACCGTATTGGAATAACCGGTGCCGAAATCATCGATCGCCACTTCAAATCCATTACTGTCGCTTCTTCCTAACAAAATTCCGATCTCACCGTCATCCGACTCTGTCTGCTCCGTTATTTCAATAACAACATTATCAAAAATATCTTTATACTTATGCTTTAATTTGTCAAAATCGCCCTCTTTTAGAAAATACCCCGGTATGCTGTTGACAAAGATCTTCTTTCCTTTAAGAATTTCCTTATTCTGGTGAACCAGTTTAAAAACATTGTTCAATGTAGCATATTCAATATGATACAGCCGCTTCTCAATCGTCGCATATTTTAAAATCGTCAGCGGTGATACCGGTCTGTCTTTCGGAGATCTCATCAAAGCCTCATAAGCAAAGATATCACCTGTCCTCGCACTGACAATCGGCTGAAACGCGTATAAGAACAGATTTCTGTCCATGATATCCTTGACCGTTTCATGATCCTCTCTGCTGTATTCCTCCTGCGATACGGCACTCCCCTGCCTGGTTTGACTGCGTCTGCTGTTCTTCTGCACGTTTTTCTTGGCAAACACTTCATCCAGAAGATCCATTTCATTAGTGATCTGCTCCGGCTTAACGCTGATGTAGCCATAATTTAATTCGATCGTATATTCCTTTCCTGAGATCCTGTTATATTCGCTAAGATGTCCGTTGAGCTTTTCAACAAGATGCATTGCCACGCTTTCCCCGTCAGCGGTTGCATAACTGGCAATTACAAATTCATCTGTCCCCAGACGCGCGCAGACCGCTTTTTCCGACACACCCTGCTGCAGGATCTGCGCTACCGCTTTGATCGCATGGTCTCCTTCCGAATGTCCATATACGTCATTGATATTGCTCAGTCTGTCGATATCAAGACATCCGATAAGCAATTCCTTCTCCTGACTCCTGCAGTAGTCCACCAGCTGCGTCAGTTCATAGCGGAATCCCTCCGCATTGAGCATACCTGTCAGAATATCGCCGTGCTGCATCTTTTTCATATTCTCATTGGCGTTGACCAGCATATTATTCGCAAAAATCAGTCGTTTTTCTACTCTGTACCGCGCCAGAACCCGTCCGAAATTATGGACGATCCTGTCGATCTTATAATATTCATTATCATAATCTTCCGCGCAGAGGATCACATACCCGAAATGCTGATGACGATACCGAACCGGCGTTATGATCAGCGGCATCCCTCTGTTGAACTCATTCTCCAAGCCCGGGATCGGCTCTCCCAGGAAAAAAGAAGTCCACTGAGAGGACTGTGCTCTTGAATCCGCAAGAATAAAATATTTTTCTCCTGTTCTCGGCCAGCGGTCTTCCCTGCCTTCCAAAAAAACATCCTGCATAAACGAATCCTTGACACAGAATATGGAATCCCGCAGCATGTATTCGGAGAATACATCCGCGATCTCCTTGATTCCATTGGTTTTTAAAAGATTATCCGTCAGTCCGTAAAGGCTCTGTTCATGAATCATGCTGTCATACAGGTTCTGGTATAGATTGTTGATCGTCAAAAGCGCTGCTCCCGTCGTATACTCCACAGCCCTGCATATGACAATATCATCAACCGGCATCTCTTCCTGCAGTCTTCTTTCATCTAAGGCATCCCCACCCGTCTTCTCCAGAGCATCCAGTATTCCGTCTATAAACTCCATATAATCAATAAAGCAAGCCGTAAAGTTCAGTCCTATTGTCTGCGCGCGGGATGCCTCCCCACAACAGGCAACCTTCACTTCATCGGGCACCTGATAACCGTTTCTGCGCAATTGGTGGCAAACGTAATTCGCAACATTTTCATTTTCACAGAAATATACATCCGAAATCTCCTCTCCGGATAATGACGGAAGGGCTTTTTTCAGCTCCCGCATCGGCATATGAAAAATCTTTCCGTCACTGATTCCCTGTTCCAAAAGATGATTACGGTAATATGAGCCTGTTAATCCCTCATCTTCCTTTCCAGACACGTAAGTAACGCTTTCATATCCATACTTCTCCTTAAAAAAACGAAGGATTTTTTTGACAGAATGTTCCATGACAAAATTAAGCTCCACAGCCCCTTTTGCACTGCCGTTCCATACAAAAGCCGGAACGCCCGCCTCTACAGCCTGTCCTGCAATGATATCCAGCACGTCCTGCACCCCGATACCGCCAGCGTCAATAAACAGCGCATCCAGATGCTCCGGCCGCGTAAGATTAGCAATTACAGGAAACATATCCTTTTCCAAAACATCTTTCCTTTTTTCGAAATCAATATCATCTATGTAATACGTCAAAAGGCGGTATCCCCTTGACCGCACCTTTTCGTGAATCGCTTTCAGCTTCTGCCAGTGCTCTTCCACCTTGATTTTAGCAATACATAATCCGATCAGCTTTTTTCCCTTCATGTCTGTAACCCCTTGTCAAATGCTTTGCTTTTTAATACCCATTCTTTACCAGTGTAACACACCTTTACATTTTTTACCACTAAATAAACTTAAATTTCAACAAAGTAATAGAATAAAAATTTTTTAAATATTCTATATTTTTCTCTTTTCATTTTCCATCAACTACTATATAATGTATTGAGAAATCATTATGGAACGAAACGAACTACTATATCTAGGAGGAGTATTATGCCAAAGCGTACTGATATCAACAAGATCCTTATCATTGGTTCAGGGCCTATCATCATCGGACAAGCCTGCGAGTTTGACTATTCCGGCACACAGGCCTGCAAAGCCCTTCGCAGTCTCGGTTATGAGATTGTCCTTGTCAATTCCAATCCCGCAACGATCATGACCGATCCGGAGATTGCCGATGTCACCTATATTGAACCGTTAAATGTCGAAAGACTTACACAGATCATCGCAAAGGAACGTCCTGATGCTGTTCTCCCCAACCTTGGCGGACAGTCAGGACTTAATCTTTGTTCAGAGCTTGCCTCGCAGGGCATTCTGGAGAAATATCAGGTCAAGGTCATCGGCGTTCAGATCGACGCAATTGAACGCGGCGAAGACCGGATCGAATTTAAAAAGGCCATGAACGCCATCGGGGTGGAAATGGCGCGAAGCGACGTTGCCTACAGTGTGGAAGAGGCATTGAATATCGCGGAAACCCTCGGTTACCCTGTAGTCCTGCGTCCCGCCTATACGATGGGCGGCGCCGGCGGCGGTCTGGTTTATAATAAAGAGGAATTAAAAACCGTCTGCGCCAGAGGGCTTCAAGCCAGTCTTGTAGGACAGGTCCTTGTAGAAGAATCCGTCCTCGGCTGGGAAGAATTAGAGCTTGAAATCGTCCGTGACGCAGACAATAATATGATCACGGTCTGCTTTATCGAAAATATTGACCCTATCGGCGTACATACCGGCGACTCCTTCTGCTCCGCTCCCATGCTGACCATCTCAGAAGAATGTCAGAAACGTATGCAGGAACAGGCATACCGTATTGTTGAATCCATAGAAGTTGTGGGAGGAACCAATGTACAATTTGCGCACGATCCTGTCAGTGACCGGATTATCGTTATTGAAATCAATCCGAGAACTTCCCGGTCTTCCGCCCTGGCATCCAAAGCAACCGGCTTCCCCATTGCATTGATTTCCGCCATGCTTGCCTGCGGCCTCACCTTAAAGGATATCCCCTGCGGTAAATACGGCACCCTTGATCAATATGTGCCAGGCGGTGATTATGTCGTCATCAAATTTGCGCGCTGGGCATTTGAAAAGTTTAAAGGCGTGGAAGATAAACTGGGTACGCAGATGCGCGCTGTTGGCGAGGTTATGAGTATCGGTAAGACTTATAAGGAAGCCTTCCAGAAATCTATCCGGAGTCTGGAAAACGGGCGTTCCGGTCTTGGTTATGCCAAGAACTACCATGATATGGACAAGGAGCAGCTCCTAAAGCTCTTGATTTATCCCTCCAGCGACCGTCATTTCATCATGTATGAAGCATTGCGTCATGGAGCTTCTGTTGAAGAGATCTATCAGCTGACCAAGGTAAAACACTATTTTATCGAACAGATGAAGGAGCTGGTTGACGAAGAAGAAACGCTCCTTACTTTCCACGGTTCTCTTCCCACTGACGATCTGCTGATCCAGGCAAAGAAAGATGGTTTTTCCGATCTTTACCTGAGTAAGATCCTTGCAGTTTCTGAGGATGAGATCCGCAATAAACGTATTTCCCTTGGCGTAGAGGAAGCATGGGAAGGCATCCATGTCAGCGGCACGCAAGAAAGCGCTTATTATTATTCTACCTACAATGCGCCGGACAAAAATCCGGTCAATGAAAATACAAAGAAGATCATGATCCTCGGCGGAGGTCCTAACCGCATCGGTCAGGGTATTGAGTTTGACTACTGTTGCGTCCATGCCGCCCTGGCTTTAAAAAAGCTTGGATTTGAAACAATCATTGTCAACTGTAATCCGGAGACCGTATCCACGGACTATGATACCTCCGACAAGCTCTATTTTGAGCCGCTTACCTTAGAAGATGTTTTAAGTATCTACCATAAAGAAAAACCTCTCGGTGTCATTGCGCAATTCGGCGGACAGACCCCGCTGAACTTAGCGTCCGATCTGGAAAAGAACGGTGTCCGTATCTTAGGCACTTCTCCTTCCGTCATCGATCTGGCGGAGGATCGCGATCAGTTCCGCGCCATGATGGATAAGCTGGGCATCCCCATGCCGGAATCCGGTATGGCGACGACCATAGAAGAAGCCCTCTCTATCGCCCAAAGGATCGGCTATCCTGTTATGGTGCGCCCCTCTTATGTCCTTGGCGGACGCGGCATGGAAGTTGTTTATGACGATCAGAGCATGGAAGAATATATGGCGGCGGCTGTCGGCGTCACTCCTGACAGACCGATCCTGATTGACCGCTTCTTAAATCATGCACTGGAATGTGAGGCGGATGCCATCAGCGACGGAACACACGCTTTTGTTCCCGCAGTTATGGAACATATTGAACTGGCAGGCGTACATTCCGGCGACTCGGCATGCATCATCCCGTCTGTCCATATTTCCGAAGATAATGTTGCCACCATTAAAGAATATACCAAAAAGATTGCGGAAGAAATGCATGTCCGCGGTCTGATGAATATGCAGTACGCAATTGAGAATGATAAGGTTTATGTTCTGGAAGCCAATCCCCGTGCATCCAGAACCGTTCCGCTGGTATCCAAGGTATGCGATATCCGCATGGTGCCTCTTGCAACGGATATCATCACATCGGAGCTGACCGGACGTCCGTCGCCGGTGCCGGAATTAAAAGACCGCACCATTCCTTATTACGGTGTGAAAGAAGCTGTCTTTCCGTTTAATATGTTCCCGGAAGTCGATCCGGTACTTGGTCCGGAGATGCGTTCCACCGGCGAGGTACTGGGACTTTCCACCTACTATGGAGAAGCATTTTATAAAGCGCAGGAGGCAGCGCAGTCTCCGCTTCCGCTTGAGGGTACGGTTCTTATCTCTGTCAACCGCAAGGATAAAAAAGAGATTGCCGAAATTGCAAAACTGTTTGCAGAAGACGGATTTAAGATCCTTGCAACGGGCACGACCTGCGAGGTAATCCGCGAAGCCGGAATTGAGGCAGAACATATTCTGAAATTATATGAAGGCCGTCCGAATGTTCTGGATGCGATCACCAACAGCGAGATCGACCTGATCATCAACTCTCCCGTGGGCAAGGACAGCGTCAACGACGACAGTTACTTAAGAAAGGCCGCCATCAAGGGCAAGATCCCTTACATGACCACCATTGCAGCGGCACGGGCAACCGCAAAGGGCATCCACTATGTGAAGACAAAAGGAAATGGCGAGATCAAGTCCCTGCAGCAGCTGCATAGTGAAATTCAATAAAAAATACGGATAATCCACTCAAAAACAGGTTGCCATGTAAATGGACAGCCTGTTTTTAATTAGAAAACACATTTTTAAACATTAAACGCACCGGATTTGCGCTCGAAAAAGCATTATCTGTTGCAAATCCATGCATAAACTCCGGCATTGATTATCAGCTTAATTTATCGATTGCCAGACGGATACGTTTCAGACTCTCTTCTTTCCCCAGCACTTCCATGATCTCCGTTGCTCCGGCCGGCGTCATCTGCTTACCGGAGACAGCGGTACGGATCGGCCACATCACATATCCATTCTTATACTCTTTTTCCTGCACATAGGCAAGAAGCGTCTGATACAGATTATCATTGCTGTAATCATCCGTTCCTTCCAGGATCGGAAGCACATCCTTAAGCACTGCCAGCGAGCTTTCCGCATTCGTTTTCATCTTCTTATGGGTGTACATTTCAATATCATACTCCGGCAGCTCGTTGAAGAAATCAACGAGTTCTTTAATATCCGGAAAAACCTCGATCCTTGTCTTTACCATCATGGCAATCTTTCTCTGATCCAATCCGTCTTTCAGATATTGATCCAGATACGGCTTTGCCATCTCAAAAAACTTTTCGTCCTCCATCGCCTTTAAGTATTCCCCATTCATCCAGCGAAGCTTTGTATAATCAAATACCGCAGGGGATTTACTCATATGACGATAGTCAAATGCCTTTACCAGTTCTTCCAAAGTAAAGATCTCACGGTTCTCCTCCGGCGACCAGCCAAGCAGCGCCACAAAATTCACAACTGCCTCTGTCAGGAATCCCTGTTCAATCAGATCCTCATAAGAGGAATGACCGCATCGCTTAGACAGCTTCTTATGTTCTTCATCTGTGATCAGAGGACAGTGCACATAGACCGGCACTTCCCAGCCAAATGCATCATACAGGCGGTTATACTTCGGAGAGGAAGATAGATATTCATTTCCCCTGACAACATGGGTGATCCCCATCAGATGATCATCCACCACATTGGCAAAGTTATAAGTCGGATAGCCGTCCGATTTGATCAGGATCATATCGTCCAGCTCCGCATTGTCTACCGTAACGTCCCCATAGATCTCATCATGAAAAGTAGTCGTCCCCACAGTCGGATTGTTCTGCCGGATCACATAAGGCTTCCCTTCGGCAAGATTCTTCTCAACCGTTTCTTTTGGCAGAGAAAGGCAGTGCTTATCATACACCGTGATCTCCTTCCCGTCCCCACCTACGTTTTGATTCAAAGATGCCAGACGCTCCTTGTCACAGAAACAGTAATAGGCTTCCCCTTTTTCGATCAGCTCTTTCGCATACTTTAAGTAGATACCCTCTTTCTGCCTGTCGCTCTGCACATAAGGTCCGCAGCCCTTATCCTTATCAGGTCCTTCATCATGAAGCAGTCCCGTCTTCTCCAGCGTCCTGTAGATAATATCCACTGCGCCCTCTACATAACGCTCCTGATCAGTATCCTCAATCCTTAAGATAAACTCTCCGCCCTCATGCTTGGAGATCAGGTATGCATACAGCGCAGTCCTAAGATTTCCCACATGCATACGCCCCGTAGGACTTGGGGCAAACCTTGTTCTAATCTTTGTCATTTTCTCATATCTCCTCTCTTGATATACCGTTCATATTTTTTTGCGAATCTCTTTTTTGGCAGAGTGTCGTTGTGCACATTGTAATTCCAACGCAGACACGCTCCCGCTCCGTGAAAAACGCAGCGGCACTAAGATGCCAAAATACGGCACCTAAGTGCCGGCGTTTTTCAAAGGTCTGCTTATGGAATATACAATATGCCCAACTCGTCTGTCGAGAATAGAAATTTTTTTGTTTCTGCCAATGAGGTTTACATAACCTGAAGCTTGAACATTTATGTTCCAAAAATGATTTCATTTATGATGTTTTTGGAACATAAATGTTCAAGCAAAGAGTTATGTAAGCCGGATGTTATGACATCGGAAAGTATGATATCAAAGCATCCTACAGAATATTAGTATTTACGCCTCAGGAACCAGATGTTAAATCCCGCCAGCACCAGTCCGCCGGGAATGATCCCGATCAGCAGTACGGAAAAGACGCTTCTTGCCGTGGAATCCATAAGGATCGGATCATAGGTAAACGGCTTGGGCGGAATGATGCTGACTTTTTCCTCACCCATCAGCTTATTAACCGCTTTCATAAATACATTAAAATTATTGCCTCCCACCGCCTCATTCATATCCGACCGCAGCAGATACTCTGATGAAAATACCGCGATTTCGCTCAGCCCCTCCGGATAAACCTTAGCGGCATATGCGCCTAAGATAAACGGTCCCATCACGGGAGCTGTCTCATCCACGTCCATATTATAACTGGTGGTGGAATACGCATATTCCGTTGTAGTAAGAAACGCAAGCAGCGAGGCATCCGAAAGTGTTTCTTCCGCTTTCATCCCCTTGGAATACGGCATATAGACATATTGAGTACGATAAACGGAATAAATATCCTCCGTAATTTCCGTATCTTTGATATCCGGCAGCAGAAGATACTGCTGTTCGTTATAATAACTGCTTCCCTCCTCCATCACAAGTCCCGGGCACACGGTAAGGCCATATGGCCGCAAAAGCCGGTAATAATTGGACAACTCTCCGGAATCACTGAACGCCACGACAATCATTGCATTGCCGCCCTGATGAAGATAAGCTTCGATCTTTGCCAGATCATCCTCATTATAATCCCGCAGCGGCGCGATCATAAAAAGACAGGAAGCATCCTCCGGTATGGCATCATAGGTCAGAAGATTGATTGTCTCCATTTCATAATTAGCGTTAGCGATTAGGGAAGCCAGCGTCGTGTCCAGCTCCAATTCATCATGCCCGGCGATACAATAGATCTTGGAAACTGCATCTCCCGTGACATGCTCTATCGCAGATACCAGACTTCCTTCTCCGTCATAACCGGTCACCTCATAACCAACTACTTCATACTCACCGGTTATATAATTGACCTGTCTTAAAATTTCACTCTGGTAACATTCATTATACGCAACTACCTTATGCCTGTCACCGCATACCACGATCACGCTGTTGTCCATAGGCATCGTATCTGTATAGGATGCATAAAAATAGGGATTTTCCGTGGGGGATACATTAATGACCGTAATCAGGTCTGAGTTCTCATCCATTGCCTTCAGCGTAAAATGCAGCGTTTCGTCCATTGCTGAAGAATCGGCAAGATAATACATCGTCACCGGCTGATCCAATGTCTCCAGATATGCTTTTGTTTCAGGCAAAAGCGAATAAAGACGATTATAGGTGATATCCAGCGTAGTGTATTCGCCGGGCAGCATACCTACGCCAATATTGACCGCAATGATCACAAGGATCATGATCACAACGCCCGAAATATTTCCGACCGCCTTACCGATTCCGTGCGTCGCCACGCGCCAGCGGCGCTTCAAAATCACAAATCCGGTCAGGAACAGGCACAGAAAGATGACAGATACATAATACAAGATTTCCGGAAGATATATCATTCCGTTTAAACCATAATTTAAAAAATATGAGGTAATATTAAACACCTGCAGAATATCGGTGACCACATTACCGTTAGGGCTGATCAGATTACAGATCCCCTGCATCATTGCACCTAACAACAACGTAAAAAATGTCAGCACCGCCGCAATGATCTGGCTCTCCGTCAGCGCCGACAAAAAAGCGCCGATCGCTATACAGGCGATGCCAAAAAGCCAGAAGCTGATGATCGCAACATAATTTTCCCCCATCGGAACCGATCCATACACTCTTAATACCAGCGGATAAAAACAGAGGATCAAAAGCATTCCGGAAAAAATAGTGACCAGCGCCATATATTTTCCAAAAATGATCTTCCACACAGACACCGGAGCCGTATATAGCAGCTGATCCGTCTTTGTTCTTGCTTCCTCGGAAAATATTTTCATCGTTAAGATCGGTACGCTGAGGAGAAAGATCATCAGGATCGCACTAAGCACGTAAGACAGATACGGATATCCTGCCATCATGCCATAATATCTGAAATTCCATCCTGCAAAGAAAAGGTTGACTGCCAGAAATAACCATCCGATCATGGAGCGGAAATAGGAAGCCAGTTCCTTTTTATATACTGCCAACATAACTTATTCTTCCCTCCCATCATCCGGCGTTTCCAAGTCATACGCCTCATTCGTCAGTTTCAGGTATACATCCTCAAAAGAAATCTCCTCCACGTTTAATTCCAGAACGATCAATCCGCTTTCAGAGCATTTTACAAAGATTTCTTCCCTGATATCCCTGCCTGCCTCTGCCGTGATCCCGATTCGGCAGGATTCCGTACTTTCTTCCAGCATCTTTTTTTCTTCGATCCCTTCTATCCGTCCGATCACCTTCTCCGCATTGCTGGAATTCCCTTTCACCACAAGGGTCAAACGCTGTTTTTCATTGTATTGCTCTACCAGATGATCGATACTGTCATCGGCTGCGATCTTACCTCTGGAAACAATGATCACATGATCGCAGACCGCCCTGACCTCACTTAAAATGTGCGTGCTCAATATGACCGTATGCTCCTCACCCAGTCTTCTGATCAGATCACGCACTTCCACGATCTGCTTCGGATCCAGACCGACCGTCGGTTCATCTAAGATGATGATTTTAGGATCTGCCAAAAGCGCCTGCGCCAGTCCCACACGCTGCTTGTACCCTTTGGAAAGATTCCTGATCAGCCGTTCCTCTACCGCCTCAAGCTTTACGGTTTCAATGATCCTATGGATCTTATTCATCCTTTCAATCTTATCGATCCCCTTCAGCTCCGCCGCAAATTTCAGATATTCCATAACTGTCATATCCGGATATAACGGCGGGATCTCCG
>CAYQZB010000045.1:0-16995 GCA_964421915.1 uncultured Lachnospiraceae bacterium
CCACAACCAATCCTTCTACCAGATTTGTCAATTCACTGGTATATACCGGAGTGGCACTGGCAGGCTCCATGACGGTCATTGCCACGGGCGGGGCTTTGACTGTCGGGCAGTTATCCTGTCTTTTGAGCTATGCAAACCAATATACGAAGCCGTTTAATGAGATCTCCGGCGTGATCACGGAGCTTCAAAATGCCATCGCCTGCGCGGGACGTATCTTTGAGCTGATTGAAGAAGAACCTCAGATCCCGGAAGCAGAGGATGCGGTGACGCTTCATGATGTCAGGGGCAGTCTTAAGCTGGAGCATGTGGGATTCTCTTATGTGCCGGAACGCAGTCTGATAGAAGATCTGAATCTTACGGTAAAGTCCGGACAGCGTATTGCAATTGTCGGACCCACAGGATGCGGAAAGACGACGCTGATCAATCTTTTGATGCGTTTCTATGATGTGAATCAGGGAAGCATCGCGGTGGATGGAACGGATATCCGTGAGATGACCAGAAAGAGTCTTCGGACTTCTTTTGGCATGGTATTACAGGAAACATGGCTGATGAACGGTACCATACGGGACAATATTATCATGGGAAAGCCGGATGCCACAGAGGAGGAGATCGTGACAGCCGCCAGGGCTTCCCACGCCCACAGCTTTATCCGTCGGCTGGAGCATGGCTATGATACTGTGATCGGGGAAAATGAGGGCACTTTATCACAGGGGCAGAAGCAGCTGATCTGCATCACCAGAGTGATGCTTGCACTGCCGCCGATGCTGATTTTAGACGAGGCGACAAGTTCCATTGATACCAGAACAGAGATTAAGATTCAAAATGCATTTGCCAGAATGATGCAGGGCAGGACCAGCTTTATCGTGGCGCACCGGCTTTCAACGATCCGTGAGGCGGACATTATCCTTGTCATGCGTGACGGACATATCGTAGAGCAGGGGAACCATGAAAGCCTGCTGGAGCAGGATGGATTTTACGCGAAGCTGTATAACAGCCAGTTTGAAACTTAGGATTCCGGTGTCAAAACGTACCTTTAAAGTAATTATATGGCAAGTTGCACAAATCATAATCTGTGTATGTGCCGCTGTACGAAAATAAGAAATTCTAAACATTCCTAATTTATGTCGTGGAAGACGGACGCAAACGGGGCAATTCGCCATCCATGGCTCAGTTGCCCCTTTTCGGAACATCGTGTTCCGAAATTGCTGGGTAGTGGAAGGAATGTTAAGAATTTCTAATTTCCTTCCAATGCACATGCACAGATTATGATTGTGCAGCTTGCCATTTCGAAACCTACTTTTTGGAATTGTGTACCCACTAAAAACAGGTTATAATGATACCAACAATCGGAATTTCACGGAGACGAAAAATGAAGATAATCTATAAAGAAACAGAACTAAGTGATTTAAATGAAATGGCAATATTATATATGGAAACCTTTAATTCAGAACCTTGGAATGATAGATGGACATTAGATACGGCGAAGAAAAGACTGCATCAAATGATAAATACGGAGGATTTTTATGGATTATGTGCTTACAGAAATCAGCTATTGTGTGGAGTGATTTTAGGCAGTATGGAGCAGTTTTTTAATGGCATTATGTTCAATGTAAAAGAGTTTTGGGTCAAAAACGGTATGAGAGGTTCGGGTATTGGAACGGCGATTTTCAAAGAATTTGAAAGGCGGTTAGCTGAAAAAGGTGTAAATGAAATAATCCTATTTACATCTAAAGGAGATTATACAGAACATTTTTATCATAAACAAAATATGATTTCAAATAATGATATGGTATTTATGGGTAAACGACTGTAAATTCCAATTGATGGAACAGCGGATAGGAACACTTTTACGAAAAGGGAGTTTAAAAATTTAGAAGGTAGAGGTATTGATATGAAGGAGAAGTTAAAAGAGCGGCTCTGGGTCATCATTCCGGCGGCAGTTGTGTTGCTCGTATGCGGCGTCCTGCTTTATGGGATGTCCGCCAAAAGACAGGCGGTTGCAGCTTCAGGAGATTCGGAAGGTTCTGCCGGTGATGGGACGCATGTGGAGGCAGATGAGGCAGATGCCGGAGGAAATACGGCGGCAGGTCTTCAGAATGCTGATGGTACGGAAGGCATGCAGAATACTGGTACTACAGGTGGTACTGTGATCACAGGTACTTCTATCCTGAATACCGGTAACCTGACAGAATACGGCAATGGTTATGAAGGCACTCCGGGAACCGGTAACTATAATTATGGAGAAGCTCTGCAGAAATCCATCCTTTTCTATGAATTGCAGCGTTCCGGTGACCTCCCTGAGGAAGTCAGGTGCAATTGGCGCGGCGATTCCGGTCTGGGAGACGGCAGCGATGTCTCTCTGGATCTGACCGGCGGCTGGTATGATGCGGGGGATCATGTGAAATTCAATCTTCCCATGGCTTATACATCTGCGATGCTGGCATGGTCGGTCTATGAGGATCGCGCGGCATATGAGGAAAGCGGACAGCTGGGGTATATGCTGGATAATCTTAGATGGGTAGATGATTATCTGATGCGATGCCATACGGAGGATCATGTCTATTATTATCAGGTGGGCGACGGCGGCGCGGATCATTCCTGGTGGGGACCGGCGGAGGTTATGCAGATGGCGCGACCTGCTTATAAGGTGACGATGGATCAGCCGGGATCAACCGTGGTAGGGGAGGCGGCAGCAGCGCTGGCGGCGGGCAGCATCGTATTTCAGGATGCGGATGCGGCATACAGTGCGGAATGTCTGGCGCATGCTAAGACTTTGTTTGATTTTGCGGAGCAGACAAAAAGCGATGCCGGTTATACGGCTGCACAGGGATTTTATCCTTCTAACAGCGGATTTTATGATGAACTTTCCTGGGCGGCAGTCTGGCTTTATCTGGCAACGGAGGAAAACGCTTATCTGGAGAAGGCAAAGGAGTATTACGGGCAGGCGGTTCAGGATTATGTATGGGCGCAGTGCTGGGATGACGTGCATTATGGAGCGGCGCTTCTCCTTGCGAGGATTACAGAAGAAAATACCTATAAGGACGCGATTGAAACACATCTGGATTACTGGACGACAGGAACGCCGGGCGGTGAGCGGATCACCTATACCCCACAGGGGCTGGCGTGGCTGGATATGTGGGGATCTATAAGATATGCCACGACGACGGCATTTTTGGCATCTGTTTACAGTGAGTGGGACGGCTGCCCTGACAGTAAATCACAGATCTATTGGGATTTTGCTGTGTCACAGGCGGATTATGCGCTGGGATCAACCGGAAGGTCTTATCAGATCGGATATGGTGAGGATTATCCGCAGAATCCCCATCATAGAACAGCACAGGGCTCTTACTGCAATAATATGAATGAACCCTTGGAAGCGAGGCATACGTTGTATGGCGCGCTGGTAGGCGGACCGGATGCGGGGGATAATTATACTGATGAGGTGTCCAATTATACCACCAATGAGGTGGCATGTGACTATAATGCAGGGTTTACCGGATTGCTGGCAAATCTGTATTCGGTTTATCATGGGGAGACGCTGGTGGATTTTGGCGCTGTGGAGGAGATTACGGTGCCGGAATTTTACGCGGAGACAGGTATTAATGTTGAGGGGAATGATTTTGTAGAGATCAAGGCGTATATCTATAATGTATCGGCATGGCCTGCAAGAGTCCCGGAAAATCTGGAATACCGTTATTTTATCGATTTGTCGGAGTGTTATGCCGCAGGGGGTACGGCGGCAGATATTGAGATTACGACCAATTATATGCAGGCGGGCAGCGCAGCGGGACTTAAGGTATGGGATGAAGAGAAGCATATCTATTACCTGTCGATTGATTTTTCCGGTGCGCTGATCTATCCGGGCGGACAGGAGCATTATAAGAAGGAGATCCAGGTCAGGATGAGAAATCCTTTGGGAACGTGGGATAACTCCAATGACCCTTCGTTTGCCGGACTTACCGTGGGAGGTGTTACGATGAGCAGCGCAGTGGCATTGTATGAGAACGGCACACTGATCTTTGGCTCGGAACCCGCATCCGGAACAAATGCGGGGCAGTCAGTGACCGTGGGTGGAAACGGTCAGGCGGCGGTAGGGCAGAATGCCTCACAAGGCGGTATGGCGGTACAGGGCGGTTCGGCTGACGGCGACGGGATCAAGCTGGGCATTTCTTATTCCAATATGCAGAGCAGCTCGTCAAGCATTGCCGGAACCCTGTCGCTGACAAATACAGGCAGCGGCGCGATTGATCTGGCGGATCTGGAGATTGATTATTACTTTACGAAGGACGGGGCATCCTCCATGAATTTCTCCTGTTATCATGCGGCAATCAACGGAAGCGGCGGATATCAGGCGGTCAGCGGAGTCAGCGGCGCTTTTAAGAATGCGGATGGGGAAGATACGGATACCTGCTGTACGATCTCGATTGCCAATGCACCGAAGTTATCCGGCGGAGATACGTTATCCATTGATTTCTGCATCAATCCGTCAGACTGGTCCAATATGAATACGACCAACGATTATTCGGCACAGGATGCATCCCATATCGTGGTACGGGATGGCAGCAAAGTACTGCTTGGTGATACACCGGATTGAGAACGGCAATCGACGACTGCGGTTCGATTACCTGATTGAGATGACTGATTTAACAGTCCGTATGAATATGGATACGGCGCGGACACAAATAGGATGGAGGGTATCAGATATTGGCAGAACAAAGGAAATGGCATTTAAAGCCGGAAATAAAGGGCCTTTTGATCTTTGTCCTTGTGATCTGCATCCTTATCGCTGCAGTTACGATCTATCATCTGAAGACGGGTTTTGTCTATGAAGAAGATCTGGCGGAGACGATCGTGGCCATTGACACAACGGTAGTTACCTTGAAGGAGATATCCTATTATATCATGGAGGTGGAGAATACCGGCGATGCGTTTGCAAGAGTTTATAATCCGGACAATCCCGTAGAATACTGGGGACTGTATATGAATGAGGAGACACGCTCCGGATATATCAGCGATCTTGCCAGAAGGGCGGCATTGGATTACTGTATCAGGGACAATATTTATTATCTGGAGGCGGTAAAAGCCGGGGTGGAGCTGACCGACGAGGAACAGGAGAGCGTGCGGGCGGACGCGGAGGAGTATTATGCGCAGATGACGCAGCGGCAGAGGGAGATCACACAGCTTCTTACGGAAGATTTAGAATTAATTCTCGAAAAAGTAACACTGACACAGAAATATATGGTACAATTATCATCACAGGAGGAAGATGTTTCCGTTCTGGAAGCAGTCACGCTTCATTACGATGTGGGTGGAGACTATTATGAAGATCTGAAAGGATCTTATACGATCAAAATAAACGAACGGATCTGGGGGCAGGTGCATCCCGGTCATGTAACGATTAATTAAGAGGAGTGTGGACAGGCACGATGAATACGGAAAAATTATTAGAGAGCTTTAAGCAGGGAACGGCATACAATGCCCATAGCTATTATGGAGCCCATGTGGAGAAAAAGGACGTGGTGTTTCGTACCTATGCCCCAAGAGCGGATCATGTGAATATCTTCGGTGAGTTCAATGACTGGCAGGAGGAAGCGATGGAACGGCAGGAAGACGGGACGTTTATCTTTCGGTCTAAAGAGGCAAAGCCGGGCATGATGTATAAATACGTGATCTATGGGTGGAATGGTTATCGTATGGAACACAGCGATCCCTATGGATATGGCGTGGAGCTGCGGCCGGGAAGCGCTTCGATCATTGTAGAATTGGATGGTTTTGAATATACGGATCAGAAATGGATGGAGACGAGAACATTAAATTATGATCAGCCGGTTTCTATTTACGAGCTCCATCTGGGCTCATGGAAGAAGAATCCGAAGGAGGAGCATGGCTGGTATTCCTATCGTGAGCTGGCTAAGCCTCTGATTTCTTATGTAAAAAAGAGCGGTTATACACATATCGAGGTGATGCCGCTGACGGAATATCCGTATGACGGTTCCTGGGGGTATCAGGTGACGGGCTTTTTTGCGCCGACGTCCCGATACGGTACGGATAAGGATCTGAAATATCTGATCAATGAGTGCCACAAAGCAGGCATCGGCGTCATTATGGATTTTGTTCCGGTGCATTTTGCGATTGATGATTTTGGACTGAAAAACTTTGATTCCACGGCATTATATGAATATTATCAGGGCGGAGACAGCCAGTGGGGAAGCTGTATGTTTAACCACAACAGGAAGGAGGTCTGCAGCTTTTTGATCTCGGCTGCGCATTACTGGCTGGAGGAGTATCATTTTGACGGTCTGCGGATTGATGCGGTGAGCAATCTGATCTATGTCAACGGCTCGCAGGAACAGGGGGAAAATAAAGCGGGACAGGAATTTATCCGCAATTTAAATACTATTATAAGAAAACTTCATCCTACGGCAATGTTATTTGCCGAGGATTCCTCGCCATGGCAGGGCGGCGTTACCAAGCCGGTAAAAGAAGGCGGACTTGGGTTTGATTATAAATGGAACATGGGCTGGATGTATGATACCCTGTATTTTCTGGGACTGCCGGTGCAGCAGAGAGTGGAGCAGTATCATAAGATGACATTTTCCATGTGGTATTTTTACAATGAAAGGTATCTTCTTTCCCTGTCCCATGACGAGGTAGTCAATGGTGCAAAGACGATCCTTGAAAAGATTCCCGGAGAGGATGCAGAAAAATTCGCCCAGCTGAGGGTTTATTATATGTATATGTATATCCATCCCGGAAAGAAACTGAATTTTATGGGCAATGAGCTTGGCGAGCGTGTGGAATGGGATGAGGGAAGGGGACTTTCCTGGGAACTTCTGGAAGAACCTGCGCACAAGTCATTCTATGATTACCTTTGTACGTTACAAAAATTATATGCTTCCAATGATGCGTTCTTTGCGCATGAGCTGGACACAGACCAGTTTCAGTGGTTATATTGTAAGCAGGAAACGGAACCGGTCTATGTGATGATGAGGACCGGAACAAAGGAAAGGTATGCTGCGGTGTTGAATTTTGGAGATCATGCGGTAGAAGACTTTGAATTGATTGTGGATAAAAAACAGACATGGAAACAGATATTGGACAGCGGCTGGAAGAAGTATGGCGGGGAACTGCCGGAAAGCAAAGAAGAGCTAAAGACCGTGGAGCGCATCAAGAAGTCAGAGGAGCCGGAGGATGCACAGACGGAATCTGAGGATGGAGCATCACAGAAAAAGGCAGCAGATAAAGCTGAAGCGTCGATGCAGGATGGAAAAGCAAAGAAAGCGGCAAAACAGGTGAAGGAACATGTATTAAAGATTTCTCTGCCATCCTATAGCGGAAAGCTGTACCAAATAATATAGCTCAGTGCGAGATGATGTTACCATAGCCAAATTTTCGGGATTTGATGAAAGCGGCAAACAGATAATTGATTAAATGAAATAGTACGAGGTGGATTATGGATTTTGAAGAAATACCGGCAGGAGCGAAGATTATAATGAATATCTCCAATGATGGGGAGATGCAGGCAAAATTTATTTCCAGGGCGATCAAAAATACAGGGTCCGGAATTCTGGTTCTTCCATTCGTGCATAAGGGAAGACGTGTGAATTTTAACGGGAAGAATATTCATATTCATATGGATGTGCAGTTAAAAACCGGAGAAACTTATACATTTAAGGGCTGCCAGATCATGACGGTCAGAAAGGACGGACTGATCTTCCATAAAGTCGTCAGTAGTATGACCAAAGGGATCGAGAACAGGAGAGGGGAACATCGGTGCTATGTCGGGGAAACGGCGTATTTTATCATGGAGGGTCTGCCGGATCAGATTACGGCAGTGTTAAAGGATATCAGCAATTCCGGCTTTGGATTCATCATAGACCGTAAGAAAAATATTGAGTTGATGCCCGGTGTAATGGTGACATGTACCTTCAAGAATCATCTGGGTAAATATATTCAGATGCAGGGAAAGATCATCCGCAGGGAGAAGATGGACCGTCATACCTTATATGGCTGCCGCTGTGCGGAGAGCAATGCAGATGTGGAAGAGTTTGTAAGTCAGATCGAAGAGAAAACATTGATTATTAATGATAGTCTGGTACAGATGGGATAGCGCGTGAGCAGGTAATGATAATTTATATTATAAATCCGAAAGGATAAAATGAAAGGAGAGCATATGGAATTTAGAGAGAGAAAAAGATGGGTGTTTTTTGGACTTCCCTTTACTTTTACGACTTATACGGTAACAGAGGAAATGATAACGATCGATTCGGGAATTTTAAAACGTGTGGAAGAAGATTGTTATATGTACAAGGTAGTTGATACAACCTTGGAGGCTTCCCTTGGAGAAAGGATATTCCGTCTTGGGACAGTTGTTTGCCATACCGGCGATAAGACGCATCCGAAGCTGAAGCTGGAGCATATCAAGAATGCCAGAGCAATCAAGGATTTCTTGCTGCAGGCATCTGAAGCGGCGCGGATGAAACGGCGTACGTTAAATACGCTGGATATCGGTTCCGGCGGTATTGCTGATGTAGACGATATCTGAGCCTGAAACGGATGCTCCTAAATAACTGTGAAAGTGGGGAAGGCAGGATGGAAGAAGCTGAAAAACAGGTCGTAGTTGGTTATTATATGTCACCGGACGGACAGGTGATCCCATTGATGGCGGATGCAAAATATTATCCCAACGGGGTGCCGGAAAGTCCGCTGTTGACGCCGCAGACAGGGAAGGCATTTCCTTCGGAGGCGTCTTTATCTGCCGCTACACCGAAGGCGGCTGCCGGAAAGTCACAGATGCCTCCCGGCATACCGCAGACATATTCCGGTGCATCAACTGTAAAGTCTGTACATCCTTCTCCGCCGTCAAAAGTAAAAAAACAAAATAAAAGTCTGGAAAATGTTGTCGGCAGGAATCTGATGGGGATACTTGCCTCGATTCTGATTTTTATCGGAATGATTCTTTTTGCGACGGTTGCATATGAAGCATTTGGCAAAACCGCGAGAGTATTTTTCGTCTATGCGATCAGCGGTGTTTTATTGACGATTGGTCTGATTGGTATGCGTAAGAACCGTAATGCATTTTATCTTTCTCTGGCCGGCTGTGGTGTGGGCGCGGTCTATATTTCCCTGTTTTTGACTTATGGATATTTTGAGCTGATCAGTGGATTTACCCTTTACATATTACTGGCGATATGGTCGGTGATCGTATTCTTCCTCGGTGGAAAAGGGTCACTTTTGTTTAAAACGATCGGGCAGAGCGGCGTCTTGATCTCGGCATTTTATGGAACGGTCATGCAATTAATGGAGATGAGAAGTCCGGCGGCATTGTCTTTTACGTTGGTTCTTATGTTCTATTATATCGTGGTCACCGTATTTTATCTTCTGATGGATCATACTGACGGTTACAAGGCAAATCTTCCGGCTTTGATCATGGATTTTATCGGTGCGGTTACGCTGGTGGTTGCGGCAGGCAATATCCGAGGGGAGATACAGCTGCCGATGCAGATTGTCCTAACCGGTATTATCCTTGTCTATACGTTATTTCTGCTGTTTATTTACCGACAGAGGATCATGGGAAAAATAATGACAGAGAATTCTTCTATGTTGTGGGTGTTGGTTGTCTTTGCCCAAGCGGTATTTGCAGCATTAACGATATATGTGCTGATTTCAAAAGGCGGTCAGGACAGTAAATGGATCCGTGGATGCATTGCCATGGTACAATATACGGCTCTTTGGGTTCTGGCGGAATTTAAAACGCGCAAAGATAACGGCAGATTAGCTTCTCTTATTGTAATATACCTGTTTTTTGTAATTTATAGCGGCTCTTTCGGGGTTTTGTCTGAAGTACTGGGAATCGGGAGCTTTGCATTACTTTTTCTGACAATGGGATTTTTCAAGAAGGATGAGCTTTATTTTTCTTTGGGATGTGCAAGCAGCCTTATCTATATTTTATTTTATGGAAAATATCCGGCCGTATATAGCCTGTTTTCCATTTTATTTATCCTGCTGATCCTGTTCTTTCAGTTATATAGCGAGCGGATCTATCATTTGGCATTTAAGCTGATTTCGTATGCCATGATGCAGATATTCCTGTTAAGGCTGGTGGGTTTCCTTGCGGAACATACGGTATTTTCAAGGGCGATATGGATTAATGTTGTGTATCTTGTCAGCGTGCTTTTATGTATCGTGGCAACGCAAAGTCCGTTCTGTAATGACTGGTTCGGCAATGGGCAAAAGGAAAAAAACACGCAGACCGCTTTGGGTGTCCTGAATATCATCCTGATATTGTGGGGCTGTAATGTAATGGGACTGAAGAATGGCGAAGTATTCCATGTGCTTACGCTTCTGATATTTCTGGCGGCATGCTGTCAGAATATCATGCCGATGGTCAGACATTACGGAAAAAGTCTGGGGGTCGGATTTTATATAGGTTTTAAACTGACGGTATTTTTACAGGTGGCAATCTATTCGTATCA
The DNA here is from genome assembly GCA_964421915.1 of uncultured Lachnospiraceae bacterium. GTDB lineage: Bacteria > Bacillota > Clostridia > Lachnospirales > Lachnospiraceae > NK4A136. The sequence continues at coordinate 10,476 of CAYQZB010000045.1, forward strand.
GATAGAGTCTTATGTGGTCACGCTTGCCTGCCTGTTTATGGCGCTTGCTTTTATCACCTTTGGCTTTGTTAGAAATTATAAGCCGATCCGTTTGTATGGATTACTTCTTTCACTATACAGTATATTTAAACTGGTGTTGGTGGATGTGACTTATAATTCAACATTATCAAAATCGTTGACAATCATGGGCTGTGGTGTCATGGCATTTCTGATCTCCTTTGTTTATAATAAGATCAGCAGGAAATTCGAGGAGGCTGAAGCAGGAACTCCAAAATCGGAAACGGCGGAAGCAGTGGAAGCGGAGACTACAGAGATTGAAATAGCGGAAATGGAAGCTACAGAAGCGGCGAAAACTGAAACAGTGAAAATGGCGAAAACTGAAACAATGGAAATGACGGAAACATTGAAAGCTGAAAACGCGGAAACTACAGAAGTGGAAACGGAGGTAATGGAGACAGAAACAGAAACGGAAGTAGTGGAAACAGCAGGAACAGAAACAGAAGCGCAAGGGCAGCAGGGCAATGAGTAAGAATAGGGAGCGCTGATAAGATAATATGAAAAATAAGGAAGCGGAAGAATATATAGAAAAGATCGGCGCGTACGGAAGCGTTATGGGATTAGATACGATCCGGGAATTGTTAAACAGGATGGGTAATCCACAGGATACGCTTTCTTTCGTGCATATCGCAGGAACCAACGGAAAAGGTTCGGTTCTGGCTTATGTGTCAACGATCTTAAAAGAGGCGGGATATCGTGTCGGACGTTATTTGTCGCCGGTGATCAGCGATTATCGGGAAAAGATACAGGTTGGCGGACGTATGATCAGTCAGAAGGCACTATGTGAAGGTTTGGAGCTTGTGAAAGGTCATGCAGAGCAGATGGAGGAGGAAGGCTGGCAGCCGCCGACGTTATTTGAGACAGAGACGGCACTGGCTTTCTGGTTTTTTGCGGAAAAGAAATGTGATATCGTCATTTTGGAGACCGGTATGGGGGGCATCGGGGATGCCACCAATATCATACATAATACAAAGGTGGCTGTATTTACCCCGGTTTCCTATGACCATATGGGGATTTTGGGAGATACACTGACAGAGATTGCGGAAAAGAAAGCGGGGATCATCAAGGAAGGGGCTGTTGTCGTCAGCGCAGTTCAAAAGCCGGAAGTGATGGAAGTGCTGCAAAACGTCTGTCAGGAGAAGGGATGCGTGCTGCGTGTTGTGCAGCAGTCTCAAAAGGTGAAATACGGAATCTCCGGACAGCGTTTTCTCTTTCATAAAAATACTTATAAGATACATCTTGCCGGAATGTGGCAGCCGGAGAATGCCTGTGTGGCATTAGAGGTGATCGAGGCTTTGCGTGAGCAGGGAATCTCCATAAAGGAGGAAGCGGTCAGACGTGGACTGGAGGAAACAGTCTGGGACGGAAGATTTACCGTATTGCGGAAAAAACCGTTGCTGATCATGGACGGAGCGCATAATGAAGATGCGGCAAATCGGTTGAGAGAATCTCTGGAAGGGTATTTTCCGGGACAGCGGTTTATCTTTATCATGGGTGTACTGCGGGATAAGGAATATGATAAAATGCTGGCGATCATGGCGCCGCTGGCGCAATATATCATTACCATAACGCCGCCGGAAAATCCGCGTGCGCTGTCGGCTTACGATTTAGCGGACAAAGCAAAGGAATATCATCCCTGTGTTACTGCTGCCGATAGTCTGGAGGAGGCGGTGGAGATGGCAGGTCTGCTTGCGGGAGAGCAATATGTTACGATTGCATTTGGATCGTTATCTTACCTGGGCAGATTGCGTAAGATCCTGACAGAGAAACGGCAGGGACATGTATCGAAGGAATTATAGAAAGAATACATAAGCTAATGGAAATGATTAAAAAGAGATATATAAAAGGAATGGTTAAAAGGAAATAGGCCAAAAGAAATAAGAGAAACGCAATGAGATCAGGAAAGGAATACTTGGATAAAAGCTATGGTAGATAAGGAGAAGATAGAGCAGGCAGTAAAGTTGCTTTTAGAAGGAATCGGAGAAGATACAAACCGGGAAGGACTGCGGGATACTCCGGCGCGGATTGCGCGTATGTATGAGGAAATCTTTGCCGGGATGGATGAGGATGCATCGGTGCATCTGTCTAAGACATTTACGGTGCAGACAGAAGAAATGGTATTGGAGAAGGATATTGTATTTTATTCGATGTGCGAGCATCATCTGATGCCATTCTATGGGAAAGCGCATGTGGCTTATCTTCCGGATGGTAAGGTCGTGGGATTAAGCAAACTGGCAAGGACAGTGGAGACCTACGCGAAGAGACCGCAGCTGCAGGAACAGTTGACGGCGCAGATCGCGGATGCCATCATGGAGGGGCTGAGCCCAAGGGGGGCTATGGTGATGATTGAGGCGGAGCATATGTGTATGACGATGCGCGGTGTCAAAAAACCGGGTTCTAAAACGGTTACGGTGGCAGCGAGAGGCGCATTTGCCGAAGATGAGGCATTGAAGGAGCAGTTTTATCAGATGCTTAAGCTGTAGATAATGAGACAGGAATCAAGGGATAGAGACAACAGGGTGATATATGAAGATTGGCAGCCGGGAATTTGATGTAAAGTATCATACATATGTAGTAGGAATTCTGAATGTAACGCCGGATTCCTTCTCCGACGGGGGAAAGTATGACACGTTAGGCAGTGCGATGGATCATGCGGAGCGGATGATTGCCGAGGGCGCGGATATCATTGATATCGGCGGAGAATCTACCCGGCCGGGATATCAGCCGGTTTCGGTCAAAGAGGAGATAGAGCGGGTATTGCCGGTCATCAGGAAGTTAAAGACGACCTATGATGTGCCGGTATCACTGGATACCTGGAAGCCGGCGGTCGCGAGGGCGGCACTGGCGGCGGGGGTTGATATGATCAATGATATCAGCTGCATGAAAGAAAGAGAGATGGCAGCACTGGTGGCTGAGAGCGGCTGTGCCTACTGCCTGATGCATAACAGGGATGGTTTAATAGAGGGGGGCTCAAAGGTTAAGGAGGATCTGGCAGCAGCATTGGAAACTGCGTGGCAGGCAGGAGTCAGAACGGAGCAGGTGATGATCGATCCGGGGATCGGATTTGCAAAAACATACGAGCAGAATCTGGCTGTTCTAAACAAGATAGAGGAGCTGCACTGCTTTGGTCTGCCGATTCTGGTTGGCGCTTCCAGAAAATCATTGATTGGGCATGCGCTTGATCTTCCGGTGGAAGAACGGCTGGAAGGAACGCTGGCGATTACCGCATATGCCGTCATGAAGCGTTGTGCCTTTGTAAGGGTGCATGATGTGAAAGAAAACGTACGCGTTATAAAAATGTTAGAATCGATAGTAAATGTTTCCTAAATAATGTCTGTTTGGAACGGACTATGATAAAATTTATTTGATAAATCGGATTTTCTAAGAGGATTCAAAATGAATAAGTTAATCAAAGATTATTTGCTATATACTTTTTTGATCATGTTAACTTGTTGGGGAATATGTTTGTTATGCAGTCTAAAAGGAATTTCATTAAACGACAATTATCTTTTATATCTACCATATTTATTAGGAGGATGGTCGCCGACGATTGCTTCATTTTTTGCATTAAAGAAAAATAATAAAATTACTGATTTTAAAATGTGGCTAAAAAATGTTTTTGATTTCAAACACAATATTGTTTCGTATTTTATGGTTGCAGTTCTGGGGATTTTATTTATTTTGCCACAATGCTTCATTTCAGGATATGAAAGTGGAGCTCCATTATTTGCAATTATTATTATGATTCCTATGATGTTGATTGGAGGTGGATTAGAAGAGGCAGGATGGAGATATATACTACAACCGGAACTAGAAAAAAAATATAAGTTTATTGTATCAACTTTAATAGTCAGTTTGATTTGGTGGGTGTGGCATTTACCTTTATTTTATATACAAGGAGTATCTCAATATGGACAAAATTATTTTGCATTTGGAATTAATGTTTTAGGATTAAGTTTTGCTTTAGCAAGTATAAGAAAGAACACTAACAGCGTATGGTTATGTGTATTATTTCACTGTATTGTCAATTCTTTATCGGGAATATATATCATTAACGATAATATTTTAGGCAATATCATTACATCAATAATTTTAATATTTAGTTCTTTGATTTTAGTGGGAACTAATAATAAGAAAAAGATTTTTAGTTAGACAGCAGGGAATATAATTCAGAAAAGGAGATGATACCTATGGATGAGATCAGGATTGAGCAGTTAAGACTATATGCTCATCACGGATACTTTGCGGATGAGAAATGGAACGGGCAGTATTTTGAGGTCAGCGTTGTTTTAAAATTGCCTTTGCAGGACGCCGGCGTTTCTGACGCAATCGCCAATACGGTGGATTATGCGGCAGTCTGCGAATATATCGCCGCGAAAATGACGGAAAAGACATTTGATCTGATTGAGGCGGTAGCGGAATTTCTGGCGGACAGCCTGATGGACCAGTATGAAACGGTTCAGGAAGCGGCGGTAGAGGTCAGAAAGCCGGATGCCCCGATTTCGCTGGAAGTATCCTATGTGTCGGTCAAAGCAGTCAGGCGGCGTCATCTTGCATATGTAGCTATCGGCTCCAATCAGGGGGACAGCAAGGCGTTGATACAGCAGGCTGTTGATCTGGTGGATCAGGATAGAAGGTGTAAGGTGCTGGAAGTATCGCCCATCAGAAAGAGTACGCCGTATGGCGGAGTCGAGCAGGAAGATTATTATAATGGCGTTATGGAAGTGGAGACCTACTATGAACCGCTGATGTTTTTAAAATGCCTTCAGGAGATTGAGATAAAACTCGGAAGGAAGCGTAAGGTACGCTGGGGCCCCAGAACGATGGATCTGGATATCCTTTTATTTGACCGGATGGTGATCGACAGCAAAGAGCTGATCGTTCCGCACCCTGATATGCAGAATCGTGATTTCGTATTGCTTCCGCTTTCGGAGATCGCGCCATATCTGCGTCATCCGCTGCTGCATAAGACGGTAGGGGAGCTTCTGGAAGATGTGAAGGAATCCCACATGGAGATGCCTGCAGGGGTAAGAGAAAGCCATACCGCATCCCAGAGAGGTTATGTTATCGAGCATAAAGAGCTTCCGGAAGAAGCAAAGGCACAGCACAAAGGAAATGAGCCCGCTGTGACTGTCACCGGCGCAGCAGGGAATCCTCAGAACAATGACTCCTATGTATATCGCGGGAAGAATAAAAATATCCTGACTAAGAAATTCTGATCCGGTACAGGAGTGCCGAACATAACGAGAGCAAACATGGCTTCGTTGAGTGGGAAACAGGCAGTTATATAAGAAATGGATTTTGGGAAGAAAAGGCTGCGACTAAGAGTTGTAGTCTTTTTTCAGTTTTGGGGCAAAGCCGAAGGAAATAGGTCAAAGGTAAAATAATTTTGATATTGTTTTAAGCAGAAATTAAATTTGTAAAATTTTGTAACGTTTGTGAAGTCTGTGTGTCATATAAATGAAAGGTACAGGAAGGAGGTGGCATAGTGAGTGCTTTTGAAGAATTATATAAGCAGTATTATAGCCAAGTCTATTTCTATGTGCTGGGATTATGCAGGAATGACCACGTTGCGGAAGAAATCACACAGGAAACATTTTTTAAAGTGTTAAAGAAAATAGATACTTTTAAAGGAGAATGTAAAGTAAATGTGTGGATTTTACAAATTGCCAAAAATACATTTTATAATTACTGCAGAGAGAAAAAACTTGACCCGGAGTGTTCTTTAGAAGGTATAGAAGCAAAAGGAACTATTGAAGAAAAAATAATTGACCAAGAAGCAGCGGAGCAGATTTATCTGATTTTGCATAGGATGCAGGAACCATATAAGGAAGTGTTCTGGATGAGAACCTTTGGCGAATTAAGTTTTAAGGAAATTGGCTGTATTCATGGAAAAACGGAAAGCTGGGCGAGAGTGACCTACCACCGGGCAAAATTGATGATTAAGGAGGGGCTGAGATGAATTATTCATGTAATTTGATTCGAGATTTATTGCCTTTATATTGTGATCAGGTATGCAGTAAGGAGAGTGCGGAGGCGGTACAAGAGCATATCAGCACTTGTGAGAAGTGCCAAAAAATCTATATAGGAATGCAACAAAGTATCTCAATAGATAGTGAGAGATATGAAAAACAACAACTGGCTTCCATGCAGGAGGTAAAGAAAAAAATCAAAAAGCGAAATACTATTTTTGCATCGATTGGAAGTGTAATCGGTATTTCCTTTGTAATAATTGTTATAAGAATTATGTTGTTGGCGGGGGTGATCAGTTTTGCAGTGCAGGATGGATGGAAAGATTGCTATACATCCACAGAAATAAATGATTATGGGGTATTTGAAGGATTTGACGGATATAGCAAGCTGGATATCTTTCCAAAACAACTTAGTGATAACATGGAAGTATATAAATATTCGTATTACTATGCTGACACTTTTCTTGATCCGACAGCGCAGATTTATCTTG
>CAYQZB010000046.1:0-15848 GCA_964421915.1 uncultured Lachnospiraceae bacterium
GGCGAGGTCAAGCATAAGGCGTTGGCCGGCAAGGGAAGGATCGGCAGTGAACGGGTGGTTCTTGTAAAGCCTATGACCTTTATGAATCTGAGCGGGGAAGCGATACGTCAGGTCGCAGATTATTATAAGATCGATGTGACGGAGGAGCTGATCGTGATCTATGACGATATCAGTCTGCCGCCGGGGCAGCTTCGTGTGCGGAAGAAAGGAAGCGCAGGCGGACATAATGGGATCAAGAATATCATTGCGCAGCTTGGTACGGAGGAATTTAAGAGGATCAGGATCGGCGTTGGCGAGAAGCCGAAAGGGTATGATTTGGCAGATTATGTGCTGGGACATTTTTCTAAAGAAGAAAGCGTATTGATGGAAGAAAGCTGTCAGCGCGCGGCAGAAGCGGCGCGTATGATTATGGAGCAGGACATTGACGCGGCGATGAATGCATATAATAAAAAGGTCTGATGAATAAGCTGCTCTGACATGGAGGAATACTATGGAACTGCTTCATTTTCCGCTGCAGGGCGCGGAATGGTATCTGCGTATGCAGGAACAATTGCATAATGACCGCATCCGTATTGCGGCAGGCGGCTGCGTGGATGCGCAGAAGCTTCACTTGATCTCAGCGTGCAATACGCCGTTTCAGACAGGGCTCATCATTACTTACAGTGAGCTGCGGGCAAGGGAGATCTATGAGGAGTACCGCTTCTATGACAAGAATGTCTATCTGTATCCGGCAAAGGATCTGATCTTTTATCAGGCGGATGTGAACGGCAAGCAGATGGTGATCGACAGGATGCGGGTATTCAGGGCGATCCTTTCCGGAGAACAGATGGTGATCGTCACTACATTTGATGCCCTGATGGAGCCGGTTCTGCCCAGGGAAGTGCTGGAGGATCATGTCATTACGATAGTAAAGGGCGGTATCGTGGAAGAGAAGGCAGTTGCGCTCAAACTGACTGCTATGGGATATGAAAGAAATTATCAGGTAGAGGGCCCCGGTCAGTTTTCTATCAGAGGCGGTATCATCGATATCTTTGATCTGACACAGGAGAATCCCTGTCGAATCGAGTTGTGGGGAGATGAGGTGGATTCGATCCGGAGCTTTGACGTCTTAAGCCAGCGTTCCATAGAAACATTGGATGAGATTGCGATCTATGCTGCGACGGAGATGATACTTTCGGGTACGCAGAAGGCAGAGGGATTTCATAAGATCGAAGCAGATGCAAAAAAGCTGATGGAGCGTTACAGGGCAGAGTTTAAGACGGAAGAAGCGCACCGGATCAGCCTTCTGTTAAAGGATCTGGAGCATCAGCTTTTAGAGATGGATCAGATGACCAATCTGGAAGGGTATATCCATTATTTTTATCCGGACACTACCACTTTTTTAAAGCTGTTTGATGAGAAGCAGCTCTGTGTTTATCTGGATGAACCGGCGCGGATTAGGGAACATGCGGAGGCAGTAGAGCTTGAGTTTCGCGAGAGCATGATGCATCGTCTGGAAAAGGGATATATCCTGCCGGGGCAGATGGATATACTGAGGGGAGCGGAGGAGACGGCGGCAGAGCTTTCAGGAAGGCGCAGTATCTCATTTTACAGCTTACTGGGTAATGACGCGCTGTTTGATTATGATGCTTCTTATACCTTGAATACAAGGAGCGTGCCATCTTATCATGGCAGCTTTTCCGGCCTTCTGGAGCATCTGACGGAACTTAGAAAACAGGGATACCGGGTGGTCATCTTATCTACATCCAGAACCCGCGCGCAGCGTCTTGCGAAGGATATCACCGAAGAAGGCGTGATTGCCAATTATACGGAAAATGAGGAAAAGAAGCTGCAGCCGGGAGAGATCGTCACATATTACGGAAGGCTCAGGACGGGATATGAATATCCGGGGCTGAAATTTACGGTGATTGCGGAGACGGATATCTTCGGACAGGAGGTTAAAAAGAAGAAAAAGCGTGTGAAATACACCGGCGGGACGAAGATCCGCAGCTTTGACGAGCTGCATGTGGGCGACTACGTGATCCATGAAGATTATGGTGTGGGCATCTACCGGGGTATCGAGAATATCGAAGTAGTGCATGTGCGCAAGGACTATATGAAGGTAGAGTACCGGGATGGCGGTATCCTCTATGTCCTGGCGACGGCGCTGGATATCATTCAGTCTTATGCCGACCGTGACGCGAAAGCACCGAAGCTGAACAAGCTGAATACACAGGAATGGAAAAAGACCAAGGCAAAGACAAGACTTGCCGTCGGAGAGATCGCAAAGGAGCTGGTGTCGTTATATTACAGGCGGCAGCACAAGACGGGATACTGTTATTCCAAGGATACGCTGTGGCAGAAGGAATTTGAAGAGATGTTTCCCTATGAGGAGACGGAGGATCAGTTAAATGCGATCATGGCTGCCAAAAATGACATGGAAAGCAGCAAGATCATGGACCGATTGATCTGCGGGGATGTGGGATTCGGTAAGACGGAGATTGCGATCAGGGCGGCATTTAAGGCGGTGCAGGAGGGCAAGCAGGTTGCCTATCTGGTGCCGACTACGATTCTTGCACAGCAGCATTATAATACGTTTGTCGAGAGGATGAAAAATTATCCGGTCAGAATAGATATGCTTTCACGCTTTTGTACGGCAAAAGAGATCCGGACGACGTTGTCTGAGCTGAAAAAGGGACTGGTGGATATCGTGATCGGAACACACAGGCTGCTTTCTAAGGATGTGGAATTTGCGGATCTGGGTCTTCTGGTCATTGATGAGGAGCAGCGTTTTGGGGTGACGCATAAGGAAAAGATAAAACAGATGAAGGAAAATGTTGACGTGCTTACCCTGACGGCGACACCGATCCCCAGAACCCTGCATATGAGCATGATCGGCGTGCGCGATATGAGTGTTTTAGAGGAAGCGCCTCAGGATCGTCTGCCGATCCAGACATATGTGATGGAGTACAATGAAGAAATGGTCCGGGAAGCGATCGTGCGCGAGCTGGCAAGGAAGGGACAGGTATATTATGTATTTAACCGTGTGGAAGGGATCGAAGAGATGACGAGCAAGATCGCGAAGCTTGTGCCGGAAGCAAGGGTTGCATTTGCACATGGTCAGATGAAGGAGACAGAACTGGAAAATATCATGATGGATTTTATCAGGCAAAAGATAGATGTTCTGATCTCCACGACGATCATAGAGACCGGTCTGGATATCCCCAATGTCAATACGATGATCATACATGATTCCGATACGTTCGGACTGTCACAGCTGTATCAGCTCCGGGGAAGAGTAGGACGCTCCAACCGGACCTCTTATGCGTTTTTGATGTACCGGAAGGATAAGCTGTTAAAGGAAGTTGCGGAGAAAAGACTGACGGCGATCCGTGATTTCACGGAGCTTGGCAGCGGCTATAAGATTGCCATGCGGGATCTGGAGATCCGCGGGGCGGGAACCTTGCTCGGAAAGCAGCAGCATGGACATATGCAGGCAGTCGGGTACGACCTGTACTGTAAGATGCTGGAGGAAGCAGTCAGAGAAGAGCAGGGATTGGAAAAGGTTTCTGATACCACGGTATCCATTGATCTGGACGTGGATGCATATATCCCGCAGGAGTATATTGTCAATGAGGTGCAGAAGCTGGATATCTATAAGCGGATCGCATCGGTGCGCAGCGAGGCGGACTGTGATGAGATGCGTGATGAATTGCGTGACCGCTTTGGCACAGTGCCTGCTCAGGCGGAGAACCTTCTGCGGATCGCATGGCTTAAGGCGATGGCGGGAGAGCTTTATATTACGGAGATCCGCGGAAAGGCGGGCAGGGTACGTGTCATTATGCAGCAGAAGGCTCCGGTCACCATCGAGGAGATCCCGGTCCTGCTTAATGAATATGCAGGCAGTCTGAAGATGCAGCCTCAGGGACTTCCGGAGTTTATCCTGACCTATGAGATCGACGGACTTGTGGAAAAGGACGAAAAGCTTTTATTGGAACAGACGGAGCAGCTTCTGCGGAATATGAGGATGCTGTATCCCGGACAGAAGGCGCATGAAATAAAAGATACATGAGAAAATGGCAGATAAAAAGCGCTGCCGGATGAGAAAGATCGTATATATGTATATATTTGGAAAAATTAGAAAAAATGTAAAATTATTAACTTTATGCTGAAAAGTATGTTATACTAATATATTATACGGACGGTAATTGCGAAAGAGTTAAGCCCGGATTACATAACTCTTTGTTTGAAAATAGTTGTTCCAAAAACATCATGTTATGAAATCATTTTTGGAACAACTATTTTCAAGCTTTGAGTTATGTAAACCTTACAGACAGAATCATGGAATGAAAAATGATAAAGCAATTGTTTCGCAAATGCCTATATAATGTACAAAAAAAGATGTGGGAGGATAGAGATGGATAGTATGGATCATATGAAAAATTGTCCTCAATGTGGAGGTCAAGTCCAAAGTACGGCTAAATTTTGCGGGGAGTGCGGATATCGTTTTCCGGCAGAGGAGACAGTGCAATCGCCTGTGAAAACAGGTTCTGTTAATGAGCTGAAGATCCCTGCGCCGCCGGAGATCAAAAGCTTTGCCGCGCCTGCACCGGAACAGTCGGTGAACAGCGGCCTTGGAGCGCCTGCGCCGGAGCAGCCGGTGAACAGCGGCCTTGGAGCATCTGCGCCAGAACAGCCGGTGAACAGCGGTCTTGGAGCGCCTATGCCGGCACAGCCGTTAAATAGCGGTCTTGGAGCGCCTATGCCGGCACAACCGTTAAATAGCGGTTTTGGGGCATCTGCGCCGGAACAGCCGGTGAACAGCGGTCTTGGAGCATCTGCGCCGGAACAGCCGGTGAACAGCGGCCTTGGAGCATCTGCGCCGGAACAGCCCGCAAGCGGAAATTATGGTTCGCAGGCATATACGCAGCCCGCTTATCCGCCGTATTCTCCGGTACAGCCGCCGCAGAAGAAGGGCAAAGGCGGACTGATCGCGCTCTTTTCCGTATTAGGCATACTGGTACTGGCGGGGACGGTTCTTGCCGCTGGTATTCTGGCGGGCTGGTTTAGCTTTGAGAAAAAAGAGATCGTGCTTTCGGAGACAAAAGTTACAGTGCTCATGGAAGACGACGTAACGATTAAAGTTGAGAATTATTCAGATATTGGGAAACCGGAACTGACAGCCACCGTTCAGGAGGGGAAGGAAGATTATATCGAGGTGGCGGTGAATGGCAGTAAGATCACCGTTACGGGTATTGAAGCGGGGAAGAATATTATCGTGACCATCTCTGCTAAGGGATGTGAGGATGCCTCCTTTAAGGTCACGGTAGAAGAACCTGAAGAGGAAGTGAAGGTGGAACTGAGCAAAACTGCATGGGATGCAGAGGGCTTTAAGTATTACTTCTTAGAAAACGGAACGATGTATATGATTTCTGAGGAGCAGGAAAATTATATCAGGGGAACCTATACGATTACTGACCTGACACAGGAAAAAGCGGAAAATTATGCCGGCGGAGAAGACCCGTTCAGCGGTATTGCCGATGGCGTTTATTTTCTGGTAGAGGTGGATGTTGAACAGGAATTATACTATGGCAATGAGTATGAGGGAGATGATGATTATTATCTTGTTGTCTGTACGAATGGTAAAAAATGTGAAATCTATGATTCCAGCTGGGATTATGTGTTTGCGGGAAGTTCCGCGGTTATGGAAACGGAAAGCGATCTTGACAGCTATTTTGATATGAGTTCTTCCGGCGGGGGCGGAAGTGCTGGAAGCATCGTATCGGGCAGCGTACCGGGCGTTAATTTTGGCAGAGCCATTAATGTGAAGGAGACATGGCATATCGCAAAATATGAATCCAACAATGGCGATATCCTGATCTTTAAAAAGGACGGGAATCTTTGGGGCATCAATGAAAATGGCGGCAATGCGGTACAGCTTACATCGCTGGGAGAAGGGCTGCAGGTTACGATCTTTGCGGTCTATAAGGATTACCTTTTCTATGGTGTCGGATCGAAAGAGGAGGACGGAGTGGAAGTATTTTACGCCAGCACGAATGCGTTTTACAAGGTCGATCTGTCAAATGAAGATGTCGAGCTGCTTTCTGATGATATTGCGCTTAAGGATTTTGTCATTTACGATGATACTATTTATTACACTGATTATGCGACATTATACAAAATGGATTTTAAGGGCAATATAGAGACGCTGTATGAGTATGGCGTATTTACCTTTGAGGTGACCGATGATTATGTCTTTATATTTGACGGATACGATTGGGAAGCGATCGATCCGGAGGATGGGACGGATTATGGCTATCTTGTGCGTACGGATGGAGAATACGAAGCGGACGTTGTCAGAGATGAGGATGAAATACTGTTCTTTACCGTTTACAATTATGATGAAGGCAATGTTTATCTGTATGCGATGGATTATGACGGCAATGTCACGCAGATCGGCGACGCATACTGGGGCGATTCTATAGATACTTACAATGTTGCTTTTGACGGCAAGTATGTCATCTACACGGTAAACGGCGGTGAAATGATCGTGAAAACGGATGTTACGAGCGGTTCGTATGAGACGATGATATTAGAGGATCAAGGTTACTGGTATGCAACCGGTATGACGCAGTGGGGCGATGATATCTATCTGTATGTGTGGGACGATTATGGCGATGCGTATTATCTGGAGCTGGATGTCGACGATCTTTCCGTGGAAGAGATCCCGGGAGTGACGGCGCAGTAACATTATTAACGAAAATGATATAAAAACAACCGGAACTTGTCTATTGAATAGAGTCCGGTTGTTTTTTCTTTCCTGTTACATCGAAAAACGCAAAATTATAAAGAGTTGGTCATAATCTTTAAGAACTCTCTGCCCACAGGAGTAAGATCTTCTTCTGTGAATCCGGATGTCTTGCTGCAGGCTGGTGTAATGATTGCGGAGGTTTCGTCCTTGTTGGACAGATTCCACATGAGATAGCTGATGTTGTGGCGGTTCATTGTTTGAAGCCACAAATTTGTTTCCTCAAGATTGATGGCGCCTGCACCGTCGGCGGCGCATATACCGAACTCGCTGACGAAAACGGGAAGCCCGTCCGCGATGGCACGTTCCATAATGGCGCGGAGTTCTTCTTTATGGGTATCCGCATAAAAATGTAGTGTATAGACAAGATTGTCATAGGGAAGCGGAGCCGCCGCCGCTTCGTCTACGCGCTGGGACCATTTGGGCGTGCCGACAATGATTACCTTGCTGTCATCAATGGCTTTGATTGCGGGGATGACGGTATCGGCATATCGGCAGATATCTTTCCATGTGGTGTCGCCGTTCGGCTCATTACATATTTCATAGATGATATGGTCATAATCCTTTAAGACAGGGCACATCTTTTGGAAAAAATGTACCGCCATATCAGCATAAGTATTGGGATCGGTATCTAACAGGCAGTGCCAGTCGATGATCAGATAGATGCCTAATTTGGCAGTGATCTCAGAAGCTTTTTGAACCAGGTCTTCCAGTTCCTTTCGATGAGCGTCGTCCCCTGTGGCATAACCCTGAAATCCGTCTGCATCTCCGGAATACATGGCAAGGCGGAAAACATTGATCTTCCATTCATCAACCATCTGGGTAAGCGCTGCTTCATTCACATATTCCGGATAATTGGAAAGATTGTGCGTGCTCAAGCCCCGAAGCTGGCAGGGAGCGTTATGCTCGTCCAAAAGCTGAGTTCCCCGGACATGGAGTCTTCCATGCAGTCCGAATGGAGTTTTCATATTGTTTCGTATTGTTGCGCATGTAATCATAATGGTATCCTTTCTTACAAGACAGATTTAATATGATAAAATTATTGGGATATCTGTTCCTAACTATTTAATAATACGAATAATGACAATAATACTCTACCATATATAATAAAATATATAAAGAAGATTTGCAACCAAAAAAGCTGGAAATTCATATTATTTTCCATTATAATAGATACGATCCGCCGTCGGATCTGTAATGACGGTGATCGGGCAGCATTTGGTCTGTCATGCGGAAGAAAGAAAGCATAAAGGAGGATGATTTTAATGGGTACAAATGTTACGGATGAGGTAAAATATATCGGGGTCAACGATCATGAGATCGACTTATTTGAGGGACAGTACATAGTGGAGAATGGCATGGCGTACAATTCGTACGTGATTCTGGATGATAAGATCGCGGTGATGGATACTGTGGATCAAAATTTCGGGGAGGAGTGGCTTTCCAATCTGGAGGCGGCGCTGGATGGACGGAAACCGGATTATCTGGTGATTCAGCATATGGAGCCGGATCACTCGGCAAGTATTACCGCATTGATGGAAAAGTACCCGGAGACAACAGTGGTAGCGACTGCAAAGGCATTTACTATGATGAAACAGTTTTATGCCAATGAATATGAGGCGCAGCGCGTAGTCGTGGCAGAGGGCGATACGCTGGAGCTCGGCAGGCATACGCTGACCTTTGTGATGGCGCCGATGGTGCACTGGCCGGAGGTTATGATGACGTATGATTCCTGTGATAAGATCCTGTTTTCTGCGGACGGATTTGGTAAATTCGGCGCACTGGATGTGGAGGAGGAATGGGCTTGCGAAGCAAGGAGGTATTATTTCGGCATCGTCGGTAAATATGGCATGCAGGTGCAGAGTGTCCTGAAAAAGGCGGCAGCTCTGGAGATCCGGATCATCTGTCCGCTGCATGGTCCGGTGCTTAAGGAAGAGCTGGGGTATTATCTGGATCTTTATCAGACGTGGTCCTCTTATGGTGTGGAGACGGAAGGGATCGTGATTGCATATAATTCCGTCTATGGCAATACGGCAAAAGCGGCGATGCTTCTGGCGGACGCGCTGGAAGAAAAAGGATGTCCGAAGATCGCAGTCAATGACCTTGCAAGATGCGATATGGCGGAGGCAGTAGAGGATGCGTTCCGTTATGGGACGCTGGTGCTGGCGGGCACGACATACAATGCGGATATGTTTCCCTGCATGAAGACATTTATTGCGCATCTGGTGGAACACGGATACCGGAACAGGACGGTTGCGTTTATGGAGAATGGTTCCTGGGCGGCAACCGCTGCGAAGTGTATGCGGCAGGAAATGGAGAAATGCAAAGATATCACATATGCAGAGAATACGGTAAAAATAATGTCCGCTGTCAATGAGGAGAGTCTGGCGCAGATTGATGCATTGGCAGAGGAGCTTTGCGCAAACTATAAGTGAATGCAGAAAACAAAAGCCGGTGAGTAGGATATGTTCATAAAAAATGTCAGGATATATACGGAGGAAAAGAACTTTCGCTCTGGCAGCATAGAAGTGCAGGATGGAAGGATCACCGCAATACGGTATGAGGAGACGGATGCCGATGGCGGACGGCCGCTTCAGACAATGGGACAGTGCAGGCTTACGGAGAAGGACTGTGGGGCAGTCAGCGTCTTGCTTGAGGAGAGTGAGGCGGTAGTAGACGGCAGGGGATGTTATGCGTTACCGGGCATGATTGATATGCATTTTCACGGCTGTAAGGGATGGGATATCTGCGATCTTCCGGATGGGGAAAGCAGCGAAGAACCGACAGCCATATTCAGGATGTGGCAGGAGATCTCGGAGTATCAGGCATCTATCGGCGTGACGGGGATGTCACCCGCAACGATGACCCTGCCGGCGGATCGGTTAAAGATAATATTAAAATATGCGGCTGCATTTGCCGGACAGCAGAAGTCCGGAAAGGCAGGGGGATCTCGTCTGGCAGGGATCAACATGGAGGGACCGTTTATCAGCCCTGTCCGCTGCGGCGCGCAGGATGCTTCTTATATCCTGCCCTGCAGCAAAGACGCAGTGACACAGTTTTTAGAGATCAGCGAAGGGTTGATTAAAGTTGTCGGCATTGCGCCGGAAAAGGAAGATGCCCTCCCGCTGATCAGTCAGATGAAAAACAGGGTCAGATGCAGCCTTGCCCATACGGATGCAGATTATGAAACAGCGAGAAAGGCGCTGGAAGCCGGCGCTTGCCATGTGACGCATCTTTTTAATGCGATGCCGCCATGGCATCATAGAGAGCCGGGCGTGGTCGGTGCAGTGATGGATGCGGCAGCAGAGGGAAAAGAGCTTATGGCGGAACTGATCTGTGACGGCTTTCATGTTCATCCGTCTGTGATAAGGACGGTGTTTGAGCTTCTTGGAGAGGACCGCATCGTACTGATCAGCGACAGTATGCGCGCTGCCGGAATGCCGGAAGGGGAATACACTCTGGGCGGGCAGGAAGTGGTGGTGCAAAATATTCCGGAAAGAGGATGCGTTGCTGTTTTAAAAAAGAATGGTTCTCTGGCCGGTTCGACGGCATCTCTGCCGGATTGTGTCAGGACGGCAGTTTGGAAAGCAGGCATCCCCTTGGAGCAGGCAGTGGCTGCGGCTACGCTCAATCCTGCAAGGTGCCTCGGCATTGAGAAGGAGCAGGGAACGATTAGTGTGGGAAAATGGGCTGACATTGTACTGTGGGACCGGGATTTGGAAACACGGATGGTAATCTGCAGAGGAATCATTTTGTAATTTTGGTAATAATTGTTGGTTATAAATATTATTATTGATATTCGTTTAAATTAATTTTATTAAACTTTAGTTTATTTTATGGTAAATATTGTATTTATCTGAAAAAACTTAAATTACCACTTGCAATTAAAAACAATCTGTAGTATATTTGATTTAGAAAACAGTAATAGTTACTATTTTTAAAAATAATTTTGATTCAGGAGGTATTAGTGATGGGAAGCTCAGCACAGGTTGATAATTTAGTAAATCTTTTAGACGGGTATGCAGAAAAAGGAGGTCATCATCTGAATGTCAACGTATTGAACAGAGATACTCTTTTGGATGCACAGAAGCATCCTGAGAATTATCCTCAGCTGACGATCCGCGTATCCGGATATGCAGTGAACTTTATTAAGCTGACGCCGGAGCAGCAGGCAGACGTTATCAGCAGAACCTTCCATGAGGCGATCTGATGCACTGATGGGCGGCGGAGCCTTATAACTCCGGAACATCGGAGGGGATTTCTTTAGGGCAGGGGATGATATCTATGAAAATGACAACGCTCTGTTATATAGAGAAGGATGACCGGTATCTGATGCTGCATCGCGTGAAGAAAGAGAAGGATATCAACGCGGGCAAATGGATTGGTGTAGGCGGACATTTTGAGGAGGGAGAAAGTCCGGAGGAATGTCTGCTGCGCGAGGTGAAAGAGGAGACCGGACTGACATTGACTTCGTGGCAGCTCCGCGGACTGATCACATTTATCAGTGACCAGTGCGAGCCGGAAGGGATGTGCCTGTTTACGGCGGATGGATTTACGGGAGAGCTGGCAGAGTGTAAGGAGGGTGAGCTTTGCTGGATCCCTAAGAGCGAAGTGCCGGATCTGCCCACATGGGCAGGGGATGCCATTTTCTTAAAATATCTGTTGGAGGATGAAAAGCGTTTTTTTACCATTAAGCTGGTGTACGAAGGGGAGCAGCTGGTGGAGCATGAGGCGAGGATCTATGGATAAAGATCACAAAGCAGCCGGGATCGGGCGAGTGTACGGTCCCGGTTTTTGATTTTTATTTATTATAAATAAAAAAAGAACGATTAAATTTGTAATTACAGTTGTATTATGATAAAATTAACTTGTCCGGCAATTGAAAGCCGGCGTTTGCGAATGAGCAGAAAGGCGTGTTGGAGGTGCATACGATGAATGAGAAGCTGCAGGGTATTGTTGATAATCTTGATCTGATAAGGCAGTTGTATGACAAAGATGTGATTATTTCCGTTATGGACAGGGATAAGGTAGTGCAGGGGTTTTCACTGCCGGAGGGAATGCCGCCGCAGGCGGAAGTTGGTTCCGTGTTTGAAGATCCAAGCGGAATCTTTGACGAGGTGATCGCCAAGGGCATCACAAAACATAATTATCTGCCTAAGGAGGTCATGGGCTTTCCGGTGGAGGGCAATCTGGTCCCGGTGAAGGACGATGGGAAGGTTGTGGGATGTGTTATATGCTCTTATTCCGTGGAAGGGAAAGAGAAGGTCAAGGAGATTGCCACGCGATTCCAGGAATCCATGCAGGAGATCGACAGTTCCGTTCAGGACTTTGTCAGCGGCGTCGAGACATTATTCAGTATGCTGACAAGTATGAATCAGATGACTTCGGATGTAGAACAGGACGTTAACGGGGCATCGGATGTCGTCAATAAGATCAGCAGTAATGCATCCCATTCCAATATCCTTGCGCTGAACGCATCAATTGAGGCGGCGCGAAGCGGAGAAGCCGGAAGGGGATTTACCGTTGTAGCAACAGAGATGGGAAAACTTGCAAAGGACAGCGGCAAGTCCGCAACGGAGATTAAGGCTACGTTGTCCGCTATCGTAAGCCATCTGGAGTCCATCATGAAATCCATTAAAGAAGCCAACGATGTGGCGGAAAGTTATATGAAGAACATAAGTTCTATCAAAACGGTACTGGAACAGACGATTGCTATTGCGAACGAACTGGAAAATGACGTAAAATTATAACTTTCTGTTGATCGTTTTTTATTGCTATTTGAGCCGCCGAAGGCGGCATGGGGGATTATTATAGTGAAAATAGAACCATATATCCACAAAGTGCAGTATTATGAAACGGATAGGATGGGGATCACCCACCATTCTAATTATATCCGCTGGATGGAGGAGGCAAGGACTGATTTTTTAGAGCAGATCGGCTGGCCCTATGAGAGGACGGAGGGAGACGGGCTGCTTTCACCTGTGCTCTCGGTATCCTGCGAATATCATGAACATACCACATTTTCTGACCAGATCAGAATAGAGGTAAAGATCAGGGAGCTGAGTCCCATTAAATTTACCGTAGGGTATGAGATGTATCATATGGGCAGCGGAAATCTGGTGGTAACAGGTACATCGGAACACTGTCTGTTAAATAAGAATATGAAGATTGTCCGTTTCGCACGTGTACAGCCGGAGCTATACAGGATTTTTGAAGAACTGTTAGAGAAACAGTGATGTAGTCAGCACTTTCTTAAAAAAGGCAAAAACCAACAATTATAGCGGGGATAAATCAATGGACGAACTAAAGATTGTAAAGCTGGCGGAGCTGCGAAGCCGGATGGCGGGTATTCCGGTGAAACTGTTGATTGCCTTTCTGATTGTTGCAGGCGCGATGTGCCGGTTTCATATGGACACATTTAAGGAGGATATCCTGAAGTACGTGGTTGCTTTTTTGGCAATTTACGGGATCCTTTCTTATTTTTGGCTTTTAATCAAAATGACGGGGAATTGGCTCGTCGGCATCATAGTCGCCGTTGCGCTGATTTTTGTATGGCAGTATTATATGGAAAAAATAGGAGAGGTATGGAATACAGTGATCGGTGCGGTGGTCTGCTTTGGCGGACCGGTGCTGGATCTTTTTGCGACCCTTCGGTATTTCTTTTTAAAAAAGCAATTATTTTCCCAAATGGAGGATGATGCGGAATACGAAGATTATGGTGATGAGGATGAAGAGGAATACGAAGAAGATGATGAAGTGTATGAGGAAGAATACGAAGAAGATGATGAGGCATATGAGGAATATCAGAGACAGCAGACCGGAAGGGAATGGCGGGAACGCCGGATGCAGGACCGTAAGAGATCGGAAGCGGCTTCACCCGGATTCTTCAGTGGCTGTAAGGATGCCGCAAGTATCAAGCGGCGCTACAGGGATCTGTGCAAGGTCTATCATCCGGATGCCGGGAATGGATCTTCTGAGGTTTTCCATAAAATTACGGAAGAATATAACAGGCTGATAAAAGATGCGTGATAAAAGATAATGGTAAAAAGGTGTTGTTTTATCAAACGGGAAGAGGATAACAGGCAGGAGGGTTTCTGTCTGTTAATTTTTTCAAAAAAATAAAATAAAAAATAATATAAAAACCCAACCTTTTATGAAAAATAGGAATCTATATAATAAGAGGTGGAAATTTGTGAAAGACGGGACAATGGGCGGACTGCGAAAGGAGGATTAGGAACAAATGGATAAAGAACAGTTAAGTAAATTGGTTGAGAAGATCAAACAGGGGGATCAGACGTCGTTTGAGGAGCTGTATTCTGTCAGCAGCAGACCGCTGTATTTTACGTGCATCAGTTTCCTGCGCAATGAGGAGGATGCAAAGGACGTAATGCAGGATGTTTATCTCGCTGCCTATGAAAAAATTGGCTCGCTTAACGATGCGGAAAAACTTATTCCATGGTTGAACAAGATTGCGGTGAATAAGTGTAAGAAGCTGTTGATGAAAAGAAAGGAGATTTTTACGGAGATTGAAGATGCCGGAGGCGAGCTGACGGAGGAAAACGAAAATTTCCTTCCTGAGGAGTACATTACCCAAAATGAGAAAAGAAAACTGGTGATGGGTATCATGAAAAATACACTTTCCGATATCCAGTACAAAACAGTCATACTTTATTATTTTAACGGATTGTCCATCGAAGAGACCGCGCACATTATGGAATGTCCGCCGGGAACGGTAAAGTACAGGCTGAGCGTTGCCCGCGCCAAGATCAGGGACGGCGTAGATGCATATGAAGACAGAAGCGGCGAAAAGCTTTACTCTGTTGCGGGACTGCCGCTGCTGGCGAGGCTGCTTTATGAGGAAGCCAATTCCATGGATATGCCGGATCTGCTGCAGGGAATGATGGAAGCCGTCAGATCATATCTGACAGCGGGGATGGCAGCAAATGAGGCAGCCACGGCAGAAAATGCCGCAGCCGCCGGAGAAACGGCAGGAAAAAGCGCTGCGGCCGCCGGAAAAGCGGCAGGAAAAGGTGCATTAATGGCCAAAATCGGAATTGCGGCAGTGGTAGCGGTGATTGCCGTATGCGCTGTATTCTTCATTAAAAACCGTAGCGGAGAGGAAGCGCCGGATATGGAAATAGTAGAAGATGAACAGGAGCAGCCGTCAGATGGTGAAGAGGAACCGGAGGAGATACCGGTAAGCGAAGATACACCGGAGCAGCCGCCGGAGAGTGAAGAGGAACCGGAGCAGGAGCAAGAACCATCCGTTGACTGGTACGCTGCTGAGGAAAATGGCTGCCTTCCCTTTTATTTAAAGTATGCTGATTTAGGATCGCTGGAGGAGAATGATTTCAGCAGTCTTATGATCAATGATACGTTTGCATATGGCGCAAGTCTGGAGGAGATATTACCATTGTATCATTATCAGTTTATTCTGGATACCGGCGAGGAATATGATTTTACCACAGGACAGACGGGGTATGCAGACGATCATACGCTGGATGCATATGAGACGGTGACGATAGGTTGTTATACTGAAGAGGGAAACTATGATGATGATATAAGAGTGGAAATCTTTAATCTGTCTGATTCCGAGGCCACGCTCAGGGAGTGTATAGAAAATGATTGGTTTATCTGCGATGCAGACAACTGCATGCTCGGTACGAGATTTGAATTGGGAGATGATAAAAGAGAGGAACTTGCGAGGCTGGTAGGGATTTTGGGAAAACCAACCATGGTGACTTATGAAAGTAATTCTTGGAAGGATCTGAGGGATGTTGAAGAAGAGACATTTGCAGAGACTGTCTCTAAAGGCGGCGGATGGATCTACTATAATTTAGTATATATAGAAGGGGATCATATCCTGAGCTTACGTATTGGCGAGAGTAATACTCCGGAGGGAGTGATTACCTGGGTGAATCCGCTATACCTGACACAGGACTTTTATGATCATCTGGTGGAGAACGACGGCGTTACCAGTACAGTTTCATATACTCAAAGAGCTTTATATATCATGAGCGATAAGATTTATGATTTTGAATAATTAAGGAGGATAAAATAT
>CAYQZB010000047.1:0-15710 GCA_964421915.1 uncultured Lachnospiraceae bacterium
TGGTTTCTAACGCCTTTGTCAGAATATCTTAATACATTATCCCTTATTTTATTTTATTTGTCAACTTTTTTATTCTATTAAAAATACTTTAACGCCGCTTTAAAAATCTAACTCTGTGACCTCGGAACTTATGAACCCGTACCACTGTATTTCATCGCCCCAAACATCCAGATCTTGTAACTCAGCCAGAAAAACAAACATCCAAACATCGGCGAAAGCCACGACAGCAGCGGCGCCTCACCGGGGCGAAGGATTACAAGGCTCGGATAATACGCAATAAATGCAATAGGTATGATAAACGTAAAAATAAACTTAAACAGCGGACTAAAGATTGTGATGGGATATCTCGCAAAATCCTTGCACCGCATCGACAGATCCAAAACATAAAAGGAATTGTTGATCCAAAAGCAGGTGGCGGCAGCCGCATTCTGCACCGCTATCATAACAAGTGACGCAGTGATCAGAAATACCACCGTTTTTATAATCATCACCGGCGTACAGGCAAGCCCGATCTTCCCCCATGCATAGACCAGCGTTCCCACCCCAAAGGCAAGCTGCCCCAGTCCCTTGATATCAAACACCTCGGACTGAAAATAAAAGAACAGATTGATGGGCCGGAAACAGTATTTGATAAAATCCCCGGAATAGACATACTGTCTAAGGCTCCAGTTATTGTCAAAAAGGCACTGCACGGGAGTCAGGGACACAAGGGAGAACCCATACAGGAACAGCATCTCATAATAGCCCCAGCCATTAATGGACGGAAAATTCTGAAACAAAATCCAAAAACTTACAAATCCTGCAATATTTGTAAAAATCATGCCGACGGTAGATATAATAAAATCCGCCCGGTAACTCATTTTACTTTTCAGATCCTGAATGAGTATTTTGCGATATATTCGAAGATAAAATCCAAGGTTTCTTCTTTTCATATTAGCCTCCATTCACCGTAATCCTCCGTAAAGACAGCTTCCAGAACAGGCTGCTGAATGCCAGAAGCGCCACGCACCAGAAAAGCTGGATGCCTAAAGCTTCAAAGACCGCCTCCGTCCCTGCGCCGCCGCCCAGAAGAATCGTCAACGGCGTATTGTAAATGGACTGAAAGGGCAGATATCCTGCCACTGTCTTAAACGGTTCCGGAAAAAAGGCAAGCGGAATCGTTGCGCCTGAAAGGAGCAGAACGATCACCTGTTTCATAATGTTAATGCCCCAGATCGACTCCGTATAAAGGCAGATCGTACCCACGATAAAATCTATGCTATAGTTGATGATAACGGCCATAACAACAGCGATCACAAAGTAAAACAGTGAGATACCTATCGGAATCGCTCCCCCTGTCACAATGTAAACAACAAGAAAGGTGGGCAGGAATACGGCAAAAAAATTAACGACAAAAGCTCCCGAAAACGACCAGAACAAATAGCTTCTGTACTGCATGGGTTTTAACAAATCCAGTACGATCTTCCCTGACTGTATGTTTCTTCCCATATCCCAGACCGTATACATCTCCATAAAATTAAATAACGCGGTGGCAAGAACAAGATAGATCAATGTATCCGAAAATGTCATGCCGTTCACCACATCGGTTCCTGCGGAAGCGTAAATTGCTTTCCAAAGGAAATATACAACCGTCAGATACAGAAGATTGCCCAGCACCAGAACGAACAGGGAAGCGCGGAACTGGAGGGACTCTATGATTCCCGCCCTTGTGAGGGTCAGGTACTTTTTCAGATTCATTCTACTCCCTCCTCGTAAATCTTTTTGATAACCTCCTCTGTGGAAATTTCATTCAGCTTCATGTCACGGATGACACGATTCCTCTGAATCGCTTCCAATACCTCCATAACTTTAACCTTTTCCTCGTTTACAAGTACAGAGATCCATTCTTCTTCCGCTGTGACCGCCACATGATACGGGGCGAGTTCCTCTTTAAGCTGTTTGACATGTCCGGCAATATCCCCGTCAAAACGAAGCTGCAGCGTCCGATATGCGCCAAAAAATCCCTTCAGATGCTCAATATCATTGTCGTACAACATTTTTCCCTTATCAATAATAATGATGCGCTGACACAGCGCATCCACATCTCCCATATCATGGGTGGTAAGAATGACCGTAGTCTTTTTCTCACGGTTCAACGCCTGAATCAACGTCCGGATCTTGTCCTTCATCGACACATCCAGTCCGATGGTGGGCTCATCCAGAAATACAATTTTAGGATTATGTAAAAACGCTGCAAGGATATCGCTTAACGTCCTCTGCCCCAACGACATCTGCCGCACAGGTTTATGAAGCAGTTCTTCAAAATCCACAAGAGACCGATACAGGCTGAGTATTTCCTCATAATCTGTATCACTGATCTGGTATATGTCCTTCAATATACGGAAGGATTCCACCAGCGGCAGAGCCCACCAAAGCTGGGAACGCTGTCCGAATACAACACCGATCTCCTGTGCATTGCGGGTTCTGTTCTTATACGGAACATTGCCGTTGACAAGAATCTCTCCCTCCGTCGGTTCCAAAACTCCCGTCATCATTTTAATTGTGGTGGATTTTCCCGCTCCGTTGGGTCCAAGATACCCCACGATCTCCCCCTGCCCGATACTCATCGAAATATCATCTACCGCGCGCACGATCTTATAATCCCTCGAAAACAGATCCTTCAGGCTTCCCTTTAACCCTTCCCTGCGGTTTAAAACCTTAAATTCCTTTAATACATGATTGATCTCAATAATTTTCTTCATAACATTCCTCACTCTGCAGAGTCATAAATATCCTTTTGGGCGGATCTCTGCTAATTTCACCATTATAATCCACTATCTGGCGTTTTGCAATGAGAAATATGCATCGGATACTGACTGTCAAAACATGCTTTGCACAGTTTCAGTCCCTCCGTCATGGAGGAAAGGTCTTCAATCCTCATATAACCCAGGGAATCCGCGCCAATCAATTTTCTGATTTCTTCCGCGGAATGGGAGGATGCAATCAGCTGACGGTTGGAGGGCACATCTGTCCCAAAATAACAGGGATACAGAAATGGCGGTGAACAGATCCTTACATGCACTTTCCCCACGCCTGCCTGTTTCAGCAGCCGGATCAGATTGGCAATCGTAGTTCCCCGGACGATAGAATCATCTACCAGCACGATGTCCTTTCCCTTTACGGCAGATTCCAGAACGCTCAGCTTGATCCTGACACCGTTCTCCCGCTCTTTCTGGGTCGGTTTGATAAAAGTCCTGCCCACATAGCTGTTCTTATAAAAGACCTGTCCAAACGCAATTCCGGATTCTTTGGCATAGCCCTGCGCCGCCGCTACACCGGAGTCCGGAACCCCGGCGACCAGATCCGCCTGCACCGGATAAGCCTTCGCCAGCGCCGCGCCGCCTTTTAGTCTTGCTTCATAGACGGAAATTCCATCCAGCCTGCTGTCCAGTCTTGCAAAGTAGATATACTCAAAGATACAGTGCGCCTGTTTTGTCTGACAAAGCTCTGTATTGGAGCTTAACCCTTCTCTGGTGATGGATACGATTTCTCCCGGCATCACATCCCGGATAAACCTTGCGCCCACTGCAGACAGCGCGCAGCTTTCGGAAGCAAGAATGTAGGAATCCTGTAACTGTCCGATACAAAGGGGCTTTAATCCCAATGGATCCCTGACTCCGATCAGTTTTCTGGGACTAGCAATCACCAAGGCATACGCGCCTTCCAGTCTTTGGGCCGTCTTCATGATCGCTTCCTCTACACTTACACTGCCCACCCGCTCCCTTGCAATATAATAAGCGATGGTCTCCGAATCCGTCGTCGTCTGGAAGATCGCGCCGCTGTAGGCAAGCTCTTCGCGAAGTTTTTCCGTATTGACCAGATTACCATTGTGCGCCAGCGCCAGCGTCCCCTTGATATAGTTCAGCACCAGCGGCTGCGCATTATTCAATGTCGTCTCTCCGGTGGTGGAATAACGGACATGACCAACGCCAAGATTCCCTTTCATTCCTGCCAGAATATCCTCCTTAAACACATCACTGACCAAGCCCATTCCTTTGTGCAGTTCCATATTGCCCTTCGGTCCGCCGGTATCCGATACTGCGATCCCGCAGGACTCCTGTCCTCTGTGCTGCAATGCACATAGCCCATAATAAATCGTCGACGCCACATCCCCGCCATGCGGATGAAAAATGCCAAATACACCGCAGGCTTCCTTGAGCTTATCCTTATCCTTTTTCTTTATCATGCCGCTTACCTCTTTCGCAATCATCTTATATTATAGATAGGATTCGGGTGCCCAAAAGTACCCTTTAAATTTTGAGGTGGCAAGCTGCACAAATAATGATCTGTGCATGTGCATTGGAAGGAAATTAGAATTTCTTAACATTCCTATCCAATACCCAGCAATTTCGGAACACGATGTTCCGAAAAGGGGCAACTGAGCCATGGATGGCGAATTTGCCCCGTTTGCGTCCGTCTTCCACAACTTAAATCAGGAATGTTTAGAAATTCTTATTTCCGTACAGCAGCACATGCACAGAGCATTATTTGTGCAGCTTGCCGTATAATTTCTTTAATGGAAAAGACCAGCATCCAGCCTCTTGGACTGATTGCTGGTCTGCATCCACCGGAACTTCTAAGAAAGCGCCGATTTGATCAGCGCTTCCCCGGAAAGTTTATTTTAGAAGAACAACAAGTGATCGTAAGTCGGATACGGAAGGTACTCGTCAGGAATCAGCGCTTCCGCTGTATTAGCGATTGCCGCCAGTTCATTCATCTTCGCAAGCACCTCGTCATGATATGCTTCTGCTGTTTTCTGCATATCTCCTGCAGCATCCGCTTTCTCCGTCAGTTCTTTCAATGCTGCCACGCCGTCTGTCAGCTCATTATAGGCATCCGTCAGCTTCTGTACCAATGCCTCCTCTGCTGCCGTGGAAATACTGCTCATAAATGCCTTTTTCGCAGATGCATTGGATGCGATCACACCTGTATATTCACTAATGGAAGGAAGCAGATCTTTGGTCAGCATCTCCTCCATGGTACGCGCTTCAATCGCCAGCGTCTTAACGTAATTCTCCAGCTTGATCTCATATCTGGAGGTCAGCTCTTCCTTTGAAAATACCTGATGCTTTGTAAACAGCTCCACATTTTTCTCCGCAATCAGCTGCGGCAGGCATGCAGGCGTGGAGACAAAATTGTAAAGTCCGCGCTCCTGCGTTGCTTCTTTGATCCATTCATCTGTATATCCATTACCGTTAAATACAACCTTCTTGTGCTTCTTGACCGCACGCTTGATCAGCTCATGTACTGCATGTTCCATCTCTTCCGGTTTTGTTCCTTCCAGCTCATGGTAGAACTGGTCAAGCGCCTCTGCAACAGCCGTATTCAACACCACATTGGGATCGGATACGGATGCGGAAGATCCCAGCATACGGAACTCAAACTTATTACCGGTAAAGGCAAAGGGTGAGGTTCTGTTACGGTCCGTATTGTCCTTAAAGAAATGGGGCAGCACGTGGGCGCCGATATCCATCTGCACTTTTTCATGATTTGCAAAATAAGTATCATTTTCAATGGATTCCAGAACTCTGGTCAGCTCATCCCCTAAGAAGATTGATACGATAGCAGGAGGCGCTTCATTTGCTCCCAGCCGATGGTCATTGCCCGCACCGGAAGCCGCCACTCTCATCAGATCAGCATAATCATCGACTGCCTTGATGACTGCCATTAAAAATACAAGGAACTGGATATTCTGCGCCGGAGTAGATCCCGGATCCAGCAGATTCACGCCATCGCTTGTAATCATGGACCAGTTATTATGCTTACCGCTTCCATTGATACCTACAAAAGGCTTCTCATGCAGCAGGCAGACCATGTTATGTTTCTCAGCCACCTTTTTCATGATTTCCATTGTCAGCTGGTTATGATCCACCGCCACATTGGAAGTATCAAATACCGGCGCAAGCTCATGCTGCGCAGGCGCCACCTCATTATGCTTCGTCTTGGCAGGGATACCCAGCTTCCAAAGCTCGATATCCAGATCATGCATATAGTCCGTCACCCTGGGCTTCAATGCTCCAAAATAATGATCCTCCATCTCCTGTCCCTTTGGAGACGGTGCGCCGAATAACGTCCTTCCGCAGAATACAAGATCCTTACGCATCTGGTACATTGCTTTATCCACCAGGAAATATTCCTGCTCCGGACCGACTGTCGTAGAAACTCTGGTAACATTCTCACTGCCCAGCAGCTTTAACATCTTGACGGCAGAATTGCTGAGTGCCTCCATGGAACGCAGCATCGGCGTCTTTTTATCCAGAGCCTGCCCGCCATATGAGCAAAACGCCGTCGGGATATATAATGTTCCGTCCTTGATAAATGCCGGAGACGTGGGATCCCATGCGGTATATCCTCTTGCCTCAAATGTTGCCCGAAGACCGCCTGACGGGAAACTGGATGCATCCGGCTCACCCTTTACCAGCTCCTTTCCGGAAAAGTCCATGATGACCTCTCCCTCCCCAACCGGGATAATAAAGCTGTCATGCTTCTCCGCCGTAAATCCTGTCATCGGCTGGAACCAATGGGTAAAATGAGTAGCGCCATTCTCCACCGCCCACTCCTTCATCGCTACCGCAACGGAATTAGCAACATCAAGCTCCAGATGGGTGCCGTTCTCAATAGTTTTCCGAAGCGCCTTGTACATATCCTTCGGAAGCTTATTCCGCATCACTTTATCATTAAATACCAAACTGCCATATAAACTGGGAATTTCCTGTGTCATAACTTTTTCTCCTCTCCATTTTGAAAATCAGTTTCTTTCTAAAGCATTCCTTCAGGCGGGTGCGCATCCCGTCTGAAGGTCTTCCGGCAGGCATCATGGTTTAAGGGGGTCCAGAATCTTCCTGCCAAAAAGGAAAAGACGCCTTGAACTTAGTTCAAAGCGCCTTTGCTTTATGCTTTGAATTATACCGCATTTTTTTCATTTGTCAATAACATTTTTTAATTTTTTTGTTATTCCACATCCTGCAGCGCCGCAAAGCCTTCCTCGCCGGTACGGACCTTTACTACCTGGTCAACATTGTACACGAAGATCTTGCCGTCGCCGATATGACCGGTATAAAGCGTCTTTTTCGCCGTTTCAATGACATCCGCTACAGGGATCTTGCTGACTACCACTTCAATCTTAACCTTCGGAAGCAGGGTAGCATCCATCTCAACACCCCTGTACTTCTCGCCGGCGCCCTTCTGGATACCGCAGCCCATCACCTGCGTCATCGTCATACCCGTCACGCCAAGGTCATTCATCGCCTTTCTAAGCTTCTCGTACCTTGAAAGCTTTGTCACAATAACGACCTTGTAAATACCGCTTGTGGAAGCCACCGGCGCAGCAGCCACTTTGACCGCCGCATTCTTCTGTGTTTCGGAAGCCTTATCATATTCTGCAACTCCCAGATCGGTATTCTCATTTTCATCCATCATCATCGTATTGGAAATATCCATAATACTAAATCCTGCATATGCGGAAGGAAGTCCGTGTTCCGTCGCGTCCAGACCTATGATCTCTTCCTCCTCTGTCACACGAAGCCCTACTACCGCTTTGATAACATAAAATGCCATCGTAATCGTTACCGCCGTCCATGCTGCCACTGCCGCAAAGCCGATCAGCTGGATCCCCAGCAGCTTAAAACCGCCGCCGTAAAATAACCCTGTTCCCGCAATCTGGTTCGCTCCATATGCCACGCCGTCGCCAAATCCCCTTGCATATGCCGGAGCCGTATCTGTCGCAAAAAGACCAACGGCAATCGTACCCCAGATACCGTTTAAGCAATGTACCGCAACTGCGCCCACCGGATCATCAATATGCAGCACGTTATCCAGAAACCATACGCCAAATACCACCAAAAGCCCTGCTACCGCACCGATGACGATGGCGCCGAAAGCGTCCGTCACATCACAGGAAGCCGTAATCGCCACCAGACCTGCCAGTGACGCGTTCAGGCACATGGACACATCAGGCTTGCCATATTTGATCCAGGTAAATATCATACAGACTAAAGTTGCAATCGCCGGAGCGATCGTCGTCGTTACAAAGATGGAAGCCAGCTCATCTATGGTAGTTGCCGCCGCGCCGTTAAACCCATACCAGCCGAACCAGAGGATAAATACACCCAGCGCGCCAATCGGAAGATTGTGACCCGGGAATGCGTTGACCTTAGTCACCTTGCCGTCCTTATCCTTAACAAATTTACCGATACGCGGTCCCAGGATCTTTGCGCCGATCAGTGCAGAGATACCGCCCACCATGTGGATCGCCGTAGAACCTGCAAAATCATGAAAGCCCATCTGCGCAAGCCAGCCGCCGCCCCAGATCCAGTGTGCTTCGATCGGATAGATCAGGGCTGAAATCACTGCTGAATAAATACAGTAGGATAAAAATTTTGTCCTCTCAGCCATTGCGCCGGATACGATCGTTGCCGTCGTAGCACAGAATACAAGATTAAATACAAAGTTAGACCAGTCAAAATTCTCGTACGACGTAAAGATATCAAATCCCGGCTTCCCGATCAGTCCCATCACATCTTCTCCAAGCAAAAGACCAAAACCGATCAGAATAAAAACCACTGTACCGATACAGAAATCCATCAGGTTTTTCATCAGGATATTACCGGAGTTCTTCGCCCTTGTAAATCCCGCCTCCACCATGGCAAATCCTGCCTGCATCCAGAACACCAGCGCCGCGCCGATCAAAAACCAGACGCCAAACACCAGTCCGGACATTTCTTCCATCATTGTTGAAATTCCTTCCATAACTTATTCCTCCCTTCATCCGGTGGACTCCGCGTACTGCATTACACCAGACAACATTGCATTATTCTGTACTGTATTACGCGGCGTCCCTGCAAAAAAATAAGCGATACTCAAGGCTGCCTTCCGGCGTTCTGGTCTCTTAACGCCATCCTGCTCTGCCCCGTCGCATCGCTGTAAAAATAAAAGGCACTCTGGAAATCTCCAAAGCGCCTTTGCTCTTACAGAAAGAAGTTTAGCACCTTACTTATTTAATGTCAAGAAAAATTTTTAATAAATGCTTTCCTATCTCTTTTTGCAATAACAGGCAGTCTCGCTCCCATCCTGCATAGCAGCTCATTGCTGATGCTGCCCGAACTGTCTGCAACGGCAGGAGCAGACAGTTTCTCATATCCTTCCGCGCCTACCAGTGTTACAATGTCCCCCACGGACACATCTTCTGCGCCTGTTATATCCACGGCAAGCTGATCCATGCAGATGCGTCCCACGACAGGTGCAGCATATCGGTTTATCAATACGCTGCTTTTTCCTCCGGACAAATTTCTTGGAAAACCATCACCATACCCGATTGGCAGTATGGCAATCCGGCTGTCACGCCCGGTTGTATAGCTCCTGCCATATCCCACGTCCTCCCCTGCCGCCACTTCCCGGATCATCACCACCCTGCTTTTTAAAGAAAATACCGGACGCAGGTCAAGTTTTAATACTGTGTTATCATTCGGGGAACTGAGAACCCCATACAGAGCTATACCAGCCCTCACATAATCGCAAGCAAGGTCAGGATAATTCAGAAGTCCATAGCTGCTTTGGATATGCAACTTGGGCAGGATCACTCCGCTGTCTCTCAAAGCATCTGCCACACCATAAAAGCTGTTTATCTGCCTTTTGGTAAATGCAATATCATCCGGATGCCTGCTGTCTGAGCAACACAGATGAGTAAATATCCCACACACTTTAAGGTTTTCCATAAAAAAAACTTTCCGAACCGCAGAAAAATCTTCACTTGCTATCCCAAGCCTGTGCATACCTGTATCTATTTTGATATGTATCTTTAAGGCAATCCCCTGATTGTTTAAGGCTTCCGCATGTTCAAAACTGATCAGCGTCTGCATCAGATCATATTCTTTCAGTTCATATGCCCAGCCCACATCTGTATGTCCTAGGATAAGTATCTCCCCACAGACACCTGCTTCCCTCAGTTCAATCCCTTCCTCAATCGTGGCAACGGCAAACGCTCTGACACCCATCCTGTTTAGATGCGTGGCAGTCAGGACAGCTCCATGCCCGTATGCCTGCGCCTTTACGACAGCCATCAGCTCACATCCCGGCTGCATGGCTTTTTTTAGATTTTCTACATTATGGCGCAGATTCTCCACATTCACCTCTATCCATGCACGCCCTGTTTTAAATCCTTCATTCTTCATTGTCCTGCTTTTCCCCTATGATGCGTACTGCCTGTGAAACAACCGTACAGTCGTCCGGAATATCCGTATTTACCACTGCGCCTGCTCCAATCTTCACATGATTGCCAATCTTTACCCCGCCTATAATGACTGCACCTGCCCCGATCAGGCAGTTATCCCCAATAACAGGCGCTTTTTTATTTACTTCGCCAATCGTTACATTCTGATAAATCCAACAGTTTTCCCCAATTTCTGCATATCTCGAAATAAAAATTCCATGCAGTCCGTGTGGAAGTGTCGGGCTGCCTTTGATCACCGTATCGGGACCGATATATCCCCCGTGCCGGTGGGCGCACCGGCTCATCATAAATGTAAAAACATCCCGTAGCAGCCCTTCTTTTTTCTTTTGCTGCAAGCTGTACAGCCGCCAGAAATAGTCCAGGTTATTCCCTCTCGAATAATCAATGATCCTTCTCCTGATGCTCATAATAACCTCCCTATCACTCCGGATATAATCCAATCAGCCTGTCCAGCATTTCCGGAAAGGAAAGCCCAATGCCTTTCATCATGTTGGGGTAACGACTGTGGGAAGTTAATCCGGGGATTGTGTTCACTTCATTAAATACAATTTCCCCGGACGGTGTATAAAACATATCCACCCTTGCAAAACCCGAACAGCCTAAAGCTCTGTATATTACCACCGCTGCTTCCTGTATCCGTTTTTCCGTTTCTGCGCCAACTCTCGCAGGCATATGTATTTTGGAAGATTTCAGTGTATATTTCTCAGTATAATTAAAGAAACCTCCTGACAATTCGATTTCGTCAACCCTGCCTACGGTCAGTGTATCAATGCCAAGCACGGCACAACCCACTTCAAACCCATTTACTTCCTCCTCAACGATAACTTCCATGTCATGTTCAAATGCCACGCCTATGGCAGCATCCAATTCCATCTTATCCGTTATCCTTGTTATTCCAAAAGAGGAGCCCGCACGGACAGGCTTTACAAAAAGCGGATAAACCAATCTTTCTTCAATCTCCTTCAATGCCTTTTCCTTTCCGTGTTGTCTGAAAGTTACCGATTTGGGAACTGATATCCCCGTAAGGCTGACCAGTTCATGCGCCCGGTTCTTATCCATGCATATCGCTGAAGAAGACATATCGCAGCCAATAACAGGGATTCCCGCCAGTTCAAACAGTCCCTGCAGTGTACCGTCTTCACCGTTCCTGCCATGCAATACCGGAAATATCAGGTCTGCTTTTATGACCCGGCATCTTTCCCCGACAAACTCTAAAAAACCTTTCTTGGAACGGCTTTGAGAAACAACCACGGGAAACAGGTTATCGTGGTCTTGTAACCATGTATTACTGCTTATCTTCTCCTTTTTTCCCGTGTAATGATACCAATCACCGCTTCTTGTGATTCCGATTGCGATAATGTCAAATTTATCTGTATTGATATTTTTCAGGACAGAGTATGCCGATTGCAGCGACACCTCGTATTCCGTGGAATTGCCGCCAAATATGACAGCTATCCTTTTTTTATCCATTCTGTACACCGCCTTCCTCTATTTTTATCCATTCCGGAAGCCTGTAAGTTATCTCACACTGATTGATATAAAGCTCCCGCTCCGTCTGCCTTCCGCTATTTTGGTCTGTTTCCCTGCGCCAGACAGATGCAATCTGGTATATCCTTTTGCCGTGTTTCCTGTAGGAAACTGACCTGTTGAATATGAAATACGCAATCCCCACGGCGTTTTGTGATAAAATGCGCCCGTGCATATATTTATCATCAAAGTTGACCTCAATCTGAAACGTATTATCTGTCTCATTACGGACTTTCAAATCAAGCCAGCCTTCACCCACCGTCGCATCCGTCCCGCAGGGAATATCTTCCGAGGTTGATGGGAACGACTTAACAGCATGTCCATGCCGTTCAGCTACCGTCAAAGGCGTATGCAGGAACATCCAAAAAAGCGTATCACTCAACATACACAGACCTCCCCCATATGATGCAACAATTTTCCCATCCACAAGATTTAATCCGTCCTTGTATTTTTCCTCTCGGTCTGCCCATCTTACAAGCTGCCAGAAGGAAAAAGTTTCCCCCGGTTCTATAACAACCCCGTTGACCGTTCTGGCAGCGAGTTTCAGATTGTGTACTTTGTTTCTCTGATATTCCATGTCAAACCCACTGTTTTCATTCAACATCTGTATTGAAGTTTCAAATACCGTATTGGGCAGTGCCCTATCTGATATCCCTTTTGCATACCGACACCCGTCATTTTGCATTTTATAATAAAAAAATTTCTTTCTCTGCCATTTACGAAGCGGAAGCAGAAAAGGAAATATCTGTGTCAATCTCTTTCTCGACATATAAACAGCTCCTCCGTCCTCTATTTTTTACACAACAAAATCACTCCTGCTTTTGGCACTATTATTGTACCAATAACAGGAGTGCAGTTTGTTTGTTTACACCTAAAGTATTCTGCTGATTTTCTACAGACTTTCTTACGATTTACCTACAATCGGTAATGTGACTTTAAACTCGACCATCTCGTTTTCACTTTTTGCCACAATCGTCCCATCATGGAGTTCAACAATCTGTTTTGCTATGGCAAGACCCAGACCCGCCCCACCGCTGCCTGTGCTTCTGGAAATATCAAGCCTGTAGAACTGCTCAAATATTCGTTCCAGTTTTTCTTCCGGAATGGTATCACCATGATTTATAAATGTAATCTCTACGTTTTCACCCTGCTCTGCAGCTGTAATTTCTATATCTGTACCCTCAAAGCTGTAGATAACCGCATTTTTCAAAAGATTATCAAATACACGTTGGATTTTATTCGCGTCACACCGTATCATAATATCCTCCGAAATCGTAAGGTTACAATTCAGATTCTTCTCATGGAGCATTGGCTGAAATTCATACAAAAGCATTTCCAACAGACGTGTCAGGCTTATCCTGCTATACTGGAGTGTTATATTCGACAGATCAAACTTTGCTATTTCAAAAAACTCATTGATCAGGTCTTCAAGGCGCTCTGCCTTGTCCAGTGAGACAGAAAGATATTTCTGCCTCAGTTCCTCAGAAATCTGCTCCTCATCACGCAGCAGGTTCAGATAGCCGATAACGGAAGCAAGCGGCGTTTTTAAATCATGAGCAAGGTACATGACCATATCATTTTTTCGCTGCTCCGCTAACTTCATGTCCAGTTTCTGTTTTTCAAGGGTATGTTTTATGGTATTTATCTTCTTTTCCATCGCGGAAAGCTCCGGCGACAGAGATACCTCTTCCGAACTTTCGCTGATTAACTCATCCATTCCCTGATTGATTTCCTGAAAATATTTTGTCAGCCTGCTTAAGTAAATGCGTAATACAATAAAGAATATGATGATTGTTCCAATAATAAATATTAAATCAAGATGATTGCGGAATGTCCATTGGTATAAAGTCCTTGCCGCATCATAGTCCAAGCGGAACCATTTCTGATTTATGTTGACCACATAGTTCGCAAATCTGCCTGATAGAAGAAAAGCGACCAACCAGATGAGGCTGATTGCAATGATAACACTCCACAACATATGGGAAAAAATCTTTATCTTAATTTGCCTGAAATCATCTGTCTTCTTAACTGTATTATTTTTCAATGGTATATCCCACTCCCCACACATTTACTATAAATTTCGGTTTTTTTGCCGATTCGTTCATTTTCTCTCGCAGGCGACCTATATGAGCCATGACTGTATTGTTATTGTTCAGATATTTTTCGCCCCATACCGCCTCAAATAATTCCTCTGACGGAACAACCATACCTTGATGTTCGCACAAATACCATAAAATTCCAAACTCAATCGGCGTAAGCTGCAATTCCTTTCCATATAAGAAACACTTATGGATATCCTTGTTAATCAGCAGTCCCCTGATATCATATTCGTTAATTTCGGCAGATTTTTTTCCGGCAAGATTATTATAGTGCACATACCGCCGCAACTGCGTTTTTACTCTTGCCACTACCTCTAGCGGATTAAACGGTTTTGTTATATAATCATCCGCGCCAATTGTCAGACCCATGATTTTATCTCCGTCCTCCGCCTTTGCCGTAAGTATAATTATAGGATAAAAATATTTTTCCCTGATTTTTTGGCAGATTCGGAAACCGTCAATATCAGGCAGCATCACATCTATAATGGCTAAATCAAGCTCTGTTTCTTCAATACATTTCAAAGCATCCATGCCGTTGTAAAACTTATATACTGTATATCCATCGTTTTTCAGATAGACCTCAATCAAATCTGCTATTTCTTTTTCATCATCAACAATTAAAATTTTTTCATTCATACCAAAATCTACATCCCTCACACTGTCCGGATAGGCTTATTGTTTTTTACTATATCACGCAAAATCTGCAAACGCAATCCCTGTTTAAATTCCCTAAAATAATACAGACCGCTCTCTTGCATTTTAAATTATATATAAGTATAATAAATTCATTGCACACAATATCATAAAGAATATGGTATCTAAAAATTTTGCAAGAAAGGCGTGATCTTCTTATGGAAACTTTAAAAAAAATATTCCCACTTTCCTTTCAGGCAAAGGATGTATCCCAGCTGATCATCTATTGTCTGATCTATCTTGTTGCAGGCATCGTTTTTGGATTTGTGATCGGCATTTTAGCCAGAATCCCTTTTCTGGGATACATATTCGCACTGATCTCCTCCCTTACCGAACTCTATATCACTGCGGGGCTGGTCATTTTATTTTTATATTATTTCAAAGTACTAAAATAGTTTTTGCGGGATGGTTTGTCCCGCTTTTTTTATTTTAAAAAATTTTCCATAAAATTGTGATTCCTAAACCGTATCTTTATTAAAGGCGCAGCGTTCGCTCATAAATACGATATACACCGACACCAGCCGCGAAAGGAGAATAAAGCCATTATGAAAGGGAAAGCAAAATGCAAAGCATTGAAAGAAATCCGCAGGCAGATTGCGGAGTCAAATGATATTCCTTACGTCGTGTCCCAATGTACATACCAGGGGGACTGTAAAGGAACCTGCCCGAAATGTGAGGCGGAGCTGAAATATCTGGAAAGGGAACTTGCCATCCGGCAGAGTCTTGGTAAAGCGGTTGCCGTCACCGGCATTTCCGTAGGTGTCTGCGCATCCCTGACCGCTTGTACAGCAGAAGATCTACTAAAATATATCCCCGGATATGAATATGAAGAAGCAACCACCGGTGAAGCGCCTATGCCTGTAACAACGCCAACGCTGCCACAAGACACGGAGGGGGATGTAGAAATAGTAGAACCGGAGGATGAAACACCCGACCCCGAAACACCGGAATCTCTGGAGGATGCACCAACAGACGAAATAAACCTAAAACCTTCCCCTGAAACACCTCAGGAGGAAATAGATGATGAGCTGATAGAGATAGACGGAGATATCGAACTGATAGAAGGAGATATGCCGCTGGCTCCTGAAGCTGAAGGAGAAATCTATATCGAAGAAGACAACTAG
>CAYQZB010000048.1:0-14880 GCA_964421915.1 uncultured Lachnospiraceae bacterium
GCATTGCTCTTGATAACTCTCCTGTTTCGTCTTTATAGGAAAGCATCTTCTCCCCGATCTCCACATCCAGCTTTCCTTCCGCAACCGTCTTTACAATACCGATACTGGATTGTATATTTCTGCTGATAGACGCCGCAATTCTGTATGCGACTGCAATACAGAGTACCATGACAACTAAAACAGCTATCCCGACCAGTCTTAACAACCGATTGATTGCTGCATCCTGAAGTGCCTTATTGCTGCCGACAAAAATCATACCAATGGGATTTGTCGTTGTGCCATTTTGATAAACCGGCATATAATAGCCATATGTAAGCACACCGTCAAGGGAAACTGCTTTACTGAAATACTCTTCCTCCCCACGCAGCACTTTTTCAACAATCGTTTCTCCCGCAGGGGAACCTAAAATCCGATCGCCATTGCTATCAAGCGCGGAAGTCATAATTCTTCTATCCCCGTAAAAAAATGTAACATCCATTCCCGAATTATCCCTTATCATGTCCACAAGGCTATCGGAATGTGAAACATTATAACCGCCTTTCCAGATATCCCCATTAGTACTTTCTATGTAATCACCCGTATTTTGGTCGTAGGCTGCCAGCGTTGCCGCCGCAGTTCCCTTAAGCGCGTCCCGTATTTCATTCACCATGGCATTCTTAACGACCGTCAATGTCAGAATCATGGATAAAAACCCCAGAATCAATATGGGAAAAATTGCCGTTGCCAGGATTTTCTTTTTTAAACTCATAGCCATTCCTCCTATTCCACTACCGTCACCGTCTTGAAATACCAATTAATACCACCTGTTATCGTCGCATCATCCAGGGTTTTCCCTTCCTCGCCTACCGTATCTCCGGTATTTGTCTCAATCACACCGTCAAACACGCCAAACTCGCCCGACAGAATCTTCGCTTTTGCCTCGTCAACCTTTTCCTGCGTTCCTTCCGCACAAAAATCGGCAAGCTCAGTAATACCTAACAGATTTTCCGTCATACCGCCAAAATAATTACTGCCATCCCAAGTGCCATCAATGATACTCTGCACCGCAGAGGTATAATAAGCGCTCCAGTTCCAGATCACACTGCACAGACATGCATTTGGCGCTTCTTTACTCATATCGGAGTTATATCCAATCCCATACACACCATTCTCTTCAGCCACGGTCTGCGGATATGATGTATCACAATGCTGCGTAATCACATCACACCCCATATCCACGAGCAGTCTCGCTGCAGCCTCCTCACCTTCCGGATCAAACCAACTGTTTGTAACTTTGACATAAACCTCCGCATCCGGATTCACAGAATAAACACCGAGCGCAAAAGCGTCAATACCTCCGGTCACCTCTGAATTGGATGAATCCATCGCAGCAACATAACCTATTTTATTTGTTGTCGTATTCATACCTGCTACAATGCCGCTTAAATAACGCGCCTGATAAATCCTGCCAAAATAATTGTTAAAGTTTTTACCATTGCTCAGATAGCCGGTACCATGTGAAAAGTAAATATCCGGATACTTTTCCGCCATCTCTGCCGTCGGTTCCATATAACCCCAGCTTGTCGTAAAGATAATGTTGCAGCCTTCATCTATACATTCCTGAATCGCCTGATTTGTCGCCACTGCGTCCGTATCGTCAACATTCAGTTTCCGAACCACCTGTTCTCTCGAAAGACCAAGGTTTCTCTCCATTCCCTGAATCCCCAGATCATGCGTATAAGTATATCCGTTTCCGTCTTCGGGAGAGGTAAGATGCACAACGCCGATTTTTATATCTTCTACCGGAATGCCTGTTCCTTTGTTTTCAGCGCTTTGGGTGTTATCTTTCCCATTCTCCTGTTGAGCCTCTGCAGCATCATTGCCGCCCACTGCTGTATACCCCTCGTTTGTAGCATAATCATCAATTTTGACATTTCCGCATGCCGTAAACATAACACACAATAATAACAACATTACAAATGTCCAATGTTTTTCTCTCATTTTGTGTTCCCCTCAGTCTATTTATCAAATATAAATACAGGTAGAATTTTACCAAAAAAAAAAGAAAAAAGCAATCTAATATGGAACACGGAAATGATCCAGATTTGAACTTATCCTGTGCTGAAAGGCAGGTTTCTATCAGGAAACCCTGTTCGGACTTCCACTCATGCAGCCCCCGATAGTAAAACATTATAAGGTCTTCATCAATAATAAACGGAACGATGCCGCTTCGCAGACATTCCTTATCGGCAAAAAACAAATATTTATTCGCGTGTATTTTATTGATTTTTGCCGTTATCGGAAATTTTCGTACAGTTTCATTGACTGAAACTTATTTTTTAAGATAAAATGAAGTATATTTTATATTTTCATAAAGAAAAATCCGCTAATTCTGACCGGCGCGAAATTAAGAAAAATGAAAAATTTAACAGTATTACTGATTGGTTGCGATTATAAAACCATGTATGAAACATGAGTCCCTCAATGGTGATATTAGTTTGCGTGATACTTTTTTTAACAATTATGAAGTAATCTTTATTGATGAATCTCACTATAATGTATATTACTATAGAAAAGGTGAATTTAATGCAGATGAGAGCGCCAACTGGAGTGATGATACGCAGCTTGTCTGGTACAGTTTTGATCTGAGCGGCATTTCAGATGGGGAGCTTTCAATAGGCTTGCATTTGCGCTTTAGTAATGGTTTTATTGATGATCACATATTCAAATATCACAAGGATACATGATATAAATAACTATACAATAACAATTGATCAGGTCTCTCTGTTTTGAATCATTGTCTGCTGCGTATTACATTTCCAGAAGAAACCATATTTATATATAATATAAGCCTGTACTTCCATTTGGGGAATACAGGCTTAATTTGTGTGGTCATCCTTAAAATGCTGCGTGGGATCATTGGTCAATCCCCTATTTTTCATCCACCACCTGAAAAATATAAAATTTCAGATAGTAACTTTCCCCCGCTGACCACAAAATCGGGTGATCCGGCGACTGGGTGCGAAATTCCACCTGACGCAGCCGTTTGTGAGCGCCCCTTGCCGCTTCACCGATCGTTCTGGTAAAGAGCTCATAATCCATATAATGAGAGCAGGAACACGTTGCCAGATAACCTCCGTCTTTCACCAGCTTCATCCCCCTGAGATTGATCTCACGGTAGCCTTTCACAGCGTTTTTTATGGAGCTTCGGGATTTGGTAAACGCGGGCGGATCCAAGATCACCACATCATACTGCTCGCCCTGTTCAATCAGCTTTGG
Organism: uncultured Lachnospiraceae bacterium; assembly: GCA_964421915.1. Taxonomy (GTDB): domain Bacteria; phylum Bacillota; class Clostridia; order Lachnospirales; family Lachnospiraceae; genus NK4A136. The sequence goes on from CAYQZB010000048.1 coordinate 3,259, forward strand.
CAATAGCTTAAATACATCCTCGCATTGAAATCTTACTATCCCGGAAAGTCCATTCAGCGCGGCGTTCTCCGCGGCCTGCTCTACCGCCGGCTTAGAAGCATCCACGCCTAATACGCTCTTTGCCCCGGCGATCCCGGCATTTAGCGCAAAGGAACCCGTATGGGTAAAGCAGTCTAACACTTTGGCATCCTTACACAGCTTCTGGATCGCAAGCCGGTTATATTTCTGGTCTAAAAAGAATCCTGTCTTCTGACCGTCTTTCACATCTACGATATACTTCACGCCATTTTCCACGATCGGAACTTTAGTGTCAAATTCCTCTCCCAGAAATCCTGTGACACGCGCCATACCTTCCTTTTCACGTTCCTTGGCGTCACTTCTTTCATAGACGCCGCGGATCGTGATGCCATCCTCAGCCATCGTATCTTTCAGCATCCTGATAATGATCTCTTTATAGCGGTCGATGCCGAGCGCAAGCGACTGAACCACCAGCACATCTGAGAATTTATCGACCACCAGTCCCGGCAGAAAATCCGCCTCTCCAAAGATGACGCGGCAGCTGCTGATATCCACTGTCTTTTTCCGGTAATCCCATGCGTCCCTCACACGCATCCTGAGAAAATCCTCGTCAATTTTCTGCTCTGACACGCGGGTCATCATGCGGATTCTGATCTTGGAATTTAAATTAATAAAGCCCTTCCCCATGGGATACCCGTCAAAATCTTCGACGTTCACAATATCCCCATTACAATAAGCCCCATCTCGCGCGGCTTCCTCCGCCGCGATACCACTATCTGCATACGTTCCCCTAATGGCATCGATCTCATTATCAAAGATCCAGAGTCCTCCTGCCTTGAGCAGTCTGCCCTCGCCCTTTTTCAATATCGCTACCGCAGATGTTTCCATACTAATCCTCCATGTCAGAGCAGCTTGCTGCGATGACACGTGATGAGAAATCCGCGCAGGCGGTTTCTCATCTGCGATCAAAGCAATTTGAGGCTCTGACTCAAATTGCCGGTTGAAAAATAAGATATCAATCTTATTTTTCAACCTAATCCCCCATTCCGCCTTTGGCGGCTCAAATAGGAATGAAAAACGCGCTTTTTGCGTTTTTCGGTGTGAAACTTAATATATCTTAGGCAGTGTTTTTTACTGCCTTAGATATATTTTTCACACTAATCCTCCATGTCAGAGCAGCTTGCTGCGACCTATTTTTCTATTCGTTCAGTTGATCCAGAATCTTCTTAAGTTTCTCAAAATCAACCGACCCCTCCTGAAAGCTCACCATTGCGCGAAGCGGCAGATACTCCATCATTGCGTCCTGCAATCCCGAAAAAGAATCCTCTTCACCCTTTTCTGCGCTATCCGTATCACAGACTTCCACTAACGTGCTGGCTACAAATAACGGCGCAAGAATACGTGATGCCTTTTCATCCTTCATAAGGTCGCCAATTGTCGTATTCAGATGATATTTAGGTTTATATACTCTGGTTCCCTCTACATAAACCTTGCCTTCCCCGCGGATCTCTCTGGAGGAGCTTCCGACCAAAATAGCAAATGTTCCGCTTTCCACATAAAATTCCTTCAGCTCCGTATGATAATATGCAAATGCTCTGGCATCCAGCACAAATTGTACGGTCTTTGTCTCGCCCGGTTTTAAACTCACCTTTTCAAATCCCTTTAACTCTTTTTCCGGACGGATGACGGAGCTTTTCTCATCAGTAACATAAAGCTGGACAGCCTCTTTTCCTTCCACGCTTCCCGTGTTCGTAACATCAACGGATACCGTCAGACAATCCGTATCCCTGATCCTGAGCATGCCATCGTTGCCCTGCTCTCCCCCGGCGGCATCGCCACATCCTAATCGGAGATTGGAATAGGCAAATTCCGTATAACTCAGTCCATGTCCAAACGGGAACAGCACCGGCATTTTCTTTGTATCGTAATAACGGTATCCGACAAAGATGCCCTCCCGGTATTCCGTCATATCCCCTTCCCCGATATAATACAGATACGAAGGATTGTCTTCTAACCGCAGCGGAAATGTTTCTGCCAGCTTGCCGCTGGGGTTGACGTTGCCAAATAAAATATTATACTCCGCTTCGCCTACCGCTTCACCACCCAGATAGGCCTCCAAGATGCCTTTTACCTCATCTACCCAAGGCATCTCTACCGGAGAACCATTGTGCAGAACCACAATGGTATTGGGCTGAACCTTCGCAATTTCATGAATCAACGTATTCTGACTGTCCGGCATCCGCATATGCTTTCTGTCATATCCCTCTGACTCAAAGCTGTCCGGCAGTCCGGCAAAAATAACTGCCACCTCCGCTTCTTTTGCCGCCTGAACCGCTTCCTTTAATAACGCTTTCGCTTTTTCCTCTTTCTTAGGATCGATGCTTCCGGTCTGACCGTCCATCTCCTCCAATGTGTCATCATATCCCTGTGCATAGGTAACATTTTTCATATCCTGCACAAAATCAAGCATACCTGACACCTTATGACTGTTGATGTGTGAGCTGCCGCCGCCCTGATACCTCGGTTTCTTAGCATACTGTCCGATGATGGCAATCTTCTGCTCCTTCTTCAATGGCAAAACGCCTTCATTTTTCAAAAGCACCAGAGATTCCTCCGCCGCCTTCCTGCTGAGATCATGCTGCGCGTCCCTGTCAAATACAGCCGTCTTATCACGATGCTCCATATAACGGTATATGATATTTAAAATACGGATCACCGTTTCATCCAATACCTTTTCTTCCAGCGTACCGTTTTTTACAGCCTCTACGATCAGCTTATCATTTACTCCAAAGGAAGGCGGCATTTCCAGATCAAGCCCTGCTTTTACTCCTGCCACACGGTCATTGACAGCGCCCCAGTCACTGACAACGAATCCATCAAAGCCCCATTCTTCCCGAAGAAGCTCTGTCAACAGCCATTTATTTTCCGCAGCATAAGTTCCGTTGATGCGGTTATAGGAGCACATCACTGTCCATGGCTGTGATTTTTTGACTGCCGTTTCAAATGCCGGCAGATAGATCTCCCTCATCGTCCGCTCGTCCACTCTGGAATCCGAAGACATCCGCCTTGTTTCCTGACTGTTTGCCATAAAATGCTTAATGCTGGTTCCCACTTGTTTACTCTGTACACCTTCGATATAGCTTGCCGCCATCTCTCCGGCAACATAGGGATCTTCGGAATAATACTCAAAATTCCGCCCGCATAAGGGAGAACGTTTGATATTCACGGCAGGACCTAAGATCACACCCACGCCCTCCGCCTGACAGGAAGTGCCAAGGGCTTCTCCCATCTCCCTGATCAAATCCCTGTCAAATGAAGCTGCAATCGTGCATCCCGTCGGAAAACAGACTGCCTTGATGCTGTCATTCACACCCAGATGATCTCCTTCATCTTTCTGCTTACGAAGTCCGTGCGGTCCATCGGATACCATCATTGCCGGTATGCCAAGACGTTCTACCGGCTTCGTATGCCAGAAATCACTTCCGGAACACATTCCCGCTTTTTCCTCCAATGTCATCTTTGCGCAAAGCTCTTCCAATTCTGTTCTTGTCATAATTCGTCGTTCTCCCTTCCTGAATATTTTAAAATTTCTCTTTCCCTGTTTTTATCTTTCCCTATTATAACTCCCCGAGCTGCCAATCAGCAATATGATTAAATTTTCATTACTTCTATTTTATTATTTATTTCACCATGAACCGGAATAGCGCATATAGATAAACAAAGCTTTTATTAAGGAACTACCATGGTTTTTTATCCCTGTTATGATTACTTTATGAATCTTATGCATGAAAACTCTCCGCAGGCGATTGCCCTTGTCCACGGAAACCGCAAGTATCCTGACCTGAAGGGAACCGTCAGATTCTATCAGACGCCTTATGAAGGCATCCTGATCTCCGCGGAATTTTATCATCTGCCATCAGAAAATACGGATTCTCCTTCCTTTTACGGATTCCATATCCATGAAACCGGCGACTGTTCGGATGATTTTGCCAACACCGGAAGCCATTACAACCCTCTTAATCAGCCGCATCCGAAACATGCGGGAGACATGCCGCCGCTTTTTTCCTGCAATGGTTATTCCTTCATGACATTCTACGCAGAACAGCTTACGATCTCTCAGGTAATAGGCAGATCAGTGATCGTGCATGAAAAGCCGGATGATTTTACCACGCAGCCCTCCGGCAATGCCGGAAACAAGATCGCCTGTGGGGTGATACGCCCTTTTTAATATTTTAAGCGCGTCCATAATTTTATTTATATGTAACGCCATTCGTCACAGCTTTCAAACTATGTCGGATGGCGTTTATTACTTCTTTTTATTCTGCATTTTCTAAAATAATTTCTTCCTTCTCTTCTTTCCGCCGCCGTTAGTACCATCATTATCTTTGTCGTTATTGCGGGATGCCCGGAAACGCTCCGCCGCATTTAATGAATCCTCGGTCTTCTGATCAAATTGCTTTAATAATTCCTTCGCCTCATGGGAAAGCTTCGTAGGAACCTGTATCACCAGTGTCACATAATGATCTCCCCGGCTCTTAGGATCGCGCAGAGAAGGTACGCCCTTGCCACGCAGACGGATCCTTGTATCGGTTGCAGTTCCCGGCTTTACTTCATAGACCACCGGTCCGTCTACCGTATCAATGATGATCTCTCCTCCCAGACAAGCTACCGCAAATGACATCGGAACCGTTGAAAAGATATCCCGATCCTGCCTCTGGAATACCGGGTGTCTGGCAACTACTGCCTCCACCAGCACATCACCGCGCGGACCGCCATTCTGTCCCGGCTCACCCAGTCCTGTCATACGCTTGCACTGTCCATTATCCACACCGGCAGGAAATTCCACAGAATATTTTTTACGGATGGAAACATATCCTGTTCCCCGGCAGTCAGTACATTTTTCCTTAATCACTTTACCTGTTCCGCCGCAATCCGGACAGGTCTGTACATTTCTGACCGTGCCGAAAAATGACTGCTGTGTAAATACCACCTGTCCCTTACCGCCGCACTTTGCACAGGTCTCAGGATTTGTACCCGGTTTTGCACCGCTTCCCTTACAGGTAGGACAGGGATCCTTAACATTGATTTCTATCTCCTTTGTAACGCCAAAAACAGCTTCCTCAAAGGTCATATTTACTCTGGTACGGAGGTTGGCTCCCTTCATCGGACCATTGCTTCTGCCACGGCTTCTGCCTCCGCCAAACAGATCGCCAAAAATATCCCCGAAGATATCAGAAAAATCAGCTCCTGAGAAATCAAAACCGCCAAAGCCGCCTGCTCCGCCGCCTTCAAATGCTGCATGGCCAAACTGATCGTACTGTCTTCTCTTTTCCGCATCACTAAGAACAGCATAAGCCTCTGACGCCTCTTTGAACTTTACCTCGGCTTCCTGATCTCCCGGATTCATATCCGGATGATATTTTTTGGCAAGACTCCTGTATGCCTTTTTAATAGCCGCATCATCAGCGTTTTTATCTACACCAAGAACCTCGTAATAATCTCTTTTTTCTGCCACCTTTTGTCTTCTCCCTTTATCCTATCTTACATTATATGATTATAAAGCAGATTATGTCCGGCATAATGCTCGTCAGATCATTATGCCCGGACAACTATCCTACAGTTTTGTTATATCATACATTTTCTTTTTCAAAGGACTTCCTTTATATTAGATCTCTAAGAGATTGATTTATATCTCAAAGAGATCTCTTAGATCTCTTTGAAGTCCCCATCAATGATATCATCCGCGCCGCCGTCACCGTCACCGCTGCTGCTGCCTGTTCCGGAAGCTCCGCCCATACCGGACATGTCAGGTCCTGCACCGCCGGAAGCCTGTACGTTCTCATACATCTTGGTAAATAACGCCTGAGAACTTGCCATCATCTTCTCCTGTGCAGCCTTGATCTCTGCCACCTGAGACTCGCTGAGTTCCTGATCCTTCGTGCTCTCTAACAGGCTCTTCAATGCATTTAAGTCTGCTTCTACATTTGCTTTCTCTCCTGCATCTACCTTATCACCAACATCATTGAGTGCCTTCTCTACCTGGAATACCATGGAATCAGCGTCATTTCTGGTATCTACCGCTTCTTTACGCTTCTTATCCTGTGCCTCGTACTCCGCAGCTTCTTTTACTGCCTTATCAATATCTTCATCAGACATATTGGAACCAGCCGTGATGGTGATATGCTGCTCTTTACCTGTTCCGAGATCTTTTGCGGATACATTTACAATACCGTTGGCATCAATATCAAAGGTAACCTCGATCTTAGGTACACCTCTCGGAGCCGGTGCAATACCATCCAGTCTGAACTGTCCCAACAGTTTATTATCCTTTGCAAACTGTCTCTCACCCTGTACCACTACGATATCAACAGCCGTCTGATTATCAGAGTAAGTTGAGAATACCTGTGAATGCTTTGTAGGGATCGTCGTATTTCTCTCGATCAGTCTGGTAGCTACGCCGCCCGCTGTCTCGATGGACAATGACAACGGTGTTACATCAAGCAGAAGGATCTCGCCTGCGCCGGCGTCTCCGGCAAGCTTACCGCCCTGAATAGAAGCGCCGATCGCTACACATTCATCCGGGTTCAGGGTCTTACTGGGCTCGTGTCCTGTCAGCTGTTTTACCTTCTCCTGAACAGCAGGCACACGGGTAGAGCCGCCTACCAACAGCACTTTACCAAGCTCGGATGAGTTTACGCCTGCGTCCTTCAATGCGTTCTGGACAGGAACTGCCGTTCTCTCAATCAGATCATGAACCAGTTCTTCAAATTTTGCTCTGGTCAGGTTCATATCAAAATGCTTCGGTCCGTCAGATGTTGCCGTAATAAACGGAAGATTGATATTGGTTGTTGTAGAAGCGGACAGCTCCTTCTTCGCCTTCTCAGCTGCTTCCTTCAATCTCTGAAGCGCCATCTTATCATTGGAAAGGTCAACGCCCTCCGCCTTCTTAAACTCCTCTAACATCCAGTCTGTGATCCTCTGGTCAAAATCATCACCGCCGAGTCTGTTATCACCGCTGGTAGCCAATACCTCGATAACGCCCTCGCCGATCTCAATGATGGATACGTCAAAAGTACCGCCGCCGAGGTCATATACCATGATCTTCTGCTCTTTTTCATTGTCCAGACCATAAGCCAATGCCGCTGCCGTCGGCTCGTTGATAATACGCTTTACATCAAGGCCTGCAATCTTACCGGCATCCTTGGTTGCCTGTCTCTGGGCATCATTAAAATAAGCCGGAACGGTAATGACTGCCTCCGTCACCTTCTCGCCAAGATAATTTTCTGCATCCGCTTTCAGCTTCTGAAGAATCATCGCGGAAATCTGCTGCGGTGAATATTTCTTATCATCAATCGTACGTCCTTTATCCGTGCCCATATCTCTTTTAATGGAAGAGACTGTTTTCTCCGCATTGGTCACTGCCTGACGCTTTGCCGGCTCGCCGACAAGTCTTTCTCCGGTCTTTGTGAATGCCACAACAGACGGTGTCGTCCGCGCGCCCTCTGTATTCGCGATTACTGTCGGCTTACCGCCTTCCATAACAGCAACGCATGAATTGGTGGTTCCTAAATCAATACCGATAATCTTTCCCATAATCATTGCCTCCTATTTGATCATAATATTGTTTTTATGTTTTATTTGTTCAACCGGCTGATTTCTGACCGAAAGCAGACCGGATAGATCACTTTATTTCTAATTCGCTACCTTCACCATACTGTGCCGAACAACGCTGTCCCTATAAGTATAGCCTTTCTGTAGTTCCTCAACCACGATATTCTCACCGAGGCTTTCATCATCCACATGCATCACCGCATTGTGAAGATTCGGATCAAATTCCTTACCGACTGCGTCCAGCGGCTTGACTTCCAGCTTTTCCAGTTCCGTCATCAGCTGCTTGTAGGTCATCAGCACACCTTCCTCAAAGGGCGTCCTTTCCGCACCTTCTTCCAGAGCCGCCAGCCCCCGTTCAAAATTATCAACCACCGGCAGAAGCTTTTCAATGACACTCTTGGCGCCGGTTTCAAACATCGCCTGCTTTTCCTTCTCCGTACGCTTGCGGTAATTATCAAACTCTGCCATCTGACGGACTACCTTGTCATTTAACTCATTGAGCTGTTCTTTTAATTTATCTTCTTTTCTCTCAGTCTTAATAAAATGGCGCTTCTTTTCTTTCTTATCTGCACTATCTTCCGTATTATCTTCTTCGCCGTTCTGTACGGAATCTTCTCCCTCCGGATCCGCTGTCGTCCCATCCTCTTCTGCGTCTTCTTTCAAAGCATCTGAAGATTCTTTGGAGCCTCCATCATCCGCGGACGCTTCCTCCGCTGTGAAGTCTTCTGCAGTTTTTTCGTCCGGTGCAGACGCTTCCATATTTTTTTCTTCAGCCGTCTCCATCGTTTCCTGTTCCACATCCTTCTTTGCTTGTTCTTTCTCCCTGCTTGCCATGTCTATCTTCCTTTCTGTTATTTCCCGTTCTGTAACCATAAACTTTTGTTAAATCCCCTTACGGTCATCTCTTCTTAAGGTTAAAAAAATATTTACCCGTTATATATCATTTTTTGTCTTTCCCATAGACATTTTCCAATTCCGTCATCATCGTCCGCAGCGTACCGACCACCTTTTCATAATCCATACGTTTCGGTCCGACTACTGCGATGCTTCCCTTCATCCCCTGCCCAAGATCATAAGTTGCCGTTACGACGCTGCAGTCTTTCATGGACTGAATCGGCGATTCTTCACCGATATAAACCTGAATACCCGTATTGCTTTCGTCTTCTATGCTTTTCGCCGCCAGCTTTGCCAGCATCTCCTTTTCCTCAAAAGCTGTGATCAACTCACCCGCTTTTTGATGATCCGCCAGCTCCGGATATTTTAAAATATTATTGGCGCCGCTTGTATAAATCTGGAGATCTTCATCCGCCCTGATGGCTTCTGCAACCGCATCGATCACTTCCCCTACGATATCACTATGAATCCCCGCCTGCTGCTTCAATGTAGAGATCATTGCAAGGTTGATCTCGTCTATGGATAATCCATTTAGATTCGTATTCAGCAAAATGTTTAATTTCAGGATCGTTTCATCATTCAGCGGCTCCGTCACCTGTATAATATTATTCTTGATGACATTGCCCTCTACCACGATCACTGCCAGGATCTGATTGCTGTCTACCTTGGAAAGCTGGATAAACTTAAGCTTATTGCGCTGATACTGTGGCGCAGATACGACGCTTGCATAATTGGTATTGGTCGCCAGCAGCTTCGCTACATTTTTTAATACACGATCCATCTTGCCTTCTGTTTCGACAAGCATCCCCTTCAGTTCCGAAATCTCACGATCCTTCTCTTCCATGATCGTATCGACATAAAGCCTGTAAGCTTTATCTGTCGGAATCCTGCCTGCCGAGGTATGAGGCTGGATGATATATCCCAGTTCCTCCAGATCTGACATTTCATTACGGATCGTCGCAGAACTCAGGTTCAGGTCTGTATATTTGGAAATCGTCCTGCTGCCCACCGGCTCTCCGGTTTCAAGATAATTGCGGATCACTGCATAAAGAATCTTTAATTTCCGATCATCTAAATCCATTGCAGCTCTCCCTTCTTTCGCTATTGCCTCTTTCCGTTTCCAAATTCCGGTTTATCGCTATCTATTTCATGAGTCTTCTCTTGAAATTTCTTTTATTTGTTAGCACTCATTTAATAAGAGTGCTAATATCTCTATATCCTAAAATAACACTACCTTTATTCATTGTCAACATTATTTTGCTCATTTTTTAGATAATATTTTCAAATTAATGGATTTTTTAATTCATTCTTTCCTATCAGCATCGCTTTTCATCCGCTTTTCGCCATACGACAAAGCTTCGATTTTGTTGATTAATCTTGTAGTTACCTATATAATATTGAAATACAGCAGTATATAGCAAGAGAGGAAGCACCTAAGATGAAAAAAGAACGGATCACATTTCTTGACGGTTTAAAGGGATTTGCATGCCTTGGCGTATTTACGCATCATTTTTTTCTTTCCTTCTTTCCAGCAAGTTATTTTGGTGCAGAAGCCGCCGTTATGACGGCATCCGGATTTGATGCCGCGCTGTCGGTGGAACCTTACTCCTTTTTTGTCAACGGCAATTTCTGGGTATGTCTGTTTCTGGTGGTTTCGGCTTTTTTAGTAAGCAGCACAATATTCCGTTTGAGAATATCCTATGAAGCTTTTCCTTGCAGCGCGTCTGACAGCGTATCTCACAAGAAGGAAAGACAGGACGACCAAATGCCTGTATTTGATGTCTTATCGACGACACTGTTAAAAAGGTATCTACGGCTTATGATCCCCGCCGCCTTGATCGGTATATTCAGCTATTTTCTGACAGACCTGCTGACGATTACCGGTCTGAATTATCTGGGTAAAGTCAATACCTTTTCTTTTCCGTCTTTCTTGTATCACGCCATCATCCATATGTGGCTTTTCGTGGACTCCTCCGTACAGGGACCTTTCTGGATGCTCCATTATCTGCTGTTCGGTTCTTATCTCGCAATATTGATTGCGCTCGCGACCCCTTTAAAAAGCAGGGCAGCTCTCCCGATCCAACTGTTTTTAACTGTCATTTTCGGCATTTTAAACCGTTATTACGCGGTTATCGTCCTTGGCGTGATGATCTGTTACCTGTATCATTACAGAACCGCCCTAAGGGAAACCTCAGACAAGAACTTTCTTAACAAAGTCATGTCACTGTTTGCACAAAATAAAATATTGCAAAGCACTGCGGGGATCCTCCTGCTGCTGGCAGGTCTGTTTCTCGGAGCATATCCTTCCTATGTCAGACCGGACAATATCTATCGTGTTTTTAATGCTTACGCGTTTCGCGATCCCGATGCTTATGAACTGATCCACGGCATCGCTGCCGCCTGTCTGCTGGCGTCATTTTTCCTGTTAAAAGGATTGGCTGAACTCTTTTCCACAAAGCCGTTTCTATTTCTGGGAAAACTGTCATTTAGTATTTTTCTGGTACACAGTATGCTTTTAGAACATCTGGGATATTATATCATGCATAAAATGAATACTTTGATTGGCAATTATTCCCTTGCGGGGATCCTGACCTATCTGCTATTGTTCTGCCTGCTGATCCCCCTGTCTTTCGCCTGCCGCAACACGATAGAACGGTTTGGGGACCGGATATGCAAAAAACTTTTCAGCAGAAAACAGGATCCAGTCCCAACAAAATAAAAGAAGCAGACCGGATTGGTCTACCTCTTATTTTATTACTGATTTCTCTATTTTCTTATTATCAGGCATGGCTATTATATCGCAAAAGAACCTGTCTCTTTTTTATTAAATACGCAGTAAGCCATCCTTTCCTGCGGTTTGATATAAAGCTCCAAAGATTTCAGATCGGCAGCTTTTTTCTTCATATCCTTTGTCCAGATCTTCTCTGCCGCAGCAACCAGCTCCGCCTCATTATATGTCTCATTCTGATACTGAATATATGTATTTTGAACGATTGCTTCTGCTTTTTTCGGCTCTGCTTTCTTTGCTGCAGGCTTTGTCTCTACCTTCTTCGGCTCTGCTTTCTTTGCTGCAGGCTTTGTCTCTGCCTTCTTCGGCTC
>CAYQZB010000049.1:0-14779 GCA_964421915.1 uncultured Lachnospiraceae bacterium
GAAAAGGGAAGCAGGTGCAAATCCTGCGCGATCTCGTCACCGTAAGCAGGGAGCGGCCGGCAGAAGCGCCACTGGGAAACCGGGAAGGCAGCCGGACAAGCGATGATCTGTGAGCCGGGAGACCTGCCTGTTATGATACGGGAGCAAAACGCTCCGGACCACGAGGCATTGGTTGTATGAAGAAGTGGAAAATCTTTTGGTGATTTTCATAGGGTTCTTTGCATGTTTTGTGGCAGGGAACCTTTTTTATTATGTATTTTATAAATAAGTAATTGCGAAACTCTCAATAACGTAAATGTGATTGTGCAGCATTGACAAATTCATAAGCAGACCTTTGAAAAACTGCCGGCAGTGCCGCTGCGTTTTTCACGGAGCGAAAGCGTGTCTGTGTTGAATTGTCAATGATGCACAATAGGAAAGGATTTGAATAGAGTTTTGCAAATATCTATATTTTGTGAAAAGAAGAAAGGAGCATGGTTAAAAAGATGAAAGAAACAGAGAAAAAAGTAACAGAGGAAAATGTAAAGGAAGGAGCACCGGAGGCAGAGGAAAATGTGCAGAAAGGCGGGAAGGGAACTCTTATTGCGGCGCTTGCCGCGGCTGCGGTCGTCATACTTCTGGTGATCTTGGCGGTGATGTTCCAGCCAAAGCCGCAGAGTGGGGATAAGAGCATCACGGTGACACTTACGGACAATAACGGCGTGGATACCGTTTATGAACATAACACTGACGCGGGGTATCTGCTGGAGGCGATCCGTGAGATTGATGGCTTGGAGCTTCAGGGAGAGGAAGGCGAATACGGCTTCTATATAAATGCTGTCAACGGCATAACGGCGGATTACAGCATTGACCAGTCCTATTGGGCAATCTATGTCAATGGGGAATATGGCAGTTACGGCATTGAATCACAGCCGATTGCGGACGGTGATGCATTTTCGATCGTATATGAGCGGTCTGTATATTAAACAAAAGGGGAGTATCGTATAACTGTTATGATGGGAATGAATGATATGGATGTTCATGGGAAGGGAGACCGCCCGCCTCATAAAAAATGGAATACAAAGGAGCTTGCGGAGCTGGGGATGATGATCGCTGCATTGGAGGCAGGAAAGCTGGCGCTTGCCTCCCTTCCCAATGTGGAGATTGTCACTTTTTTGATCATTATGTTTGCAGCCGTATATGGCCTGAAAAGCGTGATCGCCGTCGTGGTATTCGTCGGCGTGGAATGTCTGCTCTGGCCTGTCAATCTCTGGTCGATCATGTATCTTTATATCTGGCCTCTGCTTGCGGCACTGGCATATCTGTGCAGGAGGCAGAGCTCGGTATGGTTCTGGAGTGCATTCTCCGCCTTGTATGGTTTCTGTTTCGGCGGTCTTTGCGCGATCGTATATATTTTTACCAGTGGCATCCATACGGCGGTCACCTGGTGGATCGCCGGGATTCCGTTTGATCTGATTCACGGATTCAGCAATTGCGTGATCATGATGGTATTGTACCGGCCGATACGGAGAGTATTTTCTAAGTTTCATTTTGTTGATTGATACTTGCTATATGTTTGACACGGGTTATTTGTGGTCAGAGCAAATAGAGGATTTGCTTCAGCTTATGCTCCTAAATGACTGTCATGATTTTGCCATGAGAATTATATTCTTGATATAACTTTAGGTTCTATAACGATTTCATATTTTCTATAACCTTTTTCTCACCGAAAATAACAGACAATACAGCTGTGATCAGAAGAATGGCAGCCAGAATTATGTGAAAAGCAGTAAGCCCTATAGGAGTAAATTCGTAGGCAAGCAGACTGATGGTGATGATCAGGATCGCGATCACCATGACCAGGGCCATATCAAAAAAGCTGTTCAGGTTGCCTCGAAGGGCGCTGTATTCATCATCCCAGCTGTCGTGGGGATGTGTGGAGTCTAATACAAGTCCGGTGACGGTGGTCAGGACAATCACTGCCAGAGAGATCAGGCTGTAATAAAGAAGATACAGCGGATGGATCTGTAGGACAACTCTCAAGATGATGATGCAGAACAATATGGCAGGAAAGGTAATAAATACGCTGACGGCAGCTTTGGCATAAAGCTGTGTCCGATATTGTACAGGGATATATTTGATCAGGCTTAAATGGGCACCTTCTCTGGTGAAAGCGGTGGATGCAAGAGAGTTCATGGCAGTTGCCAGAAAGGTTACAGCGACAATGCCTAAGGTTAGAAACAGCGCGGTCTTTTCGTTGCCGGATCGATAAAGCGCAATTAGGTGCGGTAGTGTTTCTTTATTCCGTCCGATATAGAGGAAGATCAGTATGCCGATAGGCCATAAGAGGTTAATAAACAGGCAGTTGACGGAATATGCTTTCGTGCGCTTTAATACCAGAAATTCCTTCTGGAGACATGCGCGGAAATGGCTGCGTTTTACAATATAGCGGTCAATATCGAGAACTTTTCTTTTTGAAGAACCCAGAGCCGCTGCTGTGTAAAGTCCGGGCTGATAGAGAAATTTTCCAAGGAAAAGCAGCACGGTGACAGAAAGAAGGCTCGCAATGATATAGAGCAGCAGAGCGGGCAGGCTGTTATATTCTAAAGAATAGATAAGGATTGGAACGGCATAAAAGATTTTATTCAGTACGGTTACAAACAGGTTGGAATTATTCGCCAGAGAATTGACGTAATTTTCTACGGTGATACCACCCATATCCTGAAAAGAAAGCAGAAACAGCGCAACAAAGAGTAGCAGGATAATGGTTGACATATGATGGAAAATATTGATATTCTTGATTTTTCTAAGAACCGTCATGAGCAGCAGACTGATCACGGCACAGTATGCCATCGGCAGGAGCGGTATCAGGAAGGTGGCGGTCAGCCCTGTCAAAATACCGATCGGATGCCAGCCATAGGAGATAAAAAAGCCTATGAACATGCTAAGGAGCACCATAAATTCCATCATACTTTCCGCCCAGAAGGCATAAGCAAATTTTGCAGCTAAGATCTCGTGGCTTTTGAAGGGAAGCGGCACAAGATGCTCCCGGTCAGAGGAAAAGAATAAAATATTGAAGATGACAAGAAGGCCAAATACGACGGAGAATGCGGACATGATATGGATCTCTGCCAACAGTCCATTCAGGGGACTCCCGGCTGCGGTCAATGCTTCCGTCATAACATAGCTGATAAAACCTACGACAAGGCAGCAGGGGATCATAATGCAGCACAGCGCGATCATTCCCAGTGAAAGATAGGCGGTTCCCCGTTTTCCCTCTTTGGGCAGCTTCATTTCGGAATTTTTCATAAGAACACGAAATAGGGCGTATGAATTGCGCATATGTACTCACCGGACCTTTCAGTTTTATCTGTAAATCTGATACTTTGCAGAAGGATATCTGCCTGTTGGGTAACGATAGTGTATCAACTGTTTCATATAAAAATGTTAGTGGGATGGCTGCCGATCAATCATCTCAGGCATCGTTATCTTCCCGACCCTGATAGCCTGTCATATGCAGGAAGATCTGCTCCAGATCCATTTCGGGAAAACGTGCTTCCAGATCTTCCAGAGTTCCCTGATAAAGCTCTTTTCCATGATTGATCAAAAGGATCTTATCGCATAGCTTTTCCGCAACCTCAAGGACATGGGTGGAAAAGAGCACGCAGTTGCCTTGTGCGGCGTGTTCGCGCATCATCTGCTTCAGTTCGTATGCGGCAGACGGATCCAGACCAGTCATGGGTTCGTCCAGAATCCATGCGGGAGGATTGTGAATCAGTGCAGCAATAATCATAAGTTTCTGGCGCATTCCATGGGAATATTCCTTCATGCATGAGGTCAGGGAATCCGTAATGCCAAAACGTTCGGAGCATTCCAGAATACGTTCCTTTCTTTTGGCTTTGGGAACGCCGTAAATATCCGCTATGAAATTGATATATTCGATGCCGGTCAGCTGCAGGAGAATATCGGGATTGTCCGCCACATAAGCAATCGAGGATTTTGCGGGGAAAGGGTCTTTTACGATATCATGACCATTAATGACGGCGGAGCCCTCCACTGGTTTTAAGATGCCGGTGAGCATCTTGATTACCGTGGTTTTACCTGCGCCATTGGGACCGACAAATCCGACAATCTCGCCTTTGCCTATGGAAAAAGACAGATTATCCACGGATTTAAAAGAACTGCCATATATCATAGTAAGATTTTTTGCCTGAATCATATTGTCAACCTCCTATGCTGCCTCAAATAAAACAGCAGCTCCTTATGTCATGCAATAATAATGCCCTTGATCATTGACTGACAATTCTGCAATATGTAACTGACTGCTGAATAATATAATTTATTGTCGCATATTTATTGAAAATTTGCAATTCTTTAATAATTTATTAAAAATATTTTTAGACAAAGCTATTTTTATGATGTCATTTAAAAATTATTTTTTGATAAGAAAAATATAATAAATTAAGACAAGAGAAAAAAATTAGTATATAATGAAACAAATAGTACGGAAGGGAGCAGTTCTTACGGTATGAAAAAATGGTTCGCATCGTGCAGATATCTTAAACCGGATAGTCTGGAGGAGGTGTTGGAAAATTATTCACGGGAGGGGTTTCATCTTACGACACTTGGAGAGATAAGCTTCTTTTATTATGATTTCATTCAGGCAGAACCCATAAAATACAGATATGTTGTAGATGTTTCCGCACTTCCGAAGGCGCAGTATATGCAGACGGGGATTGAACAGGGGTGGGAATACCTTGGAAGGACAGGCAACTGCCATGTCTGGAGAAAGGCATATGAGGAAAGAAGACCGGAAAGCTTCGCGGATAAGGCATGCCGCAGAAAGCATTGTACCCGGGTGGGGATTGCCGCGCTGGCTGCTATGCTGTTCTGCATCGGAAGCGCTGTTGCTTTAATTTATGGTGCGATACTGGAACACAAGTATGGGATTGACAGGTATTATATAAGCTATATTGTGGAAGCGGTGCCGCTGGTGCCGCTGGCAGCCTATTTCGGATGGGCGGCGAATAAACTTTTGCGGTAGTGACTTTAGCTGGAGAATATGTTACAATATACGCGAACGAGGAAAACCGAAGGTTTTCCGAGTGGTGCACTGTGGATATGATACAATATACGCGGAGGTAAAATAAATGTTTGGTAATGTGTTGGCTGTGCTTGGGATCTTGGTCGGCGGCGCTCTGGTATATGCGATTGGCTATGTGATCTTCAAGATACGACGGATCTCGAAGGAGGTATTTGGAACGTCGGACATTGTAGAAGGTTTTAAGCGGCAGGAGGAAATATATGAAAATACCGCCAAGTCGGTCTCAGGCATGACAAGTGTTGAACTTCCTAAGATCATGAAAGATTTTCCTGAATTTAGCTGGCCGGAGTGGAAGAAGATCTGCGAGAACACATTGCGGGCTTATCTGGAAGCGATAGAGAACCAATCGCTTACATATTTAAAGAATGCCAGCGATGCAATCAAGCAGCAGGCGGATCTGATCATTGGAGAAGAGAAGAAGCTGGGGATCACCGAGTGTTTTGATCAGCTTTGTTTTCATCGGACGGAGATATTCCGTTATGAAAAAAAAGGCGGATTGTGTAAAATTAAGATACAGTCGTCGCTGCAATATAATTATAGCAAGAGCTCCGAAGCAAAAGGAAAGATAGTTGATAATAAAAAACAGCAGTGCCGGTATGATATGGAACTTGTTTTTGTACAGGATATGTCGCAGGTGGAGGGTGATATTGCATATGATTTTGTCGGGAACTGTCCGAACTGTGGCGCGCCGATGACAGCGATCGGCGGTAAAAGACGGTGTCAGTACTGCGGTACAGAGGTGAAGGAGGCATATAATACAAAGGTATGGATTCTCAACAGGATCGATAAAGCGAAATAAAGGAAAACAATATATCAAGGCGATATAATACAAAAAACAATATATAAAAACGAAACAAAATAATAAAACAAAGAACAATAACTCAAAGTGAAACAAAAACAAAAATGAATAATCAAAAATCAAGAAGGGAGAAGGTAACAAAATGGAACATTATTATCAGCCTGAGATCGAGTGCGCGTCGAGGGAGCAGATCATTGCGCTGCAGAACGAGCGTCTTGTGAAACAGGTCAGACACGTCTATGACAATGTGGAGTACTACAGAAAGAAAATGGAGGAGAAGGGTGTAACACCGGAGGATATCAAGTCCATTGAAGACTTACATAAGCTGCCTTTTCTTACCAAAGATGATTTAAGGGATGCGTATCCTTATGGGTTAGTCGCAGTACCGCTTTCCGACTGTGTACGTATCCAGTCCACCAGCGGCACGACAGGGCGGCGTGTGGTGGCATTTTATACACAGCATGACATTGATCTTTGGGATGAGTGCTGTGCCCGCGCGATTGTAGCAGTTGGAGGCACAAAGGAGGATGTCGTGCATGTCTGCTATGGTTATGGTCTATTTACCGGCGGCCCCGGATTAAACGGCGGTTCCCATAAGGTGGGTTCCCTGACGCTTCCCATGTCTTCCGGCAACACGGACCGCCAGATCCAGTTTATGACGGATCTTGGCTCCACAATCCTTTGCTGTACGCCTTCTTATGCCGCGTACCTCGGAGAGAGTATTAATGAGAGGGGACTGAAGGATCAGATCAAATTAAAGGCAGGAATCTTTGGCGCAGAGGCATGGACGGAAGAGATGCGCCGCGATATTGAAAAATCTCTTGGCATTAAGGCATACGATATCTATGGATTGACAGAGATATCAGGACCGGGCGTGTCATTTGAATGCAGCGAGCAGACCGGTATGCATATCAATGAAGATCATTTTATTGCGGAAATCATTGATCCCAATACGGGCGAAGTTCTGCCGGAGGGAGAGAAGGGAGAACTTGTATTTACCAGTATCACGAAGGAAGCTTTCCCGTTGCTGCGTTACCGTACCAGAGATATCTGCGTATTGACCAGAAAGAAATGTTCCTGCGGAAGGACCCACGTGAAGATGAGCAAGCCCATGGGGCGGAGCGACGATATGCTGATCGTGAAGGGTGTCAATGTATTCCCATCCCAGATCGAAACCGTGCTGTTAAACAAAGGTTATGCGGCAAACTATCAGATCATCGTGGATCGTGTCAACAACAGCGATACGCTGGAGGTGCAGGTAGAGATGACGCCGGAGATGTTTTCCGATTCCGTTACCGAAGTAGCGGCGAAGGAGAAAGAGCTTGTCAATGCTTTGAAGGCTATGCTGGGCATCTATGCAAAGGTGAAGCTTGTTGCGCCTAAGACGATCACCAGAAGCGAGGGCAAGGCTGTCCGCATCATTGATAACCGTCACTTGTATTAAGGAAACCGATGGAAAATGTTCTGTTAAATCATAAAAATCAGTTAAGGAGGAAATGCCATGACAGTAAAACAGATTTCTGTATTTTTAGAGAATAAGCCCGGTTGTCTTGCTGAGTTGATCGAGATCCTTTCTCAGAATAATATTGACATGCGCGCCATGTCTATTGCAGAGATGCAGGATTTTGGCATCTTACGGATCATTGTAAAGGACACCTATAATGCGGTGCGTATCATTAAGGATGCCGGATTTGTAACATCCGTCAATGAAGTACTTGCAGTAGCTATTCCCGATCAGCCGGGAGCATTGCTGCAGACGCTGACGGCATTGGGCGAGGCAAATATCAATCTGGATTATTCTTATGCTTTTACAACCGCCAAAAAGGATATGGCATATACGGTTTTACGTGTAACGGACAATGAGAAAGCGTCGAAGATCCTTGGTCAGAAGGGAATCCGGATGCTGGGACAGGAAGAAATGGAACAGTTATAAAATAAATAATATATTCAACAGTAAAAAATCAACACGACACAGATAAAGTGAAGTGTTGATTTTTTATTGAACCTGATGTAAAGCTTGGATAGGAGGTTATCACCCCATAAGCCCTCAAAACTAAAGCAGATCTTCTATCCTTCCATCATTTATTGTATATATTCTGAACCAATGGCACCACTCATGTTCTACTGCAATGCGGATAATCGATTGATCTGCATTCTCATATATATATAAAGGGTTCCCATTTGCTCAGTTAGATGATATCCATTTTTCTCCATGATATCATCATATATGTAATAATGATTTCCAATAAAGGTTGAGGCAGTTCCATCTTCATTTTCTGCTACGGTAAACCCTTTACTCAAAAGAAAATATACAGCTAAAGTTTGAGGCATCTCATTAGCGCCATAACCATATTCTTTTAAGTATTTATTGATTCCGACTATAGAAATTCCAACCCAAAGTGTTAATAATAATATTATTGTAACACTAGATAAAATTATTTTTTCTTTTCGGTTTCATATGATTCCTCATGCCGCCTTCGATGTCTCAACTACAGCGCCTGCTTGCCGCGCTCGCCTGTCCTGATCCTGATGGCGTCATCCACGTCATAGACAAATATCTTGCCGTCCCCATAATTGCCTGTTCTGATTCCTTTGGATATCTTCTCGATCAATGTACCGGCAATGGAGGCATCTACTACAGTCTCCACTTTGATCATGGGAAGTAGCCGGATCTGATTAACGGCAGAGTCAAATCCCTCATAATGCCCCTTCTGATTGCCATACCCTTCCATATGAAAGATATTCAGTCCGGTCACGCCAAATTCCTCTAAGATCATCCGAAGCTCATCCAGTTTTTCAGGTCTTGTTACTATTTCAAGTTTCTTCATCTTTTCATCCACGCCTTTCTATAATACTTGATTATAGCACACTTTTTTTATTTTTAAAGCCTATTTGCATTTTTTCAGCAATTTAGCAAAAATCCGACTAGGACAAATGCAGGATTGAATATACTTTTAACAAGATATGGTCCGCATAAAGGAATCCGCATATGAAAAAATATCTCCAAAAACTCCGGGACAGCTTTCTGACCGGGACACATATTGCCAAGACGCTTATTGTCATAGCACTCGGTATCGGCGCCATCGCCATATCCGTCATGTACTTATCCAACGAAGCTGTCACTGCCGACAGCTCCAATGTCGTCAATGGCAGGGCGCTCCCCATCTACTGCGTTGAAACCGAGTCTCCCAAGATCGCGCTCACCTTCGACGCTGCATGGGGAAATGATGACACCGCCAATATTCTTGCCATTTTGGAAAAACATAATATACAAGCTACCTTTTTTATGACCGGCGGCTGGGTAGAAAGCTACCCCGAAGACGTAAAGGCAATCTACGAAGCAGGTCATGACCTGGGTAACCATTCCGAAAGCCATCCTGACATGGCAACCCTTTCCACTGAAGAGATCCGTCAGCAGCTGATGGGACCGCATGAACGGGTTCGGGAACTAACCGGATACGAAATGATGCTGTTCCGCCCACCCTATGGTTCCTATGACAACGAGCTGATCGACACCGCTTCGGAGTGTGGTTATTACACGATACAATGGGATGTGGACAGCTTAGACTGGAAAGATTACGGCATAGATTCCATCATCTCCACCGTATGCAATCATAAGCATCTGGGCAACGGCTCCATTATCCTCTGCCACAATGGCGCCAAATATACCGCGCAGGCTCTGGATACCATGATCACCAAGCTGAAATCGCAGGGATACGAATTTGTAAAACTTTCTGATCTGATCTATACAGACAATTATTATATGGATCATGAAGGACGGCAGCATCTACAGCAGCAATAAGTTACAAAAAAGCTTTCGTAATTATTTGAACTGGTCTTGTTTTTTATAAAGGTTTGGTATATTAATTTTAATAACATCTGTTGAAGTATCTTTGCCATTATTATTAATGTCAACTTCTGGACTGAAAATCCTGTGAGCTTCACAGATGTTATTTTTATGTCACTTGTCCATAATGTAAGGTCTATAATGCAATGGCCTTTGTGGCGATTTTCTCGCGGAACATAACATCATGTTCCACAAACAGCATTGTCGGCTGATAATTCAAAAGCAATTTCTCGATCTGCATCCTTGAAAAAATATCTACATAGTTTAAAGGTTCATCCCATAGATAAAGGTGTGCAGGAGTAAGCATACTGGCGGCGATCAGTACCTTTTTTTTCTGACCTTCCGAATAATCTTCCATTTTTTTAACGAACTGTACACGGTCAAAGTCGAGCTGCCTTAAGATAGAGCAAAATAAACTCCGGTCCAGATGACGTTTTTCGCAAAATTCCTGTATGTCTCCTTTTAAGAAGGAGGTATCCTGGCTGACGTAGGAGATCACAAGACCCGTTGCGGTTTCACATATGCCTTCCTCTGAAACTGCCATATTGCCGTCGTATAAACCGGCTTTTTGTAAAATCATTTTGACAACCGTTGATTTCCCGCATCCATTTTTCCCATGCAGGGCAATGCGGTCTCCCTGACAAATGTTAAATGTCAAATCGCTAAATACAGGCTTCTCATTGTCAGGATATTTCAAACTATAATGATTGATATTTACAAGCGTCTGTTTGTGATGGGTAAGCGGTACTATTTTCAGATCTGCCGGAAGTTCTAAATCTTTCAGGAGACCTTCCTTTTCTTCAATTTCCCTCTGAATACGCGTCTCCATCTGAGTTGCCCGGCTCTGCATCTTTTTTGTTTTTGCGCCGATATAGGGCCTTGTGCCTTTGCATCGATCCGGTTCTTTTCTTGGATCAAAGCCAATTTTTGTGCGTTCGTTTTTGTCTGCCCACTCTGATGTGCGTTTCGCAGATTGTTTTAGTTTTTTGATCTCTTTGAGATGCTTTTCATTTGTTGACTGTTCAAATTGATCTCTCCGTTGTTTGTTTTCCCACCAGCTTGAAAAATTTCCTTTTTGAACCTCAATGCTCTGCCTGTTCAAAACCAAAACATGGTCGATACAAGCATCCAGCAGATCCCTGTCATGGGATACCAAAATAAACCCTTTTTTGGAAGCCAGATATTGTTTGACCATTTCTCTGGAAGCGGAATCTAAATGATTTGTCGGTTCATCAATAAGCAGAAAATTATTTTCACCGGAAAATAAACATGCCAGCATGATTTTGGTCTGCTCTCCAAAACTCAAGGTAATATAAGGCCTATAAAGAATTTCGGCACTCTCCCCTAATTGCGACAGTTCATATATCACGCGCCACTCCTCGCATCCGTCCTTTAACGTGTCGATAAATTCAGAGGCGGGCAGCTGCATTTTGACGCGGTCTATTTGATATGGAAAATAATCAAATACTGCAGTCGTATCTATGGAACCGTTATAAGAATATTTCCCTAAAAGTAAATTTAAAAAAGTTGTTTTCCCTTTTCCGTTTCGTCCGATAAATCCTAATTTCCAATCGGTATCGATCGAAAATGACACATTTTCAAAGATATTATCGAAACTGCCTTCATAATGAAAAGTAAGGTTGTTTACACTGATTTGCGACATATACGTTCCTCCTGACAATAATGGTAAAATATTAAGTAAAAAATAAGAACCGTTCGCTGCCAAACAGTTCCATTACATACTATAACCTCATACATCGGAGAGACGATATTGCAATCATCGCTTTCCATTCAATTTATATACAAATATTTATGAAATACACATTATAATATACATAAAAGAAGGTTATGAGAACATAATCCACTTTTGGCAACATGTGAAACAGTATGCGTGATGCTTGTACATACTGAAAAAACTTCATGTAATCAAAAGTAAATTATCTCTTCATCCTTTCACCCCTTCCCTTAAGTTATCCTTATCCTAACACATTAAAATATTGTTGTCCAGATTCTTCGGCTATTTTTTTATCCTATTGAGCGCTTGCCGTAAGCAGTTTATAATAAAAATAATTCCCTTTCGGAATTGTGTACCCGTCAAAAACAGGTTATAATTGCACTAACAAATCGGGATTTGGAGAATAGAACACATGAGTAAAAAAGTTGCAGGCAATGTCAGCGTTATTGGAGAAGCAGATGAACCTACTGCATATTTTTTATTAGCTGGTGGTAAACAGGCAAAATCTGTAAAGCAGAAAATTCAAAAAAAAATATATGATATTAGAAAAAGTATGATAGAGAGACATGTTAAAGCGTCAGCACATAGCATTGATGAAGTCGGCAATTATATGAAAGCTGTTTACGGATTTGTAGAAATAAACCAAAGCACCGATGAATTTCAAACAGAATACAAACAAATTAGAGCTTCGTTTATCATGCAGTATGCGCCGGAATTGTTGGGGACTCTTACTCCGTATCCGGAATTAGCAGGAGAAGATCCTAAAAGTATTAAACAGTTTATGGAACAAATGGAGCTTCGACAAAAGGCTGCTGAAAATATTCCCCAAGAACTATTTGATATTGATTTACATGTTTTTAAGAAGGAAGAAGCAGACCTACAGATGCGGCTTATTATGGAATCCAAGTACGATTATATTGGAGGTTCTGCCAGTGGAGGTTCTAAATTGAAAATGAAAAAATATAGGAAGATATACCGCAGTATTTGCCGGTATTACGGAGTGACACAAGAAGATATAGATAAAAAGACCAGAAGATATAAAGAACTAATTAGAAGTTTGGCAGTAAGATAAATAGCCGCCTAACAAAGGAAGTTTTGCATCATTTGCGGTCAGATATGAGGATATATGGATATATGGATATATCCGTATGATTGATATTGAAATCCCAATTTATTGAGGAGGTAAACGGACATGACTAAGCAGGAGGGGATGCTGTTGTTTCATAGTATGCATCCGGATTTTTTTGAAAAAGCAAATATCCGAAATCTTCCGGACGAATGGATTTATGATGAGATGGTTTTATCATTGGATAAATTTGAACCCTGCAAATATGACAGGAAGTTAGGCGGCGGTATATCGTTCGGGTATTATCAGGGAGATATTGCCGAAATAAAAAGGGCGGTAGAAAAGGTTGATCCGGATTGGCCGCAATATTTCAGTGAAACGAAAAGGATATATTGCGGTTATGTGGAGGGGAAATTAGCAAGTTTCTGTATAATCGCAGATATGGGCATACATTACATGAACGAACGTGAAGTAAGAGTCGGCGGTCCCGAATGTGTAGGGACGATTCCCGAATATCGTAACAGGGGAATCGGACTGACAATGGTAAAGCATGTAACACGGATATTGAAAGAAGAGGGATATGATTATAGTTATATCCATTTTACAGGCGAAGCGCCATGGTATGAAAAGCTCGGATATAAAACTTCAATCAGATGGACGGGAAAAGGGGTATTGAATTAATAAAATTTGCATCTTGACAAAATAAGTTCTATATAGTACTATTTTGCTATGAAAAGGAGACGTCCTTTTTTATGCTGTACAGCAAGACCGCCGCTTTTATCCTTGCGAAGCGGTGAGCAAGGAAGGTATGATAAGTTTGGAAACACGAACAGGTTTTTTGATTTCCCGTATTAAACAGGTTCAAGGGAGAGTTTTTGACCGACTTTTGCAGACATGTGGCGTAGAGGAGTTTAATGGGCCACAAGGGCATATTCTTTATGTGTTATGGAAAAGTGAAGGCATTCCTATTGTGGAACTTGCACAAAAGACCGGATTGGCAAAAAATACACTTACCGTAATGCTTTGCAGAATGGAGGAAAATGGATTAATCTGTCGGGAAGCTTCAGCTTCTGATCGGCGTCAAAGCTTGATCAGCCTGACACCCAAAGCCCGTGCGTTGGAGGAACGTTATAATCAAGTCTCCCAGCAAATGAACAGCTTATTTTTTATGGATTTTGAAAAAATGGAAATCAAGGAATTAGAACAATATCTTGACCGTATCGTTTCCAATTTGGAGCGAGCGGAACAAGCATTAAAAAAAGGAAAGGATGTACACGATGGCAAAAGTAAAAACTAAGATTGGTAACGATTACTGTCCGCAGACGTTATTTCTTTATGGCACAAAACAGGAAGATGGGCAGCCCCATTTTGGTCTTTTCTGTTGGTTTGGATATTATCATTCCTCAGAGGGGCTCGGGGTAATGGCTTGTATAGGTGAGGAAAAGCAGACCAAGGATCTGATACGCAAAAATGGTGTGTTCTCAGCTAATCTCGTATCTGAACAGCTGCTGCCTTTGGCAGATTATTATGGCTGTACCTATGGCAGAACCACACCGGATAAGATGAAGCGCCTGCCTACGGTAGAATGGGGACAAGTGCTGGATGTACCAACCATTGCGGAAAGCCCTGTCAGTTTTGAACTGGAAGTGAAGAAATCAATCCCTATGGGAGACGGATCAGATATATTTCTCTGTTTAATCCGCAATGTAACCCGGGATGAGCAACTGCTGGATACAACGGTTCCCTTTACGGAAAGATTGATGCAGGCTGCTCCGGTATTAGCTCCGGGCGAAGAAACATATTTCTCCATTGATGGAAGATATCTTGGAAAATGGGGAGAACCTATGAAAAATATGGCTAATTCCAAAGAATAAGCTGTATAGTACAAAAGCATTGTTGGAAGAACGGACTACAAAGGTCTGGGAGTGATTTGATTCCCTCCGAATTCGGGGGGAATTAAATTACCACAGTTCAAGACTATCTTCCGCATCAACCCACATCTGTAAATCGCCATCGGGTGCTAAAGGTTTTTCTTATCCGGTTCGCCGATTCGTTTCACTCTTTATCTGACCGCAGTTCTTTCTCTAAAAACTGCTTGATATACGGATTGTTTTCCTCACTCAATGTAGGCTGAAACGCCATGTAACGACATTTCTGATACTGCTCACCATCCAATACAAAGGTATATCCCATTATACATTTCGGATTACAGTCATCGGGATTGATAAGCCGTTTGCAGACGGACGCTT
>CAYQZB010000050.1:0-12684 GCA_964421915.1 uncultured Lachnospiraceae bacterium
GTACTTCTCCATATCCGATAAAACCGAAGTCCGCTGATATTTTATCGGGTTATAACACGTCTCAACTGCAACGCAAGATTCATTATACTAAACTACTTTTTCTTTGTCAAGCCTTACTGCATCAACTCTCTTTTCTCTTTCGTGTTGATAATGCCTCAAAAATTTTTGGGGTTGTCATAGTGACGGAGCGCTGCGATCCTTTCTCAATTCAGGCTTGTTCTGAATGCCATTGGAATCGATAAGACAAAGCCATTTTACGTGAGGAAAAAACGGATAAGCATCTAAATCGTGCTTTATAACGATACCTTCCGCGATCAGATAATCAACCTCCCCATTCTCGTAAATGTCCTCCTCATATATACTGATCGGCATTCCTTCGTAAAGAGCAACGATACTTCCATGGGAATCCGTTCTTGCATCAGTTTGAGATAACATAACGATGTTGTGGTCAACCATTTCATTGAAATCAACTGAGATTCGCGCTTTATCCATAGTTAAACCCTCTCATAACAGATTCGTTAAAACATTTTATCATACAGCTTCCATTACACGCAAGAACACTTATTTTATAAAGAAACCACTGATTCGGTTGACTCTTAGTGAAATCGCCGGAGTTTTTTCCATCAACACGAAAGAGAAAAGGGAACGCATCAAACTTCCAACCTCACGGCTGCACAACAGTTTCATAAAGATTGCTGCCCTCAGAATCGATCACAACGATGGCAGGGAAATTTTCTACCGTCAGCTTGCGGATTGCCTCTGTTCCAAGATCATCATAGGCAATCACCTCCGACGCGACGATCGCTTTGGACAGCAGCGCACCCGCGCCGCCCACGGCCGCAAAATATACTGCCTTATTGCGCACAATCGCGTCTGTCACTTCCTGAGAGCGTTTTCCCTTTCCGATCATTCCCTTTAATCCCATATCCAGCAGCTTGGGCGCATATTTATCCATCCGGCTGGCTGTTGTAGGACCGGCAGAACCGATCGGCCGTCCCTCCCTTGCCGGAGACGGACCCATATAATATATGATATTGCCCTCCATGGCAAGCGGCAGCTCTTCTCCCCTGTCCAACGCCTCCTGCATTCTCTTATGAGCAGCGTCCCTTGCTGTATAAATCGTTCCACTGATATATACGTAATCCCCGCTGTGAAGTTTTTCCGTATCCTTTTCCGAAATCGGCGCAGTAATATATTGCTCCATGATTCTGTCCTTCTTCCTGTTTTATTTCTATTTGACTTCTGTTTTTTTACTTTACATCTGCTTTTTTGTTTCGTTTTGCTTCCTTTTCAGTCTGCATCCACTTCATTTTCAATATTTTATTCCGAATCTGCTACCTTTTCGATCTGGTAATACTTAATTTTTATTCTGCTAATGTATCTTTTCTGTTCTATTCTTTATTTTCTATTTGTTACTGTTTCTTTTTTGTCCTATTATATTACTCTCACGCAATGCCGGTTGACGTGACAGCAGATATTCACTGCCACAGGAAGCCCCGCAATATGCGTCGGATAAGTATTGATATTGACTGCTAACGCAGTAGTCGTTCCTCCAAGACCACCCGGACCAATGCCGGATGCGTTGATGCTTGCAAGAAGCTCTTCTTCCAGATCCTCTATATAGGAAAGATCTGAACGCTGGTTTACCGGCCGCGTCAACGCCTGTTTCGCCAGTATAGCGCATTTTTCAAAGGTTCCGCCGATCCCGACGCCGACTACCATCGGCGGACATGCATTCGGACCGGCATCCTTTACAGCGGTTAAAACAGCGTTCTTAATGCCTTCTATGCCATCCGCCGGCTTTAACATAAAGATCCGGCTCATATTCTCACTGCCAAATCCTTTTGGCGCAAGAGTCAATTTGATCTGATCGCCCGGAACAATATGATAATGTACGACCGCTGGCGTATTATCCTTTGTATTGATCCGCTCGATAGGACAGCCAACCACCGACTTGCGAAGATAGCCTTCCTGATATCCCTGCCTGACGCCCTCATTGATTGCAGTCTCTATCCATGCGCCTTCCACATGCACATCCTGTCCAATCTCGGCAAATATGACCGCCATGCCCGTATCCTGACAGATCGGGATCATATCTTCCCCTGCAATTGTAAGATTCTCCTGTAATTGATCTAATATCTGCTTCCCCAATGGAGAGCTTTCCGAACGCACCGCAGCCTTCAATGCATCCTTCATATCCTCTGATAAAAAATGATTGGCTTCAATGCACATCTCCTTCACAATCTTTGTTATCTCATCTGCCGCTACACTTCTCATATGCCTAATATCCTTTCTTAAATATAAAAAGTGAAGAGACTTTTGCCTCTTCACTTATCATATCATATCTAAAATCTCTTATCAACCTGCGGCTGACTGATGTTTTCATTATATACTTGATTGACCTGCCAACATCAAATATGTACCTAACATCTTCCAGCCGGTTTTTAATTCTTTTCTCTTTCAAATACAACAATTACCTGCTTTGTTGTGGTAGAAAAACCTGCCATGGAAATCTTACGGTTTGTTGTCTCTCTTGGCTCGATAGCGATCGCACGCCATCCCGCTGATGCGTATCTATTCAGCAGCATCTGGAATGATTCAAATTCCATCAGATTGCCCGGCTTGTCTGCATCCGTAAGAATATCGTCCAGAACCTCAACTGCATACTCATAACTCTTTGCAGCCATACGATCCATCTTATCCTTAATTTTTAAAAGAGTATCCATCTCGCAGATCTTCATTAACTTCTCAAGTTCTTCTTCGTCTGCTTCCTGGAAAAGATCCTCTACCATCTCACGCCGTTTCCTGACACGGACAGTCTCAGAAAACATGGAGCTTTCAATAATATGCTGCTTCGCGCGTTCCAGATTATCAATACGACGCGCAAATCCCCTTTCATCCAGATAATCTAAAGCTACCTTCTGGATATTTTCTTCTGTTTTCTCCAATCCTGTATCTATGATCTCTTCAATCTCGTTAACATTACTTGTCGTAATGCATCCGCTCTTTTTAATCATTTCATACATGATTTCATTTAAATTTGCCATAGCAGCTTACCTTCCCTCTTAAAATTATTGCATTACATGATAAATAAACCCCATTACATTTTCTATCAGATAAAACAATACTATCATATATATTTTTAATTGGCAAGTCGGATTTCGACAGAAATATTATGCAATTTCACCAAGAATAAAGTCGTCAAATCAGTGGAAAGCTAAAAACCAAAGCCGCATCAGCCCGATCACATCCTCCGGTATCTGAACACTGCCGCGCTGTGCGGCGGAAGCTTCATGGCAAGCTTTCCCTCACATAATGTATATATTTCTTTTTCTTCCGTATATCCGTCAGCCGTCGTCATGATCTTTCTCTCTACAGCAGCATTTAACGGCGTGCCGAGAAGGCTCATATCGATCTCCTTCTCCATCTCATTCTCCGTATTATTCACAAGAACTGCCGACTGCATCTCGCGCGTAAATCTTCCATAAGCAATAAAGCCGTAATCCTCACCCAATTTCAGGAAAGATCCCCTTTTCAACTCCCGACAGGATCTTCGCAGCGCGGTCAGCGCTTTATAATACGCAATCAATTCCTTATTCTCCCTGCCCCAGGGATAGGTCCTTCTGTTATCCGGATCGGTAAATCCGCAAAGACCGGCTTCTTCTCCATAATAGATCGTCGGAGCGCCGTACCACGTCATCTGGATCAGTGCCGCCTCCCGCATGACCGAAAAGTCCACCCCCTCATCAGCCGCCTCCGGCCCCAGCGTATTGGATCTGCCGACCTTACGGTTGGTTCTTGTCAAAAATCTGGAATGGTCATGATTAGAAAGCTCGTTCATCGTCGTCATCAGCGACGACGCGGCAAATTCCGAGCCGAAATAGATCATCGCGCACCAAAACGCGCTGGCATTGTTCAGCATATCCCCCCTGTAGTCATCGCTGTGCTTCTGCATACCGGTCAGAAACCATGTCAACGGCTCCATAAAGGAATCATAGTTCATGACCGTATCCCATTCCTTGCCGCGAAGCCATTCTTTGGCGCTGCCATAATGCTCCGCAAGGATCAGCGCATCCGGATTGGCCTGCCGGACCGCCTTTCTGAAATCTTCCCAGAATCTATGATTGGTCTCCGGTGAATGTCCCAGATCCGCTGCAACATCCAGCCTCCAGCCGTCCGCATAATAAGGAGCGGACACCCACTTCTGACCGATTCTTAAGATATACTCATAAAGCTCTCTGGACTCCTCATAATTAAGCTTGGGCAGCGTGTCGTGATTCCACCAGCCCTCATAAGTCCCATTATAAGGCCATCTGCCCTCGTCATGAAACTTAAAATACTTCCGATAAGGGCTTTTATCGTCTATATAAGCTCCTTTCTCATATCCCTGCGCCTGTTCATAGATACGCTCCCGATCCATCCATTTGTTAAAGGAACCGCAATGGTTAAATACGCCGTCCAGAATCACCTTCATTCCACGTTTATGCGCCTCCGCAACAACTTTGGCAAACAGCTCGTTACTCGCCTTAAGGTTCGCGGGATTTGTGATACGGTTGATATACTTTGACGCGTCGCTGTTATCGCATTGCCCTTCTTTCAGCAGTTCGCCCTTCTCCTCCACGATCTTCCCAAAATGAGGATCAATATTATCATAATCCTGAATATCATATTTATGATTTGAGGGGGAAACAAACAGCGGATTAAAATAGAGCACTTCCACGCCAAGATCTTCCAGATAATCCATTTTATCCAGAACACCCTGGAGATCACCGCCGTAAAATTCACGGATTCCCATCTGCGCCGGATATTTGTACCAGTCATCGACATGAACGGAATAATCTCCTATATAATAATACTCTCTGTCCTCCACGTCATTCGACGGATCTCCGTTGTAAAAACGATCTACAAAGATCTGGTACATGATCGCGCCCTTTGCCCAATCCGGCGTCCTGAAACCGGGGATCAGCCGAAACCAGTAATGCTCATCCACTTCCTGCTGCAGGATCCCCCGCGTGTCATATCTGATGACCTTCTCAGCGTCATACGCCTCGAAATAATATTTAACGATCTCGTTATCCATCTGGATCTCAACGCCGTAATAATCAAACAGCAGATCCTGTTCTATGATCTCCATCGGAAATGTTCCCGCAGAAGATATCATCACCACGCGGTCCACCGCATCCCTCGCCGTCCTAAACCGTATCGTCACAAGATCAAACGCCGTCGGTTCCATCGGTGTCACATAATTATCAGTCGTATCAGCGAAAAAAGCGTATCGTTCCATAAAAGCACTCTCCGGTATGAATTTCAGTATTTATTATATTTATTACAGTATATTGCATATCGTGACAAATTTCCAAGCAATACGACATTTATTATACAATATTTAGTATGATTCTTCAAGATATAGTATGATACAATTAAATTTTTATAATCTTTCAGCAAAGTAAAAATGACAGCCATAAAACTGTCATTTTCAGAGAAGGTATTTCTTTCTTATGGGGTTATAGCAAAAAACTATAAAATGTATTGGGGGTTACATTTTGTATTATAACATCCTTTTCATTTTCGTCTATGAAAATTTTTTACAAATATAACAATTTTCGATAGATGTTTTTGTGCACTTTGTTTAATTGTTAATTAAGTGCCTTAAATCAGTCCTAAACCGGCTGTGGAGATGTCTGTACTCTTAAACAGGTTTTCAAATTCTTCTCTGGTGATCCGTTCCTTTTCTAATAGAAGGGACGCGCACCGGTGAAGCACTTCTTTATTCTCCAAGATCAGGCGCTTCGCTTCCGCATAGCATTCGTCGATGATCTTTTTCACTTCTTCATCGATCTCCCCGGATTTCTTCTCACTATAGCTCTTGGTATGGGCAAAATCCCTGCCGATAAATACCTCGTCGCTGTCCTCTTCGTAATTCACCGTTCCGATCGTTGATGACATACCGTATCTTGTCACCATGCGGCGCGCCGCGCCGGTGGCTTTCTTGATATCGCTGGAGGCTCCCGTTGTAATATCATCAAAGATGATCTCCTCCGCGATACGCCCGCCCAAGGATACCATGATATCCTGCTTCATCTTGCCCTTGGTCAGATACATCTCATCCTTCTCCGGCAGCGGCATCGTATAGCCTGCGGCACTGTCACCGGTGGGAATGATGGACACTGTATAAACCGGTCCCACGTCAGGCAGCACATGAAACAGGATCGCATGACCCGCCTCATGATAAGCGGTGATCTTCTTTTCCTTATCGGAAACGATACGGCTGTGCTTCTCTGAGCCGATTCCGACCTTGATAAAGGATCTCTTTACATCTTCAGCTATGATAAATTTACGATCCGCACGCGCTGCCACAATCGCAGCTTCATTCAGCAGATTCTCCAGATCCGCTCCGGTAAAACCGGCAGTCGTCTGCGCGATCTGTTTCAGATCCACGTCTTCCGCCAGCGGTTTATTCTTAGCATGGACTTTCAGGATATCCTCCCTGCCGCCCACATCCGGAGGACTGACCGTGATCTTTCTGTCAAACCGTCCCGGTCTTAAAATCGCCGGATCCAGAATATCAACCCGGTTGGTCGCCGCCAGCACGATGATTCCTTCATTCACGCCAAAGCCATCCATCTCTACCAGCAGCTGGTTCAGTGTCTGTTCGCGTTCATCGTGACCTCCGCCCATGCCGGTGCCTCGTTTTCTCGCCACGGCATCAATCTCATCGATAAAGACGATACAGGGGGCGTTCTTTTTCGCATCTGCAAACAGATCCCTGACACGGGACGCGCCGACGCCGACGAACATCTCCACAAAGTCGGAACCGGAGATGCTGAAGAACGGCACCTTCGCCTCTCCCGCGATCGCCTTGGCAAGGAGCGTCTTACCTGTTCCGGGACGTCCTTCCAAAAGCACGCCCTTAGGAATCCGCGCGCCTACCTCTGTAAATTTGGTCGGTTCCTTTAGAAAAGCAACGATCTCTTCCAGATCTTCCTTTTCCTCTTTCAGTCCCGCGACATCTTCAAAACGCGTCTTACTGTCCATGATAAGCTGCGCGCGGCTCTTGCCGAAATTCATCATCTTACCGCCGCCTCCGGCTCCTGCCTGGGCATTGTTCATCATCACGAAAAAGAACACGCAGACCACCAGCACCACAAGACCCGGCAGGATATAATTCATAAACCAGTTTTCTCCGGGCACGTCATTGACCGTAACCGGCACGCCTGCCGCTCTGGCCTGCGCTTCGATCTCCCTGACATCCGTCACAAAAAATTCCCGTCGTTCCACTCCGTTGATCAACACCATCACGGAACCTGTCGGCACTTCTTCATTCTGCTGGATCAATATCTCAGTGACTTCGCCTCTCGCCAGTGCCTGATCAAACTGCATCCTGGTATAATTCACCGACTGCCGGCTCATCAGACTGACCCAGATCGCAGCAAACAACAGCAGAATAATAATGAAAAAATAAATATTAAAGCTCTGTCTTCTCAACCTATTAACCTTCTTTCTCCCCTATTCGTTCTCAACCACGCCGATATACGGCAGATTTCTATATTTTTGCGCGTAATCCAATCCATATCCTACCACAAATTCATCCGGAATTTCAAATCCCACATAATCCACATCCACCGGATGGGTCCTTCTGTCCGGTTTATCAAGCAGCGTGCACAGCTTTAAGGACGCAGGTTTTCTTTCCTTCAGCATCTCCATAAGGAAGCTGAGCGTCTTCCCGGTATCGATGATATCCTCGATCACAAGGACATGCCTGCCCGCAATGGATTCTCCAAGATCTTTTTTGATCTTGATATGTCCGCTGGATACCGTGTCGTCGCCATAGCTGGACACCTCCATAAAATCCAGCGTGACCGGAACCGTGATCCGCTTGGCAAGCTCACTTGCAAAAAATACGCTTCCCTTCAAAATACAGATGACATGCAGCGCCTTTCCTTCATACTCCCTGCTGAGCCCTTCGCCGAGCTCTCTGATCCTGCCGTCAATGTCTTTTTCAGGTATCATCACCCTGATCTTTACATCCATGCCTTTTGTGCCTTTCTTCTTATTCTATCCATTTTCCCTGTATTGTATCTCTAAAATAATATTATCTTGATCTCCAATATATTTTTCGTAGAATCATCAATATAATATCCATGGCTGCCGCGGCGTCCTACGATCCACATAATATGCTTTCCGTCCGCAATCAGCAAAAGCTGTTCCCGCTCCTCACGGGGGATCTTCTGATTGATAAAATAGGATTTTAATGTCTGCGTTCCTCCACGCGCGTCAATGGCAAGATAATCCTTTGCCTGCCTTGTTCTGATACAAACAGTATCTTTTATTTTATCATAATCAAACCATTTCGTATATCTATCTTTTGGAATTTCACAAAAATTTTGTTTTTTCGCCGGAAATATCCTTGTTTCAATGACTCCGAGTCCGGAGATCTCCGTACTGCCGGGGATCTTTATAACAGCCGCTTCCGCCGCCTCTTTCCTATCGTTTCCGCACCCGCCCGCCGCCTGACGGTCTTCCCTGCCGCATTTTGCATCAGCAGTCTTCTTTCTTATGATTACGCCGTCATATGTTCTCTCTGCCCTCATGCCGTATGCCAGATGCAGCTGTCTTCCGCACTGCATATCAAACAATCCTTCCAGCGCCTGCACATGGACGGCGCTGATATCCTTTGTCGTCCCTGCCGCCTTTTGCATCGTCCTCAGCAAAACGCAGCTTCTGAGACAGGGATGCAGCGCCAGCAGCGGCTCAGTCAAAATCAGGCAGCCATACTCCCCCTGCCCGGACAGCGTATCGGCATCCGGCGGCAAAGACAGCTCATCCTTCTGCCCCAGTGGTCTGACACAGGCTTCCCACGCTTTTTTTGTCTCAGCTTCCAGATAATCCTCCGCCATGGCAAGCTGCTCTGCGGTACGGTTCATATGAAGCACCGCATTTTCATTGATCTCCTTTTCTGCAATGGGAATCATCTTATGACGTATCTTATTTCTTGTATAATCATCCGTATCGTTGCTGCAGTCATTGCGCCACCCGATCCCCTGTGCCGTCAGCCACGCCTCGATCTCGCTCCGCCTTACGCACAATAGCGGCCGGATGATATCACCGCGGCTGACCGGAATCCCGCGAAGCCCCTTGAGGCCCGTCCCCCGAAAAAGATTCAGAAGCATCGTTTCCGCATTATCCTCCATCGTATGCGCCACAGCGATCCTGATATCCCCGTCCGCAGTCAGCTGATCCCTCAGATCATAAAACGCTTTATAACGGAGCCGCCTGCCCGCTTCCTCCGTCGAGATCCCGTATTCCTTCGCATAGTTCTTTACATCAAAAGAATAACAGCGGCAGGGAATATCCCATTGGCTGCAGAGCATTTCCACATACGTCTGATCGTCATCCGCTTCCGTGCGCAGATGATGATTCACATGCACTACATAAAGCGCCGCCCCTGTCTCTGCGCAGATCTTTTGCAGTACGCAAAGAAGGCAGACCGAATCCGCTCCGCCTGATACCCCGGCAATAACCGCGTCGCCTGATTGTAAGCAGCATATTTTTTCAAGATGGTTTTTGATTTTTTTAATCATACAGTAACTATAATCTTTTTATCCGCAAAAATCAATCAGCTGTCTTATCAATTTTCAAAACAAGCACCGTCATATCGTCCCGGATATGCTTATGCTCTGCCGAATCGCCGGCTGACAGCTGCAGCGCCTTATTCATAATATAATTCGCCAGTACCGTAGGATCGCTGTAGCCTTTGCTTCCGAGCATCTTGGCAAACAGCTCTTTTTTCTGTTCTTCCTTAAAATAGTCCGAGACGCCGTCCGTCATCATAAAAATATAATTGTCTTCCTTCAATTGACGGCTTATGACAGAAACATTCTCTATCTTCTCATACCCCAGCAGAAGATTTTCCGATGTAATCTCGTCCATCATCCGGTCATATTTGATCAGCGTGGGCGCGCTTCCCAGCTTGACAAACTCACATTCCCCCGTATGCAGATCGATCTCACAAAGATCCAGCGTCGGAATCCTGTTTTCCATGGCATTACCCATCATGATCCCTTCCAGTACGCCAAGCATCTGTTTTTTTTCAAATCCTGCCTCCATGTATTTTTCCGCAAGATCGACCAGGTGGCCGGAATCCCTGCAGGCTTCTTCTCCGGATCCGACACCGTCCGACAACAGCGCCCTCATCTTTCCGTCCCGCCCCTGTAAAAAGGAATAATTGTCGCCGGAAATCGTCTCCCCTGACTTTGTCATGGATGCCGTACCCGTAGACACATGATATCTGCCTTCCTCAACAAACAGATAATCACGGCATTCCTCCCCGATAAAGACCGGGCAGTTATCCGCCGGAAGGATCTTTCTCCCGAATACGCCTGAAAGGATAGCTGCAGCCGTCTCTGTCTCGCACAATCCGCTCCTGCCATATCCGCCCTTTCCCGCTCTTCTTCTCTGTCCCTCTGTAACCTTCATGGAAAGACAGTATTCCCTGTGCTGATAACGGTTATAGATCACATATATATTTTTCAGCGCCACGTTCTCCCTGCGCAGCAGCAGATGCAGGCTTGTCCTCTGGATACCGCGCGGTCTTCTGCTGGAATAACATTCTTTTGCAATGGCATCCATCATAACCGCCGCATCGGAATATCTTTTTCCCAGTCTCTGCCACTGTTCCGATTCCTTTTTCCGCGCCAGATATTCTCCTCTGGATTCTCCTTCCTGCATCTCCCTCTGGTCAAATTTCGTAAAATTAAATGCAAGATCGTGAAACGCCTCCGCATAATTTTCTATCCGAAGACGATTATAGCTTGAAAAGACACCCTCCATGTTTTTCTCTCCCCTGTCTTTGTTGGTCAACGTATCCATGATCCTATCCCTCCGCCCTTTTTTATCCCTTCTGCTGTCCGGTCTGTTATCCGGCTTATTCTCCGGTTTGTTGTCATCTGTACAACTATAACAGAACCGCAATAAAAAAAATGTCATATCCCTGTTCGGACATAACATTTTACTTCGACATATATTTTGTTTATCCACTAAACCCCTGTCGCAGCTTTGCTGCGGCTCAAATAGAACTAGTCATCCAGCCGGAAGATAATCTCGCCGTCATACACATAGCCCAACACTTCCTTAGCCACTTCTTCCGCATATTTCTTCGTCTGCGTATAGACCTCCAGCTCCCGCAGCTTATCCGACCTTGCCTGTTCTGCTTCCAGTTGTTCCTGAAGCAGGGCAATCTCCGCTTGCAGCCGTTCTCTTTCCATAACTTTAGGTCTGCCGCCTACATAGACAACAAAGAAAAGAGCTGCCATTACAAGCATTGTAATCATCAGCATCGATCTATTCTTTTTCTCTTTGCGAAATGCTACCGTCCTCTTCAAGTTTCTTTTTCCTTTCGCGCAGGCGTTCCCTAAAATGCCTATACAACCTAACTATAGCCTTTTTTATCGGCTCCGTCAATATTTTTTTACATTTTTTTAAGACTTTTTTTATAAGTTTTTTCACTTTATTTAATATCTTTGCGAAAAACGGCACTGCATGCCTGCCTAACAGCATATGATATAAGAACATACCCGCGCCTGCCATCAGCGCAACGCTGTAGCGGAATATCCCCTGATTCATCACTCTCAGCAGTTCAAAAGCGCTGATCATGCATATGATCCAGAATAGGATATCCTCCAGCGAAACCGCTATCATATTATGCCTTATCACCCTTCTAAAGATCCTCAGCACATCATAAAACGCCATCAGCAGCATGCCCATGAAAAAACATGCCAGCCCCAGCTGAAGTTCATGGCGTATCATCTCATCCATCAGCGGAACATCCTTGAGATCAGGGAGCTTTCCTTCCCTCTGCCGGCTGCGCCGTCGGAATATTGAAAAGCATCTACCCTTCCTTCCACATCGACCTCGCCTTTTTCCAGCGTCAGCCTGCTCACATGCAGTCCGTCCCCGCGGATCGTCAACATTCCGCGCTCTGTCTCCAGAACGACCTCCTTCTCATCAAAGGATATCACATCCGACACACCGCTGAGATTCGTCGTCTGACGGTTCATGATCTGGATCTTGTGCGTTTTCTTAGCATTCAGTTCTTCCATTTGCCCTGCTCTATCTCACAGGCTTCCCTGCGGATGATTCGACCTTAATTCAATATATGCCCAAAATCCTTCCTCTATGACTTAGAGATATTTATACATATTTTCCGCATCTTCCTTCCTCACACTTTCCTGTATGGTAAGGACTTCCACTTTCGTCTCCCTGTTGCCAAACCCGATGGTGATGATATCTCCGGGTTTTACATTGACGGAAGCCTTGGCAGGCTTATCATTCACCATCACCCTGCCGGCGTCGCATGCTTCATTGGCGACAGTCCGCCGCTTGATCAATCGTGATACCTTTAAAAATTTATCCAGTCTCATGCATTTCCTCTTTTCTGTTTCGCGCTTTTTTATGCGGACCTGTGCATGCAAAAGCGGGCAGCCCCGTTTGGAAGCTGCCCGCATCTGATTCTGTCCGTAATTAGTTCACTGCATCCTTAAATGCCTTGCCCGGTTTGAACTTCGGAGCCTTAGATGCTGCGATCTTCATCTCCTTGCCTGTCTGCGGGTTGCGTCCTGTTCTAGCAGCTCTTGTGGTAACTTCAAATGTACCAAATCCAACTAACTGAACCTTTCCGCCCTTCTT
>CAYQZB010000051.1:0-11794 GCA_964421915.1 uncultured Lachnospiraceae bacterium
GCTTCAAGATACACAATATCATCAGAAGCTACAAGCACCGATTCATTGCCGCTCGGCAAAATGATTCTGTTGTCCGATTGATGGCGGCAGGCATATCGGTCAAGCACCTGAAACAGCTTTTTCTTGTCCACAGGCTTCACAAGATAGTGCAGTGCTTCCACATCATAGCCGTCACCAATGTACTCCGAAAAGCCGGTGATGAATATGATCGGCAGCATATCGCCCCTGGCTCTGAGCTCCTTGGCAAGCTCCATGCCATTCATATCACCCATTTCAATATCAAGCAGGAGCAGATCACAAGAAACATCGGGATAATGGAATAGAAATTGCTCTGCTGAGTTGTATTCACTTATCATAGTACAACCGTTCCATTCCGTCAGCATTTTTCTCAGAGCATTAATTTGACTATTATCATCATCGCATATCGCAATTGTCAGCATCTATCCTCATCTCCGTTTTAGCGCGATTATTGTTCTAATTATAGCAGATTGACTTGAAAAAGTTAAATAAGTATTTCGTAGTATTTGTTGGAAAACTTCTATATGAGTATCGACCTTATCGGTTCTCCTGTTTCAAAAGCAATACTACCTTTATAAA
This sequence comes from uncultured Lachnospiraceae bacterium, assembly GCA_964421915.1. Lineage (GTDB taxonomy): Bacteria > Bacillota > Clostridia > Lachnospirales > Lachnospiraceae > NK4A136. The sequence continues at coordinate 598 of CAYQZB010000051.1, forward strand.
CTTTCTCAATCGCAGAAGAGTATAGGCGGCGTAGCTTTTACTGGCTGAAAAGAAGCCCATTGTTTAAATCCAATGGGCTTCCTGTTACACTTCAATATAAACATTTGTATAGATCCTGACTTACCGGTTACAGCAGATGTGCCCGAAGATCCTCGCCACTCTTTGCCGAGAGGTATGCCGGCGCGATATCAAAGACAGTCTTGCAGCCGCTCTGCCCCTCCTGGTTCAGACGGTATGCTGCCCTTGCATAAGCAATCAGTACGCTTGCCGTAAATTCCGGATTGGAATCCAGCTTCAGACTATATTCTATGATATGTTGATGCTCCCCATTCCAGCCGGTCCTGCCGCTTCGGATCACAAATCCGCCGTGGGGAATACCGCTGTGATCCCTTTTCAGTTCCTCCTCCGTAATAAAGTGAACCGTCGTATCATAATCGGCAAAATAGTTCGGCATATTCTTGATTTCACTTTCAATCTTTGCAAGATCAGCGCCTTCCTCCGGCACGACAAAACATTCTCTCGTATGCTTCTGTCTTGTAGTCAGTTCCGGATTCCCGCCGCTTCTCACTGCCTCCAGCGCGCTCTCCACCGGAATCGTATACTGCTTCCCGTCTTTTACGCCTTCCACCCGGCGGATGGCATCCGAATGTCCCTGGCTGACGCCCTTGCCCCAGAAGGTGTAATCCTGTCCGTCTGTCAGGATCGCATTGGCATAAAGGCGGTTTAATGAAAACATCCCCGGATCCCAGCCGACAGAGATAATGCCAATCTTGCCGCCCTCCTTTGCCGCTGCATCCACCTTTGCATAATGCTCAGGAATTTTAGCATGGGTATCAAAGCTGTCAATGACATTAAACAGTTTGACATATTCCTGCGTCTGCTTCGGCAGATCCGTAGCGCTTCCGCCGCACAGGACCATCACGTCGATCTCATCCTTCATGGCTGCCGCTTCTGCTGCCGGATATACCTTCACTCCCTCTGTCAGGATCTTCACTCCCGCCGGATCACGTCTGGTAAATACCGCTTTTAATTCCATATCCGGATTCTGCCTAATGGCACATTCAATCCCCTTTCCCAGATTCCCATAGCCCATAATTCCAATACGAATCTTCATTCTCTTCCTTCTCCTTTTTCTTTACTATTTTGTCTTACTTTTGAATATGCAGCATAAGTATGCTCTTTAATATAATTTAGGCATTGTTTCCACTGCCTTAAATATGGTTTTATAAAGATCACTCCGCGAAATATAACGTGAGTATCATCTGTGCCGTCTCCACCATATTCGTCCCGTTATCCATACTGCACTTCTGGATATAGCGGTGCGCTTCCTCTTCCGTCAGATAATTTCTCTCCATCAAAAGAAGCTTGGCATTGTTTATATAATTTTCTTCCCGCTCATCCCGCTTCTTTGGTCCGGACTTTTTGAAGCGCCGCTCCATCTGTCCGAAAACCATCTCTATCGTATTTACCAGATCGTAAGCTTTCAACGGCGTTGTAAGCGCTAAAAGACCAAAACCTGCCGCCTCGCCCACTACATTGGCGCTTCCCATGACCACCATCTGGAAATTCTTCGGAAGATTCTCCAACAATTCACGAAAGTACATATCCTTCAATCTTAAACCACTGATCACAACACCGTATCTGTGCTGATTTACCTCCTGCAGCGCCGCAGATCCATTGGCACAGGCAAGCACATCGGTAAACCCATGTTGGTTTAAAATTCTCTGAACTTTTTTAGAATCTTCGAGCTTGGGCAATACAACTACCACTGCACCCATGTTCTGCCTCCATTACTTCCCTGCTGCTCTGATCATATCAAGTATTCCATCCTGCTGCCCCATCGCTCCCGCCGTTCCACTGACGATACGCATCCTCCGGCCAGCCAATATCAGACAAGATACAGATACCGCTTTAATTCCCATTCGGATACCTGTTCCAGATATTCTTTCCACTCCTTCCTTTTTGCGTTCATATATTTACCGTAGAACTCCGTTCCCAGCGTATCACAGACCAGCTGGTCATTCTTCATGGCTGCCAGCGCTTCTCCAAGATTTTCAGGCAGGGCAACCATTTCCCTGCTGCTCCTCTCCTCTTCGGAAAGTCTGCTCAGGTCCTCGGTCAGTTCCTCCTGTGCCTGCATCTTATTGTAGATACCGTCCATGCCTGCCGCCAGACAAAGGGCAAATGCCAGATATGGGTTGGCTGCCCCATCCGGACTTCTAAGCTCGATATCCAACGTATCCTTCCTCACACGCAGCAGGGCATTCCTCTGACTTGCCGACCAGGTCAGCTCCCACGGAGCCTCAAATCCCGGAACCAGCCGCTTATAAGAATTCACCAGAGGATTCAGTATCGCTGTCATCCCCGGAATATGGTTCAGAATACCTGCCAGAAATGATCTTCCTTCCGCGCTTAATACTCCATCCTCATCCATCAGGATATCCCTGCCGTCCTTGATCAGCTTCAGATTCAGGTGCATGCCGGAACCATGGACACCGGAACGGGGTTTGGGCATGAATGTGGCATGCAGACCGTACCGTCTGGCGATCGTCCTGACCGCCACCTTAAAAGTCATAATCTTATCAGCCGTTGCAAGCGCATCCTCATAAGCAAAATCGATCTCATGCTGCGCCGGAGCAATTTCATGGTGGGAGGATGTGATCTCATATCCCATACCCTCCATGGCTAAAATAATATCTCTTCTTGTATTTTCACCAAGATCAACAGGCGACGTGTCCAGATACGTTGCCTGTTCATGGGACAGCGTCGTCGGCAGTCCATTGTCATCGGTGTGGAATAAGAAAAATTCACATTCCGGATTGACCTGTAGGGAATATCCCATCTTCCCTACCTTCTCCATGACATGCTTTAAGATATAACGCGAGCTCTCCTCGTATTCCGTACCGTCGGCTTTATAGATATCGCACAGAAAACGCGCCACCTTGCCCTGCTGCGGACGCCACGGCAGTATCGTAAAGGTATCTAACTGAGGTCTTAGATAAAGCGTCTCCGTTTCTCCATTCACAAATCCCTCCAGCGATGCCAGATCAATTGCACATTTTCCATCCATTGCATTGCAAAGACCCTTTGCCGGAATTGCCACGTTCTTTAATATCCCCTGCATATCCGTAAACTGCAGCCGGATAAATTCCACATCCTCTTCCTCAACGATCTGCAGGATTTCTGCTTTGCTGTAAGCCATATTCCTATACCATACCTTTCTATAGATTTGAATATCCCATCAATGAAGCATCCACTTCCCTTGCAGCCTGCCTGCCTTCATGGATCGCCCACACCACCAGAGACTGCCCTCTGTGCATGTCTCCCGCGGCAAACACACCGGGAACCGTTGTTTCATAATGTCCGGCTTCTGTTGACACATTGCTGCGTCCGTCCACGGCGGCTCCGAAACTCTCTGTCACATATTTCTGGCTTCCCAGAAATCCTGCCGCAATCAAAACCAGCTGCGCATCTATTGTCTCCTCCGTACCGTCCACCGGCATCATCATGATCCTTCCGGTTTTTTTATCCTTTTTCGGCTCCAATTTCACGATGACAGCTTTCCTGACATTGCCGCTCTTATCTTTTTGAAATTCCTTTACGGTTGTCTGATACACCCTTGGATCACTGCCAAAAACAGCAATGGCTTCTTCCTGACCATAATCTGTTTTCAATACCTTGGGCCACTGCGGCCACGGATTAGCCGCTGTCCTTTCCTCAGACGGTTTTGGCATCATCTCTAACTGCGTAACGGACTTCGCACCCTGACGGATCGCCGTACCCACACAGTCATTGCCGGTATCGCCGCCGCCGATCACCAGCACATGCTTATCCTTGGCAGTCACTGCCTTCCCATCCTTAAAGTCGGAATCCAAAAGACTTTTGGTCACGGAAGTAAGATAATCCACAGCATAATAGATCCCTTTAGCATCCCTTCCGGGTACATTGATATCCCTCGGCTCCGATGCGCCACAGGCAAGCACTACCCTGTCATACTGCTTTAACAGTTCCCCGGCAGTGATATCCTTTCCCACGTTTACTCCTGTCTTAAATACGATGCCTTCCTCTTCCATCAGCTTGATCCGGCGGTCAATAACCTTCTTATCCAGCTTCATATTCGGAATACCGTATCTGAGCAGTCCGCCGATCCGGTCATTTCTCTCATATACCGTTACCAGATGACCACGCTGGTTTAACTGATAAGCCGCCGCCAGACCGGAGGGACCGCTTCCGATGACCGCGATCTTCTTTCCGGTGCGCACTTTCGGGATCTGCGCCGTCACCCAGCCATTTGTGTATGCATTTTCTATAATAGCACGTTCATTTTCTTTCGTCGAGACCGGATTGCCGTGAAGATTGCAGACACAGGCTGCCTCGCAGAGCGCCGGACATACCCTGCAGGTAAATTCCGGGAAACAATGCGTCTTGGAAAGCCTCTCATATGCCTGCTTCCAGTTGCCGCTATAGACAAGGTCGTTCGTCTCCGGCACCAGATTGTGCAGCGGACAGCCGGAAGCCATCCCGGCAATCATCTCCCCGTTCTGGCAGAATGGGACGCCGCACTCCATACACCTCGCTCCCTGTTTCTGCTGCTCCTCTAAGCCAAGCGGCGTACGAAACTCATTAAAATGCCTGATCCTGCGGAGCGGCTCCTCCACCTTTGCGCTCTTTCGTTCATAATCTAAAAACCCTGTTGATTTTCCCATATTAATCCTCCATGTCGCAGCTCTGCTGGACTTAAATAAAATTGATTTTCACTATTTAAAGCTGTCATAAAACGCTTCCATCTGCGCCTGCTCCGCACTGAGCCCCTTTTCCTCCAGTTTCGCGGATAATGCAGTCATACGTTTATAATCATTAGGAATGATCTTTTTAAATTTCGGCAAGTATTCGTTAAAATCCTTTAAGATCCGGCTTCCCAGTTCAGAGCCTGTTTCCTTTACATGCTCCTCGATCAGATCCTTCAACTCCTGAATATCATACTTGCTTTCCATCTTCTCTATGGAGATCATGTCTTTATTCAGATTCTGATATAAATGATTATCTTCATCCAGCACATAAGCGATACCGCCGCTCATTCCCGCCGCAAAGTTCTTGCCGGTTTTTCCAAGCACCGCCACCCGGCCGCCTGTCATGTATTCACAGCCGTGCTCCCCGACACCTTCCACTACGGCATAAGCGCCGGAATTACGCACAGCAAAACGCTCCCCAGCAACGCCGTTGATAAATACCTTACCGCTGGTGGCGCCATACAGGGCAACATTGCCGGCAATGATATTCTCCTCCGCCTGATAGCTTCTTTTCTTCGGCGGATAAACCACCAGCTTGCCGCCGGACAAACCTTTGCCAAAATAATCATTGGTATCGCCGCAAAGCCTCAGGGTCAATCCCCTTGGGATAAATGCGCCAAAACTCTGACCGCCTGCCCCTGTGCAGTTTACAGTGATCGTATCCTCGTTTAACCCTTCCTTATGATTTCTGGTGATCTCCGCGCCAAGAAGCGTTCCAAAGGTTCTGTCCGTATTGCCGACTTTCACGTTAATCTCCGCCTTGGAACCTTTCTTAACCGCATTTTTCAATTCCTTCAATAAAATCTTTTCATCAAGGGTTTCTTCCAGCTTAAAGTCATAGACCTTCTCCGGCATAAAAGTTACTTTCTCCCCTGCTTCCGCATAAGGATTAGACAGGATGGAGCGAAGATCCATTTTCGCTGCCATACGGGAATTCTGTGCTTCCTTTACCTTCAACAGATCGCTGCGTCCCACCATTTCATCAATGGTACGCACCCCAAGCTTAGCCATATACTCCCTTAATTCTCTTGCAATAAAGAGCATAAAATTCTCTACATATTCCGGTTTTCCCATAAAACGCTTCCGAAGCTCCGGATTCTGCGTTGCAATGCCCACCGGACAGGTATCCAGATTACATACACGCATCATGACGCAGCCCATGGCTACCAGCGGCGCCGTGGCAAAACCAAATTCCTCTGCGCCGAGAAGGGCTGCAACAGCCACATCGCGTCCGCTCATCAGCTTTCCGTCTGTCTCGATACGGACACGGTTACGAAGTCCATTCTGGATCAATGTCTGATGCGTTTCCGCCAATCCCAGCTCCCAGGGAAGTCCGGCATTATGAATAGAGCTTTCCGGCGCAGCACCTGTACCGCCATCATATCCGGAGATCAGGATGACCTGTGCGCCTGCTTTCGCAACGCCTGCCGCAACTGTTCCGACACCGGCTTCCGACACCAGCTTTACGGAAATATTTGCGTATTTATTGGCATTTTTCAAATCATAAATCAACTGCGCCAGATCCTCGATGGAATAGATATCATGATGAGGCGGCGGTGAAATCAAACTGACCCCAGGTGTAGAATGCCTTGTTTTCGCGATCCAGGGATATACCTTCTTGGCCGGCAGATGTCCGCCTTCTCCCGGCTTCGCTCCCTGTGCCATTTTGATCTGAATCTCCTCCGCAGACACCAGATATCTGCTGGTTACGCCAAACCGCCCCGAAGCCACCTGCTTGATGGCAGAGCACCGGTCTGTTTCGCTTCCTGCAGAATCCAGACGTTCCTCGCTTTCTCCGCCTTCGCCGGTATTGGATTTCCCATGCAGATGATTCATCGCTATTGCAAGAGTCTCATGCGCCTCCTCAGAAATCGAACCGTAGGACATGGCGCCGGTCTTAAACCGTTTTACGATCTCCTCCACACTCTCTACTTCCTCCAACGCAATCCCCTCCGCCGGGTAATCAAACTCCATCAGGCTGCGCAGATATCCGCTCTGTTCGCCGTCAATCAATGCCGAATATTGTTTAAAGAGATCGTAATCGCCGTTCCAGACCGCCTGCTGCAGCATATGGATCGTCTGCGGGTTGTAACGGTGTTCCTCTCCTCCGCTCCGCCTTTTATGTTTTCCAAGGCTGTCCAGCGTTAAATCCGTTGTTAAGCCCAGCGGATCAAATGCCTTTGAGTGCAGTTCTTCCACCTGTGCCTCGATATCCTCCATAGTAATCCCGCCCACGCGGCTGACCGTCCCCGGAAAATATTTATTAACTACTTCCTCGGAAATACCGATCGCCTCAAATATTTTCGCGCCCTGATAGGACTGGATCGTGGAAATACCCATCTTTGACGCAATCTTTACGATGCCGTGAATGACCGCGGCATTGTAATCATTGACCGCCGCATAATAATCCTTGTCTAAGAGATGCTCGTCGATCAGCTCCTGGATCGTATCCTGCGCCAGATACGGATTGACCGCACATGCGCCATACCCGAGAAGCGCTGCAAAATGATGTACCTCCCTGGGTTCTCCGGATTCCAGGATCAGACCAAGGGACGTCTGTTTCTTTGTCTTTACCAGATACTGATGCACTGCGGATACGGCAAGCAGCGACGGGATCGGCATATGATTCTCATCCACGCCGCGGTCAGACAGCACAAGGATATTGGCACCGTCTTTATACGCCTTATCCACTTCCACAAATAAGCGGTCGATGGCACGCTCCAGCTTTGTGCTCTTATAATAGGTGATGGGCACAACGGCAACATGAAAACCATCCTTATCCATGGTCTTGATCTTCAGCATATCCGTATTTGTCAGGATCGGATTATGAATCTTCAGCACCTGACAGTTTTCCGCTGTCTCCTCCAAAAGATTGCCCTTCTTGCCCACATAGACCGTCGTGCTGGTGACGATCTCCTCCCGGATCGCATCAATAGGCGGATTGGTCACCTGTGCGAACAGCTGTTTAAAATAATCAAACAGCGGATGTTTATGGTCTGATAATACGGCCAGCGGCGTATCAATGCCCATGGCGGCGATGGCCTCCCCACCATTCAGCGCCATATTCCGGATGGAATTTTTATACTCTTCATAGGTATAACCAAAAGCCTTCTGCAGCTGCTTTCTCTGCGTCTGGGTAAACGTCTCCACACGCTGGTTGGGGATCTTCAGATCTTTTAGCTCCACCAGATTGCTGTCCAGCCATTCACCATAAGGCTGCTTCGTGGTGTAGATCTCCTTGACTTCCTCATCATATAATATCCTTCCCTCTACGGTATCCACCAGAAGCATTTTACCGGGATGAAGTCGTTCCTTTAATACAACTTCCTCCTCCTGAACTTCCAATGCGCCTACCTCGGAGGACAGGATCACATCCCCGTTTTTCATAACATAATACCTTGACGGGCGAAGACCGTTACGGTCCAGAACGGCACCACAGAGATCCCCGTCAGAAAATACGATGGAGGCAGGTCCGTCCCAGGGCTCCATCATCGTGGCATAGTACTGATAAAAGTCCCGTTCATCCTGTGCCAGCGTCAGGTTATTGCTCCATGGCTCCGGGATGGTGATCATCACTGCCAACGGAAGCTCCATACCGCTCATCACAAGAAATTCCAAAGTATTGTCCAGCATTGCAGAGTCTGAACCTCTGGTATCTACTACCGGCAGCACCTTATGTAATTCACCCTTCAAGTGGGAAGACTCCATCGTCTCCTCTCTGGCAAGCATCTTATCCGCATTACCGCGGATCGTATTGATCTCTCCGTTATGGACGATAAACCGGTTCGGATGCGCACGCTCCCAGCTTGGATTCGTATTCGTACTGAATCTTGAATGTACCATGGCGATGGCAGACACATAATTCTCATCCTGAAGGTCAGCAAAAAAGGTACGGAGCTGCCCCACCAGAAACATTCCCTTATAAACGATGGTCCGGCTGGACATTGATACCACATAGGTATTGTCATTACTTTGCTCAAACTCACGGCGGGCGATATAAAGCTTACGGTCAAATTCCAGTCCTTTCTCAACATGATCCGGCTTTTTGATAAATGCCTGCACGATATTAGGCATACATTCCCTTGCCTTATTGCCAAGGACATCCGGCGCGATGGGCACCTGACGGTATCCTAACAGCTCCAGTCCCTCCTTCTGCACGATGATCTCAAACATTTTCTTTGCCTGATTGCATTTTAATTCATTCTGTGGAAAGAACATCTGCGCAATACCGTACTCCCGCTCCTTACCGATATTGATTCCAAGCTTCTTACATTCCTTCTGGAAAAATTTATGGGAGATCTGCAATAAGATACCAACCCCATCGCCGGTCTTCCCTTCCGCATCCTTTCCGGCGCGGTGCTCTAAGTTTTCAACGATATGCAGCGCATTTTCAACCGTCTGGTGTGATTTCACACCTTTGCTGTTGATAACGGCGCCGATACCGCAGTTGTCATGCTCAAACTGCTGTCGGTACAGTCCCTGATACTCTTTAACTCCGTTCTTCATCATTTATCTCTCCTCCTGTTTCCAAATGCTTTTTCACCGCCGCTTCGATCAATCCCCGAAATAACGGATGCGCCCTGTTCGGCCGGGACTTCAGTTCCGGATGCCCCTGTGTTCCGACAAAATACGGATGCTCCGGAAGCTCCATCATCTCTACAATACGGCCGTCCGGCGACTGACCGGACAGGCACATCCCACACTCTGTCAGTCTATCCCGATAATCATTGTTTACTTCATAACGGTGACGGTGGCGTTCACTGATCTCCCTTGCTGCATATAACCTTTCCGCCATGGATCCTTCCTTTAAAATACAGGGATATGCTCCCAGACGAAGCGTTCCGCCCAGATCGACGACCCCATCCTGTTCCGGCATCAACGCAATCACCGGATATGGCGTATCCGGATCCAGTTCTATGCTGTTGGCTCCATCCAGTCCGACAACATTTCTGGCATATTCCACAATCGCCATCTGCATGCCCAGACAGATTCCCAAAAAAGGAATCTTATGCTCTCTGGCATACCGGATCGTCTCGATCTTTCCTTCTGTCCCCCTTGTTCCAAATCCTCCCGGGACTAAGATGCCGTCCGTTCCGGATAATAATTTCCCAGCTCCCTCTTTTTCCACTTCCTCCGAATCCACCCAGCGCAGCTTTACATTGGTCCGGGTTTCGATCCCGCCATGCTTCAGCGCCTCTGCCACGCTAAGATATGCATCATGGAGCTGGGTATATTTCCCGACGATCGATATCTCTGCTTCATACTTGGGATTACGCAGATTGTACAGCATATTTTTCCATTCTGTCAAATCCGGCTCCGGACAGGGCAGCGCCAGAGATTCACATACCACCTGCGCAAAGCTTTCCTTTTCCATCGCCACCGGCGCTTCATACAGATATTCTACGTCCAGATTTTGCAGCACATGATCCACGGGAACATTGCAAAACAGCGCGATCTTAGCCTTCAACTCATCCGGAAGCGGATATTCGCTCCTGCACACGATTACATCCGGCCAAAGTCCCATACTCTGCAGCTCCTTAACGCTCTGCTGGGTCGGTTTGGTCTTTAATTCACCGGAAGCCTTCAGATAAGGAATCAGTGTAACATGGATCAAAACAGCATTTTCATGCCCCACCTCATGCTGGAACTGACGGATCGCCTCTAAAAAGGGCTGGCTCTCAATATCTCCCACCGTTCCGCCGACTTCAATGATGGCAATACTGTGATCCTCCGAGTCCTTTGCCTGATAGAATCTGCTCTTGATCTCATTGGTAATATGCGGAATCACCTGCACGGTTCCCCCGCCATAATCTCCATGCCGTTCTTTCTGAAGCACGGACCAGTAGATCTTCCCGGTGGTCACATTGGAGTTTTGATCCAGACTTTCATCTATAAACCGTTCATAATGTCCAAGATCCAGATCCGTCTCCGTCCCATCATCCGTCACAAAGACCTCTCCATGCTGGATCGGATTCATGGTTCCGGGATCCATATTTATGTAAGGGTCAAATTTCTGCATCGTCACCCGATAGCCCCTTGCTTTTAAAAGCCGTCCCAAGGACGCTGCCGTAATCCCTTTTCCCAGACCGGAAACAACGCCGCCGGTCACAAACACATACTTTACAGCCATACTAATCCTCCATGTCAGAGCAGCTTGCTGCGATGACACGCGATGAGAAATCCGCGCAGGCGGTTTCTCATCTGCAATCAAAGCAATTTGAGGCTCTGACTCTAATTGCTGATTGAACAATAAGCTATCAAGCTTATTGTTCAATCTAGCCTCCATTTTTCAGTTACCGCAAAAACTGTGCAGTCACATATCAAATCATCAAAAAAGGCGGCAGAAACCCTGTGGTTTCTAACGCCTTTGTCAGAATATCTTAATACATTATCCCTTATTTTATTTT
>CAYQZB010000052.1:0-10880 GCA_964421915.1 uncultured Lachnospiraceae bacterium
TAAATTTGTTGTCTGGATTCTGTTATATTCGCAGGTTAAAGGCATATGGATATGAGATCCCGTATAATAGAGAAGATTACGGCGACGATCTGCGGAATGTTCCGCGTGTAAGCGGAAAGTCCTGCCCGGAGATAAAGAATGTGGGCAGAAGGGTTCTGATTTTCTTTTACGCAGCTGTTTTTCTGCTTGCCAACGTCTGGAATGTCCGGTATATTATCCGCTGGTATCAGTTTGATGGAGGTTTAGCGGTATTTTTACTATGTATCATGCTGCTGTTTGACTCTTTCTGGGGCATATCCGCACTTCTGTTTTATCGGCAGGAGAATATGCAAAGATACAGGGACGATGTGGATATCGACGACAGTCGGAAGGAAAGAATGCCTGTCGAAAAAGGAATCGTTTCCGGCATGATTCTTCTTTGTATAATGATGTTATTTAAGATGCTGCTCGTTCAGTTTGAAGAATATGGGTTCCGTAGCAGAGCTGCAAATGATCAAAGACGCCTTCAGACGATATCAAGCTGTGTTGGTACTGCTATGATGGCGGACGGAATAGACAGAACTTCCGATTCTTATATGCAGATGAGAGAAGGGTGTTATATTTCCGATTGGGGCAGACCGGATGACGCTTTTTCCCGGGAAATTGCTGAAAATCTGGGAATATCAGATTACTCGGAGCTCAATGGAAAATTCCATACTTCTGATGGGAATCCCCGGATTTATGTTAAAATATCTGATGAGGGTGTTTATGTCCGTATGGACAATCCTCTGCGGCTGGATCATGGTATCCAGTTTTCCTATGAGGAGGGAAATTTGCGATGAAAATAGGATGTTACTGAGGGCATTAGGTTGAAAAATCACACTGATGTGCTGATTTTTCAGCCTGAACGCAGATGAGAAACCGCCTGCGCGGATTTCTCATCGCGTGTCATCGCAGCGAGCTGCTTTGACATGGAGGATATATTGATCAAACTTAGAGGGAGGCAGGTATATTTTATGGAGCTTTCAAAATTTTTTAAAAGTGTTATTGACATGGATACTGCAGCTGTGGTGATATGTGATCTTTCCCACGAAATTGTGTATATGAATCCTGCGGCGGCAGAGAGGTATCAAAAAAGAGGCGGATACGCGCTGGTGGGGAAATCGCTGCTTGACTGCCATAACCCGTCCAGTAATGAGAAAATCAAACAGGTGGTACAATGGTTTTGGGAAAGTGTGGAGAATAACCGGATATATACTTATTACAATGAAAAAGAGAATAAAGATGTTTATATGATCGCCCTGCGGGATGAGGATGGCAGACTGATCGGCTATTATGAAAAGCACGAATACCGAAACAGGGAAACGGCGGATTTTTATGATTATATTTTAAAGGAGGGATAGTATGAGTACAGAAAATAAGGAAGGATTGCCACCGGTGTCAGCGAAGGAATCTACTGCATCTCAGGAAAAGGATAGATCGATACTGACAGTAGGTTTTTGGGTGTATGTCATTGTTATAATAGCGCTTCTGGGTTTAGGTTGGTATCTGAAGCATATGGAAAGCGATCTGTTCCTATTCGGATATATATGGGATAGGCAGTATCTAAGCGAGTTTACTATAGCAGTATTATATATTGGTCTTTTTGTTACGTGGAAGGGTCAGCCTAAAAGCAGGAAACGAAATATTATTATGATAATTGCTCTTGTAATGATTGTCTTAGGTGTAGGGGCTATTCCCTATTCTGTTTATAGAGATATGAAAAATAGGGTAGAAGTAGAGCAGATCGTTCTGTCGGACGGTAGGGAGGTTCTTTTTACGGAGACGTTGGGGCATGTCCGTATTTTAGAGAAAACGTTTGAACTTACCTATTTTAATGTTTACCAGAAGAATGGAATTATCGTAAGAAAAGTCGGAGAAATAGACGAAAGCTATTTTTCTAACAAATGCCTCTCGCAGGATACATACAGCTACGAATATGATGAGGCAGATAGAAAGCTGACGGTGGTATGTGAGTATGGAACCTACGGAGATAGTGTTGTATCTCTGAAAGAAGAATATGACACGGGTACCCTGAGTTGGGAGTTTATACTGGAATAAGTTGGAATGATAAGTTTATTGAATAATTCCCAATTCGGCTTCGTGTTCCCGTTGAAATACAATGAATAAAAATTCTGTATTTAGATCTGCATGTTCTGTGGTATGCTTATATACAAATTGAATTTTGGAGGTCAATGAAGTTATGGTAGGTATCATTATTTATTTGGTGATTTCTTTACTTGTTTCGCTTATTTTTATCATGCTTGGTGTAAATCAGTTTCGGTCTAAAGTTCCGGTTTCATTGAATACGGGAGAAGTCCCTCCAAGAGAAGATGAACTGACTGATATGTCAGAATGGAATCATAAACACGGAAGAAATCTGATCATATATGGATGTGTTTTGTTTGTAACAATGTCTGTCTTTGTATATTTCCTTGAAAAATATGATAACACTGTGTTTCAGATGGTTGTATTTTTAATCGTAATATTTGCTGAAATAGCTTGGCTTGAAATTCAGCATAGCCTGCTAAAAAAGAAACTTATTAAAAAAAGAACGGAAAAAGGTGTTATTTAGGAGAGTACATATGAAAAAGAGACTGATAAGCGCGCTGATCTTTGCCGCGTTACTGGGATTGGAAATATGGATTGCCCTGTATGTACATGACAGGATTGTACGTCCGTATTTTGGAGATATACTGGCGGTGATCTGTGTTTATTTTCTGGTGCGGGTGGTTGCCGCACGCATGCGCTGGCTCTCAATACCGGTTACGCTTTTTGCATTTTGTGTGGAAGCGGTGCAGCTTACCGGATTGTCGGGGATACTTCCGGAGCCGTTTTCGACGATTGTGGGAGGCACGTTTGATCCGGCGGATCTTCTGTGTTATCTTGCGGGCGGCGTGGTGTGCTTCTTCATAGATAAAAAATTTTATTCAGGATGAATGGTAGTAAAATGCTTTACATATGCTACAATATAGGGTATAATAGTAACATCATAAAGAAAGAGGTGATATGATGGCTCAAATCAGTTTACGTATAGAAGATGATGTAAAAAAAATGGCAGAGCAGGCTTGTGCCGATATTGGGATGTCTTTGTCAACGGCTATTAACATTTATCTTAAAAAGTTGGGACGAGAGAGGCGTATACCATTTGAAGTATCTGTGGATCCGTTTTATTCGCAGGAAAATATGACCAGACTTAGAAACTCTGTGGCACAGATGGAAGCTACAGGTGGTACGGTACATGAGGTAGATGTTGATGATTAAATCATGGTCGGATGCGGCATGGGAAGACTTTGAATATTGGATGAAGCAAGATAAAAAGACGTTAAAGCGTATTCTGCAGTTGTTGAAAGATATTGACAGAAATGGGTATGATGGAATAGGAAAGCCGGAAAGGTTAAGTGGTGATCTGGCAGCATATTGGAGTCGACGGATAGATGATGTGAATCGTATTGTTTATCGTATAGAAGGTAATACGATAAAGATTGTTCAATGTGGTTCTCATTACAGAGATAAATAAAAACGGTAATATACTCATTGCTCACGATTTATTTCCGCGAGCAATGAGTAAAGTCAATTATCTTAACTTTGTGCTTTGCCGCTAATTTATTTTAAATATTACGTCACCCGCTGAAATGTTCCCTTGTGCGGCAGGTGAAAATGAAGAATAGTCATCCGTGTTCCCGATGATAAGCGGGGTGGTGAGTTTATATCCTTCGGCTTTGATTGCGTCGATGTCAAAGGTGACCAGCAGGTCGCCTTTTTTGATTTCCTGACCGTCTGAAACATGGGATTCAAAATGTTTTCCGCCAAGCTTCACGGTATCGATGCCAATGTGCAGCAGCACGTCTGCGCCGTCAGCCGACTGTATGGTTACCGCATGTTTCGTGTCAAAAATGGAATTTATTCTTCCGTCGCAGGGCGCGTAAAGCCTGCCCTCGGAAGGCTCGACAGCAATTCCCTCGCCCAGTATTTTTTGGGAGAAAACGTCGTCTTCTACGTTTTCAAGGCTTACAACCGTGCCGTTAAGGTGGGAATACATCACAACTGTACCGCTATTTTTCGGAGTTGACGTTTTCTTTTGTTGTGATTTTTCTTTTGGTTGAGAATTGTCTGCAGCGGTTTCAGGAGACGAATTCCCAAGAATACTGTCAAGGTCGTCTGAATCTGGTGTATCCATAAAGGTTTCCAGATTTGATTTTACCACGGAAACCCTTGGACCATAAATGACCTGCACGCCGTTGCCCTTGTGGATGACCCCGGACGCGCCGCTTTCTTTCAGCAGGCTGTCGGAAACTTTTTCCACGTCGTTTACGGTGATTCTGAGTCTTGTGGCGCAGCAGTCGATGTCGGAAAGATTATCTTTTCCTCCAAGCCCTTTCAGGATCAGGGCGCTTGTGACATCCCCGGAACTTCCTGAGGATTTGCCGGATTTCGCAGCTTCAACGTCGCTTCTGCGGTAAAGCTTCGTCTCCACATCGTCCGCTTCTCGTCCCGGAGTAGCAAGATTCATTTTTGTTATCATAAAATAGAATACAAAATAATAGACAACCGCATAGATCAGACCGATGATGACAATCCATATCCAGTTGGTCTTGTGATTGCCTTGTAAAATTCCGAACAGGGTAAGATCGATAATACCGCCGGAAAAAGTCATTCCCACGCCGACGTTGAAGATATGCATAAGCATGTAGGACAGTCCCGCAAGGATGCAGTGCACTCCGTACATGAGCGGTGCCACAAAAATAAAGGTAAATTCAAGAGGCTCGGTAATTCCCGTAAGCATGGAAGTAAGGGCTGCTGAAAGCAGCAGACCGCCGGCAGTCTTTTTCTTTTCGGGACGGGCAGCCTTGTACATTGCAAATGCCGCCGCAGGCAGACCGAAGATCATGAATGGGAATTTACCGGACATAAATCTCGTCGCGGAAACGGAAAAGATATCTGTGGATTTGGAGGCGAGCTCTGCAAAGAAAATATTCTGTGCCCCTGTAACAATGTTGCCGTCGA
This sequence comes from uncultured Lachnospiraceae bacterium, assembly GCA_964421915.1. Classification (GTDB taxonomy): domain Bacteria; phylum Bacillota; class Clostridia; order Lachnospirales; family Lachnospiraceae; genus NK4A136. The sequence continues at coordinate 5,026 of CAYQZB010000052.1, forward strand.
TTGTCATGGAACCACCAAGCTCCGTCTGCCAGAACGGCATATAGAAGACATGGTGCAGTCCGAAGGGGATCAGCGCCCGCTCCAGGATACCGTATATCCATGTTCCGATATAGCCGGAGCTTAGAACCAGTCCGCCAAGTTTGGAAATACCGATCTGTACAAAGGGCCACAGATAAAACATTACAATGCCGACAATCAGATAAACCACAGTAGAGATGATAGGTACGAATCTTGTCCCGCCAAAAAACGAAAGCACCTGTGGAAGTTCGATTTTATAGTACTTATTGTGCAGCGCAGCGACTCCGAGACCTACTATGATACCTCCGAAAACGCCCATTTGCAGGGTAGTGATTCCGAGAGCCGTTGTGGTCGTATTTTCCGCCATTGCTTCAACGCCGCCTTTGGCCATGATGAGAGCGCTGATAGCGGTGTTCATGACAATGTATGCGAGTGCTCCCGAAAGCGCCGCTACCTCTTTTTCCTTTTTGGCCATGCCGATGGCAACGCCCATTGCAAATAACAGGGCAAGGTTGTCAAAGACGGCGCTTCCGGTTTTGCTCATGATGTCCAGGATGATATAAAGAATGCCGCCTTCGTGGATGATACCGCCAAGATTGTAGGTATCAATCGTTGTAGGGTTCGTGAAGGAGCTTCCTATTCCAAGCAGAAGCCCTGCTACGGGCAGCAGAGCGATCGGAAGCATAAAGGAACGTCCGACACGCTGTAATACGCCAAAAATTTTATCTTTCATTGATAGATCTCTCCTTGATTTTTATATAGTATGCAGATAGTATTATTATTGATTAAATTGATGATTTTCATTCAGGTTGTTACTGCATCAGAAATTTTCTTATGCGGTATCCGCTGATATTGCATAGTATTACAATTCTTTAGCAAAAGTGGTATAATCGATATCAGGGAAAGAACGGAAATACCGCATGGCAGAATATGATATCTGAATAACAGATATGTGGTTTGCAGTCAACGATCTATTTGAAAATGAGAAATGGAGATAAAAAATGATTCTGAAAATTGCTCTCTTACAGCTCCTTCCGGGAGATAGATTGAAAAATAAGCTTGATAGCCTGACATGGAGGGCTTGTATGGAAGAACAGCTTCAAAAGGGAAAATCTGCCTGCAGAGAAGCGAAATCGCTTGGGGCGGATATCGCTTTATTCCCCGAAATGTGGAGCGACGGATATTTTCTTCCGCAGGATGAAGGAGAGATAGACGGTCTGTCGATTGCTGCTGATAGCGCATTCATTCAGGAGTTCGCCGGGCTGGCTGCGGAACTTTCCATGGCAATCGGCATTACGTTTCTGGAAAGCCATAAGCCGAGACCGTTAAATTCCATGATCCTGTTTGACAGAAACGGTGAGCAGGCGCTTCATTATTCCAAGGTACATACCTGCGATTTTGATTTGGAGAAAGCGCTTTGTCCAGGGGAAGATTTTTATGTTGCGGATCTGGATATCGGCAGGGGAGTCGTTAAGGTCGGTTCCATGATCTGTTTCGACAGGGAGTTCCCTGAGAGTGCGAGGATACTGATGTTAAAGGGGGCGGAAGTCATTCTTGCACCAAATGCATGTCCGATGGAAATCAACCGTCTTGCCGCCCTTCGTACCAGAGCCTATGAAAATATGCTTGCCGTTGCTACCTGCAATTATCCTGTGGGGCAGCCTGACTGTAACGGACATTCGACGGTTTTTGACGGTATTGCATGGCTAAGGGATGAACCGGGAACACGGGATATGTGCGTTTTTGAGGCGCCGGAAGAGGAGGGAGTTTATATTGCCAGGATCGATCTTGATCTGCTTCGGGAATATCGGGCAAATGAGGTGATGGGCAATAAGTACCGCCATCCGGAGCAGTATAGGAGCATAACACAATAAGGCTGTATATATTTGAAGTGATAAGAAAATAGTTAATAAGACATATGTGATTTTACAAAAATAGGGCATTGACAGACCGCCATAATTGATTTATAGTAATGATTAGAAAACAGAATATTTATGAAACCGTTGATGCGGAGATAAAAATGAAAGATGCGCTTACAGAGAGTGGGGTTGCTGAGAACCCATAGAGAGCAGTTCATTAAATGGACCGCGGAGGGCATGGTCAAAAGCGATTCAGCCTAGTATTCCATGACGTGAGGGCATACGTGAGTTGCCGGGAATATAAAAATCCGAATTTATCATAGATTAGATTGGATTAATGTGAGATTTTTCGGATATTAAGTATTTCGTGAGAGTGTGGATTCCACAAAGCAAGGTGGTACCGCGGTATAGATTGAGTTATATCGTCCTTGCCTGAGTTTACTTGGGCAGGGATTTTTTATTTGCACAGGTCCGCATAAGGAAGTTGGCTGCTGACGCAGCATGCGGACCGCGCGGCGAGTAGGGGGAAGGTCATTCCCATACTCGATTGTGAATGCGGCAGGAGTGTTATAGGCAGCCAACATAGCGCGGGAAAGAATCCGATAAATGCATCGGAGCATGATTGTGTATGCGCGTGGTGGAGGACTTTCGCCAGCGCGATATTGGAAAAGGAGAAATAGAAAGCGATGAAAGATATCTTGGCAGAAATAGCGGAGCGGACCAGAGAACGTGTGGCAGAACAGAAAAAGTCCGTGTCTTTAGAAGAGATGGTAAGGAAGGCTGAAAATGCCTGTAAAAATGGATATGGCAGTTCGATAGTCGAAGAAGCAGGCAGCTGCATAGGAGAGGCGGATGCTGAGGCAGGAAGAACATATTTCTTTAAAGATGCGCTGTCAGGAGCGGGGATCCATCTGATCTGTGAAGTGAAGAAGGCTTCGCCGTCGAAAGGCATTATTGCAGAGGAATTCCCTTATGTAGAGATTGCTAAGGATTATGAGCGCGGGGGAGCCAGCGCGCTCTCTGTGCTGACGGAGCCATATTATTTTCTGGGCAGCAATGAGTACCTGCGGGAGATCAGAAAGGAAGTGTCTATTCCAATCCTGAGAAAAGATTTTATCGTGGACGAATACCAGATCTATGAGACCAAGGCACTGGGAGCGGATGCGTGTCTGCTGATCTGTGCCATCCTGGATCAGGATACGTTAACGGAATATCTGAATCTGGCACACAGACTGGGGCTTTCTGCATTGGTAGAGACTCATGACGAAGCTGAGATAGAGATGGCGGTGAAAGCGGGTGCAGGAATCATCGGCGTGAATAACCGTAATCTGAAAGATTTTTCTGTGGATATCGGTCATAGTCAGGAGCTTAGGAGACTCGTACCGGAGGGAACCATCTTTGTGGCGGAGAGCGGTATCAGAGAAAAGGAACAGGTTGTACAGCTTTACAGGGAAGGTGTGAATGCCGTATTGATCGGAGAGACATTGATGAGGGCACAGGACAGAGCAGCGGTTGTCAGGGATTTTGCGCAAGTGAGTAAAACGGAATCGAACCTGCGATGAATTATCAATGATGCACAAATGGGAAAGAACCGGATTAGAGTTTCACAAATACTCAGATAGGAATATGAAACAGAGGCAAGAGATAAAGACAGAGACAAGAAATAGAGATAAGAAATAGAGATAGGAAGCAGAAATATGGAGTGGTCATATATATGGTTAAGGTTAAGATCTGCGGAATCAAAAGGATAGAGGATGCATATTATGTAAACCAGTATCTTCCGGATTATATCGGTTTTGTATTTGCTGATACCAGACGAAAGGTCAGTCTGGAAACAGCCGCCATGCTTGCAAAGGAGCTGGATCCCCGGATAAAGAGGGTGGGAGTCTATGTAAAGCAGGAAATCGGGTTGTTGACGGAATCGCTGGTTAGCGGGACGGTAGATTATCTGCAGCTGCATGGGGATGAGGATGCGGCATATGAGGAGGAATTGTTTGAAAGTCTGACCCAACATGGAATCGATGATCCGCAGGAAAGATGTATCAAGGCCTTCAGGATTAGGGGAGCGGAGGATTTCAAGAAAATAGGTGAGACGAAATGCGGTCGGCTTTTATTGGATACCTATTCCCAGACGCTTCCGGGAGGAACGGGGGAACATTTTAACTGGGATCTGATTCAGGGGATAGACAGGGAGTTTTTTTTAGCCGGTGGGATCAGCGTCGATAATATAGAGCGGGCGATCAGGGATGTCAAGCCGTATGCAGTCGACGTCAGCAGCAGTCTGGAGACGGACGGTGTGAAGGATAAGGAAAAGATCAGAGTGTTTATGGAGAAGGTAAGAGCCATAAATGTGGAGTGAGCATACAGTGAAGAGGAGAAGGAGGAAAACAGGTGAAAAAGAGGGGAAAAAGGAAGAAAAAATAGGAGAAAATTGGCGAAATAAAAGCATATACAGAGAAATATAATGAAGATATAAGTAAAGTTGTAAAATCAAAATAGTAATAAAAATACAAATTAAAATACAAATAGATAAATAAGTTAAAATAAAATTTAATAAATTGTAGTTTTGCTAAAATAACACTAAAAATAAAGGAAGGAAGAAGGAATTATGAGTGAATCTAATCAGGAAGGAAGATATGGAATTCATGGTGGGTGTTACATCCCGGAGACTTTGATGACGGAGATCGAGAAGCTGAAGGAAAGTTACGCGCATTATAAGGATGATCCGGAATTTTGCGCAGAGCTGGATCAGTTGATGCGGGAATATGCAGGCCGCCCGTCGTTGCTTTATTATGCAAAGAAAATGACGGAGGATCTGGGCGGAGCCAAGATCTATTTTAAAAGAGAAGATTTGAACCATACCGGATCGCATAAGATCAATAATGTACTCGGTCAGGCGCTGCTTGCAAAAAAAATGGGCAAGACGAGGATCATTGCGGAGACCGGAGCGGGGCAGCATGGTGTGGCGACGGCCACGGCAGCTGCGCTTTTGGGGCTGGAGTGTGAAATCTTCATGGGGAAAGAGGATACGATACGTCAGGCACTCAATGTCTATCGTATGGAGCTGCTGGGCGCCAAGGTACATCCTGTGGAAAGCGGAACCATGACATTGAAGGATGCGGTCAATGAATGTATGAGAGAATGGACGAAACGGGTAGATGATACATTATATGTACTGGGTTCTGTGATGGGACCCCATCCGTTCCCGATGATCGTGAGAGATTTCCAGAGCGTGATCAGCAGGGAAGCACGGGCGCAGATATTGGAAGCGGAGGGCAAGCTGCCGGACGTTGTGATGGCATGCGTCGGCGGCGGCAGCAACTCCATGGGTATGTTTTATGAATTTATTAAGGATGAAAGCGTAAAGCTGATCGGATGCGAAGCGGCAGGAAAAGGAATTGACAGCAATGAGACGGCAGCTACGATCGCTGTGGGACGCGAGGGCATCTTTCATGGTATGAAATCTTACTTCTGCCAGGATGAATACGGGCAGATCGCGCCGGTGTATTCGATTTCCGCCGGACTGGATTATCCGGGGATCGGACCGGAGCACGCTCATCTGCATGATACCGGAAGGGCGGAATATGTGCCGGTGACGGATGATGAGGCGGTGGATGCATTTGAGTATATTGCCAGAACAGAGGGTATCATTGCTGCTATCGAAAGTTCCCATGCAGTGGCGCATATGATGAAGATTGCGCCGAAAATGAGAAAGGATCAGATTATCATCTGCTGCCTGTCCGGACGCGGGGATAAGGATGTGGCGGCGATTGCCAGATACCGCGGAATTCAGCTGAGTGAATAGATGATGTTATAATAGATAATGGCAGGAAGGAAGACGGCAGTTTGCGGAGAGGACTGCAGGAAACGGATAGAGAATATTGGATATTATTATAGAAGGAATTAGGTTAAAAGAATTGCAGGCTATGAAAGGAGCATGATAAAAATGAGTAAGATCAGAGAGGCATTTAATGATAA
>CAYQZB010000053.1:0-9767 GCA_964421915.1 uncultured Lachnospiraceae bacterium
CCATTCACATATCTTATATCAGATTTTGAGTTTACACAAAACTTGAAACGGTCTCGTAACCATTGGCACCAGCCCCTTTCTGTTAAAGTCCGGCGGCTGACATATCGCCCCATTGGCTCCCTGGTTAAATATATTATGTAGCCTTCATTAAGAGAATTCAGATCATCTTTACTCAATTAATTGAAAATTTGTATTAAATATTATCTTTTTCGGTTTTCAAAAATTTCGCATATGAGATGAGTCGTTCCAGCTGGTCCGGAGGAAGGCTTTGTGAGAGCGTTACTAGATAGTTTATATCAGAATCGGAATCTTTTCTTGTATCATCCGTTTCATCCCATCCCATCAGATAAGGAACGCTGCATTTCAAAACCTTAGCCAATGGTTCCATAATGTTAGTTGGCAATTTTTCAATATCTTTGCTTTCATATCTATAAATCGTCGCCCTGGAGACATGGAGCGCATTGGCTACTTCTTCGGCGGATAAACCAATTTCTTTACGTCTTTTCTTAATACGTTCATAAATCTCCATAGTGAAGACCTCCCTTTATAGAAAATCATACTACAATAGTCGCATAAATGCAATTAATATAAAAAATATTCTCAAAAATGCGAAAAATTATATTGACATTAAAAATATACTGTGTTATTTTCATAACAAATATAAGCGTATTTTGCGACGAAGAAAGTAACTTATGACTTTTAAATCCGGCGTTTTGCCTGATATGGTTCTGTCAGGAACCATATATTTACCATGAATTATGAAGATGTAACTTTGATTGTGCAAATTTGACGTTCTGGGGTATTTACTATCCGGTGATTGGATTTTGAATGTTTTTCTATGCTATGGATTTCTTTGGGATCGCAGGCCCAAATTTACAGGTTGCGGAAAGGCGTGTCATCGCAGCAAGCTGCTCTGACATGGAGGATTAGTGTGAAATATTGGGTTGTAGCTTTTAGAGCAAAAGGAGGAAGCAGTACTGTATGATCAATGCAAAAGAAGCCGCAAAGTGGTTTATCTATCGCAATCCGGAGCTTGCGTCCGGATATATTGATGAGAATACCAAGATCAACAAACTATTATACTTTTCTAATTTGATGCACTACTGTGTGGATCATAATGTCATGCTGGATGAGGGGTTTGTCGCGTTCCCGAATGGTCCGGTGGTGTTCAGCGTCTACCGGGATTATCGGTATCACGGATTGAATCTTCTGCCACGGCAGAGTCCGCAGATCGAAGGCATGCAGGGACAGATCCTGGATATTATCAATTTTGTCTATGGCGGCATGTCTGCGGAGCGGCTGGTCAGAGAGTCGCATACACATTCGTTGTGGAAGGATGTGCAGCATCTGATTCCGGAGAATCCCCAAATTGATTTTTCCAAAGTAGAACCGGAGCTTGCAGAGTATAACAGGGCATTGTATAAAACGTATGCGGAGATGGATTTCGGCGCTTTGGTAAAAGAGAAAATATGCGGCAATGTCTATTATTATTTAAAGGATTCTTTTGTCATGACGGATGATGTCGTGGAGAGGCTTTCGCGCTTCAGAAGATACGAGGAACCGCGATTCCTTGAATATATCGACGGAGAGCTGGTGATTTCTTGATGAAGGATGTGATGATCGCTTTTTTATATTTTCCAAATGATCCAAGCCATAATGGCGCGGCGCATCAGATGTATGTGGCGGAACATACGGACGGGATCTTAAGATTTTATTCCATTTCCTCTATTCTGGGGAAGGAACGGCGCGTTTATGGGGAAGATAGCAGCCGGTACGCGGTGATCCTGCCGCCGGAACACCGGCGCAATGGATTTCGCGTGCCGTCCTTTATCGACTGCAGCAAGATGTATCAGATGGTGCTCGAGCGTCCCATCGATCTGTCAGCCTTGAAGCAGAGAACATTGACTCCTGAGTTGAAGCAGCGTATAGAATCTAAGATCGAGGAGATGAAGAAAATGGGAAAACATATGATTTTTCGCATTAATGAAAAAGATTTTCGAGTGTGGAATCCAAGAGTATGTTATAATCATAATACAGGTTTGTATTAAGGGTATGGAAATGCAGGTTTTGGACTTAGGGCGGATAAGAATGAAATCGGAGAACAGAAGGGAGAAAAGGGTGTCATGCGTGGCATGGGAACGGTGATCAATGTTGCTGCGGTAGTTCTCGGCGGACTACTCGGATTGTTATTCGGAAAGAGACTTAAGGCGAGGTTTCAGGAGACGCTGATTGGTGCAATAGGGGTATGTGTTATATTTATTGGGATTGCAGGCGCAATGGAGGAAATGCTGACGGTTCGTGAGACCGGTCTGCAGAGCGGCAGTACCATGGTGTTGATTGGAAGCATGGCGTTGGGATCGATCATCGGTGAATTGCTGAATCTGGAAGGGCTTTTAGAGCGGTTTGGAAGCTGGCTGAAAATCAAAGCAAGAAGTGAAGGCGACGCGGGTTTTGTAGAGGGATTTGTAACGGCTTCCTTGACAATCTGTATTGGAGCTATGGCTGTGGTAGGGGCAATTCAGGATAGCCTTCAGGGTGATTGTTCTATTCTTGCAGCGAAAGCGGTTCTTGATATGATAATTATCATGATCATGACGGCATCAAAGGGCAGAGGATGCATATTTGCGGCGATCCCCGTTGCGGCGCTGCAGGGAAGCATTACGGTGCTTGCCTTTTTTCTGGAGCCTGTGTTTACGGAGCTGGCGCTTTCTTATCTGTCCATGGTGGGTTCTGTTCTTATTTTTTGTGTGGGAATCAATCTATTATGGAAACAGAAGCTTAAGGTAGCCAATATGCTGCCTGCGTTGTTAATAGCGGTGCTCTGGGCGCTGATAGAAAAATAAAAATCCTGCGACATGATTAGGGCGTTAATTCATTAAAAACAAAAGTGTAAACAGAAGTATATTTGAACATAGAGAAATTTAGTCCGATAAATTGAATTTTCTTCCAATGAGATTTATAATTGGATGGAAAGAAATGCGCTGAAAAAGATTTAACGATTACTTTTGGGAGATAGAGAACATGGAGAAAAGAACAAACCGTTTTCTGAATGTAAGCCTTGTTCTGGTATCGGTTTTTTGTATCATTATATTTATCATTCAGGCTGTCTGGTCCAATCTTATGGGAGAGGAGGCTATCAGACGGCTGGGAGTCTTTTATATGTCGGGAATCAGCGAGCGGGTAACCTCTCATTTCGGAACGGCCATGGAGCTTCGTCTGTCTCAGGTAGAATCGCTGGTAGACGCTGTGCCGCCCGGACGTGTTACGACGGAAAGCGCCATGCAGGTGGCGCTGAATTATAATGCGCGCTCCGCGGGGTTTGAATATCTGGCTCTTTATACGGAGGACGGAACCTTTCATATGCTTTACGGTTCTCAGGTGACGCCGGATGTTCCGGAGGATATGTACCGTTCCGTTCAGGGAGGCAGATATAATGTCTGTGCGGGAAAAGATGCCGCGGGGATTCCGGTTGTTTTGATGGGGGTGCCTGCTGCTTATCCTATAGGTGACGGGAATAAGAGCATCGCTTTGGTTGCGGGGCTGCCCAGGACTTATCTCAGTGATACCCTGGAAACCAATATGCAGGGCACCATCATGGAATATTCAATCATCCGCACGGATGGCAGCTATGTGTTAAGTACCGATGCCATCGAAGAAAATTATTTTGACCGGATCGAAGACCTTTACGAGACCTGTAATGGAAAAGAACCGGTGCAGTATGCGGAAGAATTTCGGGAAGCTCTGGAAGCCGGCAGGGATTATACCAGCGAAGCGCTGATTGCAGGCGAATCCTGGAATGTCTATTGCACCAGTCTTCCGAATTCGGAGTGGCACCTTATTTTGAAGATTTCCCATAATACCATGAATGAGACGGTCAATCTTTTACAGAGAAATTGGACCTATGTTTCCCTTGGCGGCGGCGCTCTGATCATCGGTGCACTCCTTCTTGTCTTTTTGGGATATTACCGCCTGACAAAGTTACATATGCAGGCATTGGAGGAAGCCAGGGAAACGGCGGAACAGGCAATGCTTTTGGCGGAGAGGTCTAACAGGGTGAAGAGTGAATTCCTCTCCAATATGAGCCATGATATCCGTACGCCGATGAACGGCATCATGGGTATGACGTCGGTTGCCATCAGCAGTCTGGACAACCCCTCCAAGGTGCGTACCTGTCTGAAAAAGATACATATCTCCAGCAGGCATCTGCTGGGATTGATTAACGATATGCTCGATATGTCCAAAATCGAGACAGGGAAGCTGACATTAAATATGGAGCCGATTTGCGTGCGTGATATTATGCAGAACATTGAAACGGTCATCCAGCCCTTGATTCAGGAGAATAAGCAGCATTTTAATATTTACCTACATGATATTTACCATGAAAATGTATGCTCGGACAGGGTACGTCTAAGCCAGATCCTTTTGAATATCCTTGGCAATGCGGTCAAGTTCACTCCGGAGGGCGGTGCCATTGAGATGGATCTGTATGAAGAAGCTTCTCCGTTGGGAGATGAATATATCCGTTCCCATCTGCATATCAGGGATAATGGCATAGGTATGTCAGAGGAATTTCAGGAAAAGATATTTGATGCGTTTGCCAGAGAAGATAACGCCCGCGTGGATAAAACAGCGGGAGCCGGGATGGGGCTGACGATCACCAAGCACATTGTGGATGCAATGGGCGGCACCATTACCGTAGAGAGTGAGCAGGGCAAAGGAAGTCATTTCCATATTGCTGTGGATATGGAAAAAGCAGCGCAGCAGGAGAAGAAGCTGCAGCTGCCGAAGCGGAATATTCTGGTGATCGATGATGATCAGACGGCAGGAGAGCTTGCCGTCTCCGCATTGGAATCCATCGGGCTTAAGGCGGAGGCAGCGGCAGAAATGCAGCAGGCTTCCAAAATGATAGAGGAATGCCGCGGCGAAAATGAGAACTATCACATGGTTCTTCTGGATTGGGATGTACAGGGACAGGATTGGATTAGGGATGCAGACAAATTGTCCGGTCTTTTGGGACAGGATCTGCCTGTTATCATCATCACTGATGGCGAATGGGATGAATTGGTGGGGCAGATGGAAAAAACCTGTATCAGCGGGTTTATTTCAAAACCCCTGTTCCGTTCCAGCCTATATTATGGTCTGCGTCAGTTTGTGGAAGCGGAAGCGCCGCAGCAGGAGCAGAAAGAAGCGGAAGACAAAGATGTGATCAACAAAGAAATGATTGAAAAAGAGGAAGCCGGAAAAGAAGAAGCTGACATTGAATTAAAGGGCAGGCGTATCCTTATAGCAGAAGATAATGAATTGAACTGGGAGATCGCCAGTGCAATTCTTTCTGAATTTGGACTGGAAGTGGATTGGGCAGAAAACGGGAAGCTTTGTGTGGAGCAGTTTGAACAGTCTGCTCCGGGTTGGTATGACGCTATCTTAATGGATCTTAGGATGCCTGTGATGTCAGGCTTTGAAGCGGCAGAAGCAATACGAAAGCTGGAGAGGGAGGATGCACGGACTATCCCCATCATTGCGGTCAGTGCGGATGCCTTTGACGAAGATGTCCAAAAATGTCTTGACAGCGGGATGAATGCCCATACGGCGAAGCCGTTAGACCCGCAGAAAGCGCTTTCTTTGATAGAGCAGTATCTTCATTAAGATCAATAAGGAATATAATTGGATGCTCTGACATGGAGGAGCAGATGGTAGTAAAAACGGAAAGGTATTTTGCTATGAAAAAAAGATGTGCATTGATAAGTGCCCTGCTCTTGGCGGTTCTTTTGGCTGCCTGCGGCGGAAAGATCCCGGGGATGGAGCAGGAGGATGAGAGCGGCAGCGCTGAAATGTTGGAATTGACCTTATGGACTTTTCCGATAGGAAACTGGGGGAATCCCACGGCAGTAGCCAGTATGCTGAACGATTTTCATAAAGCGTATCCGGATATTCATGTGTCGGTGGAATATTTAACTTACGATAGTGGAGATGAAAAGATCAATCAGGCGGCAGCAGACGGAACGCTCCCGGATCTGATTATGGAAGGACCGGAGCGTCTTGTGGCAAACTGGGGAGAAAAAGGCTGGATGGTCGATCTGTCTGAACTGTGGGAGTCTGATACGGCAGGTGAAATATACGATAATATCAGAGATGCCTGTCATCACGGAAACGGAGAGTACTATGTGTTCCCCATCTGTATGTCGGCACACTGTATGGCGATCAATTATGATATGTTTCAAGAGGCAGGCGCCCTTCGTTATATTGATGAAGAGACGCATACATGGACGACGGAGGATTTTATCAATGCGGTACAGGCTCTGAATGTTTATGCAAATGCTCAAGAGAAGAATATCAGTGCGGGCATCATATACTGCAAAAATCAAAGCGGCGATCAGGGGACACGTGCTCTGGTGAACAATCTGTATGGCGGTACTTTTACGGATGCTGCACATACATATTATACTGTAGATAGTGAAGAAAATATAAAAGCTCTGCAGCTCCTTTATGATTTAGAGGGCATCGTCTTTGAAGCTTCTTTTACTTCCGCAGATGCGATCGATCTGTTCTGCAGAAAAGAAACGGCTATGTGTTTCTGCTGGAACGGCTCTTTGGAGGTACAGCAGACCATTAATCACCCGGAGCTTGATTTTGAAGTATTCCCGATGGCTTTTCCGACCAATCAGGATACGCCGAAGCTGCAGGGCGGTATCTGGGGTCTGGGGATATTTGATACCGGTGATCAGGAACGGATCGAGGCAGCCAAAACCTTTATCCGCTATATGACGGAAAATGATCTTCCTTATACCCGGGCAGTAAGGGCCTCTTCCTACTGGCCGGTGCGGGACATGGACAATCTATATGAAAATGACAGGCTTATGACGGAGTACAGCATCTTTATGCCATACATGGGCGATTATTATCAGAACACGCCCGAATGGACCAATGCGCGTACCGCATGGTGGCAGCTGCTTGCGAAGATCGGAGGCGGAGCGGGTATTTCGGAGGCGGTAAAGGACTTTCCTTCTCCGGAGTGATCAGAAGAAAAGCCGGATGGTATCAAATACACATAATCTCCCGCAATGCATATCATGATATAGAAAGATTAAAAGGAGACTTTTCATGAGTTGCAGTCATTGCGCGGATCAAACAGACCACGGACCAAATCCATATGTTTTAAATATTGAACAGACAGCAATACAAAACAAAAATTTCCGTACTACTGTTTGGACAGGATGCCATTTGCAGATGACGGTTATGAGTATTCCGCCCCGTGGTGAGATTGGTTTTGAAGTTCATCCGGACACGGATCAATTAATTAGAGTAGAGCAGGGAACGGCAGTAGTAAAAATCGGGGAATGTGAAAAACATCCGGAGTTTCAACAAAAATTATGTACAGGAGATACTGTTTTTATCCCTGCCGGAACAGGGCATAATGTTGTCAATACCGGGAGAAACGCCTTAAAGGTGTCCTCTGTTTATGCGCCTCCCAATCATCGCAGGGGAACGGTTCATGTTACGAAGGCAGATGCTGATAAGGAAGAGTATTGATGAACGAATATTGAATGGGGCGGACTTGTGCCGCCCTTTTGTTGAAACAGGATTGACAAAAGAAGCAGCAGTTTATATAATTATCATTATATAACAATAATTATAAAAAAGAGGGAACTATAAAATGCCACCAAAACCCAAAATTACCAAAGATATGATTCTGGATGCTGCGATGGAAGTTGCCCGTGAAGAGGGGGCGGAAAATATCAATGCAAGGACGGTATCAAAGAAGCTCAATTGTTCTACACAGCCTGTCATGTATCATTTCGCAACCATTGAGGAACTGAAAAAAGCCGTATATGTAAAGGCTGACTGCTATCATACGGAATATCTGATGAATATGGAAGGGCATCAGAAGGGAAATATGCTTGGAATCGGGTTGAACTATATCCGTTTTGCGATCGAGGAACCAAATTTGTTCCGTTTTCTTTTTCAATCAGGGATCGCCGTTGAAAATAGTCTGTTTGAAATGATAGATTCCGAGGAACTAAAACCGCTCCTGTCTGTCATGCAGGAAGCTATGGAGATGAGCATGGAACAGACAAAAGAGGTTTTTTTGGTGCTTGCCCTGTTTGCCCATGGTTATGCAAGCATCATTGCCAATAACTCATTAGAGTATGATGAAGCTCTTGTTGCCGCACATTTAGAACGGGCATACACGGGTGCGGTATTGGCAGTGCGCGAGAAAATGAAATAAAAAGTTATGTTTCATTAAAAGCAGGGTCATAAATGAAACGCTTTTTTGATCGCGCTGACAGCCAGCCCGTACTCATCAAGAAAGGCATCGTGGCTGGCGCGGATAAAATCCCAGTTTTCTTCACGAGCGGCGTTCTCTAAGGCAAGTGCCTGCTCCGCCAGCTCAGAAAATCCCACGCTTAAGGATGCGCTTTTAATACCATGGACACAGACGCGGTAATCGTATGCATTTTTCTGCTCCAGATATTCATTCAGATGATCCGTTCCCGGATTCTCCACATAGGTCTGGAGGAAATCGATATACACCTCATAATCGTCAGAGCAGATCTCAAGACCCTTTGCTACATCTACTTTTGGATAGAGCCTGAGCAATTCCGTCAGGGCTGCAGGATGTTCTGTCTCACCGGCAGTATCTGCTTGGGCAGCTTCCATCCGGCATTTTTCTTTGGGCAGGTATTTCAGCAGCATACTTTCCAGCTTGTCGCCGCTTACCGGTTTGGAAAGATAATCGGTAAATCCCGCCTCCAAAAACTGTTCCCGAACTCCGGTGACGGCGTTTGCGGTCAGCATGATGACCGGAGTATCCTTATTCAGGGAATTGTCCAGCTTCCTCATTTCCGCATATGTATCCACGCCGTTCATTTCCGGCATCATATGATCCATGAAGATCAGATCGTAGGGGATCTCCTGAACCATTCCAAGGCATCGTTTGCCGCTTATGGCAGTGTCAACCGTGATTTTGGTGGATTTCAGCAGATTGACAATGACCTTCAGGTTGAGTGGCACGTCATCCACCACCAGAATCCTGGCATCCGGCGCTTCAAAGCGCTGGTCATATGTTCTGCCCGTATCTGACACAGACAGATATTTTTGCTGGAAATCACCTACCGGCTTAGGATCGACCACCTGCTGCGGAACCGTAAGTGCAACGGATGTGCCTATGCCGTATACACTTTGCAGATCGAGAGTGCCATGCATCAGATCAGTCAGACGCTTGGCAAGGGACAATCCCAGACCGGTGCCCTCGATATTCCGGTTTTTCTCCATATCAAATCGGGCGAACTGGGTAAAGAGTTTTTCCATATCCTCTTTCCGGATGCCGATTCCTGTATCCTTGACGGTAATTACCAGCATCATCAGCCCGTCCTGCTCGCCATGCTCGAAAGAGAGCGTGATGCTCCCTTTTTCCGTATATTTGGCTGCGTTAGAGAGCAGATTGGTGACTACCTGACGCAGACGACTCTCGTCTCCCTTCAGTCTGGAGGGGAGCTGCGGATCGCAGGAGACCGTAAGCTCCAGTCCCTTTTTCTCAGCCTTCTCCGCGACCATGATATAGCAGTCGTGGATAAAGGAGGACAGATCATAAATATTCTCCGAGATCTCAAGCTTTCCGGATTCGATCTTGGAAATATCAAGCACGTCGTTGACAAGATACAAAAGCGAACTTCCGGCGGAATGGATGCTTTGCGCGTATTCCTTTATCTGTTCGCTGCGTGCCTCCCGCAGGATCATTTCGTTCATGCCCAAAATAGCATTGATGG
>CAYQZB010000054.1:0-9067 GCA_964421915.1 uncultured Lachnospiraceae bacterium
TTACTTCATCATTTCTTCCTGCTTCTTGATCATTCTACGAACCATCTCGCCGCCGATGCTTCCTGCTTCTTTAGCAGTGATATCACCGTTGTAACCATCCTTAAGGTTTACACCTAACTCAGAAGCTACCTCTGTTTTAAAACGATCCATAGCTGCCTTTGCTTCAGGCACTGTTGTCTTGTTAGACTTTGAGCTTGCCATAATTTCTTACCTCCATAAATACTTATCTGCTTTATATATTTTAAGATAAACACTTTTTTGCGCTTACCCTGATGATAGTATTTGTGATCATAAGAAAATTATGTTTGGTATTTTTTTCAAAAAACGTCATCTGCAGTCGACGGTTTATGTTTATTAAGATAATCGGCAAAAAACTGCGCCGCACTCTGATCTGCATATGATTTTTCCATATTGATCTCGCAGACGGCTCCCAAAGCGACATTGATCTCTCCGGCAGCAATTTTTCCCATGACCATGGATCCTTTCTCAATATCCACCCTTTGGTCAACATCCAGATCGCCTTTGATAGCGCCGGTAACGACAAGATTGGTTGCAGCAACATTGCCCCTGACCTCTCCGACCAGCTCCAGATCGCCATCCATGACGACATCACCCTCAATGATCATTCCCTTAGGAATCACACTTTTCTCTGTTGCAGCCATGCTTTCAAACCTCCGGTTTATCAAAAATTTATCAAATATTTTTTAACCCTATGAAATACATTCCTTGTCAATCCTCCAAAAGCGGAACATAGTATCTCTCTCCCGTGTCCAGACACAGACAGCCAAGCTGGCTGGATCTGCTGTTCAATGCCATACCGCAGTCAACATCAATCACATGATATCCCTGATAATCTTCCTTTTCATAAATGCATCCGCGACCGCTTTCATCCAGTTCTCCAAGTCTCTGCGTAAAGATATGTCCTACAACATAGACATCCCTGATATATGCCCATGGCCGCACATAATCTTCGGCAAGCCCCCGCTTATCAAACATGCTTTCCCACACAATCTCCTCCACCTGTTTCGGCGGCGTCCCGGCATATTTGACACCTTTCCCAAAACGCTTCTGCAAAGAATAGGAATGGGATAAATGATAGGCTGTCTCTCCGATCCTGATCCTTCTGATCAGATACTGACTCCTAAGATACTCCTCGATCGCCTTCTGTTCCTCCTCCGGCATGCTTAACAGCTCCAGACATGTCCCTTCTCCGCCGTTGCAGGGATGCACCCAGAGCTCATAAGGCGTAAAACCGTCATAGATCTCATCCTCCACTTCACCGGCCGCCCTTTGGCGAAGATATTCCATGGCATTAAGAAGCATACACTCATGATTCCCCAACAACAGCTCCACATTCTCCCGATTCATAATATCCTGAATCAGGCGGATGCCTTCCGGTCCCCTGTCAATCGCATCGCCAAGAACGTACAAAAAATCATTTTCAGAAAAATGTATCTTGTCCAATATTTTTTTGTATGCATTATATTGTCCATGGACATCACTTAATACATATGTACTCATCTGTTACTCCCTGATTATATGTAACTGATACGCCCTAGAATAGAACGCACCTTATGTCATATCCTCAATATCATCCTCTTTAATGCAGATAATCGGGCGGATTCCCATGCATTTATTCAACATCCAGCTATCCAGCTTATTATTAATCATGGCATGACCTTCAAAACCTTCCTGGCAAATATAGGAATCATCCTCATCAACATGTCCCCGCGAACGCAGGCCATAACTGTTCTGATGAAATATTCCGTCCGCTAAAGCAGCAACATACTGTGAACATGGTGCTTCATCCAAAGGCCGCCGCTCTCTTGCCATCCCACGCTGCAAAGAAAGATCCTTATCATATCCATATCTGACTTCTTCAATAGAAGGGATATAAACCTTGTCATAAGTGATCTTATCAGAAAGCGCCGATACCGGAGTATTGATCCCTGTCACCTGAAGCATCTGCCGTTCCGCATCCTTAAACGCACGCCGCGCAAAGACACTGTTCAGCCATTCCCTGATCCTGCTCTTTTCCCAGCAGATGCCTTTCCGCACCTTGGAAACTTCTTTATCAGACATCTTCAGATACTTAACATGATCATATGATTGGAAATCAATGATATATTCGGACTGCAGCGTCACCCTGTCCTGCCTTTGCTGCACGATCTTCCACGGCAGAATATTAAATTTAAAATAACGGTATCCGGTGAGCTCCTGTTTCGGCTTCATCACACTGCTCAGCAGATCCTTTTCCTGCGTATGCGTCCGGTAAACCGGCATACGCAGATATTTTTCTCCATTGACGACAGCCACCTGCTCCTGATCATATTCCGCATATACGATATCGGAATCCAACTGCGCGCCACTAATCTCATTCATCGGGTACTCACCGAACCAGATACGTCCCGTCCTGTCCATCAGAATCTTCGCCCTTTCTTCCGAAACCTTGCCGACGGAAGCGTTCTTCTCATCCGGATATATACCATACAGATCCTTATATAATTCATCTATGCTCTGCTGCCGATCCTTGGCATTCATGGACAGACCTTTCATGATGCAGGCGGCAACTTTTTTATCAATGTTAATATTATATTGTGCAATATCGATCAATTCATCCTTTTCATTGCGTTCATAAGATGCTTGCGGAACTTCGCTGGTCATAATGCAGTAAAGTGTAGCGCAGATACCGTAGATATCCGTCCATGGTCCCTGCTCCGAGAGCCTGCTGAGCATCTGCTCCAACGGGGCAAATCCCCATTTTCCAAGAAATACCTGTTGATTGTTCAGTCCGACTTTCTTCGAACCGCCAAAATCAATCAGCTTCATGCTGCCGTCTTCATCCATCATGATATTGTCAGGACTAATGTCCCGATGGATCAAACCGGACTTATGAAGCCTTCCGAGAACGCTGATGACCGGTTCCATCAATTCCAGAGCTTCCTTCACGCCCAGCCATCCACCCTGCGCATCGACATACTTGCGCAGATTGCCGTTCTCCAAAAATTCCATAACCAAATAACCTGTATTATTCTCATAAAACAGATCCTTAATGGCAACTATACCGGGAAACTTGGAAAATTCCGCCAGCACCCTTGCTTCCCTTAAATATGCCGTCGTCTCACGCTGATATTCTTCACCGTTGACTTCATCCAATACAAGGACTGTCTTGCCATCCTCCCCACGGTCAACCATCTCGTCAGGGAAAAACTCCTTTACGGCAACACGATATTCAAGCAGCATATCGTATCCGATATAAGTGATACCATAGCCGCCTTTTCCAAGAATATTGCCAATCAATATTTTATTGTTTAATATTGTTCCCGGTGCAAGCGCTTTCGACCATGTCAGCTGTCCCACTTTTTCACGTCCGCAATGAGGGCAGATTCCGACATCATCACTAATCCTCATACACCGCAGGCATATTTTCCCGATTTCCGAAAGTTCCATAAAACTCGCGCTGACCCCTCATGTATTTTTTCCTGATTCTATTATACTATAAAATATATCATTTTCCAGTGGTTTCTTAATTTTTTTTATGAAAGTTCTTCTCACGCTTATTCCGACCGGATCGCAGCCAACGGGCTCAGACGCATAGCGCGGATAGACGGGAACAGCCCGGAAAGCATCCCGATACCGATGGCAAATACGATCGATAGCAGCGACAGCCACAGCGGAATCCGTGAAATCCTCTCAATGCCAAATTCGCTCTGCGCCACGAGATTATTGATGACAACCGACAGTCCGTAGCTGAGTCCTACCCCTACGATTCCCCCGATAAATCCGATAAACCCAGCCTCCATCAAAAACAGTGTCTGAATATCCCGGATCCTGCAGCCGATCACCTTCATAATACCGATCTCCTTCGTCCGTTCATAGATAGACATCATCATCGTATTGGTGATACCGATCGCCGCGACAAATAAGGATACGGCACCGATGCCGCCCAGCACCGCCTGAATGACATTCATCTGATCCATCTCCGAACTGATCCACTCTGATGCCGCATAGGTCTCATAACCCATCGAATTGATCAGGCTCTGCACATCCGCAACATTATCCATATCATCCACTTCCACATTGATCGTGGAATAAAAGATCTCCCTGTATGGCTTGCCGGACTTCATCGTCGGCTGTCCCGGGATCACGCGCCCCTTAAATACCTGCTGCAGCTGCGTCTTTAACGCATCGATATCGCAATATACGCCATAGCTGTAACTATTCCAATCATCGACGTCGCCCTCTACCATACCGCAGGCTTCAATCAAATATTTTTTCGGCTGCGGAATAAGCTGTCCGTTTTCGTCAAGGCTTCCCGCCATCCAATAGCGATCCGTGTCAAAGATCACATAAGCAGTATCATTGTACAAATCGATAGGCGGCAGGGTGCCGGTATCCCAATATTCATAAGTTCCTGTCTTAGTATTGCGGAAATACTGGGGCATCGCATTACCATAGATAAAAGCAAGCGGAGCTCCGGGCTGAGGGTAGCTCCCCTGTGCCAGAGGGATCGCCATACGCTCCATCGCCTCCGGAGAAAGCCCCACAATATTGGTATTGGCCTCATAGTTTCCTATACGGATGATCGCCCAGATCTCAAACTGGGGAGAAACCATCGTTACATGCTCTATCCCCCGCAGCATCTCCACCAGTTCATCATCAAGAAACAGTTCTTCCGTGTCGGAATCAGAACTGGGACCCCATCGGTTAGGCTGATAGATCTCAATCGTCGTCAGACTGGCATAAGATGACATCTCCTCCAGCATGGCGCTCTTCATACCGATACCCAGCGAAAGCATCACTATGATGGACGTCGTACCGATCACTACACCCAGCACCGTTAATATGGTTCGAAATTTTCTCTTAAACAAGCTGCCGCCGCTCATACGCAGCAAATCTATTAGCTTCATAATAATCCCCCATACCGCCTTTGGCGGCTCAAATAGGAATGAAAAACGCATTTCCGCGCCGCTTTTTACGCGGCGCTTCCTGCTCCTATTCATTTTAGTCATCTAAGGATTCAATATCTTCCAGATCCTTTAACAGATCAGCTTTCTTCTTTTTCTTCTTTACGATAATGATCACTACAATCACCGCGATCACCACAACAACCGCAGCTATGATGCCGATGATCCAGCCGACGGAAAGACCGCCGCCCTCCATATCTCCATAATCGCCCATCATCGGATCGTCAAAAAAATCTCCCTCGCCAAAGCTGTCATAATTATCCTCATAGACATAAAGCATGATCTCTTTTTCCAGCGTGGATACATTACCCGACTCATCCTCATAGGACACCACCGCAGTGATATATCCTTCATCCATAGTCGGCGCAATGCCGTCAACCATGGCATCCACGTTGCCGGTAGCTCCCGGCTCGATCTTACCGATAAACGTATTGCCGCCGGAGACCGTATCGCCTTCAAAGGTAACCTGCACATTGTACAATGTGGTCTTACCCATATTATAGACGCTGAACATAATGTTCGTGCTGCCGCCTACGGCAATGGAATCCGGAAGCACTTCCGCCTCGCCGGTATCCACCCTTGCATTCTGCCTGACAGGAATGGAAAGGTTGGAAGCCGCCTGATATTTGTTAAAAATATCATCCTCATAATTGGCCTTCACTTCGATAACGTAAGGCTTCTGCGTCAGATCGCTTCTGGCAGTCATCTCAATGCTGATCTGCGTCGTCTTTCCCGGTTCGATCCTGTCCACATAGATGGTAGCGGAACCGGAGGTCGGCAGGAAAGCCTCATATGTCGTATCCTTATCATCCCCTGCCTGTGCCGCCGCAAGATCAAACTGGATATTGGAAACCGCCGTCTGTGAAGACGTATTCTGTACGTCGATCGTCAGGTTAAATGTATCTCCCGCATATACCTCTGCCGGATCTGTAGAAAATCCGGTCACAATGATCCTCGGCGTGGAAGTATTGCCCGTCGTCGGGGTAAGACTTTCCAGCGTTCCGTTTTCCGGCGCACCGGTGATATTCATATAAGTCGTAAGATCCGTCTCCTCTATTCCGCCGTTTCGATAATATTTCACATGAAAGGTCAAGGGATACGTACCCGTCATGGCATCTGCCGCCACAACAAAATCCCATGACACCTCCTGCCGCAGGGCATATGACTGCTCTACTGAATCCGCCGCCGGGAGCGCCGCGATCATCCTTGCGTCAGTCGCGGTCTTGATGACAAAGGGCCACTCGGAAACCTTCGTCGAAACCGTCGGTGTGATTACTACATCCGTAACGCCCTCCTTGCCCAGATTGATCAGCGCAAGCGTCAATGTCGTCGGCTGTCCGTATCTTGCATCGGTTACCGGCACCTCATTGCAAAGGAAAAGAAATCCGCTCGTTGAAGACGGGATCGTCTGCCCGGGAACACTGTCCAGATTCGTTTCCACCGTAACAACATAAGCCTGCAGCTGTCTTACGGTCATTGTCGTATTGGCAATATAGACATTGGCCTGATAAAAGATCTCATCGATCTTGCGTAAAGACTCATCCGTCAGATCATACCTGGCTTTCATGCTGTTGATATGGTCTATGATCAGAATATAGGCAATCGAACGATCTGAATCATTGATCTGTGCATCGGGATCCCTTGTATCCCATTCTGAAACATTAGATGATACGGTGGGCGTGGGCGGTATCGTCGTCGCACCCGCAACCAAAGGGGTGGATATCATAAATGCAGCGCATACCATAAGCACCGCCATCACAGCCCCTGTCATCATTTTGAACAGCATATTTTGTATTGCCTTCATAATATCTCATTCCTCCCATTGATTAACTTACTGTTTCTTCTGCCGCTTCTAAGTTTTGTCCCACGCTTTCCGGCGGGTCTATTTCTGTATTCTGCCCATCGGGATTCACTGCCTGAGGATGACCTCTGTTATCGTCAATCTTTAAGATCTTTCCATCCCTGATGTGGATGACCTTATCTCCAAATCCTGCCAGATAATTGTCATGGGTAACCATAACAAGTGTCTGGTTCTTCTTCCTGACGATCTTCTGGATCAGCTGCATGACCTCCAGCGAAGTGTTGGAATCCAGATTTCCGGTAGGCTCATCCGCAAAGATAATCTCCGGATTTACCACCAGTGCCCTTGCGATACCGACCCTCTGCTGCTGTCCGCCGGACATCTGCCCGGGCTTGTGCTTGATATATTTCGCAAGACCTACCATCTTTAACATCGCCGCTGCGCGCTTCAGTCTGGTTTTTTTATCTACTCCCTGAAATGTCAATGGCAGCGCCACATTCTCCAATGCCGTCATATTGGGCAGCAGGTTATAGGACTGAAAGATAAATCCTACATGCGCCTGTCTGAATACCACAAGCTGGCTCTCGCTTTTCTTCTCTATATGTTCCCCTGCAATAACAATCTCCCCTTTGGTCGGCTTCTCCAAACCAGCCAGCATATTTAACAATGTTGATTTACCGGAGCCGGAGGTTCCGACAATACAGCAGAACTCTCCCTTTTCTATGTTGAAATCCACACCGTTTAACGCCCGCACCCTGTTTTCGCCGATCCGGTAGATCTTATACAAGTCTTTTACCCTGATCACCGGTTCCGCCATATGTCATACCACGCCTTTCCTTTTAGTTTCTTTTGGTTTCTTGTAGCTTCTATGACTTTCCTTATTCGTTAATGCATTTAGCCATCAAAAAATTGCGTTGCAAAAAAATCCGTAAAATCTGTATCTGTATATCTTATTCTCCCAACAACAGGCTTATCCCTCTTTTTAGCCGGTGTGGGACTGTTTATCCTTAAAATCTTCCGAGAATCATCAGTCGACAATTTATATTACTATGTAAACCTAAATCCTATTTTAAACAAATATCAAAAAATAGCAACCTTATTTTGCAAATTAATTCTTAAGATTGCATTAAAATACTATATTTTTGGATAAAAATTAACATATATTGCCATTTAATATAATCTCTATATGTCCGGCAATCCGGTTGTCCGGCTTACATAACTCTTTGCCTGAAAATCTATGTTTCAAAAACATCATAAATGAAATCATTTTTGAAACATAGATTTTCAAGCTTAGAGTTATGTAAACCTCGTTGGCGGAGCATAATAATTTAGAATCTTTCCGGACTGCTATTTGAAATAAACATACTTTCTTTTTAAGCAGGCACAGATTGAATCAGTTTTCTTCCTAACTTTTTTATAATTATATCATTTTTCAACTCGTATGTAAATTGTTTTTTCAATGCAATTTGTGTCATAGTTTGCGGTGAGATTTCAAATTATAATTAAGAAGAGAAGTTTATGGAGGAAACCCTATGAATAAATTTGTTGTTACACCAAAAGAAGATAAAACGGTCACCATGACAATTCGTATCGATAAAAAATTGCAGGAACAATATAATGAACTTTCCGCTAAAACCAATCATTCCAGAAATGAATTAATTGGGATGGCACTGCAATATGCACTTGATAATATGGAAATTGTGGAGGGGAAAATATGATACTTGAAACAGAGCGTTTATATCTGCGAGAGATGAATCAGGGGGATTTCCATTCTTTGTGTAAAATCTTGCAGGATGAAAATACCATGTATGCGTATGAAGGTGCATTCAACGATAATGAAGTTCACGAATGGCTTGACAGACAGATTTCCCGATATCAAAAATGGAATTTTGGCTTATGGGCAGTAATTTTAAAAGAAACTGATGCGATGATCGGTCAATGCGGACTTACTATGCAGCCATGGAAAGACGAGGAGGATCTTGAAATAGGATACCTTTTCAATAGAAACTATTGGCATAAAGGCTATGCAACAGAAGCTGCAAAGGCTTGTAAAAAGTATGCCTTTGAGATATTAGGAGCAGATGAAGTTTGTTCCATTATCAGAAACACGAATACTGCTTCTCAAAATGTAGCTATCAGAAATGGTATGACAATGGCAGATACCTGGACAAAGCACTTCCGAGGTGTAGATATGCTACATTATCGTTATGTCATACATCGTTAACACTCTGGAAATCTAACATCTTGAGACCGTTTCAAGTTTTGTGTAAACTCAAAATCTGATATAAGATATGTGAAT
>CAYQZB010000055.1:0-7720 GCA_964421915.1 uncultured Lachnospiraceae bacterium
CAGACTGCTTTTTCGTTTACATCATCAGCGATTCTAACCTAAAGAATTTGTATTTTAGGTATGATTTTGGTATAATTAGGGAAACGCTGATTAATCAGTGCTTCCCTAAAAAATTAATAAGGCGTAAAGCACCAAAGGGCAGCGCAGAAATGAGGTTAAGTGAATGGATGAGAACAAAGAAATCAAACAGGATAGTGGATCCTTCAAGCCGTTTGTCCCGGCGGATAAGATCCTTCCGGAATTTACGGTAACATCAGTTGTTTTGGGTATTCTTCTTGCCGTCGTCTTTGGCGCTGCCAATGCTTATCTGGGGCTGCGTGTGGGAATGACGGTGTCAGCGTCGATTCCGGCGGCGGTACTTTCCATGGGAATCATCCGCGTGGTCA
The DNA here is from genome assembly GCA_964421915.1 of uncultured Lachnospiraceae bacterium. Lineage (GTDB taxonomy): Bacteria > Bacillota > Clostridia > Lachnospirales > Lachnospiraceae > NK4A136. Next base: position 387 of record CAYQZB010000055.1, read on the forward strand.
TGAGGAGGGATTCTATTCTGGAGAATAACATGGTCCAGACCATCGGCTCCGCTGGCGAATCACTGGCAGCAGGTGCGATCTTTACGCTTCCGGCGCTGTTTATGTGGGCGGCTGAAGACAGCTCTGTGGCAAATCCGTCATTCCTTGTGATTTCGGTTATTGCCATCTGCGGCGGTCTTCTTGGCGTATTTTTTATGATCCCGCTTCGCTCTGCGCTGATCGTGGAAGAACATGGTATTCTGCCGTTCCCGGAAGGAACAGCCTGTGCGGAAGTCCTTCTTGCAGGTGAGGAAGGCGGTGCAAAATCCAAACAGGTATTTTCCGGTCTTGGGATTGCAGCGGTTTATAAATTTGTGGCAGACGGACTTGGTCTTTTCCCCAGTGAAGTAGATTGGGCGATTCCTGCATATCCGGGTTCCGGCATCGGTGCGGATGTACTTCCTGCGCTGCTGGGCGTCGGTTATATCTGTGGGGCGCGTGTTTCCTCTTACCTATTAGGCGGTGCTGTTCTGGGATGGTTTGTGATCATGCCGGCGCTTGTCCTGGTGGGTGGCGATAATATTATGTTTCCTTCAGAAGTAGCATTTAATGCTATGAGTGCGGGAGATTTATGGTCGAAGTTTTTGCGTTATATAGGTGCCGGTGCGGTTGCGGCAGGCGGCATCTTAAGCCTGATCAAATCACTTCCGTTGATTATTAAGACTTTTGCAAAAGCAATCAAGGGCTTTGGACATAAAGGGGGCTCGGATCGTACAAGCCGTGACCTTCCGCTTCCTTATGCCATGACAGGAGTGGTCATTATCGCGGTTCTACTTTGCCTGATACCGGCGATTCCTATTACCCCCTTGGCTGCAGTCATTATCGTTGTCTTTGGCTTCTTTTTTGCAACGGTGTCCGCGCGTATGGTCGGGTTGGTAGGATCCTCCAATAATCCGGTTTCCGGTATGGCGATTGCCACACTGTTGATTGCAGCTACGCTTTTGAAAGCGTCCGGTAACACAGGAATGACCGGTATGACTGTTGCAATCAGTATCGGTACGGTGATTTGTATCGTTGCTGCAATGGCAGGTGATACTTCTCAGGATCTTAAGACCGGATATATTGTCGGCGCGACGCCGTCAAAGCAGCAGATCGGAGAATTGATCGGCGTTGTATGTTCGGGTCTGACGATTGGCGGCGTGCTCTATCTGCTGAATGCGGCATGGGGTTATGGTTCTACGGAACTTCCCGCTACACAGGCAACTTTGATGAAGATGGTGGTAGAGGGCGTTATGGGAGAAAGTCTCCCATGGGGACTTGTTATGATCGGCGTCTTTATAGCGATTTTTATAGAGATCATCGGCATCCCAGTTCTGCCTTTCGCCATTGGTCTGTATCTGCCGATCCATCTATCCGTTCCTATCATGATCGGAGGATTGATCCGCCTGTTGCTGGAGAAATGGAAATTTAAAGATAAGAAGCGGCAGGAGGATATTATCAGCAACGGCGTTTTGTTTTCTTCCGGTATGATCGCCGGCGAAGGTCTGGTTGGAATTTTGCTGGCTGTCTTTGTGGTATTTAATCTGGAGCTGAACCTTGGATTCAGCCTTGGAAATGTGGGCGGCTGCGTATTCTTTGCGCTGTTGATCGCTGTTATGATGTTCATTATTACAAAAAAGAAGAAGGATAAATAGATCGGAACTCTTGGAGGAATATCATGCCCGTGCAAAAAAAGACCGCTCCTAAAAAAGTCTCCCGGAATTATATGGACAGCATCCCGGAACATTCCGAACAGATGCCATGGCGCATACGAGAAGATGGCATGGTAGAGATTGATATGGAAAATAAGGGATTTTACCATAGGATTGCGCAGAAGTTCTGGAAGAAACCCAGGATAAGCCATATTGCACTGGAGAAATACGGCACGGTGGTATGGAAAAATATTGACGGGCAGAATACCATATACGATATCGTCAGGATCATGGAGGCAGAATTTCCTGAGGAGAAAGACAGGATGCTGGACCGTGTGGTTACATATATGGGAACATTGCAGAGAAGTAAATTTATTACAATCAAAGAATCATAGGGTATGGAGGATTCGTATGAGTTGTTTGGGTAATCTTTTATGGTTTCTGTTTGGCGGTTTCTGGCAGGGACTATCGTGGTTATTGGCAGGCGTATTTTGGTGCATTACCATCATCGGTATTCCGATTGGTAAGCAGTGTTTTAAGCTTGCCACACTTACCTTTTTTCCTTTTGGCAAAGAGGTCCGGTATGGCGGCGGCGCGCTGTCCGTTATCGCTAATATTTTCTGGGTACTCCTCAGCGGGATTCCGCTGGCGCTTGCGGCGCTGGTAAACGGTATTCTGTTCTGCTGTACGATCATAGGGATTCCATTTGGGCTGCAGTGTTTTAAATTCGTGAAACTGGCGTTGTTTCCCTTTGGAGCGACGGTTGAGGTTAAGGTATAATAGCGATTGATAAAAAGAAGCGGGGATACTGCTTCTTTTTTAACTCTATGAAACGGAATAGAAGTACTGTTTATAGTACTCTGTTTGTGATAATCTATTTATGCAATCGTCCGTTGCGCAATACAATATCATCGCCGGGTACGCTTTCGCTGTACGCACTACGCAGCGGTAATGCTGGCGATTACACAAGAGTCCTGCGTATGATATGGTCTGTATTGCATAATGAATCTTAGAAAATCAGAAGTTTCATAATTATATATTTCGGTTTAAAGAAAGGAAAGGGTGCATTATGAAGATCATCCATTGCGCAGATATCCATTTAAATTCCAAAATGGCAGCCAATCTCACCAAGGAAAAGGCAAAAGAGAGAAAGGCAGAGCTGCTGCATACTTTTATACGCATGGTAGACTATGCGGTCAGAGAGGAAGTACAGGCGGTCATCATCGCAGGGGATCTGTTTGATCATAATCAGATCAATAAGACGACGCGCAATGCCGTATATGATCAGATTAAGCTTCATCCGTGGATAGAGTTTTATTATCTGCAGGGCAATCATGATTCCAACAGCTTTTTGTCCGATATGGAGGAGATCCCGGAGAATCTTAAATTGTTCGGGAAGGAGTGGACCACCTATATTGCCGGCGAAGGTGGGACCACGATGAAAGATAAGGCATCCGGATCTGAGCCGCAGCAGAGCTGCAACATGGAGGGCAGCGTGAGGGGCGTAAGTCAAAATGCTGTGAGGAAGGTTGCCATCACAGGTGTGGAGCTTGATCAGGATAACAGTTCCTCCGTGTATCATTCACTGGTACTGGATGCAGGCTGTTTTAATATTGTGGTGATGCATGGGCAGGAAAGCGAACAGTCCGGAAAAGACAAGACAGAGATCATTGCATTGCGGGAGCTGAGAAATAAGGGGATCGATTATCTGGCATTGGGACATATCCATAGATATAAAGAAGATAAGCTGGACGCCAGAGGGACTTATTGTTACTGTGGCTGTCTGGAAGGGCGAGGCTTTGATGAATGTGGAGAGCGTGGTTTTGTATTATTAGAGATTGATGAGGAGGAAGGAATCTGCCGCCGGACGTTCGTGCCGTTTGCCTGCCGGCAGTTATATGAGATTCAGGCAGATGTTTCCGGCTGTCATACGACTTCTGATATGAAGGAAAGGATTGATAATGCTCTGGAGCAGCAGGAAATTGCGTCAAAGAGTATGGTCAAGGTGGTTCTGACGGGGGAGATCGGGGTAAATGATGAGATGGACATCGTTCTGTTGACTAAGCAGTATCAGGATTCCTTCTACTTTTTTAAGATCAAAGATCAGACAAAGTGGAAGATTGACTATCATGCATATGAGTTGGACGAGTCTCTCAAGGGTGAATTTATCAGAACCGTGAGAGAAGCGGAGGGAATGTCGGAGGAAGATAAGGCGGCGGTGATCCGTTATGGGATACTGGCTGTTTCGGGAGAAGATATTTCAATACTCTAGGAAGGGAAATGATTGCTTATATGGAAATAATCAGCTGTCATATAGAAAATTTCGGAAAACTCAGTGATTGTGACTATCATTTTGAAAAAGGATGTAACGTGATCCGCCAAAGGAACGGCTGGGGAAAAAGTACCCTGATGGCGTTTTTAAGGGTCATGCTGTATGGCTTTGTGAATGAGTCGAAGAGAAGCGAGCTGGAAAATGAGCGTAAACGGTATAAGCCGTGGCAGGGAGGCGCTTATGGCGGCAATCTGACATTTGAAGCAGGGGGTAAAACATACCGGTGTTACAGGGTATTCGGGGATAAGGAGAAGGATGATCAGTTTCGGCTGGTAGATGATGTGACGAATCTGGAAACGGATGATTTTTCGGAAAGACTTGGGGAAGAATTGTTCCAGATCGATCAGGATTCCTTTTTAAAAAGCGCGTGCATCGGTCAGATGAGATCAGATGTCCGATTTGTGGAGGCAACCGGAAGTATGAGCGCCAAGCTGGGGGATCTGATGGAGGAGACCGGGGATATCAGTCAGTTTGAGGCGGTGGATAAGAAGCTCACCGATCTGCTGAATCAGATGTCGCCAAGGCGTGCTACAGGTTCTTTGTATAAGCAGAAGAAAGAGATTGAGGAGTATAGTTTTCAGATCACCAAAAAAGGGAAGATAGAGCAGACGATTGCAGATATCAGAAAGAAACGCCAAGAGGAAACAGAGCTGAAAGAGCGTTTGGGTGTTGAGCGTGATCAGATCAATGCAAAGCAGAAGCAGCTGGTTCTTCAGGAGAAACGGAAGCGTTATCAGGCATTGCTCGGAGAGCGCGACCAGAAGCAGGGTGAATATGAAAGTCAGCGGAAGCAGCTTCCAAAGGAACTTCCGGAGGAAAATGAACTGGAACGGAGGATTAAAACGGCAGCGGAGATGGAAGAAAATCATTCCGCTATGGAGATTTATGCCCTTTCAGCAGAGGAAGAACAAAGTCTGAAAGGCTATGAAGATAAATTCCGTATCCGTCAGAGCGGGAGTTCTCTACCTGATGATGATGTATCCGGCAGCAGTCCGTCGGATTGCTGCCCGCCTGAGAGGGGGGAGATCGCCCAGATCAGGGGCGCGATACAAAAGTGGCGTGATCATCAGGGGAAATTGAACGAACTCCGGCTGCCGGATGAGGATCGCCGGAAGCTGGCAGCATACCGCAGCCGTTTTTCGGACGCGTCGCCGAAAGAGGATGAACTGGAAAGACTGATCCGCAGCTGGGAGAAGAGAAATCAGAAAAAAGAGGCGCTTGCCACTAAGAAAGCGTCTTTGAATATGGCGAAAATGATGGCGCAGCAAGCTAAAGAGACGGCTTTAAGAGATGCGGCAGCCAGAGCCGAGGCAGAAGCGGCAAGAGCTGAGGCGGAAGCCGCTGCAAGGAAATCCGGCAGCGTCGGTGGAATGATACTGCTTGTAATGGGGTTGTTCGTGGCGCTTGCAGGGCTTCTTTTATTCATTACCTATAATAAGGTGATTGGTATCACAGGAATGGTTCTTGGCGTTATGATCGCGGGGCTGGCAGTTGTTTTTGGTTTGCGCGGACAGGGACGGAAGAACGTAAGAACAGTGTCGTATAAGACGGGAGCATCGTCGCCCACAGAAAGCAAAGATGGCTTTGATGACATGGATGAGGATGTGTTGGGCTGGGAAGATGAAGCAGTCCTTTGTGCGGAATATGAGATTCGGGAAGATGGGGCAGTTTACGATTTGGAACGGGAGAGCGCTGAAGATGAGGCAGTCCTTAGTCTGGAACAGGAGATCCGGGAAGATGATGATTTTATCCATAAGACAGAGGTGGAGATAAGGCGTTATCTGGAGGTTTATAAGATAGAGTGGGAGGAGTACAGGATTTCAGATGAACTGCATCAGCTGAAAAATGCTGTCCGCGAATATCAAAGTATTCTGGCAAGGGAAGAACGCTACAGGCAGCAGGAGAAGGAATGTAACAATGATGAACTGCAGCGGCAGATCGAGGAGTTTTTGGGGAGGTATGACGCTCCGGAAGTGATTGCGGCAGGCGAATATGGGGAACTGCTGCAAAGACTGATCGGCGATGTGGAGAAATATCAGAAGCTGAAAGAAAAGAGGGATCATTACACCCGTCGCGTCAGGGTATATGAGCAGCAGAGAGAGGAATTACATAGCTTTATGGAACAGATGTCTTTGGAGCCGGAAGACGATCTGTATGAGCAGCTTTTGGAATTGCAGAAGCACCTGAGAATATGTCTCGATAAGCGGCAGCAATTGCAGTCGGCGGAGCGGGCGCTGGAAGAATATAAAGATAAAGAGGGCAGCATGGCATTATTGAGTGAACCGGCGGAGGATGTTCCGGAGACTGCGGAACAGTTATATGAGAGACAGAATGAAATCTCCAGTCAGCTGGAGCGTGTGCAGAGCAATATCCATGCCTATCATATACAACTGGAGGAGAATGAAGAAAAGATAGAGCAGATCAATGAACAGGAATTGCTGTTAGAAGAGCTGAAGGAGATTTATGACACGGACTTAAAGAAGTATCATCATCTGGTCAAGACACAGGAATATTTAAAGATTGCAAAAGAGAGATTGACCGAAAAGTATATGGCACCATTGTCCAACGGTTTTAGAAAGTATTACGGGATATTGACCGGGGAGGAAGCCGGAAGATACCGTTTGGATGCGAATGCCCATTTGTCGATAGAGGAACAGGGACTTCCAAGGCTGCCGGAGTTGTTGAGCGCCGGATATCGGGATATTGCTGGGCTCTGTATGCGGATGGCGCTGATCGATGCCATGTATCAGAACGATGCGCCGTTTATCCTGATGGACGATCCCTTTGTCAATTATGATGAACAGAATCTGCGGGGTGGAATGGAGTTCCTGAAAAAGGCGTCTGAAAGGTATCAGATCATTTATTTTACCTGCAGGCAGTCAACCCCTTATTAGATTTTTAAACTAGTTCTTGATTTTATCATGTATGTGCGATATTATGTTGATAGAACTTGGGGATATAGCTCAGTTGGGAGAGCGATGCGTTCGCAACGCATAGGTCAGGGGTTCGAGTCCCCCTATCTCCATTTTTTATTGGTTTTGTCTGTTGCGACATCACAAAGGGATACTTTACAAATTTAGAGATATTAGTTATAATATGCTTAACAAGAGAGCCAATGGCTAGAGTACACCTAGCCGCCGGCATGAATGAGTACTACAAAAGTAGCGCCTTATCTTGCTAGGACGAGGGCGTTACTTTTTGCGTTTAATGTAGATAACAAGTGTAACTACAGCGCAAAGCATAATTACAAAACTGAAAAGATCAGAGTATGTAACCATGGGACCATCCCAAAGTTTGTGTAAACCTCCAAACTGATGTAAGATAAAATTACA
>CAYQZB010000056.1:0-6500 GCA_964421915.1 uncultured Lachnospiraceae bacterium
TCGGCTCTGCTTTCTTTGCTGCAGGCTTTGTCTCTGCCTTCTTCGGCTCTGCTTTTGCTGCTGCAGGCTCTACTACTCTCACTTCTTCCTTCTTCACTGCCGCAGTCTTTTCTGCTGCTGCCGGTGTCTGAATCCTCTTACTTGCAGCGGTCACCTTCCCGGCGATGATCAGCGTATCGTCCGCCGGTCTCTTCATTGGTTCCGCCATCTTACATGCAGGTATCTTTTTCAATCTGCCGCCCTCCAACAATTTATTCTTTCTATAAAATGATTCTTTTCCATTGAACATTGGTTCCGGCTTCACAACAGCTGCCGCAGATTTCTTTGTATCTGCTGCAGTTTCCTTGGATATGCCCTCATTATTTTTTGATGCCTCTCCTTTACGGATTGACGCAGCAATTTCTGCCGCGCTAGGCATAGATTTCTGCTGTCTGGTTACTGACTTTTTTTGTGCAGTCCCTGTTACAGCCAATGGCTCTTCCTCCTCCGGTTTGGAAGTAAGAAATGCTTTTGCCCGCGCTTTTACAATTACCGTCTTACTCTTATCTTCTGCCATTTGCGGAACTCCTTTCATCCATAACAGCAATTCATATCATTTATACAGTTGTAAAATTAACCCATTATCCTATAATAATACCCTAAAACCCATAAAAAGTCAAATATTTTGAGATATAAAATAAACAAGCACCACTGCGCCCAGCACAATCCGATACCAGCCGAATACCTTAAAATCATGTTTTTTAATATACGTCATAAAAAACTTTATTACGACGATCGATACCGCAAATGCCGCCACGGAACTGATCAAAAGGATCGTCATCTCAGCCGCGGTAAACTTAAGTCCCTCAAATAAAAACTTCACAACCTTCAACAGACTTGCTCCAAACATCGTGGGAACAGCCAGATAAAAGGTAAATTCCGCCGCCACGCTTCTGGATAAGCCCAGCAAAAGCCCGCCGATGATCGTTGCTCCGGAGCGGCTGGTGCCGGGCAGAACCGCTGCAACCAGCTGAAATACACCAATCCAGAAAGCAAGCCGGTAATCCAGCGCTTCTGCTGTGGTGATCTTTGCCTGTCTGCCTTTATAGTGATTCTCCGCCACAATAAACACGATCCCAACTAAGATCAGCATCACAGCCACAATGACAGCCTTATAAGGCGCCATTTTCTCTTCCATCCAGCTGTCCAGCAGAAATCCGTAGATCATCGCCGGAACACACGCTACGAAGATCTTGATCCACAGGAAAATAATATCTTTCCATACCAAGATCCTACCGAAGCTCCACCCTGTTTTTTCTTTTGCAATATCCTCCGCAGAAGCGTCCGCCTTTTTCCATCCAAACGGCCAGATATCCTTAAAGAAGATGATCACCACTGCAAGGATCGCCCCCAGCTGTATCACCACATCAAATACTTCCATAAAAGCAGCCAGCTTTTCCTCCGATTCACAGATGTTAAACTGCACCCATTCATTTAATAAGATCAGATGCCCCGTGCTGCTGACCGGAAGCCATTCCGTGATCCCTTCCAGAATTCCGAATAGTATTGCTTTAAAGATCTCGATGATTTCCATAACAAATCTACCTGTTTCTTTTTATTAGATTTTCATATACATTACAAATTAGTATTTTCTTTTGATCCCTAAAAACTTTTTCATAAGCTCATAATTGATCGCCGCATCATGGTATCCCTGCAGATACAGCACCTTTAACTTTTTGACATCCTTCTCGATCCGGTTGACCTTGACCAGCGCCTCCGGCCGGAAAACAAACGCCCTGCCTTCCATTTCCTCTTTTTCAATCAACTTCAGAGTCTTATTATAACGGATATACCTCTTTTCCATATCCTCCACCAGCTTGGGATACTTTTTATATTTCGCACGGATCAGCGACATCTGGGAAGACGGTTTCTTCCGATAGCCGTAAGGCTGCGTCAATATGATCACGTTCTTTTGATTTCCATCCCTGATCGATCGGCGGATAGGGATGGAATCCGAAATCCCACCGTCAAGATACTTCTTACCCCCGATCTCCACATTGCGTGAAACCAGCGGAAGGGAAGCGGATGCCCGGATTGCGGTGATATCCTGATACATATCCTTTAGTTCAATATATTCCGGTCTGCCCGTTTCTATGTTGGTCACAACGGCATAACCTTTACCGGGATAATTTTTAAATGCTTCATAATCATAGGGATTCAGCTCATTAGGGATGCGGTTATAACACATATCCGCCCCGAACAGATCCCCTGTTTTAAACAGGCTGTACGGACTGCAGTAATCCCTATCATCCAGATAATCAACAGACACCTTGAATGCTCGTCCATTCTGCCCCGACATATAGCTTGCGAGATGGCATGCCCCCGCAGACACTCCATAACAGGAAGAAAACTGCAATCCCTTTTCCAGAAAGAAATCCAAAATACCGGCAGTATAGAGTCCACGCATCCCTCCGCCTTCCAAAACAAGACCGGCCTTTATCATGATCTTCATCCTCCCTTTCTCACATCAATACTCATTTTTCACAAATTTTCTCAAAGCCTCCAGCGAGCGGTATACTTTCTCTGTATCCACGCAATAAGCCATCCTGAAATATCCTTTTACTCCAAAGGAATCGCTGGGCACCAGGATCAGGTCGTACTTCTTTGCCTTTTCCGCAAATGCAATTGCATCTTCTTCCAATGCCTTCGGGAAAATGTAAAATGTCCCGCCCGGCTTCACACATTCAAATCCCAGATCAGTCAGTTCCTGATAAAGGATATTCATATTTGTCTCATAAACAGACAGATCGCTTGTCTTATCAATCACTCTTGCCACGGCAAGCTGGATCAGGGATGCCGGACAGTTATGCCCCGTTCCTCTGGAAATCTGGCAGCACATCGGCACGATCAGCTCCGCATCCTTACATTTCGGATTAACGGCAATGTATCCAAGCCTCTCACCGGGGATGGACATGGATTTGGAATAGGAATAACAGGATAGAGTATTGTCATAAAATTGTGAAATATACGGCGCGTCAACATCCTTAAACACAATTTCCCTGTACGGCTCATCGGAGATAATAAAGATCTCATGACCATATTCCTTTTCCTTTGCCCTAAGCATATCTGCAAGCTTTCGGATCGTATCGGAAGAATATACGATGCCTGACGGATTGTTCGGCGTATTGATCAGAACCGCCATAACCTTTTCATTCAGCATTTCCTCAAATGCTTCAAAATTGATCTGGAAATCCTTTGTATTGGCAGGCACTACCTTAATTACAGCCCCCGTCTTATTGATATATGGATTGTACTCCGGAAAATACGGCGCAAATGTCAATACCTCATCGCCCGGCTTTGTCACACAGCGCACTGCATGGGCTACCGCACCGGCAGCTCCCGACGTCATAAAGATATGGTCGGTTTTATAGTCCATACCAAATCTTTTATTTAATGACTTTGCGGTCGCTTCCCTGGCTTCGGGGTTGCCCGGATTCGGGCTGTATCCGTGAAGATATGCGGAATCCTTCGTCTGAAGCAGTTCGATCATTGCCTCTGTCAATTCCTTCGGCACCGGCACAGACGGGTTACCCAGACTGTAATCAAATACATTCTCATAACCAATCTCTTTTCCCCGCTCCGTTGCATAAACGGATAATGCCCTGATCACGGACGGCGCGCTGAGCATCTCCTTAAACTCCTGTGAAATCATATCATACTCCTCCTCAAGTTTTAATAATATTTAATAGGTGATTGCAAAACTCTCAATAACGTAAATGTTATTGTGCAGTATTGACAAATACAATTTCAAACTGATTTCTACAATAATGGCGAAAGTACTTTTAATACGCTCTGTACAAACCGCTGACGGATCGGGCGCTTCCTCCACCCTTCATAACTGATCTCCTCACACTGCTCCAGCGTCTTTAAGAAATCCTTCTTGATCTCCAGGACTGCCTTATCATCCGCCAAAAAAACAGCGTTTTCATGGTGGAGATACAGGCTGCGGTAATCCAGATTGACCGTTCCGCAGATGCCGCATTCGTCATCCACAACAACATTTTTCGCATGGATAAATCCCGGCGTATATTCATAGATCCTGACACCCTTTTCCAAAAGCCTGCCGTAATTCGACACCGTAACCATATATACATACCATTTGTCATATCTATGGGGCGTTATGATCCGCACATCCACGCCGCTTTCCACGGCCTGTATCAGCTGATCCCGCAGATGGTAATCCAGCACCAGATAAGGCGTTGTAATATAAACATAATCCCTCGCCTTATTGATCAGCCTGCTGTAAACCCCGCAGATCGGATTATTGGAATTGCGGTGCGGTCCGCCGGAAAACGGCTGCACAAATCCCGTTCCTTTGGTTTCCCATCTTGGCATATACTGTTCAATATTTTCCTGCATTTTACCGGAATGCTGCCACATTGTCAAAAAGGTCATTGTCAGACTATATACCGCCGCCCCTTCCATACGGATAGCGCTGTCTTTCCAATGTCCGAAACGATCCAGCTGATTGATGTACTCATCTGCCAGATTGACGCCGCCCGTATAGGCAATCGTACTGTCTATGACCGTAATTTTCTGATGGTTGCGGTAATTAAATGACAGGGATTCCACTCGCTGCTCCAGAGGCGCAAAGGAATATAACTTGATACCATCCTTTTTCAGCTCCTTTTTCAGCTTGCGAACCCCCATATAGAGGCATCCGAAATCATCAATAAGCAATCTGACATCTACACCCTCCGCCGCCTTCTTTACCAGAATCTCACGGATACGCTTCCACCATTCCCCATTATATACAATAAAATACTCCATGAAAATACTTTCTTTTGCAGCAGCAAGGTCTTTCATAAAGTCTGTTTCCATATCGTCGCCCAACGGATAATAAACCACATCCGTATCCTTATATACCGGGAAGCCGTCTTTTTGCAGATAACGCGAGATCTGCACCTTGTTAATATGCACCGATTCAAAATCCTCTGCAACTTCCGGGCTTTGTATCAGATGCGCCTTCATATCCAATTCAATATCCTGCAGCCGTTTATGGAGCTTCTTATCCTTTGCCTGACTGCCCCACAGATAATAAAGGATAAATCCAAATCCCGGAAGCGCCAGAATGATCATGATCCAGAACTGCCGGTTATAATTATCCTCATTTACCAATTGAAAGATTACAACGGCAGAAAAAAGTTCCAATGCCAGATAAATCCCCACCGCATACTGCTGCAGATATAGAACCAATCCTGCGACCAATACAATCTGCAGCGCCAACGCCGCCAGAATGGTGCATAGCCTGATGACCGCGTAATATTTTGCTTTCCTCTTATCTCTCTCCATATGATTACCACACCCTTTTATATTGAAAAACTTTTGATTTTTGAAACACGTCCGGAGACTTTATACTATGATATTCCTCTCCATGCCCTGTAAAAATGCTTCTATATTTTTATAGACTTCCTCAACCACTCTCTGTCTTGCTTCATTACTCGCCCAAGCCATATGCGGCGTAATGATCAGACGGTTGGAATCCATCAGCCTGCTCAAAGGATTCTCCGGCGTGATCGGCTCCTGCTCTAATACATCCAGACCGGCTCCGGCGATTGTCTCCTCCATTAAAGCGGTATATAAATCTTCATTATTGACTACCGCCCCTCTTGCCACATTGATCAATACCGCGCTTTTTTTCATTTTATGCAGCGCTCGGGCGTCGATGAAATATTTCGTATTCTCATTCAGCGGACAATGCAGGGATAATAAATCCGATTCCTTTAATAGCGTATCCTTATCCACCGCTTCATAGCCTTCCACCACATTCTTCCCTGTGGTGGAGTAATAAATCACCCGGCATCCGAAAGCCTCAGCCACCTTTGCAACGCCCCTGCCGATATTTCCCATGCCGACGATCCCCCAGGTCTTTCCCCGTATCTCCGCATACGGCAGATCAAAGTGGGAAAACCGGTCCTGCTTCGCGTAATCGCCATGTTTCACATACTCATCATAGTAATGCAGATGCTCCAATACAAACAACGCCAGTGCAAAGGTATGCTGCACCACTGCAGGGGTGCAGTAATCTCTGGAGTTTACAACACGGATCCCGCGTCCCTTACAATAGTCCAGATCAATATTATCATAGCCGGTTGCAAGCTCACAGATCAGCTTTACCTTCGGCGCATCCTTTAAGGTCTCTTCATTTAACGGTACTTTATTGGCAACCAGAATATCCGCATCCCCGATCCTGCCTGCAACATCCTCTTTTAGTGAATTGCCGTAAGCAGTTACATGACCCAGCTTTTCATAACAGCTGATATCGATATCCGTGCCTACGCTGTTCCTTTCCAAAATTACAATATTCATTGCACTAATCCTCCATGTCAGAGCAGCTTGCTGCGATGACACGCGATGAGAAATCCGCGCATGCGGTTTCTCATCTGCGATCAAAGCAATTTGAGGCTCTGACTCAAATTGCTGATTGAAAAATAAGCTATCGAGCTTATTTTTCAATCTAA
>CAYQZB010000057.1:0-5072 GCA_964421915.1 uncultured Lachnospiraceae bacterium
GGAAAGGTAGAAGGGCAATGGCAAAGGATGTACAGGGACTGGGCATCATCATTGTGGGATGCGGGAAAGTCGGTTCGACGCTGATCGAGCAGCTTAGTAAGGAAGGACATGACATTACAATCATAGATAAAAACGCGCAGAAGGTTCAGGAGCTGACCAATCTTTATGATATCATGGGGATCGTGGGTAATGGCGCAAGCTATAGCACGCAGATGGAGGCGGGCATTGAGGAGACGGATCTGATCATTGCCGTGACGGATTCGGATGAGCTGAATCTGCTGTGCTGTACAGTGGCGAAGCGGGTCGGTAACTGCGCGGCGATTGCGAGAGTGCGGACACCGGATTACAGTAAGGAAGTGAATTATCTGCGGGAGAAGCTGGGGCTTGCCATGATCATCAATCCGGAACTGGAGGCCGCCAAGGAAATGGCGCGTATCCTATATCTTCCCACAACGCTGGAGGTCAATTCCTTTGCACATGGACAGGCGGAGCTGATCAAATTTAAGATCCCGGAAGGAAATGTGCTGGATGGCGTAGAGATCATGTCTCTAAGCAGAAGCATTTCCACAAAGGTGCTGATCTGTGCAGTGGAGCGTGACGGGGAAGTTTATATCCCTTCCGGTAATACAAAACTGCATAAAGATGACGTTATTTCCGTGGTGTCATCCAGAAAGCTTGTAAAATCGTTTTTGGAGGATATCGGATTCCGGACAAAACGGGTGAGGGATACGATGATCATCGGCGGCGGCAAGGCGGCGTATTATCTGGCAGTGCAGCTGTTACATATGGGTATTTCCGTGAAAATCATAGAAAGCGACCGGGAACGCTGCGAGGAGCTCAGCGCCCTTTTGCCTAAGGCAATTATTATCAATGGAGACGGGACGGATGAAGAACTGTTAAAAGAAGAAGGGATTGAAGAAACCCAGTCCTTTGTCCCGCTGACCGGTATCGACGAGGAAAATATCATGCTGACCCTGTATGCAAGGCAGGTGTCTGATGCAAAGGTCATTACAAAGCTGAACCGGATCCAGTTCAGGGATGTGATCGGACAGCTTGACCTGGGCAGCGTCATTTATCCAAGATATATCACTTCGGAGGCAATCATCGCCTATGTCCGTGCAAAAAAGGATTCCAAAAACAGTAATAATATAGAGACGTTATATCATATGTTTGACCACCGCGTGGAAGCCATTGAGTTTCTGGTAGAGAAGGAATCAGAGGTGACTGATATCCCGCTGATGGATCTTTCATTGAAAAAGAATCTGCTGATCTCATTTATCAATCGTAACGGTACGATCATTATTCCCGGTGGTAACGACTGCATTAAAGTCGGCGATACGGTGATGATCGTGACAACACATACCGGTTTTAACGGTATCAGGGATATCTTGAAATAAGATCTAAGGAAGGAATTTTCATTCTCATGAATGGGTCGATAATTCGTTATATACTTGGATATGTTCTGAAAATAGAAGCGGCGCTTATGCTTCTTCCATGTCTGGTAGCGTTGATCTATCAGGAAAAGGAAGGTCTTTCTTACCTGATGGTGGCGGGGGGCATCATGCTGGTAGGAATCATTACCACATGGAAAAAGCCATATAATACGGTATTCTATTTGAAAGAAGGATGCGTTACAACCGCGCTTAGCTGGATCCTGATGAGTCTCTGCGGATGCCTGCCGTTCTGGTTGACCGGAGAGATCCCAAGCTTTACGGATGCGCTGTTTGAGACGATCTCCGGGTTTACGACCACGGGGGCAACCATTCTGGGGGATGTGGAGGCGTTGTCCCATACTTCCCTGTTCTGGCGCAGCTTTACCCATTGGATCGGCGGTATGGGCGTTCTCGTATTCCTGCTTGCGATCATACCGATGAGCGGCGGCTCCAATATCAACCTGATGCGGGCGGAGAGCCCGGGACCTTCCGTAGGTAAACTTGTGCCGAAGATGCGTTATACTGCACAGATCTTATATTTCATTTATTTCGGAATGACGATCTTAGAGATCATCCTGCTTCTGATCGGGAAAATGCCTCTGTTTGACGCAATTGCCACAGGATTCGGCACTGCGGGAACGGGGGGATTTGGAATCAAAAATGACAGTATGACAAGTTATTCCCCGTATATTCAATGGGTAGTGACGATATTTATGATTCTGTTCGGAGTTAATTTCAATGCATTTTATCTAATCGTATTCGGCAAGATCAAAAAAGCGTTCTGCATGGAAGAGGTCAGATATTATTTTCTGATCATCTTTGTGTCCATCGGAATTATCTTTACAAGTCTTTTGAGAATGACGGGCAATGTGGCTGATTCACTGAGGCATGCAGCATTTCAAGTGGGTTCTATCATTACGACGACAGGATTCTCCACAGCAGATTTTGAGCAGTGGTCGCAGACCTGTAAGACGGT
Organism: uncultured Lachnospiraceae bacterium; assembly: GCA_964421915.1. Lineage (GTDB taxonomy): Bacteria > Bacillota > Clostridia > Lachnospirales > Lachnospiraceae > NK4A136. Next base: position 2,410 of record CAYQZB010000057.1, read on the forward strand.
GCTGGTCATCCTTATGTTTGTCGGTGCCTGTGCAGGAAGTACCGGCGGCGGAATCAAGGTATCGAGATTTGTGGTTCTGTTTAAAACAGTCGCCAAGGAATTAAATTCCTATATTCATCCTAAGATCATCAAGAAGATCAGAATAGAAGGAAAGCCGGTAGAGCATGAGGTGGTAAGGGCGATCAATGTGTATTTTATTACCTTCATGATCTTATTCTCAATATCTGTATTTTTGATTTCGTTGGAAGGAAGGGATCTGATCACGAATTTTACGGCGGTCATCGCCACGATTAACAATATCGGTCCCGGTCTGGAAATGGTAGGACCAACGCAGAACTTTGGATTTTTCTCGGTATTTTCCAAATGGGTTTTAATGTTTGACATGCTTGCCGGACGATTGGAGCTGTTTCCATTATTAATTTTGTTCCATCCGGCAGTGTGGAGGGAAATGTTTATTGAGAAGAAGAGAAACTGACAGAAGAGTTGCGGTTAAGTAAGAAACAATGTAAAAATGAGGTGGATTATGAAAAAGGAACTAGTCATTGTTATTGATTTCGGCGGACAGTATAACCAGCTTGTGGCGCGTCGTGTCAGGGAATGTAACGTGTATTGCGAAATCTATTCCTATAAGACAGATATCGAGAAGATCAAGGAGATGCATCCCAAAGGGATCATCCTGACCGGCGGTCCGAACAGCTGTTATGAGGAGGGAGCGCCCACCTATAGTAAGGAACTCTTTGAACTGGGGATTCCGGTGCTTGGTCTGTGCTACGGGGCGCAGCTGATGCAGCTTGTTCTTGGAGGTACGGTGGAAAAGGCACCGGTGCGTGAATATGGAAAGATCATGGTGCATGTTGAGACAAGTTCGCCGTTATTTAAAGACGTTACACCCGATACAATCTGCTGGATGAGCCATAATGATTATATTTCTAAAACGGCGCCCGGATTTGAGATCATTGCAACGACTGCGGACTGCCCGGTGGCAGCGGCGCAGTGTATGAAAGATCAGCTCTACGCTATTCAGTTTCATCCGGAAGTCCTGCATACGCAGGAGGGTAAGAAGATGCTGCATAACTTTGTCTATAACATCTGCGGCTGTTCCGGTGACTGGCGTATGGATTCCTTTGTAGAGGAGACCATCGGACAGATCCGCGAGAAAGTTGGTAAGGGGAAGGTGCTGTGCGCATTGTCCGGCGGTGTGGATTCTTCTGTGGCGGCAGTGCTGCTATCCAAGGCGGTGGGCGATCAATTGACCTGTGTGTTTGTCGATCATGGCCTGCTGCGTAAAAATGAGGGTGACGAAGTGGAAGCGGTCTTTGGACCAAAGGGAAACTATCAGTTGAATTTTATCCGCGTTAATGCGCAGCAGCGATTCTATGATAAGCTTGCAGGCGCGACAGAGCCGGAACAGAAAAGAAAGATCATAGGGGAAGAATTTATCCGCGTATTTGAAGAGGCGGCAAAGGAGATCGGTGCGGTTGATTTCCTGATACAGGGAACGATTTATCCGGATGTTGTGGAAAGCGGTCTTGGCGGAGAATCCGCTGTGATCAAATCCCATCACAATGTGGGCGGACTACCGGATTGTGTTGATTTTAAGGAGATCATAGAGCCGCTTCGTAATCTTTTTAAAGATGAAGTCCGCAAGGTCGGTTTGGAACTTGGCATTCCGGAATATCTGGTATTCCGCCAGCCCTTCCCGGGTCCCGGACTGGGCGTTCGTATCGTTGGTGAAGTCACTGCGGAGAAGGTGCGCATCGTACAGGATGCAGATGCCATCTATCGCGAGGAGATTGACAAAGCCGGTCTGAATAAGACGCTGGGACAGTATTTTGCTGCACTTACCAATATGCGTTCCGTCGGTGTCATGGGGGATGAACGGACTTATGATTATGCTGTGGCACTTCGCGCGGTCAATACAGTGGACTTTATGACGGCTGAAGCGGCGGAGATTCCCTATGAGGTACTGCAAAGGGTGATGAGCAGAATCATCAATGAGGTCAAGGGAGTAAACAGGGTAATGTATGATCTGACCAGTAAGCCGCCGGGGACGATTGAATTTGAGTGATGAAATTGTTCATGCAGAATAAGTTTTTCCTAAATGCAGAATCTAATTTTTCCTGATCGGAAATGAAAAAAGAGTGACTAAAGGACCTTACTGGGGCTTCTTCCCACACCTCTCAACATCCCTTAAAACCGCTATTTTCAGCCCATTTTCGGATTCCTCTTTCCTTATTTTTTCCCTGAATTCCCCTTTCTGGCTTCCGCCCCGAACCATTTAGAAATCCCTGAAATATAGTGTTTTCGGGTGTTTCTTCCTGTTTTCTTTCTGGGATCTTAAAGAAACGGAAATGGTGGTGAAAGTGGGGAAGGGAAGCCATAATTTATTGGATTTATGTTGTTTTCAGAGTTGTTTTCTTAGTTTATTTTCGGATGAAGACAGTTGGGAAAAGGAGAGAGAAAAAGAGGGTGGAAGCCGTTGAAAGGATGTGGTAGAATGGTGGAGGAAGAGGAAAAATTAAAATTTGCAGAGAGGAAAAGGTGGTTTCTGCGATCATAAAGGTAAATCCCTGCAAGTCTTGGAAATTCAAGGCTTGCAGGGATTTTTTAATTGTGTCACAGTAAAAATAAACCCCCTGCTATGCAGGGGGAGGGCATATCTT